>JBBRON010000008.1:0-169595 GCA_038229375.1 Cytophagales bacterium | reverse complement strand
TTCGGGTCACCAACAACACCGTGAAACTATCTATCGTTGTTGTTCCCGTCCTATCCATTGTTGGTGTTCCCGTCCTATCCATTATCCATTGTTGGTGTTCCCGCTTCGGGTCACCAACAACACCGTGAAACTATCTATCGTTGTTGTTCCCGTCCTATCCATTATCCATTGTTAGTGTTCCCGCTTCGGGTCACCAACAACACCGTGAAACTATCTATCGTTGTTGTTCCCGTCCTATCCATTGTTGGTGTTCCCGTCCTATCCATTATCCATTGTTGGTGTTCCCGCTTCGGGTCACCAACAACACCATGATACCAACCTCAGCAACTATAAAGCTAAGTCTGCGCTGGTTCAATGAAGAGACGAGAAACGTGATACTGAATGGAATAAAAAGGATTAATGATGGCAAAGACAATGGACTTTCCGCCGGGCAAGATCCGGTTATAAAAATGAAATGGAGTGCTTTCCCCTTGGATAACAATGTTGCCATGACTTCCAAAGTAAATGCAGCGCTTGGTTCTGTTGTTGCTGCTGGAAACTTATCGCTAATAAACCGCCCGCTATGTATTCCGAGGATTTTCACGGTTTGGTGTATGGAAACAAGAAAGCTGTTAGTGATTACATCCAGGTTGGTACCGCCAACCTGCTGTGTTTACAAAAGCTATAAAAGAAGGGAAGACAGCTTCCTTTAATCACCACGCGGGAAATTTTGGGGTTGACATTTCTCCTAGCCTTGCGTACAGAGATTGGAGCGATTGCATTACTGACCATATTTAGAAAGTAAGTTTGAGAGACGACTACATTCCGGTGCAGAACTCCTTTATAATAATCATTACTTTATTAACTTCATGCCCTCAGACTACATTTACTTGTTGCAGTAATACTTAAAACATATCAGAATGAACAATAATTGCCTGATCATCATGCCTCCGGCCGACCTGGCTGGTTATCCGAATGGACATATCGGCAGAGTGTACGATTATATAGTCGTCCCCGCTTGCCGGAAAGCGGGCTATTTTCCGGCCCGGATCGACGCTGCCGTATATTCTGACTCATTTGACATTGTGAAACAACTTGTTGACAGCGATATCGTCATCTGTGATATAAGCGGCAACAATTCAAACGCGCTTTATGCACTGGCTGTCCGACACGTCTTTGACCTTCCGGTGGTCGTCATTAAAGATGCAAAATCATCTGTGATGTTCGATGCACATCAGCTGGGCGTGGTGTCATACGATGAGTCCTTGAGGATCGACACTGTCCAAGGCGAAGTCGAAGCGTTGACCGAGGCGTTAAACAAGGCCGTTGATTCGCGGAAGGACCGGCATGAATTTCTTTATCGCCTCGGCATTGGTCGCCCATCCGTGCCCACACCCGATACCGCTTCATCGGGAATAAGCCAAGCGGATGAGACCCCATCTCATGAAGAGGAAGCGCCCAAGGAAAAGCGCTTACCTTTCATTTCGCCTATACCTTCTTACGTACGTGACCCCTTTACCGAGGAACAAATCGGCAACCTGAAAATAGGGGATGACATCTTCCACATGATCCATGGCCGGGGAAAGCTGAGCTCCTTAAAAAAGATGGGTAAAGACAAACTTGCCGGCATTCAGTTTGACTCAGGATCAAAATTTTTGGTGTTGACTAACTCAGAATTGTTCAGGGCGGTACAGGATTGAGTCCGGCGGACAAGAATTTCTAATGGTCATTTCAACGCGAACATCCGTTGTTGGTGTTCGCGCTTTTCCATTTTTCCAATGTTGGTGTTCCGTGTCCGGTTTATCCATTTATCCATTGTTGGTGTTCCCGTCTCGGGTCACCAACAACACTATCCATTGTTGGTGTTCCCGCTTCGGGTCACCAACAACACTATTCATTGTTGGTGTTCCCGTCTCGGGGCACCAACACCACTATCCAATGTTGGTGTTCCCGTCTCGGGTCGCCAACAACACCGTGAAACTCATCATGAAAACCAGATTGACCCATTCTGGTTGCAAAAAGTTTGATAATTGATTCAACCTTTAGCAGACGGGAACGGCAATAAAAGGTGGTTTGTTGTTATTTGTTGGTGACCCGAGGCGGGAACACCAACAAAGGAAGCGGTGACCCGAGACGGGAACACTAACAAAGGAAGCCTTTCTTTATAATAAAAAATTATAGGGCAGTTTTCTGATACTCAATTTTGGTGACGCGCCAGACAAACTCACCTGCGCCTGTTTTTACAACAGCTTGGTCGCCTACTTTTTTGTTCATCAGCGCAACTGCCATTGGTGAGTCCATAGAGATGTAATCTTTGGTATAAAAGATCTCATCATAGCCGACGATACGGAAGCACTTTTGTTCGCCTTTGTCATTTTCAATTTCTACCCAAGCTCCAAACATTATTTTGCCCTCCTGAAAAGGTGAATAATTGACGACTTTCAAATCAGCAATACGTCCGCGTAAATACAGGACACGTCGGTCAATTTCTCTCAGGCGCTTTTTATTATAATGATAGTCGGCATTCTCAGAACGATCTCCAAGGCTTGCGGCCCAGGTTACCTTTTGTGTGGTGTCTGGTCTTTCAACCCGCCACAGTTGATCCAACTCAGCTTTTAGTTTTTCTAAACCTTCCGGGGAAATTAGGAGCGTTTTCATGTTACTTAATCAAGCCGGAACAAGAGAATATTATTACAACATTATAACCGCGCAGTGGGGTAAGAGCTTTTTGAAAAATGTGATATATATGGGATGATCTAAATAATGCTATTTTCATAATAAAGGATATCCATAAAAATAGACATCTTCGATAATATGAGAACAAGGTCACCGGATTTATACTTTCTATACGTTGTTGGTGTTCCCGTTTCGGGTCACCAACAACACGGTGAAACTCATTATGAAAACCTGATCGACCCATCGGGTCCGAAAAAATATTCTCATCCATTGTTGCTGTTCCCGTCTCGGGTCATCAATAACTTATCCATTGTTAGTGTTCCCGTCTACCCATCCGGTACGAAAAAATGTTCGATAATTGATCCAACCGTTAGGAGATGGGAGCGTCAACAAAAGGAGGTTTGGTGTTATTTGTTGGTGACCCGAAGGCGGGAACACCAACAAAGGAACGTGACCCCGAGGCGGGAACACCAACAATGGAAGAGGTGACCCAAGACGGGAACACCAACAAAGGAGGGAAAACTCATCATGAAAACCTGATTGACTAACTGAGTTTTCACTAGCAAATTAACCCCATGAAATTATCATGGACCAAGCCGGAATTTATCACAGTGACATGTCTTGAATGGAAATTTCTCCTTCAAACTGAAAGTTGTAAAGAAATAATAATAGAGAGCATGAGGTATCTCACAAACGATGGTCGCGTGAGGATTAATGCTTTTGTTTTAATGGATAACCATTTTCATCTCATTTGGCGGATGATAGGAGAGTACAAAAGAGAGAACGTGCAGCGCGATTTTTTGAAGTATACCGGCCAAACGATTTTGCGGAAACTTCATGTCATGCGATCGCCGCTGGTTTCTGACCTCCGCGTCAAAAGCAGGGATAGGAAGTTTCAGGTATGGGAAAGAAACTCGTTAAGTATATCGTTAACAACTGAAGGATTTTTGTTGCAGAAGCTTAATTATATTCATAATAATCCGGTGCGTGCAGGACTGTGTGAAAGCCCGGAAGATTACAAATATTCGAGTGCTGCGTTTTATATTACTAATAAGAGCGAATGGGAATTTCTTGAACATTATAAAGGATGAGTTATCCGTTGTTATCTGTTGTTGGCGCTCCCGCTTTATCCATTGTTGGTGTTCCCGCCTCGGGTCACCAACAACACTTATCCATTGTTGGTGTTCCCGCCTCGGGTCACCAACAACACCATGAAAACCTGGTTGACTTATCTGGTTCGCAGAAAAAGGTTTGATAATTGATTCAACCTTTATCCGTTGTTGTACGGCTCAGGCAGAGGATGACTTGATATTTGTTGGTGACCCGAAACGGGAACACCAACAAAGGAAGGGACAGAGGATGACTTGTTATTTGTTGGTGACCCGAGACGGGAACACCAACAAAGGAAGGGTTGTACGGCTCAGGCAGAGGATGACTTGATATTTGTTGGTGACCCGAAACGGGAACACCAACAAAGGAAGGGACAGAGGATGACTTGTTATTTGTTGGTGACCCGAGACGGGAACACCAACAAAGGAAGGGGCAGAGGATGATTTGTTATTTGTTGGTGACCCGAAACGGGAACATCAACAAAGGAAGGGACAGAGGATGACTTGATATTTGTTGGTGACCCGAGACGGGAACACCAACAAAGGAAACCAACGAAAGAAGGGAACGCATCATGAACACCACCCACCGCAAGTGTTATGCGTTGGCCCTTCGCGGGGCTCACCTGGGGTTTACTATCCGTTGTTGGTGTTCCCGTCTCGGGTCACCAACAACTTTATTCGGGTTTACGATGTAAGAAGTCTCCAGACTGCAATAAATCGTACTCTTCACAGCTACAACACTTGAAGCAAACACAAATTATCAGAAGAATAATGTAATAACTGCAAGGCATCGTATATTGTAATTCTCCCTAAAAAAACTTCTTCTAACAATTGCGTAAATGATTTCTTTTAAGTCTTTACTCGCACTGGCCGGAGCCATCCTCATTGCAATCTCCGGCTCCTCACAAAAGCCCAATCCGCAAAAATCAGGAATCACTTTTGAAGGATCTCCGCGCCAACGCAACTCCGCCACCGCGGCAATGGATCGTGAACTGGAAGAGGTGACGATTGCAAGGCTTCAGGGTTTGTACTCCAAACGAAAGTACACGGTAACTCAGGTGACCCATTGGTACCTGGATCGCATTGCGCGTTATGATAGTGTCTATAAGGCTGTCCTTCACGTCGATGTCGCAGGTGCATTGGCTACCGCCTCATCAATGGATTTAGCCGCCGTTAAGGGAGGGAGGGATTTTATTCGAGGACCATTGTGGGGAGTGCCCATATTAATCAAGGCCAACACCAGCGTGAAGGGGTTGGTCACAAGTGCAGGGTGGAGTGGATATCTGATTCCTGCCCATGAGTTGATTGCTCCTATCGATGCGCCGATAGTTGCAAAATTGAAAGCTGCTGGCGCGGTAATCATCGGTCAGACGAACATGCCAGATTTCGCCAATAGTGATACGAACATGAGTACGGCAGGTGGTCGAACAGGTAACGCCTATGACTGGCGATTTAGTCCCGGCGGATCTTCCGGAGGAACGGTTACATCGGTTGCCGCTAATTTTTCTGTACTTGGAACAGGAACCGATACAGGTAATTCCATACGCATGCCATCAGCAACAAGCTCCCTTGTTGGTGTCTTGCCTACCCGTGGTCTGGTGAGCATTACCGGAATTCATCCGCTAGACTGGCTGCGCGACAATACCGGACCGATTGCCCGCAATGTTACCGATGCAGCAATAGCGCTCGACGTGATGGTCGGTGAGGACTCGAAGGACTTTCGCACGATAGGCTCTTCGTCCAAAGCGCAATTGGGCCCTTATACCCGTTATTTGACGCCTGATGCACTCAAAGGAAAACGGTTTGGCGTGCCAGCGTTCATCGTCAAAACAAGTGGACCCGGCCTCCTTTTGAAGCAAGAAACGCGGGATGAATTCATGAAGTCACTTGAGGGACTGAAAGCAGCGGGTGCAACAGTGGTATTTGATGAATCTATTCTACCGGATTTGAAGAAGGCATTTGCTGTAAATACGTCGCCTTACATTCTTGAGGGTGTAGAAAACTTCTTACAGGAATTCGGGCCCACGGAATATCACTCTCCGGCTGAATATGAAAAAGTTGTGGGCTCGTCATTGCCTGGCTATGTCCTCGGAAACTTCGAAGGTGAACCTCCATTAATTCAACGTAAAATTGAAACCGACTCTTTGGCGGAGATGTTGTTCTGGGGTCCGCAAAGAATAGCATTGGCAGCATACGAAGAACCACTGGATCGTTTGCATTTGGATGGCTACGTTTACCCTGCCATACAGATGCCACCTAACGACGAGACTATCCCTCAGCCGGATGGTTTACCGAGCAGCGGACCTCATAGCTTAACCGGATGGGTGAATCCGCTTGGAGTTCCAGCCGTTGTAGTGCCCGGCGGTTTTTATTCTACAGGTCTGCCGTTTGGACTCGAGATTTCAACTCGTCGATGGAAAGATGGCGATCTTTTGGGGTGGGCCTTCGCCTATGAGCAGGCAACAAAGCATCGAAGAAAACCTGTACTGGTCGAAAAATGGGGCCGATAAATACATTTGGTGATTTATTGATTTGTTGATTTTGTGATTTATTGTCATGACTAAAATTGTCTTCGTTTTACTTCTTTGCAGTGTGCGACTGGCATTGGCTCAGCCGCCTTCTTTATCTATTGATGTCGATGCGGCGAAAGAAATTGGTGACATGGTGCCGTTCTGGTCTTTCTTTGGATATGATGAACCCAACTACACGACGAGAAAGGACGGCCAAAAACTTTTTGAGCGAATTAAAGCAGTTAAGCCCGGTCACTGTGTATGTAAGACCGCACAATCTTCTCACCTCAAAAGGTAATAGTGAAGGGCCCGATCTCAAATGGGGATTCACCGATGCGTATCGTGAGGGCAAAAAAGGTAAACCCATTTACACGTGGACAGTGATTGACAGTATTGTTGACACCTATGTTCAAAGAGGAATGAAACCCTTGATGGAAATTGGGTTTATGCCTAAAGATCTTTCCTCCAAGCCTGAACCGTATGATCATACCTGGAGCCAGGGCGGTAATTTGTGGACAGGCTGGACGTATCCCCCGAAAGATTATAACAAGTGGACGGAGTTAGTCTTCCAGTGGGTAAAGCATTCGGTTGAGCGATACGGCAAAGAAGAGGTGACTTCCTGGCTGTGGGAGGTTTGGAATGAGCCCGATATCCCTTATTGGTCGGGCACGTTTGAAGAGTATTGCAAACTTTATGACTACGCGGCGGATGGTCTCAAGCGTGCCTGTCCGGATTGCACGATTGGCGGGCCACATACTACGAGTCCAAGGAGCGATAAGGCTTTTAAATTTCTGACTGATTTCATCGAACATTGTTTGCATGGTACGAACTACGCAACCGGAAAGACAGGAACTCCTCTGCAATACATTGGCTTTCATGCTAAGGGCTCACCGGAATTTATTGACGGGCATATACGGATGAATATGGGCGTTCAGTTGAAGGATATTCAAAGAGCGTTTGAGGCCGTTAATTCGTTTCCTGAATTAAAAAATATTCCCATCATTGTTGGAGAATGTGATCCTGAAGGATGCGCCGCTTGCTCCGAGAAGCGGGATCCAAAATATGGTTACCGCAATGGAACGATGTATTCGAGTTACACTGCTGCATCTTTTGCCAGGATTTACGAGCTTATGGACCAGCATCATGTGAATTTAAAGGGAGCTGTGAGCTGGTCGTTTGAGTTTGAAGATCAGGAATGGTTTGCGGGCTTTCGCGAAATGGCCACCCACGGAGTTGATAAGCCGGTGTTGAATGTCTTTCGCATGTTTGGCATGATGACAGGCAAGAGAATTTCCGTTAATTCGGATAAAGGACTTAGCGCAAATGATATCATCGCCAGTGGCGTGAGGGGAAAGAACGATATCAATGCCATGGCAACCAAGAGTCATAATTCCATTTCCATCATGGTCTGGAACTATCATGACGATAATGTTGCCGGAGCTTCGTCACCCATTGAATTAACATTCAATAACATGGGTAGTAAGAAAGTACTGGTTAATCATTATCGAGTAGATGATCAGTTTAGCAACTCGTTTGAAAAATGGAAAACTATGGGTAAGCCGCAGAACGTAACCGCCCAGCAATACAATGAATTGGAGCGCTCGGGCCAGCTACAGTTATATTCATCCCCGCAATGGATCGAAACGAGCGATGGGTCGGCGAAATTGAAATTTGATTTACCAAGACAGGCAGTATCGCTAATGGTGTTAACGTGGTAAACTTTTATCTTTGAATATTGGATCTTTCTTAGTCAATGAAGCAACTTTACTAGGCAAAATTACTGTGCGAACTACTGGCTCCTGGCTCCTGTCTTCTCGCTCCCCTAGACCCTTAACATGGAACCCGGAACAAAAGAGTAGGACTTTATAGAATTATAATTCCTATTTCCCTGACAACGGAACCATCTTCGCTTTCAAATCAGGATCAGCCATGTCTTTATCAAAGGGAAACATCGGTCGGTTAATGCGTTTGAATGGAAGCCGTTGTAAGTCCTGATCCACACCGCCCGGAGTTAATGCCATAATCCAATCAGCTCGCATGTCGTAAAGTTCAGGCACGAGATAGCCGAGTTTAACAACAACGATATCCGACTCGCGTGGATTTAATCCTAATCGCTTAAAGTCATTTTCCTCATGATACGCCCTTCTTTTCTTTGTGACAATGACGTTCACACTTCCAACTTTCACCACTACTTCTGTCTGTGCATTTGCATCACCCTGCACGATGGATTTTACAATTCCCTGTAACCGTACCGGTGGCGAAAAACGTGAATCAACCGCTGCTCCAGCCAGGGCATCTACTTTTCCCCCAACGCCTGCTTTGATGGCTGCTTCAACGAACGCTGGTCCGGGGATAGAAGCATAAATCACAGACGGGCCTTTATCGGATTTAAACTCTGTCCGTTTTAAAATTTCATTCAACGTCCAGGTAACATCACCTGCTCCGCCAGCCGTGGGGTTGTCGCCCATATCACTGATCATGAACGGATGCTTGTCACTCGTTACTGCTTTGTCGATGGCTTCTTTCAAGGAGGCAGTAGGTGCAATAAATTCAAACTCATTGCGTACGCTCCAGAAACTTTGAGCTAATGACTCTGCCGTATCGGCTACTTTCTTTTCATCATCACCCGTTACCATTACTACCGCATGATTGCGCGGTTCATCTGCCCAGGCATATCCGATCCAAATCGCAGCATCGACTATTCCGGGCTGTGAGGCAGCGGGAGCCACTTTTGCATACAAACTTTTTCCAGGATCAACACGTGTACTGGTCTTTTCTCCCGGTAATAGAATGGGTACAGCGATGTAAGCTTTATAGGCTGGTTTGCCTTTACCACTTTCAATTCGCGAAAGTAAATTATCTACTGCTCTCTTACGCGATTGCACAGCATCTTCATGAGGTGCCATTCGATAACAGGTGATCAGGTCACTGTTTTGTGCAAGTCGCCACGATACATTGCCGTGCAAATCCATAGAAGTGGAAATGAGTGTCTCCATTCCTACAACTTCGCGCACTCTTACAATAAGGTCTCCTTCTGGATCATCCAATCCCACAACACTCATTGCTCCGTGAATGTCGAAGAACAATCCATCATACGGAAGATTTTGTTTTAAACGCTCGAGTGTCTGCGTCACCAATGATTCATACGCTTCGCGGGTTACGATGCCTCCCGGTATTGACCGACCAACTAAAGCCGGAAGCCATTGTGCTCTTTTGCGATCGAGCGAATCAGGAGAAAGAAAATTGTAGGAAGTTAAAATGGTATCGCCTGTTCTTGCGTGAAAGGCTTCTTCGTTGGTTACGGCAGGAGAGAAGGTGCTGGATTCAATGGCAAGGCCAGCGATAGCAATTCGCGGCAATTCTTTCTTCTTGCTGGTCTGACTGCAATGTATGAATGACAGTCCGATTGTAATGATGATCAAACCGAAGAATACTTTTTTCATGGTAGCTCAAAGTTGAGCTAAAATATAGGAATCAATTCGTTCCTCCTATGCTATGAAATACACCAACGGCAAACTAGCCAAAATCAAATCACTATCCTTTCTTTCGTTTATACGTTAAATCGGTGCCTACAGTAAACGTCTTGCCTCCATCGGTGGTGTAGTCCTGATATTGCCTTACCTGATCGGGGCCTTGATTAAAAAAGATGAAATTACCTGTATAAGACGAGCCATTGAAAGCTGATTGGTAATTGAAATGCATCTGACCATTTTCAAATTTGCCGTCTACATAGCGTGTTACATTACCGCCCGAACCAACATACACCTGCTCCCATGCGCCTTTTACAGGATCATAGTAATTGATGCTTTGCCCAGTATTTGGCGGACCAAGAGATTTCCATTCCTCAATAACCGAGCAATTACCTACTGATTTTGAAATCATGCTATGACCAACCAAATTATCAGTGCCTGTCTGGTAAACATCCCACTCCCCAACCCAAAAATCAAAATCGTTTCTATGGGGTTCAGTGAGGCACGGGTATGAATTCGATATAAGTTTATTGTATAGTAAGGTGAAGTCATTGGTCTTGCGAAATGAATCAACTATGTGTATCGTGTCAAGCATCATTGTGTTGCTAAATCCATTGTTGCTCTCTCTGTGTAAAAAAGCAAGCGTCGCATCTGGCTTCTTTTGGGTGTCATAAATGGTGACAATCTGAGATTGAATAATATTCCTCAAAAAAGGATTGGGGCTTAATTTAAGAGCACGCTCGTATTGCTTAAGTGCTTTGTCGAGATTACCAGTCATAAAATTAGACAGAGCAGACCGCTGCCAAAGTAATGCTGAATTCGAAGTATCTCTTAAGGCTTCCTCAAAATAAGGAATAGCCTTGCTCCATTCTTTTTTAAAATAATGTGCATTCGCCTTTACGAGTGATTCGCTCCCTTTTTGTGCGTTCGCATTAATTGAAAGTACCCCAAACAGTGCAGAAAGAATTATGTAACACAGTTTCATTATCCGACAGCTTTAGTTGATTGTCAATCATACGATATGTTTTCATAAAATGATTTGTAAAAAATTGACTTTTTAAAAAATTTATTAGCGAATGTCTATCCTATTTGGGTGTTTGAATGCACCAAGGAGCATGGGCAATGAGATGATTCAATGATTTTCTAAATGACCGGAACGATTTAGAAATGTTGTAATTGTAACAAAGACTTCAGAGTCTTACTGGACATTATTTGTTTGGACGAATGATTAGTAACTATCCAGTCATTTACGATTGGCCCAAGTTCTGTTTTGTGATTACTCTTCATGAATTCGGAAAATTGCCGAATGGTTGCCCCGCTGTTCTTATACTTTGAAATGAACTGATTCATCAGTTGAAGAAATGATTTTTCGCCAATTCTTTTATAAATCAGATAAAAGAAAAGCATGCCTTTTGAATAGGATACATCAGTTAGATTCTTTTTTCCATAATTTTGAATTGGAGTGTTATAAGCAACCGTGTCTTCTTTAATCTTTAATTTTGTGCGTTCAAAAATCCTTTGTGCGCAACTGTCCACATAGCCTGGGTTATTGTTAATTTTTTCAGTGATAAGTGTTTGTAAAAACATAGCTAAGCCTTCGCTTTCAAGGCGGCATGGGTACTCATCGTTCGACGAAACACTCCAGAGATGTGAAATTTCATGATAGACTTCGTACAGATTGTGTTGGTCTTTGAACGCACTTGCATTTTGTATAATGCAGGAAACATCTGCCTGAGAACCCCAGTCTTCAGGGATTTCAATGATTGAATAAGTAATGTTTGGAAGTCGACCGAACCAACTTTCAAGGAGATTTTTTTGCCTTGGTAGAATTCATCAGCAGCACGCCTGCGCCGATTGAGTCTTTTCGAAAGAAATGAACTGCCAAACCACCGCTTGTAATCGTTGAGTATTTCGCAATCGCAAGATCAATCCTCCATGCTGGTTTGAAATTTTTGTAGGTGTATTTGATTTTGCCTTTTTCGATACTGCTTTTTTCAACCAGTTCACCGCCGTTGACAGCATTAAGCGAGTCTGGAATCGTGACTGAAACTACATAATCAAAGTAGGTCAGTCCTTGTGCCTGGTTTTTAGCCCACGAGGTTGTTGCTACTATTGGATAAGCGTAAGCATCCATTCTTAGAATTGTGAATTGAGGATCAATGTTATCGTGAACATACGTCATACCAGTTTCTGTGTATCCAAGTAGCGTACCTTCGTATTTGATATGGAATTTTGAAATACCTTTAGTAGGCAAAATAATTTGGTTTACCGTCATCGCTTGCCAGTCGGTAAACGGCGTAATATTCTGTTGAAACTCGACTTTATTGCCATTTTCATCCCAAATTCCTTTCACTTTTAACAAACGATATAGGAGTAAACTTAACGTGTCAGCTGGAGAAGACCGGGAAGTGGTTATCATAGCATCGCAGTATAACCTTTGTTCGCTAAAATCGATCTTATAATCAAGTTCATAAAGTTCAATTTTTCCGCTAGGTAGAGCCCAGAGTGAATTGATAGATAGAATTATAAAACTGAGAAAAAACATAATTGGCTTCATACATTCGTAAACCAGGTGATATCAATATGGTTACAATAATACCCGAAAAGTTAGTAGGCGATGCGCGTCACCAATTGCTGGTTTTCAGTGAAGTATTGAAATTCATTTTATAATCTTTTGGAGAGAACTTATAGTAACGTTTAAAGAGCTTGCTAAAAGAGGCCAAATCACAGAAACCTATTTCATTGCAAATTTCTGTCACACTTTTCTGATTTAGTTTCAATTGCCCCGCAGCATGCTGAAGGCGTAGTCTCAGAACATATTGATGAGGCGTGGCATCGTATGCCTTTTTAAACTGTCTGATAAAATGATATTTATTCATGCAAGCGACATTTGCAATGTCATCGATACTGATGTCTGACTTGTAGTTGTAGAAGATATAGTCCCTACCAACCGTCAGCCTCTTTTTTAACTCCTTCCTTGTCGAATGTCGTAGTGCCTTGATTTCATTGGTCGACCTGTTTAGCTGGATTTGCTCATCAACAAGTATTTGCAACAATTCTAAATTTAACTCGTTGATGTGTCCCAAACTCAAAAAATCCGTCTTGTTTGCTAACTGTCTGATCTCAAATAAAGTTGGACTGATGCGATGATCGTGAAATCGTAATTGTTCTGAAAAAAAGACTTCCCTTTTTTCAATGCGAAATGGGTTGTCAATAAGCTCCTGGTAATCATTAAAAAGAGCATGAAAACAATGCTGTGCAAATTCAGGAGAAAAGTGGATTGTAAACGACTCTACTTCTTTTTCTGATTCAATGAAAGAACCATAGATCCTCCCTTCGTTAAAGATCATGAAACTTGAATCATCTACTTTTGAACGAAAATCCTTTGAATAATAATTCTCTTCCCCATTAAAAGCGCACTTGATCGAAAGAGGGCCCCAGTGTTCTTTAAAATGCGCTAGCTTGGTTTTTGCTCTGATGATTATGTTGTTTGATGAGAATAAACTAATATTTTTTTTCCATTCCTCACCCGAGTTAACAGGCGTCATCTCATTCAATCGAACAGTCGAATTTTCCATTTTAATATAAACGAGCGGATGTTTTCACATTATAACGTACAAGTCACTCTGCTCGGTTTCCCCAACCTCACAATAATTATAGATAACTACATACTTGCTGAGCAAAATAATAGGCCATCCCGTATTATCAGGTAGCTGCAGTTAAGGTAAATGACTCCTGAATTATCGGATCGATCAGTACGAATCATAATTTCCCTATCTTTTGACCGATTTCCTCTTGCCTCCTGTAAATCAAAAGCAGAATGAGTAAAACAGCCTCTCTCGACCAGCAGCAAATTGACTTCTACGAGGCAACGTTGAGTCACTTGCCCGAAGGCGTCATCTGGACCGATAGCGACGGAATGATTGCTTATTGCAATGATGCCGCGAGTCAGCTTTACCAGATTCCTAAGGCCGACTTGTTGAATCAATCCATATTTTCTATCACACCCGATAAAAATCTTCATGAATGGTTAAAGGAGATTCTGTCTATGCAGGGACAGCCAACAATATCCCTTCAAGTCACATTTTATTCAGGAAAGAAGATCAGCATCTATGCCGTTGTGAGTATTACGATTGGTGATCGCAAATACAGATGCTTTCAGATTAAAGAGGCAGAGGAGGGCCTTGGTGATCCTAACGAAATGCTTCGCAATATTTCTGAAGGCACAGCATCCGTGATAGGCGGGGATTTTTTCAGATCACTTGCCCATCGCCTTATTGTTTCAACAGGCATTCGGTTTGCCATCATAACTGAATGTTCGAACGTGGCAAAGACACGCCTGCGTACCATTGTCTATATGGAGCGCGACAAGTACCTCGATAATTTTGAATATGATCTTAATGACACCCCATGCGAGGTTGTGATGCGGGGTGAAAATTATTACTGCACAACCGATCTTGACGCATTTTTCCCGAAAGATGAGGGTGTAAAATCATACTTCGGCGTTCCAATTTATTTAAGCACGGGTGAGGTCATCGGTCACATCGCTATTTTTGATACCCAACCAATGACGGTCAGTGCCAAGGTGATCAATATTCTGAGAATTTTTGCAGCACGTGCAGGCGCGGAAATAGAAAGGAAACATCAGGACGAAAAGATTCAGGATAACATGGCGCGATATATGAGCCTGTTTGATGATTCTCCAATCGGACTCGTGGAAGAGGATTACTCAGCCGTCAAAAATCATGTCAATCGATTAAAGGAAGATCACAAGACTGATATAAAATCCATCTTTGATAGAAATCCGGATGAGGTAATCAACTGCTGGCGACTGGTAAAGCGTCTGAATGTTAATAAAGCACAGACGACGTTATTCGGCCTCGAAAATTCGACTCAGTATTTCGATTTTTTATCAAACGACTTTCTTCCTCCGGTATTTAAGGATGCAATTCTCGCATTTGAAGAAGGTAAGTTGATTTTTGAGAGTGAGATGAAGCTTGAATCAGCCTCGGGACAGAATAAAGCGTTAAAAATTAAACGAGTGTTGTTACCTGGATCAGAAAAAGACTGGGCTAAAACGATCTTGTCGTGTGTCGACATCACTGATCAGAAAAATGCCGAAGAGAAATTAAAAGAAGCGCTGGCAGAAGTTAAAGTCCTCAAAGAAAAGCTGGAAGCTGAAAACATTTATCTGCAACAGGAAATTAAATATGTACATAATTTCGAAGAGATCGTCACGAAGAGTGCCGTATTCAAAAAAGTGTTGGATAAGATTCAGCAGGTTGCAGAAACTGATGCAACGGTGTTGATTCTTGGAGAATCTGGGACCGGTAAAGAATTAATTTCACGGGCGATCCACAGTATGAGCAAGCGAGCGGACCGACCTTTGGTCAAAGTGAATTGTGCTGCATTGCCAGCTAGTCTCATCGAAAGTGAATTATTTGGTCATGAGAAAGGAGCGTTCACTGGTGCTCTCGCACAAAAGATTGGTCGCTTCGAGCTTGCTGATGGCGGAACTCTTTTTCTGGACGAGATTGGTGATCTGCCATTGGAGCTGCAGTCAAAACTATTGAGAGTACTTCAGGAGGGAGAGTTTGAGAGACTGGGAAATTCAAGAACTGTTAAGGTAGATGTGAGAATTATTGCTGCAACTAATCATGACTTGCAGAATTCCGTGAATAACAAAGAGTTCCGTTCTGATCTTTATTATCGTTTAAATGTCTTTCCAATTTATTCGCCTCCTTTACGTGAACGGAAGGAAGACATTCCATTGCTTGTAAATCATTTCTGTAAGAAGCATGGAACAAAGCTTGGAAAGAAGATAGCGTCCATACCAAAGTCTACACTCGATTTACTTTCGTCTTATGATTGGCCGGGCAATGTTCGTGAGCTGGAGAACATTATTGAGCGCGGACTCATCATTTCATCCACGGAAGTACTTGAGCTCGGTGAATGGCGCCCCACGACCCAATCGCAAACTGAAACTCAAACTATTACCAGAACTTATTCGAAATCGGGTGAACGCAAGAGCATGGAGGAAATGGAGCGACAGCATATCATTGAAGTGCTTGACGCAACACAATGGAAGATTCGCGGTGAAAACGGCGCGGCTAAAATCCTTGCTCTAAATCCCACAACGCTGGAAGCCAGGATGAAGAAGCTGGGGATTTCCAAAAAGAAATAACTCCAAAACTCCAATATTTTGGAGTTTGCCTCCAATGGATTGGAGATTTAAGAATGTCTAAAATTGGCGATTTCGCCGTAATATTTTAATTATCAAATAGTTACAAGCACTGGCACGGTGATTGGAAAGTGGTTTTCGAATTAAATCGAAAATCATGATATCCCCAGACTTTAAACAAATCAGTTCAGAGCAGTTCTTAGAGCAAATCATCACCGGCAAACTAAATGCTCTCGTAAAATTTACTTCTGCCTGGAACGGATCTGCCCAGTTGCTATGTCAAACACTTGACGATCTCGCAACACAATACACTGGAAAAGTAAATTTCTTCCTCGTAGACACGGAAGAGGAGGAACAACTGGCAAAAGCCTATCAGGTCAATTCAACACCAACTATTTTGTTCTTTAAACAAGGCACGCTGGTAGACAAGTTTTCAGGGCTTGCGCAGAAGTCAGTGCTCTCCAATAAGATCGAACAATTAACAAGTCTTTAACCTCTTAACCAACTATCATCATGGAACCAAAAAATTTCTATTTAAAAGCATTTAATCTCTCAACGAACCTTTCGGAGACACAGCTTCAGGATCTTTGCGGAATCATCTCACAAAAAGAAGCAAAACGCGGACAGGTAGTTTACGCGAAGGGCAGTGAGAAGAGGATATTCCTGCTGATCAGTGGGAAAGTTAAAATTGCTGAGGTCAATGAGTCAGGCGATGAAATGATCAAGGAACTTGCATTGCCGGGCGATCTATTTGGCGACCTTCACTTCAGCAGGGAAGGTGTCAATTGTGAATACGCTGAAATAATTTCTGAACGCGCGATTTATTATGTGATGGAGGTTGATAAGATGAATTCGCTGATCAGCACTACGCCCATGTTAATGACCAATTACCTTTCAAAAGTTGGAATGAAATACCAGAATATGGAAAATCGCTATATGTTCATGGTTACAAAAGACGTGAAGTCCCGGCTCCTGTATTGCTTTAAGGAGTGGGCGCGTAAGGACGGCAAGAGACTGGGTGATCGTGTGGTAATCAAGAATTCACTCACCCATAGCGATCTCGCCAATATGATTTCTACGTCCAGACAAACAGTAACAGTGATCCTGAATGAACTCAAGGAAGCAGGAGCGATCAGTTATAACCGGAAGGAGATTGAGTTTTCATCAATGATGCTTGCCAATTAGCGTGGTTTGCCATGCAGGCGACAATGAGACAATCAATTCGGAGCCATTTTTACGACGTCATTATCAGAACTCACAATGATTATTAAACAAAGGAAGTTGGATGGACAAGTTGCGATCATAACGGGCGCAAGTTCCGGTATCGGCGCGGGTGTTGCAAAAGCGTTAGCAGCGGCAGGGGCGTTGGTCATTGTTAACTACTCGAGCAGTCCACAGAAAGCGGAACAGGTAATGGCAGAAATTAAGGCTGCAGGAGGAGAGGGAATGATCATCAAAGCCGACGTTAGCAATGAAACGGAAGTTCAGGAGATGTTTTCAATGACGATCAAAAAGTATGGGACGGTTGATATTTTGGTCAATAACGCTGGACTTCAGAAGGATGCCAGGCTTCACGAGATGACGCTTGATCAATGGAACTACGTATTGGGCATTAATCTGACGGGGCAGTTTATTTGTTCACGTGAAGCAATAAAAGAATTTTTAAAAAGAGGCGTTGTACCCGATCGTTCGAAGTCGGCTGGCAAGATTATTTGTATGAGTTCGGTACATGAAGTTATTCCTTGGGCAGGTCATGCAAACTATTCAGCGTCTAAAGGAGGCGTGATGATGTTGATGAAAACAATGGCACAGGAGTACGCGCCACAGAAAATAAGAGTTAATAGCATTGGTCCAGGGGCGATTCGCACGCCGATCAATCACGGTGCATGGCAGACTCCGGAAGCGTATAATCAGTTGCTAAAACTTATCCCGGCAAAGCGAATTGGCGAATCAGAAGACATTGGGGGAGCGGCTGTATGGCTTTCATCTGATGACTCCGAGTACGTGAATGGGATCACGTTGTTTGTGGATGGAGGAATGCTGTTGTATCCGGGTTTTGAAGACAATGGATGATAAAGGGTGATAGTTGATAAACCAAAAAACAGTGTCAACTTGGGCATATACAGCATTTAAAACATAATCAATTTATGAACGCAGAACAAAACCGTCTTCTTGAAGATCGCGATAAGAAAAAGGACTGGAGAAAATTTGGTCCTTACCTCACCGAACGCCAATGGGGAACTGTAAGAGAGGATTACAGTCCTTACGGGAATGCCTGGGAGGCTGTGTCTCATGATGCAGCCAGAAGCAAGGCTTATCGTTGGGGAGAAGAGGGTATTGGCGGAATCAGCGATAACAAACAGCTGTTGAATTTTTCACTGGCATTGTGGAATAAGAAAGATCCCATCTTAAAAGAAAGAATTTTTGGATTGACGGGTAATGAGGGCAATCATGCTGAAGATTGCAAGGAGCATTACTATTATCTGGATAGCACGCCAACGCATTCATATATGAAGATGCTTTACAAGTATCCTCAAGGTGAATTTCCATATGCCTGGTTGGTGGAAGAGAATAGACGGAGAGGAAAACTTGATCCGGAATTTGAATTAACCGATACCGGTATTTTCAATGAGAACCGTTATTTCGACGTTTTTATTGAAGTGGCAAAAGTTGATGAAACAGATTTGTTAATAAAATACACAATATTCAACCGGGGTCCCGAAGCGGCGTCGGTTAATGTGTTGCCAACGGTCTGGTTTCGCAACACATGGTCATGGGGCTATGATGACTACAAGCCGGAAATGTACCGTGACGATGAGAATGCCATCCGGATAAAACACCGAGACCTTGGCGATTATTACTTATTTGGAGAAGGCAAAGCCCAGGCTTTGTTTTGCGATAACGAAACAAACACGGGTAAACTTTATGGATATGACCAGCCTGGATATTTTAAAGACGGAATTAACAACCACCTTATTTATGGCGACGACACGATTAACCGTATTCCGAAAGGAACAAAAGCTTCATTAAATTATGATTTGACTATTCCTTCAGGAAAATCCAAATCAATTTGTCTAAGACTATCGAAAACATTTCATGAGGCACCCTTCAAGGATTTTGACTCATTTTTTGCGTTAAGGATTAATGAAGCCAATGAGTTTTTTGGTGCTCTTCAAAAAGATATTGTCGATGCAGACAAGAAAGAAATTCAACGCCAGGCAATAGCGGGGATGATGTGGAGTAAGCAGTTTTTCTATTATGACATTGCTCAATGGTTAAAGGGAGATCCTTCGCAGCCTGCACCGCCCGTCCAGAGAGAGACCGCTCGAAATCATGATTGGACGCACCTCAACAACGCAGATATTATTTCAATGCCCGATGCCTGGGAGTACCCTTGGTATGCTGCATGGGATCTTGCGTTCCATACCATTCCGATCGCGATGGTCGATCCGGAATTTGCGAAAGGGCAATTGTTGTTGCTGACAAAGGAATGGTACATGCATCCCAATGGTCAATTGCCTGCGTACGAGTGGGCATTCGGTGATGTCAATCCTCCGGTTCACGGATGGGCTACCTGGCGTGTTTATAAAATTGATCAGAAACTTCAAGGCGGAAAAGGTGATAGAAAGTTCCTGGAAGAAGTATTTCATAAGCTGCTACTCAACTTCACGTGGTGGGTGAATAAAAAGGATCAGACTGGAAATAATATATTTCAGGGAGGATTCCTCGGTATGGATAACATCGGTGTGTTTGATAGAAGCGCACAACTTCCAACCGGCGGTTATATTGAACAATCTGACGGTACGAGCTGGATGGCCATGTTCACGCTGAACATGATGCGAATGTCCATAGAGCTTTCAAAGGAGAATCCTATCTATCAAAGTCTGGCGACGAAATTCTTTGAACATTTCCTGTATATCGCGGGAGCAATGGCGAATGAGAAAATGGATCTCTGGGATGAAGAGGATGAGTTTTTTTACGATGTGCTTCATACACCAGATAATAGAAGGACACCGATGAAGATTCGTTCAATGGTAGGATTGATTCCATTGTTTGCAGTTGAGGTACTGGATGAAGAAGTTTTCAGATCAATGCCAGAGTTCACGGCAAGGCTGGAATGGTTTTTAAAAAATCGCCCCGACCTCGCTCGGTTAATTTCCAGGTGGGGAGAGAAGGGCAATAATCAACGCCACCTGTTGTCACTGCTTCGCGGTCATCGAATGAAAAGGATTTTGAAGAGAATGCTTGATGAAAATGAATTTTTATCAAACTACGGCATAAGAGCATTGTCGAAGGTCTACGAAGAGAATCCGTTCAGGTTTTATGCGAATGGCAATGAATTCAGTGTAAAATACACGCCAGGCGAAGGAGACACATCATTATTTGGCGGGAATTCTAATTGGCGCGGCCCGATCTGGTTTCCCGTGAATTATTTGCTGATAGAATCACTCCAACGCTTTCATCACTATTATGGTGATGACTTTAAAATTGAACATCCAACAGGATCAGGACAAATGAAATCATTGATGCAAATAGCTGAAGATATTTCGGAAAGAATGATTAATATCTTCAAAAGAGATTCATCCGGAAATCGCCCGGTATTCGGTCACGATCAAAAACTGCAAAAGGACGAACATTTCAAGGACTATATTTTCTTCAATGAATATTTCCATGGCGATACTGGTCGTGGAGTAGGCGCAACACATCAGACAGGATGGACAGGGTTGGTAGCAAAACTGATTCAGCCCAGACGAAAAGAAGATTGATTATAAAAAATTGATTATCAATGAAAGCAAAATTTGATTCAGACACACTATCCAACTTCGGAACAGCGCGTTCTTTGGAGTGGATTGAAACTAACGGATTGGGTGGATATTCGAGCTCGACGGTTTCAGGAAGTCATTCAAGACGATATCATGGATTACTGGTTGCCGCAATGCACCCGCCTGTGGGTCGCACGGTGGTACTTTCAAAACTTGACGAAACGATTGAGATTAATGACCAGCGTGCTGAACTGAGTACAAATCAATATCCAGGCACTATTCATCCACAGGGATTCCAATATTTGCAAAGTTTTGAGCGTCAATTATTTCCTGAGTTTGAGTATGAAGCGCTCGGTGTGAAATTACGGAAGACCATTGCCTCTATTCAGGATGAAAATACGACCGTAATACTTTATGAAGTGCTCAATGCGACGGGGATGTTTAAACTTGAGTTACTTCCATTATGTGCATCACGTGATTATCACAGTATGAGTCATGCCAACGATTCTTTGTACAAAGGTTATTTATTCGATGATCAGATTTTTCAAACCAAGAATTACGCTGATAGTCCTGAACTATTTATTTCAGTGCCGGGATCCGCATTTGAGCAATCGCAAAACTGGTATCACGATTTCGAATACTCGATTGAACAATACAGAGGTCTTGACTTCAAAGAAGATCTTTTCAATCATGGAAAATTTGTCGTTGAATTGAAGAAGGGCGATAAACTAGGAATTATCATTTCAACGGAGGATCCTCGTGGAAAAGATGCTTTCAGTTTATTTGATAATGAGCGCAACAGACGGGAACTGATTATTAAGGACTGCGTAGGTAACGAAGACCTGAGTCGACTGGCGCTGGCCGCCGATCAGTTTGTCGTAAAACGTGGAGAAGATTTGAAAACAGTGATCGCAGGATATCATTGGTTCAGTGATTGGGGTCGTGACACCATGATATCCCTTCCAGGACTTTGCCTTTCAACAGGAAGGTATGATGATGCGAAAAAAATACTGCAAGCTTTCGCGAACAGTATCAGCGAAGGAATGCTGCCGAATCGTTTTCCGGACCAGGGCGAAACTCCAGAATACAATACCGTTGATGCAACACTTTGGTTTTTCCCTGCCATTCATCATTATTATAAACACACCTCCGACAAACAATTTATTCAGGAGTTGATGCCAGCGCTAAAAGACATTATTAACTGGCATGAAAAAGGAACGCGATACAATATCCACGTGGATGCGGACGGACTTTTATATTCCGGTCAGGATGGCGTCCAACTTACATGGATGGATGCAAAAGTGGGCGATTGGGTGGTTACACCAAGAAAGGGAAAGGCTGTGGAGATTAACGCACTTTGGTATAATGCACTTTCTGTAATTGCCGTTCTATCGAAAGAGACAGGTGAAGAAATGGATTTTGCTTTATATAAAAAAAATGCCGACCAGGTTAAAAAGACTTTCGAAAAAGTTTTCTGGAATGAACAGAAGCAAAGCCTTTTTGACTATGTAGATGGCGACTATCGAAATGACGACGTGAGGCCTAATCAAATCTATGCGTTGAGTTTACCGTTTTCACTCTTGTCAAAAGAAAAAGCGCAAAGCGTTTTCGAAACGGTAACTGTAAAACTATTGACTCCACGTGGATTGAGAAGTTTGTCCCAGGATCACAAAGACTATAGGCCAGCGTACGGCGGAGATCAGTGGCATCGTGACGGTGCATACCATCAGGGAACTGTCTGGAGTTTTTTACTGGGGCCTTACATTGATGCGTTGATGAAACTGAAAGGCGCAAAAGGAAGGGTAGAGGCATCGCGGTTGTTAAAGGGTTTTATTGAGCACCTCGATGAGGCTGGTGTTGGAAGTATCTCAGAGATATTTGATGCCGAGCCACCGCATCATCCAAGGGGTTGCATTGCTCAGGCCTGGGGCGTTGCTGAGACATTACGTGTTGCCATGGAATACAACTTACTTGCCCCAAACCGGGTAAAAGAAGTCGCATTGTTATAGATCAACTGTAATCAACCCGACAATTCGGGAATGCCTGCGTCACTAATTTTGTGTGCAAATCAGCACATGATTCAGTCACTCAAAAGCAATTGGAAAGTTTACAGCATGGAAGCCATCTGCCTTGGCATCTTCATGATGTCGGCTTCTTTTTTTGGGACCATACTCGAGTATCCTAATTCGAGTGTTCATCAATTGATTTCAAATGATTTCGCCAGGCTTTGTCTGATGGGATTGGCAATGGGAATAACTGCAACAGCTCTTAACTATTCGCCTATGGGCAAACTATCCGGCGCCCACATGAATCCGGCAGTGACAATCGCTTTTACGCGATTGGGAAAAGTGAAATTCAATGATGCCATCTTTTATACCATCTTCCAATGTGCCGGAGGAATTCTGGCAGTGTGGTTGATGACATTTTTATTAGGGAATGCTTTTAAAGATCAACATGT
Organism: Cytophagales bacterium; assembly: GCA_038229375.1. Taxonomy (GTDB): domain Bacteria; phylum Bacteroidota; class Bacteroidia; order Cytophagales; family Cyclobacteriaceae; genus ELB16-189. The sequence goes on along the minus strand of JBBRON010000008.1, from coordinate 146,449 downwards.
GAACTACGTGATTACGGCACCAGGGAGATTTGGTGCAGCGATTGCTTTCGTGCTGGAAATATTGATCGCCTTTGCTATGATGACGATGGTGCTTACAACTTCTAATCATCCCATATTCTCTAAATACACGGGACTGATTGCGGGATTTTTTGTAACAGGCTATGTGATCATTTCAGGACCTATATCAGGATTTAGTATGAATCCGGCGCGCACTATTGCCTCTGCAGTACCAGCTATGTTATATCCATCATTCTGGATTTATATGACTGCTCCTTTTATAGGAATGTTGGGTGCTGCTGAAATCTTCAAAATCTTTAATGGAAGAGCAATTTGCGCGAAGATGCGCCATGTTGACTCCTACCTGTGCATTTTCAACTGTGGCTACTGCGAACATAAAGATTCTGCTATCGATCTGATGCCATTAACAAGGAATAACAACGTTCTATGAAAACCAGATACGACATTATTATTATAGGCTCAGGTGCGGGTGGCGGTACCCTTGCCTATAAGCTTGCGCCTTCGGGTAAAACCATTCTCATTCTTGAACGAGGCGATTATATTCCGAAGGAACGGGAGAACTGGGATGCTCGTGAAGTGTTTACCAAAGGTCGCTATCGTACGACAGAGATGTGGTACGATCAGAATGATAAACCATTTAGCCCTTATACTCATTATGCAGTTGGCGGCAATACCAAAATGTATGGTGCTGCATTGTTCCGTTTACGTGAAAGTGATTTTCAGGAGACCAAACATTTTGGCGGAACTTCTCCGGCGTGGCCGATTGGCTACGATACTTTCGAACCATTCTATACGGAGGCTGAAAAATTATATAGTGTTCATGGAGAACGCGGAGTAGATCCTACGGAGCCAAAAGCTTCTGTAAAATATCCGCATGCACCGCTTAAACATGAGCCGAGCATGCAGGAATTATATGATAGCATTAAGCAATTGGGTTATAAACCATTCCCTCTGCCGATCGGTGTTAGGTTGGGCGAAAACGGAAAACAGGGTTCATCTCCAATACATCTTAGCAACTTCGACGGATTTCCTGATCCAACCGAAGCAAAAGCTGATGCCCAGGTTGTTTCATTGAGCGAAGCCTTAAAAGCACCGACGGTCACATTGCTGACGCGCGCACATGTTGACCAATTAATTGTTGACAAATCTGGGAAACGGGTTGCAGTAGTTGAAGTAACGCGGGACGGGGAAAAAATCTCTTTCGAGGGAGGCATCGTTGTGCTTGCGGCAGGTGCTGTTAACTCGGCAGTAATTTTATTGAGGTCCAATACAAAAGTTAATCCCAACGGACTGGCGAATAGCTCTGGACTCGTTGGACGAAACTATATGCTTCATCAGAATGGCTGTATTATTAATTTTTCGCAAAAGCCCAACAGTTCAAAATTTCAAAAATCTTTTTCCCTTTCTGATTTTTATCACAATGCACCTGACTGTGAATTTCCGCTTGGTACCATTCAGTTGATGGGTAAAAATGATCCGGACACTGTTTTGGATCTTGCCAAAGACCATATGCCTGGAAAATCCTTTGAAGATCTTTCAACCCATTCCATAGATTTCTGGATAACGTCAGAGGATTTACCTGATTACAATAACCAGGTAACACTTCGCAAAGACGGAACTATTAAGACGATTTATAATGTGAACAACCGCGAGGCATTTACTCGCTTAAAAGCTAAGCTCTATGAAATACTTGACAAGTTGGCAGAAAAGGATCCGCTCTTTCGTAACCCAATTCGGCTGGGTTATGATCTTGGTGTTTCCGGGGTATCGCATCAGATGGGGACGCTTAAGTTTGGTGCCGATCCCAAAACGTCGGTCCTTGACGTGAATTGTAAAGCTCACGACATCGATAATCTTTATGCTGTCGATGCAAGCTTTTTTGTTTCATCCGGTGCGTTCAATCCATCGCTAACCATTATGGCAAATGCATTGAGGGTTGGAAGGCACTTGCTGGAGGTGTTAAAATAATACGTAGAAAACAAAAAGTTATTCCACCAAAAGACTGCGATTCGAATGAAAAGTGTACGTTACCTGCTTTCATTTGCCTACTGCTTACTGATAACATCATTTGCTCAAGGTCAGGACGCCAATAAACGCTGGCTTCTCGGCGCGGGCATCACGTACTGCAGCTACGTTGACAATCCGGGTTTGAATCTCAATGTCTCCTATCGATTAATTGGCAATTTTCATATTGGACCGGATTTTTCAGCACTTCTTACGAAAGAAATTCAGGAAGGTGGAAGAGTTGTGAAGAAGAAGGAAATAGAATACAACTTTAATGTACAGCAATTATTTGAGATCGGTAAGAAGACCGCGCTGTACCCGTTGACGGGTGTGAACTTCTCGCAAGTGACTTTGCATCCCGCAGGGCAAGAGCCAGACAAACGTTGGCTAACCGCTTTGAATGTGGGAGGCGGACTTGAATTGAGACTAAAAAAATTCCGATTATTCTTTGAAACGAAATACGTGACCCAGCTTGATAAGCTTGATATCACAGGCGGAGTGATGATCGTGTTATGATACAACTGAAATATTCTAAAGTAAAATTGTGACTATGAAAAAGTATTTACTGATTTTGTTTTTTGTTGTGCCGTGGACTTCAGTTTTTCCTCAGACTGTGTCGCGCGTAGATGCGGTAGGAGTGACAGTAGCAGACATGGAGCGTGCTTTGAATTTTTTTACAAAAGTGTTACCATTTGAGAAGGTTTCTGAAGTTGAAGTGTACGGTGATGAATATGAGCGACTGAAAGGTATTTTTGGAATCCGATACAAGAAAGTTCGTTTGCGATTGGGCAATGAAGAGATTGAACTGACCGACTACTTGACGCCTGGTGGCCGCTCTATTCCGGAAGATTCGCGCAGCAACGATTTATGGTTTCAACACATTGCTCTTGTGGTGAGCAACATGGATTCAGCCTATGCACGTCTGAGAAAATTCAATGTCCAGCAGGTTTCTACCGGTCCGCAGACCTTACCCAAAAGCATTCCCGCTGCAGAAGGAGTAAAGGCATTTTACTTTCGCGACCCAGCCGGGCATAATCTTGAGCTGATATATTTCCCCGTTGGGAAAGGAAATCCAAAATGGCAGCAGAAGACTGATAAAATATTTTTAGGAATAGATCATACTGCTATTGGAATTTCCCAAACTGAGCGAAGCAAAAAATTCTATGGCGACGTACTCGGTGTGAAATACCAGGGTGAAAGTTTTAACAAGGGAAAGGAACAAGAGCATTTAAATAATGTGCAGGGTGCCAGTCTTCATATATCAGGCAATAAAGCCGTAGATGGGATGGGTGTGGAATTTCTGGAATATTTGTCGCCGGGAAATAGTAGAGGTTATCCCAATGATGAGCGTCCGGACGATCTTATTCACTATGAAACTATTATGCAGACAAAGGAACTCGATGCGTTTTATAAGAAGTTGAGGTCTTTGAATGTTGCCTTTGTTTCATCGGAAATTGTAACAATACCCTTAACTAATTATGGTTACAAGCGTGGATTTTATTTTCGCGATCCTGACGGGCACGTTATTGGCATGTTTGAATAGGGTTTAATGGATCTGATAGCTTACTCCAAGGGCAAACATCAATGACGTTTTCCGGAATCGATCATTAGCTGCCGGATACTGCTGGACTTTTGTAGCCGTCGTGTATTCAGTGGCCAGAAATTGCACACCTGCGTTCAAATTCCATCGTTTTTCAAATTGATAGCTAATGTATAATTCAGAATTCAAATTTCCCAGATCGTTGTCATCAACTAGCAAAGCGTCAAATGTCGTGGGCTTGGCCGAGGTCGCCTGAATGTTTGAATTGGTAAAGAATCGAGCTTGCTGATTCCTTCCGAAAGAAAATCCAACGGCGTCTACAGTAAATGCAACTGACCACAGGGAATTGAATTGATACTTCACGTTGATACTGGCGTTGATGGATGTCATCCAAGGGCTATCAACTAACAAAGTATCCAGATTCTCATCCACTCGTTTTTTGAAAAGAATAAAAGGACTCGTGCTCTGCTTGCTAAGGCTGGCTGGCGCTGTTATATAATTTTGATTTGAAGCAACGAACGTAGTGAGCCGGATTCCATATCCGACCTGTAGTCTTTGCTTTTCACCCAATTTCCAGAAATGTTGATAGTGAATAGTCAATGCTCCTTGATTTTTCGCTACGGCGATGCTGCCACTTAGATGGTCAGATGTTTTTCGCTGACTTAAACCTACCAACGGCAGTGAAAGGAGGAGAAACGGCAAAACCCTTTTCAAAATTCTTTTTGCTGCAAAGTTGGTAAGCCACAGGCTATCAAATGTCACTAATCGGACAATACGCCAAGGGCTGGAATTCATGTTGGGGTCTGAAGGGTTTCTCAGCAAACCTTCCCTTTCGGTAAGTTTCACGACAAACTGCCATCTCATATCGCCGTTTCTTTGAGTTAAAATCAATGAAAAATATGCGACGCAACAAATTACCTTTAATAATAGCAATCATAGCGTGCTTCCTTTTTGGATTTCCCGCATTGGCACAAAAGTCATTACTTAATCTCGACGACAAGGGTGTTGTGATTGATGGATACGATCCAGTCGCCTATTTCACAGAAAAGAAGCCAATGAAAGGAAATGATCAGTTCCAGTCATCTTTCGACGGAATGATTTACTATTTCACTTCTTCCGAAAATAAGAAACTGTTTGATGGCGATCCAAAGAAGTATCAAGTTCAGTTTGGTGGATTTTGTGCTTACGCTGTTTCACAAGGTCATGTGTCACCTATCGATCCTGATTTTTGCTATGTGCAAAAGGATGCTGCGGGTGTGGACCGTCTGATCTGTCAGCACAATCAAAAAGCGAATGATCTATGGAATAAAAACGCGGATGGCTTGTTCGCTGACGCAAACAAAAACTGGCCGGCAGTGGAAAATAATGGTGGTAAGCAGATTCCTCTGAAGGGAGTTGAGCTTTTCTATATCAATATCGCAGAAGACGGTCTTGCGAATCAGGGGTATGACGTGGTCGCGTACCACACTGATAACAAAGCTCTGAAAGGCGATTTAAAATTCACCGAATGGTTTCATGGAGCGAAGTATATTTTCACCTCCCGCGAACATCAGGAACTATTTCGTGATGCTCCGAAAAAATACCTTCCTCAGTATGGTGGATTCTGTGCGTATGCTATGAGTCTCGGAAAAGTTCGCCCGGTGAATCCAGAGATCTTTTCAGTTGAGGACGGACGCCTGATGCTGCAACATACCCAGGATGCTTACACTCTGTTTTACAAGGATGTAAAGAACAGCATTATCAAGGCAGATAGTCAATGGCCAACTGTTGAAATGAAAAAGGCCGGACACAAGATAAAGTTTGATAAACCTGCTAACAAATAAAAAAATTAATCCAAAAAAAATGAAATATACATTCATCTTATTATTTCTAGTTTCCATTGGTGCACAAGCGCAAGTAGCATCCGGTAAAACTATTTCACTTGAAGCAGCGAAAAAGATTGCTGCGGAAGCACGCAAGTATGCAAATAGTGTAAATGCCCCACATGGTGGACCTTCTATCGCGATCGTTGACAGGGGTGGAAATCTTATCTACGTCGAACGGCCGGAAACCACTTTTGCAGGGTCTGCTTTGGTAGCGTATGAAAAAGCTCACACTGCAGTGATGTTTGAGCAGCCAACTCAAAATATGGAGAACGCAATCAAAGGTGGTCGCACGCCGCTGATCACTGTCGGGTATGTGATGTTGGAAGGCGGAGTGCCAATTTTATACAATGGAGAAATTATCGGCGCCATTGGCATCAGCGGTGCGGCAAGTTCCGCGCAGGATGTTGAGATAGCATTGGCAGGCTCGAAAGTAAAAATTGATTAACCATGAGCATAGAGGTATTTATGGTAAGGAGGCTTTGTCTAGTGACAGGCTTCCTTTTTTTTAGCGTATTCGCATCTGCTCAGGAGTCGGTAGAGTTGTCGTTGGATAAACCAAATTCGATTGTTGATTTGAGGACACATGCGGGTATCGCACTTGTCAATGGTACGTGGCGCTATAGTGATGCGAGGATTGTCGACAAGGATTTTAAATCACCTGGTCCCTCCGCGGATGACAAGCATGCGTTGTATCCAACAGGCATGATGATTAAGACTCAGGACATTTTCCCGAAGGCGGGAGCAAAAGATTTTAACGACGGGCAATGGGAAAAACTGGACCCTGCTTCCCTAGAACTAAGAAGAGGTACTGGTTTATTGTCGTTTAACTGGTACCGGATTAATGTGACTATTCCTGAAAAGCTCGGAAACTTCTCAGCGCAAGGATCAACCGTTATATTTGAAATCGTGATGGATGACTACGCAGAGATCTTTGTGGACGGAAAACTTAATAAATCTCCTGGTCAGGCCGGTGGCAGCGTTGTTAAAGGTTGGAACTCACGTAATCGTGTGGTGCTCACCAATAATGCAAAGGCTGGTCAGCAAATTCAGATTGCTGTGCTGGGTATCAACGGACCGATCGCCGATTTGCCTGAAAATTATATCTGGGTTCGGTCGGCAACTCTTGATTTTTATAAATCATTTCCAAAGAATCCTGACTGGCAAAATCTTGGTGAGGTTGTGAAGATCGACGCTGCACTTGACAGGATCATTGCGCCAGAAACAAAACTTGAACGAGTTGCCACTGGATTCCAATTTACCGAAGGTCCAGCCTGGCATCCCGATGGCTTCCTTGTATTTTCTGACCCCAATACAAACGTGATTTATGCTTACAAACCGGAAACCGGGAACGTTGAAATCTATCGGACGAAAAGCGGTTATGCGGGTATTGACATCGGTGAGTATCATCAGCCAGGTTCGAACGGATTGACATTCGACAAAGAAGGAAGATTGATCGCATGTCAACATGGCGAAAGAAGAGTTGTGCGGATCGAAAAGAAAGGTCCTGTAACAATACTCGCTGATCGATATCAGGGTAAGCGATTGAACAGTCCAAATGATCTGGTCTTACGATCGGATGGAACGTTGTTTTTCACAGATCCGCCCTACGGTTTGCCAACGGCATTTAATGATTCACGCAAAGAGACACCACATTCTGGAGTATATGCCGTGATTGACAACCAGGTGAAATTGCTGACCACTGACTTGAAGGGCCCTAATGGAATAGCATTTTCGCCTGATGAAAAATACCTGTACGTAAGCAACTGGGACATTACCGATATCCATAATACGAAAGTAATCATGCGGTATGATGTGGCTAAAGATGGCGCGCTTACCAATGGTAAAATATTCTTTGACATGAACAAAACGGATGGCGACGACGCATTGGATGGTTTGAAAGTGGATACCGATGGAAACGTGTACTGCTCCGGCCCGGATGGAATCTGGATTATTTCCTCACAGGGAAAATACCTTGGAAGGATTCGCACGCCGGAGCACGCGGCAAATATGGCTTGGGGTGACGATGGGCACTCCTTATATATTGCGGCAAGTTCCAGTATTTATAAGGTACGCCTTGTTGCGATGGGGAAATTAGCAGGGAAATGAGCGGTCATTGACGATCTTCATGAGCGAATCACTTCAATGCATCGTGTGTGGAGATCATGTTAATAGCTTGATTTATAATTTCCATTTTGAAAATGAAACGGAGGTGCTTCGCCGCATCAAAGCAGAGCATAGTGATTGGGTTGACATCAATGGTGTATGCGGCCGATGCGTGGATTATTATCAGACCGAGATTTTACTAGAGCGGAGAACACTTCCTGAAGTAGGACCGCATTTTCCCATCAAGAGTCCGGATGATTTTATCATTATCCCAACACCTTTGCGTATTGATGCGGATCCGAAATTTTCAGGAAAGGGAGTAACGATTTGCCTCATCGACAGTTGTTTCTATCCACACGATGATTTAGTCCGAACCCGGAACCGGATCAAAAAGATTGTGGACATCACGAGGCCCGATAGGAATATTGACTTTTTTCAAGAGGCACATTCGGAAAGCTGGCATGGTACAATGACCAGTGTTGTTTGCGCTGGGGATGGCTATAGCAGCAATGGACTTTACAAGTCGATCGCCTATGACGCAGAATTAGTTCTGATCAAAACGCAGATCACAGAAGAGGGACATCCGGAAAACGGAAGGATTACTTCAGAGAATATCGCTCATGCACTGGAATGGATACTTCTGCATCATCGCGAATATGAAATCAGAATTGTAAATATTTCGCTTGGCGATAGCGAGTCGGGATCTTACAAATCGAGCCGTATTGATCTGCTTGCCGAAATCCTGATCAAAGAAGGTGTCGTTATTGTTGCCGCGGCGGGGAATGATATAAATGCTTCGATCAAAGCTCCAGCTAATTCACCCAACGTGATTACCGTTGGAGGTTATGACGATAACAATACGTTGCTTGGTGAGAATAAACTTTATCATTCTTCTTTTGGAATTACTGCGGATGGCATTGCCAAGCCCGAGTTGATAGCGCATGCCATCTGGATTGCGGCGCCGATCCTGCCAGGTACAAAAGAAAAGGAAGAAGCCGAGTTGCTGGATACATTGCTTCGTTTCGACGACCACTCGTTAGATCAATATCTTTACAGGAACAAGTTTACAATGCATAATAAGATTTCGGTTGACTTTGATAGTGCTATTAAAAAGGACTGGGAGAATTTCAGAAATCAACTGAGAAGCAGAGTTCAGGTCACTAAATTCTTTTCCTCTTCTTATATGCATGTTGATGGAACATCTTTCGCGGCACCGATAGTAAGTTCGGTAATTGCACAATTGCTAGAGTGTGAACCTACTTTGAACCCGGCGGACATAAGAGCCCTTTTGTTCTCAACGGCAAAACATGTCGATAACAACGAAATAATACGGCAGGGCTTTGGCGTGGTATATCCGAGGAAAGCTTTGAGGAAATTGAAAGACTTAAAGAGTGAAAGAATTATAAATAAAAAGAATGTCTAGCGCCTCAATGCTTCGACACGATTGTGCAGTTGTCGAAGCTTCTTATTAATTTCTCTTTTCGATTGCTCGACATCGATTCTCATTTCAACTTCTCGCATGACTTCACCAGCCATTTTTTTCAATTCGACAAGTTCTGATTCTGTATAAATTCTTAAATCTTTATCGACAACGGCAAGCATACCGATATTGAATCCGTCCTGTGTAATCAGGGGAGCGCCTGCATAAAACTTGTATCCTGCTTCAGCGAGCGTTTTTTCATCCGCGAGCACGCAAGGTTCTGAAAGCGCATAACGGAACTGCGTTACTTCTTTGCTGAGTATAGCGAGTGAACAAGGACTGTTTTTCCTGGGCACCAGCTCACCTGTGCGTTCAACACCAAAGGCCTGTTTATAAAATACCTGATCATCATCTACAAATGACATCAGTCCAATGGGAACCTTGAATGTCAACGCTGCGAGCTCTGTAAACGCGCTGAAGATTTCTTCTGAAGGCGTATCAAATATTCTGTATCGTCGAAGTGCTTTTACCCGCCCAGCATCATTCTCCGACTTCTGGGTAGGATCAAAGGTGATTGGAGAATGCTTAATGTTTCTTATGATATTAATATATCCCATAATGCTAAGATACAAATGCCTACTGATGGTTTGATATTCAAAATCGCCGAAATCTGAGTTAAATTTAGATTAACAGTTTTAACGCGCTTCTTATAAGCTCGAGCGTTGACTACGAATCGCCGTAAACTTTGAATACGGTTTCTTTTAATGCTGCTGATTTTTCATTTGCGATAGATGCCATCTTTTCGGCAATTGCTGTTGGGGTTACCCATTTACTATAATCAACTCCTGGATTCGTCTTTCTGTTCGCTGGCGTGTCGATGGTGCCTGGCACAATTACGCAGGACAGAACATTTTTTTGTTTGCCCTCCGCGTTGAGATATTCCGCAAATTTGAAAATCAATGACTTTGACAAAGCGTATGCCAGTAATCCTTTACCCTCGGCTGCGACGAGTGCTGGCCTTGCCCCAATGAATACGATTCGACCACCATCAGACTGATTTATCATTTTTGTGAAGACAGACTTTGCAATTAAAAATGAAGTGTCAAAGTTTATTGACATCATTTTCTTCAGAAGGCTGCCATCAGTATTAAAAATAGTAGCTTCTGAAAATCCGCCGACAAGTAATAATGCGGCATCGATGTTCTGGTATCGTTCGTGTATTCTTGCCATGGTGCCACTGACCGATTGTTCGTCGGTAAGGTCCGCTTCAAAGGTTGCCACATTATCAGTCGTTTCAAACGGAAGTTTCTTCCCGGGTGATACTATTGCAATAACCATGTAGTCAAGTGCTAAAAATTTTGCAACAGCTGCTTTGCCGAGGTTACCCGAAGCTCCCGTTATTAAAACATTTTTCATGTCCTGTATTTATTTCATTGAACAAAATGTCATTCCACTCTCCATCATCGCCAGATTCTCCTGTTGAATTTTATTTTTTGATAGATTCTTCAATTCGTTGGTATTAATCTTCAGGATTTTCCATTCTTCCATCATCATTGCTTCGCCTTTTAATTCTATCAGGTCTCCAACAATCGGCAGCACTTCTTCATTCAGGGGCTGAAGATTTTCATCAAGAAGAATGAAATATTCTGACGTGTTTCCAATATGAAACAGTGGGGGGATGCCGCCGGAAATACAACGAATCGCACAAGAGCGATGAGGTTTTCCTTCCCCTGGCTTCATTACACCGAAATAGCATTTTGGATCCACAATTTCGCCCGTGGCAGTCATTGAACCCATGGACGTTAACGACAACTTCTCTTTTACTGTAGTTCGTTGTGCCATGACAACGTCATTCATGTTAGCAATAGTGATTAATGCCTTTCCGTCGCCGTAGATAAGGTAGCCGCAGATGCTTGCTGTTGTTCCGCCGATATTGATATTAGCCTGCTTAAGAATTTGTAGCGCACCCATTTTGCCCGGACCCACAATCAGGATTGTTTGATAAAGATTTTTCCCCGTTTGATCAGTCCCTAAAGAAACTTTGATGTGTGGCACCGGCCCAGGGAACACCTCACCCTTGAGTGTCGTGGTTATGCCATATTCAAAATTTGCTGTCGAAAATGGTCTTTGATAAATGACTAATGCCAAGCTGATAATTGAAATAGCAATCGCGATAACGACAATGATCTTTTTTAAAAATTCTGCTGTGCGGGTTGGTGCTTTGGGCAGATATCCAACGTAGAATTCATCCGGTTTCGGGAATATTGAATTTTTCATCCTCTTCTTATTGGATAATTGCTGCTGGCCTTTCGGTTCCATCCGGATAAGGTTTTGGATTTATCCAGACATCGACGCCATGAATTTTAACATCATAAGTCGCTACTTTTTCTTTGAAGGGCGGAGGTGAACTTCCATTCTGCGGAAGGTATTGATAGCCGTGCCATGGACAAGTGATGCAACCGTCAATGATCCTGCCCTCACCCAAAGGACCGTTCTGATGTTTACATACATTGGACACCGCAGAAAGTTTATTGCCATATTTAAAAATCGCGATGCGCTCTTTTTCCAAACAAATGGTCTTTGCGCGATTATCCAGAATCTCATGAACAGAACAGATTTTGATAAATCCTTCTTTTTCAAGATTTCGGATGGATTTGTCTTTGCGATGTTCTTTCGAACCAGCGATTACGTGCAACGTTGTAATCGAGGCAACACCAATGCCAAGCAGTGTAACCAACACCGGGGATGTTTCATATTGAATAATGCCAAGCAAAACGTGGAAAATAATCAGTGTGTAGGCGAGATACACCATCATGTGCAATGTCTTCCAAAAACGGGCGCCAAGATTATGCAACCAGAAATCGTGACTGGTTACTGCCATCAACATCAGAATCAGCAAAGCAAAGAACCCTAATATCTGAAATGGAAATCTTGAGACAGAACCCAGGTGTGTATTTGAAACAAAGATTGAAAGTATGGGATTGATATTTCCCAATGAATGGAACTGAACGACGGAGAATACTCCATGAATCGAGGCAATCGCGAACATCGTCACACCAAGATGTCGCCTATTATAGAGAAGGGGCAGGAATATTGGATTTAAACGAGCCAGGGGTCCAATACTTAGTATGATGTGCAGGAGCAATAGTGCCAGGGTAGCGGTGCCCCTGATAATTATAGTCTCCTGTGTAATTTCTGGATTGATGAATGCATTGGAAACAAAAAAGACAATGAGATATAACAATACAAATCCCAGGATGATACAGTCATAAATCTTTTTTTGGCGATTCCATAAAATGGATTGATAAGAGGCGCTCATGGTTTTTTGAGTGAAAAATTGAGGATATCAACCCCTTTGAGCTTATCGACTAAAATGATTCTGTTGATCGATGGCAGTGTTTTGAAATCGTAGTTACCTTTTTTGCTAACGGAGCCCAGAACTAATTGTTTGTCCAGGTCAATTCCTATTACAATGCAGGAAGGATATCGCAATGGATTTTTCACCTCAATGTGAATGAGTTGTGTAGAATCATTTAATGTAGTTGCATTGATTTCGAAATCTGACGAGCTAAAACTTTCGATTGTTTGATCGGGTCTTAAGATCAAAGCGAGAAAAATTCCCAATGGAAATGCAATGAGAAGAAATCGCCAGACAAAAAAATGTATTTTCCTTAGTGACCTGGTCATGTTGATTTATTTTTGCGGAGTCGCAAATATTTTTCCAACAATATTGGCCAGAGAACCACGCAACCCGGAACCAGAATTAGTCTAAAAGACCAGGATGAGTCAGCTGAACCTTCATCAACAACTTTGATCAGACGCGTTAGAAATACGATCGAAAAAACGACGCCAATGACAAGGTATAATTCTATGAAATAAATAATGATCATACTTCGGGTGACTGGAAAGTAAAATTGGCAAAAATTTAACTATGGCTAGGTCATGTGGATGACTACTAGTGCTAGTTGTCCAAAATTTAAGATTTCCCCTAATAGGCTATTTTAAATGCGGTTTTACAGGTTCTAAATAATTTAGAACTGGATTAGCTCTTCATCTAAATCAAGATGTTACGTTGACGGGCCGCTCTAAAGACGAAAAACCTCGAAATCATAAAGATTTAGAGGTTTTCATTTGTGTTTAGTGATACTCAACGAAAGGAGGTTTTTGAGCCTTTGTTTAAAATCCTGCGATTTTCAATCGGCTGTAAGTGGAAAAAATTCGGGACTGAACAAAAAGCCCGCCGATGAATTGAGATCAGGTAGCAAATCTTTACTAAAAAGTTCGACTATTCTAGATTTAGCTATTTCAACAAAGCCATAGGTTTTACTTTGCGTCTCGCATTTGCACAATTCCAAACATAGTCTTGATCACAAAAATTTCTACACCAAGCATTACAATGGCCACTATTGCTCCGGCTCCAAATGTCCCAGCCATCAACGCAATTATAACTCCTTGTAATTCAATCAACGCTCGTACAATTGTCATGATCGCAATAGTTTCGGGTATGCCTCTTAATGAGACAATCATAAGCGCGAGGCCAATGGCGAGATTTCTTGCGGCAAATTCATAGGAGGCAAATTTTGCCCCGAAGCTCGTCAGGTCAATTCCTGCAATACTGTTTTGAAACAGAGAATCGAACTTAAAATATCCTGAAATGCCAAAGGCAATATTGGCAAGGGCAAGCAAGCCAATGACGATACGTACCCAGGAAGGAACCAAATTTTGTTTGCTCATATTTTTTAGGATTTTAATTGTTTCATTGCTGTACTCCAGTCTTCCAAATGATGTACCGATTGAAGTTTTCCATTTTCAACAGTATGAACATCAATGGTCATAATTTTAAATGACTTGGTACCATCCGTTGGTAATCCCATAAAATCTCCCTTAGGGGTTCCACTGGCAATGCTGCGCACCACATACTTATTACCTTCGTTAATCAACTCCTGTGGTTCCCATTTAAGATCTGGAATTAATTTCCAAAAAAACTCCACCTGCCCTATAAGGGCAGGCTTTTCCTTGCTATCCAAAGAGCTGCTTGACAAAAAGCTGTCAGATAAGACTTCTGTTAAAACGGTAGTTGGTGTTGTTTCCGTGTTTACGGTCAAAGCCTTTCTGTAAAAGGCAATCAATGCTGCTTTGTTTTCCATAATTCTTAAGTTGTTTGAATTGATGAAACAAAGTTGACATGACTTGCCTCAGGAAGTAAGGTAAATTTCAGACTAAGGATGATACTTTTCCGCCTTGACGAAATTAGATGTTAGGAAAGGAAAGATTCCCTGAATACGACAGGTGTTTTTTGGGTATGCTTGCGAAAGTATTTAATAAAATTGGTAGGCTCTTCAAAGCCTAGCTGAAATCCGATTTCTTTAATAGACTGATTGCCGTGTACCAATAATCTTTTGGCTTCAAGTAGCACGCGCTCGTCAATCATTTCCTTCGGCGTTTTGCCCACTACATTAGAAGTGGCTTGACCCAGACGTTTTACTGATACGTGTAATGAATCTGCATAAGTGGACACATTCTTGTTGTTTTTGAATTGTTTCTCAAGGAGATTGCGAAACAACAAAGTATAATCCAAGTCAGGCCCCTTCTTCATTTCCGTAAAGCCCTGCATTCGTTTTTCTCGTTCTGCCAACAGCAAAAAGTTATGGAGATGATTTTTCAAAATGACAGGTTCTGGATGTTCCATACTAAGCTCTTCCACAATGGAATCGCAAATCTTTTGAAACCGATCAAAATCTTGTTTTCTTAATTTCAGACCAGGTTTATCAGTCAGTTCGTTGAAAAGAATTGAGCTTCTCAAAAAGGCTCCATCGTTCTGGTGTGTGTGAAAAAAATCTTCCGTGAAAATTAATACTCTACCTTCATAGTGTAACAACTGATCGAACTGGTGAACTCGTTCTTTATCGATAAAAAGTAATGAGTAGGGATTTACCTTTATTGGTTTAAAATCTACCAGATGGATAGGTGTACAATCTTCAAACAAAAAGACGTGGTAGAAATCAGTCCGGTGGGGAGTGACCAAGTGCGGACGGCTGGTTTCAGTTAAAGTTCTTAGGGGAACTACTTCAATTTTCAGCTTAGCACTCTGCTTGAACTTAAAACCTTTAATGGTACTTCCCATGAAACAAATATAAAACCTACCAAGAAGATAGCGCAATTTTGAAGATTCCGACGGGAATATCCATGCCTTCCATTTTAGTATTGTGCGACAGGGTGATGGTTGTATTTTCAGTTGCCCTAGCTTGCCAAGGGGGCAGGGGCAACTGCACTTTGGGCAGTCCAGCCGTATGGGACAAGTTCACCCTAGATTTTTCTATTTTCTACACCAACAGTTTGCGCTACCAGTGCGCTAGGGCTCGGTGTGCGAGGGGTGGTTACTTGCGCATAGCTTTGAGCTACTGTCAAGGCAAGAATCAGAATGACGCGTCTTTGTAAGTAGAATGTATCATGATTAATGAGGTTAAGAAAGCCGAAGCAGAATTACCATTATACTGAAAATGCCTCCATTGTGTTTATGGAAACGTTCGTGTTTTACATGCTTACATAATTTATTTTTTAGCCTTATGCGTTTGAAAGGCATCGAACATATTGGGTAGTGCACCCCCTTTAGAATGCATTGCTACGAAAGAAAGACAAAATCCGACGCCTATAAAAATACCGCCCAAAGTTTACCATTAGAGCAGGCATTACACATTTGGTGAGACTAAAACTTATCTTTTAAAACACATATATTCATAAGTCCAAATGTGTTATCGTCAGTTACTTTTCAACCATAGAAATGTAGTTAGGGTTTCCCTTTGTGTTCGGAAGCATCCCGTTGGTGCAGGAATTGTTCGACAGCTTCTTTGTAATATCTGCCTACCGGAATAGAAATATTATCAAGTTCAATCTTGTTTTTATGAACTACCTTAATTTTGGAATGAGCCACGATGAACGATTTATGTACCCGTTCAAAATAGCTTTTGGGAAGCAAACTCTGCAATGTCTTCACTGAACCCTTTACCACGTACCGAATCTCATCCGTATGAAGAATAGTATAGTCTTTCAATCCTTGAGCAAAGTTTATTGTTCGGAAATCCAACAGTATTTTTTTGGTCCCAGTCTTGATTAGGATTTCAAACTGCTTTACCTCTTGATTAACGTCCAGCGTATCACCTGATGTCACTAAATTCAGGAAGTCGAGTGACCGGTTAACTGCCAATTGAAACCGCTCCAGATAAATTGGTTTTAAGAGGTAATCAATTACACCCAATTCGAATCCTTCTAAAGCGTAGTTTCGATAGGCAGTGGTGATGATACTTACTGGTTTCACGTTGAGCGATCGCAGGAAATCCAGTCCGTTGATTTCTGGCATTTGGATGTCCAGGAAAAGTAAGTCGACTGTATTTGTTTCCAAAAATATTGCCGCATCCTTCGCGTTAAAGAACTTTCCGATTAACTGCAGTTGTGGAAACGTAGCGAGATGACTCTTTAGTACCTCGTGAGAAGGCGGTTCGTCATCGATGATGATACAGGTAAATTTCATAAATAAAAATTTAAGGTTTCGATATACATTATCGGTTTTATACGAATTCAATTTTTAACAGGACTTCATATAGGTTATCTGTTTTAGTTATTTGGAGTTTGTGATTCATGGGATAAAATAGTTCTAACCGTTTCTGAAGGTTTGACAAGCCTATGCTGGAGTGGATTTGCTTTTCTTCCGGGCACTTTGCGCTGTAGTTATTTTTCACTTTAAAAAGAAGAGTAATATCAGTAACGTGAACGGCGATTTCAAGATAAGCGCCTGTAATAAGTTGGTTAACCCCATGTTTAAATGCATTTTCAACCAGCGGTAACATCAGTAAAGGCTCGACCAGCTGATCGGCAACATCACCAGTAACGGAATATTTTATGAATGCATTGTTCCCTTGCCGTATTCGTTCAAGGTCAATGTAGTTTTCGAGGTTTTCAAGGTCGCGTTTTAAGGGCACCTTGGTGCCTTCCAGTTCGTAGAGCATGTAGTCCATCATTTTTGATAGCCGGATGATAACGTCCGGCACTCGATCGGATTTTTCTAATGCGAGTCCGTAAAGGTTATTGAGAGTATTAAATAGGAAATGAGGATTGATTTGAGCTCTTAGATAGTTAATTTCTGATTGCAATTTTTCAAGATGCATTTGATCTAATTTTTCCTTTTGTTCGAAATTTCCCCGGAGCCCATAGAGCAAAAAGCTAATGACCGTGTACCGGCTAATGTTGAAAAAATTGAAGAGAAAGCTCTCCAGTGAAGTCATGGAATCTGATAGATAGATCTCGATTTGAGAATTAGCGTATATGAAAAGCGAAAACAATACTCCAAGCAAGATAATGTAGGAAGTATATCTTTTTGTTTGGTAAAATTTTGGGATTAAATAATAGATATTGATATAAGTTATTAAGATCAATAGCCCAACCTTTACTCCAAGATTCAGCAGGAAAATGGATCCGCTTTTGTCGATTAGGCTGGAGTTAAAATAGCTATGAGGTCCAATAAGTAGTACCCAGAGTAATAGGTGATACGGTACCTCACGCTGAAATGTTGATTTTGCTTTTGACATTACAATTCGAGTTTAAGTGTCACCTCATACATCGCATTCTCATTTCGGATTGACAATGAGTTTTTTTGGGGGTAAAACAATTTCAATCGTTTTCTCAAATTGTCGATGCCAATGCTCGAATGGATCTGATTGTTTTTATCGTTTTGAGGAAGGTAGTTGTTCTTTACAAGTAAGGATAATGAGGAAGGTGCAACGGAAATGAGGATTTGCAATACTGCACCCTCAACGATCTGGTTGACGCCATGTTTAAAGGCATTCTCAATTAGGGGTAACATGAGCAAGGGCTCAATGACCTGATTGTCGATCTCACCTTCACAGGTATACTGGATTAACGCATTGTTGCCTTGTCGAATCCGTTCAAGATCAATGTAGTTCTCTAGGTTTTCAATATCGCGTTTTAAAAGAACTTTGGTTCCCTCCAACTCATATAACATATAGTCCATCATTTTAGAGAGCCGAATAATCATTTCAGGTGTCCGCTCTGATTTCTCCAGGGCCAATCCATAAAGATTATTGAGCGTGTTAAAAAGAAAATGTGGATTTATCTGAGCTCTTAGGTAATTGATTTCAGATTGAAGCTTTTCAACTTTCATTCTATCCAATTGTTTTTTTTGATCAGCTTTTTCTTTAAGACTAAAAAAGAGAAATCCGATAAGTGTGTATCTGCAGATCCCAAAGAAATAGTATAAAAAATAAGATGAACTCATTGATTCACTTTTTGTCAGGGTAGTTATATCGATCTCCATTTTTATACAAGCCGCTACGTAAACGGCGAATAGCAATGCAAGCCAGAGGAAAAAGATGAGATACTTACCCTTTTTATAAAGCTTTGGAATGAGCTTATAAATTGTGATGTAAACTATTATAATCAGAAGACCGTCCGATACTGCAATAACATAAAATAGCAGTAGCAGGCTTTTAGCAATGAGGTTCGAATTGAAGTATCCATGTGGGCCAATAAGTAAAAGCCAGATCAATAGTTGATATACAACATCGCTATTTTGGAATTTCTTAAAGGCAGAAATATTATCCATAAAAAATCTGGGGTATTTATGCCCTCGCAGAAGGTTGGTTCTTGTGATAAAATGAAACAAGTTGCTGGCGGAATCGAATAAAACTACCATTTATTTGGATAAAGTGATTTTCATAACCCAGTTGTGGTTAGCAGACAAGCCTCCCTATTTATGTATGGTGACGATTATCAGTTCCACGAAAGGTAGATCACAGAGGTTGGGGGATATTCTGAGATCCGCGTCATAGTATACCAACATCCATAAAAGTAGATAAGCAACAAATTAAGAACTCGTTCATCTACTAGTTTGTCGTTACGTCTACTTCAAAGCCTTTTCGTGCAGAAATTAAAGTCACCGTGGTTAGCTTTTGGCAGCCATTACACTATTGTTTTTGTATATGAACAGTTTTATAACCCTCTTATTCCTGTTTTTGTGTCCACTCTTTGCTGTTGCCCAAAGGATTTCTAAAGAGTTAAGATCATTGGTAGAGGCTGAGAGAAAGTTCTCTGACTTATCCGCGGAGCGAGGTGTGGCGTTTGCGTTTGCTGCTAATTTTGATCCCGATGTAATCTATTTTAACCATGAGCAAAAGAAAGTAAACTACCTCGAGTTTGCGGCCAACCAAAAATCAGATGGTAAGGGTAAACTTATCTGGGAGCCATTTTTTGCAGACATTGCTTCATCGGGCGATTTTGGCTATACCACAGGGCCGTTTTATTTTTATCAAGGGGCTAAAGATTCTATTGCTGGATACGGTTATTATTCCTCCGTTTGGAGAAGAGATAAGAAGGGTGAGTGGAAAGTAATAATGGATCTTGGCATCAGTATGCCCGGTGCACCGCAAGAAGAGAAGGCACTAAAAACATCGTCCAAACCTCTCATTAAGACTCATCCAAAAAGAGTAGAGCCCACTTTTGATTTGATGAAATTGGAGAGAGAGTACAGTCAAAAGCTGAATGAATTCAATCACTCTTTCTTTAAGGATTTCTTATCAGACGAAATCAGAGCGCATCGGCCAGGGAGGTTTCCCTTTATAGGAAAGGAGGCAGTGTGCCAAATTTCCGAGTCGGATAGAACGTTTTCTTATCAACCCATGGATATTCGAATGGCCACATCGGGTGATATGGGTCTTGCCTATGGCAAAGTGATGATCAAAGTTAAAAAGGACACGGGCATTCAAGAGTATAGCGCTGTCTATTTTCGGATGTGGAGAAAGGAAGACGGGAAGTGGAAATTAGTATTTGATATCATTGGTTTCACATAGTTCTTTCGATAGTAGCCAACTATTAAGTCTGTAATTCGTAACATACAGTAATGCCATTTGAAATAATGAGAGTACTAGCACAAAAAGTATAGTATCCAAAAAAGTAATAGTTGTGAAAGCATTTAAAATAATTTCTTTATCAATCTTCCTAAGCTGTACTTTATCGTACGGTCAGTCTTCTTTTCGGTATATGCTGGAAAAAGCAACCGAAAATGTTTACGTATTAAAACCTGATATCAGTAAGTATAGGTGGGTGACTTCAAATATAGTTATTGTTATAAATGATGCCGACGTATTGGTTGTTGATAGTGGGCTACTGCCGGAGGCAGCTGAAGAAGCTATCAAAGAAATAAGGAAACTTACCGATAAGCCGGTCCGCTATTTAATCAATACGCACTGGCATGGAGATCATTGGCAAGGAAATGGAGCGTTTGCAAAGGCATTCCCTGAACTAGATATAATTGCTACCGATCACGGTTATAAAGGAATAGCCAGAAATGGTATGGTTTGGGCGAATAAATTGTACCCAAAACACTTTCAAAACTACGTGACTAGCTACGAAAAATCGGTAAAAGAGAAACAAATAGATGGAAAGCTTCTGAATGACCTTGAGCTGAAAGAGCTAAAAGAGGGCCTTGCCGAAATGAAAAATGATTTAAATGGAATTAAAAGACTGATTCCAAAGTTTCCAACGATGACCTATTCGGAGAGTCTAACTATTAGAAGTGGTGAAAGAGAAATACAACTTTTATATTTAGGTGTGGGGAATACCAGTGGGGATGCAATAATCTATTTGCCGAAGGAAAAGATTTTGATAGCCGGTGATTTGGTTGTTCATCCTTCCCCTTTTGAGTCGGGAATGTTTTCACCCGAGTGGCTCGAGACATCAAAGAAGCTGGAGGCTTTAGATTTCAATTTGCTCATACCTGGCCATGGAGATATCCTAAAAGGACATGCCTACTTACAATTTTTAAATGCTTTATACGAAGAGGTTATTCTGCAAGTCGATGAGGCCTATAAAAACGGAATTTCTAAAGGTGATGAAATAAAAGATGTTGTTACTCATAAAACTGTTACGGATAAGTTGAGTAAAAAAATAGATTTTCGGGAGTTTGTGAAAGCACTTGAGCCAGATTTTGTTCCTGCTGCCGTCAGAAATTCATACTTAAGAATCATTCAGGGAAAGCAATTGTAAGTTCTGATGGTTGTAAAATTTAACATTTCAATCAGTAAGAAAATCAGTGATACTTTCTTTTTCAGTTTGGAACTAAATTCATTAAATACTTAACTATGAGAAACTTTATTATTACAAAATGCTTAACGGTAATGGCTGCTTGTTTAGTTATTACGGTTGTCACGGCTCAATCAACAATTACCACGCCCCGTACACCAAGCCCGGCTGCAACGGTGACACAGACGATAGGTATTTCCACTGTCGCTATACAATATTCAAGGCCGTCAGTGAAGGGAAGAGAGGTATGGGGAAAGTTGGTGCCTTACGGGTGGAATATTCAAGGTTTTGGTGCGCACAACCCTGCGCCCTGGCGCGCGGGTGCAAACGAAAACACAGTAGTAACGTTTTCGCACAATGCTAAAGTGGAAGGCAAGGAAGTTCCTGCCGGGTCATATGGTTTAACGTTTATAATAAATCAGGATAACACAGGAGAAGTAATATTATCAAAGGATTACAGGTCGTGGGGTAGTTTTTGGTATGACCCCACTCACGACCAGCTTCGTGCCAATATCAAAATCAGAGATAATGCAATGGCGGAAATGCTTACTTATGATTTTATTAATGCCGACAAAAATTCGGCGGAGATTGTGTTGAATTGGGAAAAGAAACAATTTCCTGTAAAAGTAGAATTTGCGGTAGATGAGATTGTGATTGCCAATGCAACAGAAGAGTTAAAAAACGTTGTTGGGTTTAATTGGCAGGGGTATAACAGTGCCGCGCAGTACGCTTTTCAAAACAAGATATATGTCGACAAGGGACTTCAATGGATAGAAACGGCCCTCACGCAGCAGCGAAATTTTAATACCCTCAGCACCAAGGCAAATTTGCTAAAACTAAAGGGTAATGATGCAGAGGCAGGCACAATCATGAATGAAGCCCTTTCATTGGCAACGGAGCCACAAATAAATGCGTATGGATATCAGTTACTCAATCAAAAAGAAATAGAGAAAGCTATTGGTGCGATGGTACTAAATACGCAGCGTTTTCCAAAAAGTGCCAATGCGTGGGATAGCCTGGGGGAAGCCTATGTTACAAAAGGCGATAAGCCAAACGCCATTAAAAGTTTTAAAAAATCACTAAGCTTGAATCCAACTGCGGCGACTAAAGCAAATTCCGAAAAATTTCTTAAGGAACTTGCAGAAAAGTAGCCCGAGAATTTAAGACTTCTCGCTTGGCAAAATTAAGCACACTTACTCTTTCAGTAAGCACTATGAAATATTTCACAACCGTTTGTTTTTGATAACCATTGGTTTGCCTGATGTATAGATGACACCACTAGTGCCGATGAATATTTCGCACCCAGGTAATTGAGGAGTGAGTGAATTTTTAAAGATAGACTTTAAAAAAAATAACTTTTTGGATCATTTTGGCTCATATGACAATACAAACTTATGGTCTGGAAGCTGCCGGGAATCTACATGCTTCAGGATTTTCGATATGGCGCGACGCTTCTTCGTAGTTATAGCACCTATGTCGCGTGCTGGTGAAATATTATAGAGATGAACCAATACTACAACTCACGTACGAAGTTCCTTCTTCGGCAGAAACCTCGTCAAATCATCCGGTTTTGCGTCATCAGTTTTTCACGCTTGTAAATATTTTAATACACGAATGTGAGGTATTGTTAATTTCAAAGGAAGTTCGCGGCGGCACACAACAGTCGTCGCGCCGTAGTTTAGATTAACAAACGGCTTTTGATTTATTTGTCCAAAAGGCTGTCTGCAATGACGTTTAGGTATTCGCGGTAGTAAGTTGCTTTTAAATCAGAACACTTGCAGTTTTTCCTGCTCTGAATTAATCGGTAATTTTCTTATCCTTTTACCGGTCGCTCGAAAAATTGCGTTACAGAGTGCAGCGCTAACGGGCGGCAAAGACATTTCACCAAGGCCTTCGGGAGATTCGTCACTATCCACAAGATGCACCTCAATTTCAGGGGCATCTTTCATGCGCATCATTTTATAATCATCGAAGTTGCCTTCTTTTACCCTTCCGCTTTCAATATGAATGGCCCCATTCGTTGCTGAGCTGAGGCCATCAATGATCCCACCTTCTAATTGGTTCATGGCTCCACTGAGATTAATGACAATTCCACAATCGCAAACGGCCACTACTTTTTCAATTTTGATAGTCTGTGTAGACCTCATGGAAATCGTTACAACCTCCGCTATATAGGCACCAAACATAAAATGAGCAGCAAATCCACGATACGTTCCTTTAGTTGCCGGCTGATTCCAATTTGCTTTTTCAGCTGCCAACGTAATCACGTTTTTTAATCGTCTGGTACTGTATACCGGTCCACCATGATCGCTGTATGGCATTTCTTTATCTTCTTCACCGAGTAGCTCAAGCCGGAAAGCAACCGGATCTTTTCCAGCGAGGTTGGCCATCTCATCCAGAAAGCTTTGATCAAGCCATGCGGTGATGTTGTGTCCGGGAGCACGCCAGGCACCCCTGGGTACTTTACTCTTAGCGGGTAAATATTCCATTCTGAAATTTGGAACAAACCCTGCGGGAAATCCATCCGGAAAAACCTCTGTGCTGTAGCTCGGATCACTGGAACCTCGAAAATCATAACGAGAAGTGGTAGAAGCATTAATTTGCCACGCGGTTAATTTATTATTTTCATCCAGTGCACCTTTCATTTTAAACATCCCGGCTGGGCGATAAAAGTCATGCTGCATGTCGTCTTCTCTAGTCCAAACTACTTGTACGGGTTTACCGATTGTTTTTGAAAGATAAATGGCCTCATAGGCGTAATCCGCCATTAATCTTCGACCGAAGCCACCACCAACGCGTGTCATCATCACTTTTATTTTATCTCCAGCCAACCCAGTAATTATGGTTGCCAGCTGCCGGACACTGCCTGGTACCTGAGTCGGCCCCCAAACATCAACACCATCGCTACGAACATCAGCAATGTAGTTCATGGGCTCCATTGGAGCGTGGGCTAAGAAAGGAGCTTCATAGACCGCTTCAATCACCTTGGTTGATTTGGCAAATGCTTCCTCTACATTTCCATCGTTACGAAGTAGTTCTCCTTTGCTGTTGATATTTTTTTCTAATTGAGTTTTTAAATTCAAATCACTTTCAATTTCGCCACCTTGATAATCCCATTCAATCTTTAAAGCTTTTCTGCCTTTCATAGCAGTCCAGGTATTTTTAGCAATTACGGCCACGCCGGCTACCATGCGTGTGGGGTTTTGTGTAGGGTCAAGCTGAATTACTTTTTCTACACCTGGTATTTTCAATGCTTCGGTATCATCGATGTTCTTCGCCTTTCCTCCAAAGACCGGGCATCTCTCAATGCTGGCTACCACCATTCCTTTCGGCCTTGCGTCAATGCCAAACTCCATGTTACCAGTAACAATTTTTGAATTATCAACACCACCAATTGCTTTTCCAATTAGTTTGTAGTCTTTTTTTTCTTTGAGCTTTGGATTTTCCCGCACATTCAGTTTAGAAGCTGCCTCGGCCAGTTCGGCATAGCTGAATTTGTCATTTGTGTTCTTCCGGAAAACAAATCCCTCACTGGCGTAACATTCATTCAATGGCACTTTCCACTTTCGTGATGCGGCTTCGATCAACATCTCTTTCGCTGCTGCACCAGCTTTACGTAATTCTGTAAAATTTTCTTTGATGGCAGTACTGCCCCCCGCAAACTGATCTCCTAAACTATTATTCAGTGGCGCCTGTACGACTTCGATTTGTTTCCAATCCACTTCCAACTCTTCAGCAATGATTTGCGGCATGGATGTTTTTACACCTTGCCCTATTTCTGGATTTTTTGACATGATGATGATCTTTCCATCACTGCCAATTTTCAAATACGCGCTGGGTTCAAAAATTCCCTTGGCTGCTGCGGCTTTTGCATTACGTGAATCCAGCAATCCAATGCTGATGATGAGCCCTGCACCGGCAAGCCCGCTCAATTTTAGAAAATCCCTCCGCTTGAGATCGTTGGAGGGTGTTCCGTTTTCAATTCCTAAACTCTTTATGCCATTTTTCATAATCAACCGTTTTTGGACGCTGCGAGTTTGATAGCTTTTCTAATTCGCGAGTATGTACCGCATCGACACAAGTTGCCAGACATCGCAGCATCAATTTCAACATCGGTAGGATGAGGTTTCCTGATTAAGAGAGCAGAAGCCGACATCAACTGGCCGACCTGGCAGTAACCGCATTGTGGCACATCTAATTCTATCCACGCTTTTTGAAGTGCGTGTGAACCATCTTTGGAGAGCCCTTCGATGGTGGTGATTTTACCTTTGGCAGCTGAAGCGACTGGCAAACTGCAGGATCGAACTGCAATCCCGTTCAAATGCACTGTGCAAGCACCACATTGCCCAATGCCACAACCAAATTTTGTGCCCTTGAGGTGAAGTTCATCGCGGAGCACCCACAGCAAAGGGGTATCAGGGCTTACGTCCACCTGATGGGTCTCGGTATTAATAATGAGGGAAAAGGTAGGCATGATTAAAGTGTTTTAATCAAGTTGCGATTTTTTATTCAATTACCTGCACAACTTATTCAACCAAAATATGTGAAGACGCTGTCACCGTTTTGTCGTCTAAAAAAAGGAGCATCATCAGATGGGCTTCATTGTAGGTGTCATCTATATCAGGATTTGCTTTTCTGCGTTCGTTTAATTCATTCAGGTCAACCCTGAGAACGCAAGTAAAGTCAGCATGATTAAAATGAGCGGAAATAATTTCTGCTTTAACGATAGGCGAGTTGATCGCATGGACCTGACTCTGGTCGTCTTCCTTGTCTTGTTTAGTGGTTACAAGATAAAGGAGTGGCATCGTTAATTTTTCAGGATGGTAGTCAGCCGAGTTCTGGCTTTTTGAACGCGGCCCAAAAAAGCCGCCATCGAGATTGATAACTTTTTTTATGGAAGGGTTTTGCATTGCCAGGTACATAGCAGGGTTGATGCTGAAACCATGCCCAAGGACCGAAATAGTATTCACGTCTGAATAGGCTTGTTTTTGAATGTAATTGAGAAGCATTTCCATCGCGGCTGTATATCGAGTATAGTGATGGGGCCCATCGGGAGAAGGTGGGTCATCCATATAGTTACAGGTAATGGCTGCGATAACCTTGCCGTGACTTGCCAGGAATTCGAAAGTTTCATAATAGTCGTAGGCGCTGGCGAGTGTTAATATAACAGGAAATTTGCCTGGCTTCATTTCTGCGTCTTTAAATGATTTTGTCCGTTGATTTCTCGCTTTCAAAAAATCTTGTTCGGTTACTTCCATCTTAAATCTAAATTTCAACATGCCTTTAAAATCGTTAAACAGAAAAGAATCAGGGCTATGTAATAGATTTTCAGCCTTAAGATAATCTTCAAAAGTCATTGACTTGCTCTCCTTAGCTGCCGGATACCAAAGACCTATCTTAAACGAAACCCCGTTTTGAGATGGAAGAGTGATTTGTTTAAAGCCGATCAAATCCTTACCATGTGGCAAGTCTTTAGAAGCGACGTTGCAGATTGGCACAAAAGTTAAGGTAGCTAAGACTATTGTTAACGCGCTTTTCATTGGAAATGAAATTGATTTATAATTAAACGAAGTAAGCTGTCTATTCAATCGATCACAAGAACCATGAAACCATTTCGTCTACTTTTTAAGTTGTTTATCTAAAATTACTTTAAGTAGCTCAACCAATCTACATTGCATTGATTTTTGATAGTAATATTGATTTTTTAACCGTGATTTTTTTTGGATAAAATAGAGCAGCATGAAAAAATTCTTAGTTGGTCTCCTTTTGATCTTACTTTACAATAGCTGTTTAAGTCAAGCGGATAGCCTTCAAAGGCAAATTAATAATCAGGTTTGGAAACCGTTTATGAAATCGTATAATGACCGGGATGATGAAGGGTTTAAGAATCTCCATAGCAAGGATGTCGTGAGAGTTTCAGTTGATGATAACGTAATTTTTGGCTACGACCAATACTTTCGCGAAGTACCTGAAAGTGTCAAAAAAAGAAGAGGTTTATGGAAGCGAAACCTGGAGCTGCGGTTCATTCAGCGCATAGCTGATAACAGTAGAGCCTACGAAGTCGGCTATTTTCAGCTAGTGGAGACCAACACAACTACTAACGAAATCCGGACCTCCTACGGTAAGTTTCGGGTCGTCCTACGAAAAGAACATGGGATATGGAAAATATTGGTTGATGCTGATGCCAATGAAAAAACGGATGAAACCATTTTCATTTCAGCTTCGAAAGTTGATTGATCCCATGACCGGAAACTATGATTAGGCGTTACATTTATTCCGATCTCAAACTCTTCACAGGATTTGCCACACCTGCTTTTATTGAGTGATAGCTCACTGTGAAGAGTGTAATTACCAAAGCACTCAAGCCTGCAGCTCCAAAAACCCACCATTTTAACTCGGTTCTATAGTAATACCCGTTAAGCCAATCAGTCATTACCCAAAACGAAATTGGAATGGATACAACGAAAGAGATCAACACCAGAACTATAAAATCTTTTGATAACATTTTCCAAACTGAGAAAACCGATGCGCCTAATACTTTTCTTATGCCTATCTCTTTTGTCCGTTGTTCTGCCATGAAGGCGGCAATGCCAAAAATTCCGAGACAACTAATGAATATTGCCAGGCTGGCAAAAATGCTGGTTAGTTTGCCAATCCTTTTCTCATCGTTGAATTTCTCTTCGTATTGCTGATCGACAAATTGATATTCAAAGGGAGATAACGTATTATTTTTTTGAAATACAGATTCTACAGTTTTTAGTGATTCGGATAATTCTTTAGCGGGGTTCAGTCGTAGGAGAATCACGTTGCCAGCATCAGGGGTCAGTCGAAACATTGACGGACGCACAGGTTGGTAGGGGGATTCCATCACAACATCTTCCACCACGCCAATTACCGTAAAAGGATTTCCATTCCAAGTTATCGTCTCACCCACGGGCTCTTTTAAGCCGATAAACCTGACGAGTGCTTCATTAAGAATAAAAGCGGAGGAATCACTCTTAAATTCAGGAGAAAAATCCCTGCCGCTTTTTATTTTCCATCCCACTGTTTTTCCAAAATCGTACGACACATCGGTGTTGGCAAACTCAACTGCCAGGTCAGGATCTTTTCCCTTCCAATCGAAGCCGCTGTTATTATTATTTACGTGGGTAAGTTCGCTTCCCGATTCTGCCATATTTATAACTGCACCTGATTCGATAAGCTCATTGCGCACCGATTCGAAGTGATTGTGAATTTCATTGTTGCTCATAGCCACATTGATAAGACCCTTCTTGTCGTAACCAGTAGATCGGTTTCTGGCAAACTGTATTTGATCATAAACGATAATGGTGCCTATAATCAACATGGTGGAAATACCGAATTGTAAAACCACTAATACTTTTCGGGGGATAGATGCTCCCGATCCAGTTCTAAATGTGCCCTTCAATACTTTCACTGGCTGGAAGGATGAAAGGAAAAGGGCGGGGTAGCTGCCAGCAACTAGTCCAGTGAGTAAACTGAAGCTCAACGACAGCAGCCAAAAGAATGCGTTATCCAACGGCATCACCAATCTTTTTCCACCTACAACATTGAAAAATGGTATTGCCAGGGGAACGAGTATCAATGCTAGGACAAACGCCGCCAATGCTAACACCATTGATTCACTGAAAAACTGAGCAAGCAGCTGCCCTTTGAAGGAGCCCATCGCCTTTCGTATTCCTACTTCTTTTGCCCGTTTTTCAGAACGGGCAGTACTTAGATTCATAAAGTTTATGCAGGCTAACATCAGCACAAATGCACCGATACTTCCGAAAAGCCAAACGAACTGAATTTTTCCACCTGTATTTATACCATTCTTGAATTCGGAATACAAATGCCACTTACTCATAGGGTGTAAAAAGACTTCAGGTTTTTGATTTATGTCATTGGCATTTTTTAGTTTACTACGTTTCATGTCTTTGATTTTTTCTGAAACGGCACCAAAATCAGCTTGATCCGATATTTGTACAAAAGTCTGCGTAAAACTTCCGCTCCAGGGATCGGTCATTTCTTTGAGCCAGGTATTAACAGTGACCCACAGTTCCCAGGGGAGCATATACTCAACATCTTTAAAGCTGGAGTTGGTGGGGAAATCCTCATAAACGCCAGTTACTTTCACATCCGTTTTTCTTCCCACACGTATTAGCTGATTCATCGGATTGGCATCTCCAAATAATGCCCTTGCAGTAGAAGCTGATAGAAGAATGGAATGAGTCTCACTTAAACCATTTCGTGTGCCCTGAAGCATATTGAGCGACAACATTTCAGTTACCTGGGGTTCAATAAAATTACCTCGCTTGTTAAGTTTGGTTTCTTCGAACGTGAGCGTTTGGGTTTCTGTCCAGGTGGATTGAACGACATATTTAAAATCGCTGCCATATGTATTGCGGATTTCGTCGCTGGTAACATACGGCATTGCTACGTCTGAAGAGACTATTCCATTTGCCGTGTTGTGTTGCATGACCTGAGCGATGCGATCATAGTTTGTAAAATTATGGTCATACGATACCTCATCCCAAATCCACAGACCGATTAACATGGCTGTGGCCATTCCGGCAGACAACCCTGCAATGTTTATAAAAGAGTACCCTTTGTTCTTGATTAGATTTCTCCATCCAATTCTAAAATAGCTTTTTAACATACCATAGTTGTTTAAATTCTTATATCCCTCCGTTGGCCTTATTATGCCACGTCTGAAGAGCAGTAGCACATCTATAATGAATCGAATATCTGCCTTTTGTTTCCCCGATACTTTTAACCTCGATTCATATACTTCCATTAAATCCCCTTCTACATAATCCTGGATCTTTGGATGGCAGTACCAGCGAAAGAATCGGAGAAAAAATCGAGGTGGATGCTGATTTGATTTCATGCTTAAAGATTTCCACACTATTCTGATCTCAACGAATTCACCGGATTTTCCCTTGCTGAGCTTATTATTTGATAGATAATGGTAAGCAATGCTATGCCAATGGCGATGGATCCTCCCAATAGAAAGATCAACGGACTGATACTAATTCTATAAGCAAAATTCTCAAGCCATTTTGATAATAAATAATAAACAATAGGACCTGCCAGAGCAAAAGATAAAAGAACCAATTTTATGAAACTTACTGATAATAATATAGTTATCTGACTAATAGAAGCTCCCATTACCTTGCGAATTCCAATCTCCTTTATTTTGTTATTTATTTTTATTTTCACCAGGCCAAACAAACCCATGCAGGAGATAATAACTGCCAGGACTGAAAGGATCGTGATCGCTGAATTCATCTGTTTGTCCGATCGGTACAGATTATTGAAATGTTCATCTAAAAATGAATATGTGAACGGATAGGTGGTGATGTTTTGATCCCAAATTGTTTTCAACGCGGCAACGGCCTCAGGAGCCTGAGCACCATTGACTTTAACAGAAATCTCTTCGTATCCCCATGCCGGATTGCAAACAATGGCAAGCATTCCTATTTTGTTATGTAATGAGTTGTAATTAAAATCCTGAGCCACACCAATTATTGATCCTAGCGAATCATTTTCATACCAGGCTTGCCCGGCCGGCCGGCCCACAGGATGATTCAAACTAAGTTCGCGTGTCATCGTTTCATTTATAATGAATGCTCTGCCTTTATCGGTAATAAAATCAGGAGTGAAATCCCTTCCATCCTTTAATTTAATACCGTAGACTTTCAGGTAGTCAAAATCTACATTCAAATTAGCGGGAACGAATTTGTAAACTCCCGTGTCCATCCTGATTTTAAAACCCCAACCATTGAAGTTATTTCCAATTCGTTGACTTGAGGCCGTTACTCCCGTAACGTATTTTGAACGTAGCCATTCGGTCTTGAGAACTTCAAACTTTTTATTAACCTCATTATTCATATCAATAAGAATGATTTGATCCTTTTCAAACCCCACATCTGTATTCTTCATAAAGGAGAGCTGCTTTGATATCACGAGAGTACTAAGGATCAGGGCGATCGCTAATCCAAATTGCAGAACAACAAGAGAATTTTGCAAGTTAAATTTGCGTTGAGGTTTCACCACCCCCTTGAGAACGGAAGTGGTGTTTGAGAAAGTCATGAAAAGCGAAGGGTATATGCCAGTCAAAAGACCCAGCCCTAGTGTAAAGACAATTACCAAGCCGATCTCATAAGGATTACTCCAGAATGATGCCAGCGATAGGGGATGTCCAATAAGTTGATTTGAAAAAGGCAGTAAAAGCTGGTCAATGAATACTGCCAGAGCCAATGCCAACATTGCGAGGAGACAGGATTCAAAAATAAATTGACGAAAGATTTGTGCTTTTTTAGCTCCAAGAGATTTGCGCACTCCGATTTCTTTCCACCGATGCGATGCCCTCGCGGTAGTAAGGTTCATAAAGTTCACACACGCGATCAATAAAACAAATGCACCGGTGATTCCAAAGACCTTCAGATACGCTCCATTGAATTTACGATAATTGTTATCGTCATGTTCTATGTCCGTTGAGCGGAGATGCACGTTTTGCAACGACTGTAAGTGCAAGGTTATACTTTTTTCCAGATCATTGTTGCCTGAATGCCTTACAAGAAAATCAGGAAATTTTGCTTCCAGGGACTCGATATTTGCGTCTGGATGAAGTTCAACATAGGTATTCAAAAAGCTTCCGTCCCAGGAAGTCCTGAACATTTTGTCTGTTCTTGAAAATGTTGACATAGACAGTAAAGCATCAAAGCGGAGATGTGATTGTTCTGGTATGCTTTTTATAACTCCGGTAATATTATATTCAGCACCTTGAATGGTAATATTAGTCCCCAAAGCCTCATTACTATTAGTAAAGAATTTAGCGGCTGTTTCTTCTGTGAGAATGACGGAATTGGGTTGGTCTAATGCCTGTGAGGCATTTCCCGAGACCAATTCGAAATAAAAAACATCTAAAAAGGTACTATCAACAGCCGATACATTACTGACTAAAAATTGCTTTTCTTTATTTTTGAAAACCATTTTCCCCTTAGCCCAATAGCGGGTGAAATTTTTGATTTCCGGGAAGTCATTTGCCATCAAAGGTCCATTCCAACCCATGGTTAAGGCGATTTTTTGAGTGGTACTCCCTGCATAGTGTGGCTCTCCATAAATCCGGTAAATGCGATCCCTTTTCGAATGAAAGGAGTCAAAGCTTAGTTCATCTGAAATAAAAATATAAATTATTAAAAAGGATGAGAGGCCAATGGCTAAGCTGAAAATGTTGATGAATGAAAACCCCTTATTCTTTAAGAGATTTCTGAAGGCAATTGTGAAATAACTTTTTAGCATGCCATAGTTGTTTAAATTGTTATATCCTCCTGTTGGTCTTATGATACCTGGTCGAAAGAGTAGCAGCACATCAATAATAAATCGAATATCCGCCTTTCGTTTTCCAGTTTCTTTTACTCGCGCCTCATACACTTCCATCAAGTCTCCTTCTATGTAATCCAGCATCTTCGGGTGGCAGTACCAGCGGAAGAAGAGGAGGAAGAGGAATGGAGGTGTTTCGTTTTTCATATGACTATAAGCCCCTTAACCGCAAGACTGCTTTAGGTATGGCCTGCCAAAGTTCTTCACGGGTAGCTTTTGAATATTGCATTGCTTTTTTTCCTAAAGCCGTTATTTCAAAATACCGTTTCGGTCTTCCGGCTCGTTCATTCGTGGCGTCACCAGCATACGATTTTAAGTAACCCTTATCTTCAAGTCGTATCAATGCAGTATGAAGAGCGCCCATGCTTACCGTACGGGAAAGACGAGACTCGATTTCGTTTTTGATTGCTACACTATAGGCCTGGTTATTTAGGATGCCCACTGTAAGGATTACAATTTCTTCAAACTCGCCCAGGTAATATTTTTTCATGTTTTATTTATTAATATCTAAATGTAGGACTAATAATTGTGCCAAAGCAGGAATGAAGTAAATGAGACCAATTAGGCGGGTCTTGATTTTCACGATTGATCGAATCCGGGCGTTCCTTGGCCGATGTCGGTCATTATATAGCAGAAGTTTAGGAGAGAGAAGTCAACAGCCAGAAGTCAGCAGGGAATGAGAAAGTGTGGTTACAATGCAATGACCGGATTGCAAATCGGGTCCAACGATCCCACGTTCAGTCTTTCCAGGTCAAGCTACCGGACTAATGGGACAGTTGAGCAGTAGCCTATAAAGTAGATAACTGACAATTTCATTTAAGGAAAGTATCCGTTACACGTAAGAACCAATCCAGAAATTGGAGAAAAATAGTACAACAACAAATGAACTTTACCTATGATTAAACACAGAGATAATCGGTCTCTTCTGTATGTCCTTTATTTGCTCTCAATTATTCTTTTAATATTTATCAAGTCCTTTGTATTTGCTTTCCTCATCATGGTCACCATGAATGGGGCAAAAAGTTTTGAAAATCCTGCCGGGTTGCCTGTGTTGCGTAGCGTCATCCTCGTGGTCTTGTCATCAAGTGCCGTCCATGTGTAGGTTGTCTCCATCGGAAATGGGCCTTCTGCTGTCTTCATTACCAATTTTTGTCTCGGAATTAATTCAACAAATTCGTAGGTGTATGCTAGTTTTCGTCCGAGAAAATGTGCGACAAAAGCAACCCGCGAGCCAATAGCCAAGGGCTTAGAGGTCTTCCATTCGGCAGATTTAATATTCACGTACCATTCAGATGCATTGTCAGGGTTTGCAGCGTAATCAGCAACTACGTCAATGGGCTTGCTGATGGTAATTTCTGTTAAAACGTCAACCATAGCAATGTTTATTTTTGACAGACTTTATTCAGAGATCGGGTTCTACACATTCAAATCTAAAAAACAGACTTGTAACACTAAATTAGGGAAATCTGTCCATACATATGCGTAATCAGTCCATGTCATGACCCCTCTGCAACACGCACCTTTGTCTTGTCAAACAAAATAAAAACGACAAACAATATGAAAACCTTCAAAGTGCCAGTTCGCGAAGAAGTCTCCACCAGCAGCCAAAACTCTTTTGATACCTTAAAATCAGCGTTGGGGATGGTGCCTAACTTGTATGCGACCATAGCCTATTCAGAAAATGGGCTGAGCCGTTACCTTGCTTTTCAGGGTGCAAAGACTTCCTTATCCAACAAAGAGAAAGAGGCCGTAAATCTTGTTGTAAGTGAAATTAACGAATGCCGGTATTGCCAAAGTGCTCATACGGTGCTTGGCAAAATGAATGGATTTAGTAAAGAGGAAATTTTAGACCTCCGCTCAGGTAAAAGTGCAAACCCCAAGTTGGATGCTCTTGTGAAACTGACCCAGGAAATAACACTGCACAAAGGAAAAGTGTCACCATTGCATCTTGATACATTTTATGCCGCCGGTTACAACGATGGCAATCTTGTGGACGTCATCCTCCAGGTAAGCGATAAGATTGCAATGAATTATCTTCACAACCTTACTCAGGTGCCGATCGACTTTCCGGAAGCAGAGTCGCTGCACATCATGGCTGTTTAATTCCGTAGCTTCATATTACAAAAGAGACTGCAAGCCGCGATCAGCTGAGCGCTGGTCGTGGCTTTGACCATAAACCAAAGTACAAATGGAAAAGAAATTGCCACTTCCGCCGTTCACATTAGAAACTGCTTTGCAAAAAGTGCAAATAGCGGAAGACGCCTGGAACACGCGCGATCCTGAAAAAGTATCCCGAGCATACACGGTGGATACCGAATGGAGAAACCGCACCGAGTTTATCAATGGAAGAGAAGAAGTGAAATCCTTTTTAACACGCAAGTGGGAAAAGGAATTGGACTACAAACTAAAAAAAGAATTGTGGGGTTTTCGGGAAAACAGGATGGCAGTGCGCTTTGAATATGAATGGCACAATGCATCTGGCCAATGGTTCAGAAGCTATGGCAATGAATTGTGGGAGTTTGATGAAAACGGATTGATGAGAAAAAGATTTGCCAGCATCAATGATTTGGAAATAAAAGAAACAGACCGCAAATTATGATCCCATGAGTTACGCATCGATTGCTTTTTCGGAAGCAGCTAAAAAAATCCAGGAAAAGGCCGGTAGCCGTGCCAGCTATGCGCGCATGGAGAAGCAGGATCTTACGGATAGTCTGACCGGGAATGAGGTGGAGTTTATCTCGCAGCGCGATGGCTTTTACATGGCGACCGTTGGCAAAAACGGATTTCCCTACATTCAATTTCGGGGAGGCCCAAAGGGCTTTTTGAAAGTACTCGATGACCGAAGGTTAGGATTCATCGATTTTAGGGGAAATATGCAATACATTTCGGTAGGCAATTTGTCCACCAACAATAAAGTGGCGTTGTTCCTAATGGATTACACCACAAAAACACGGCTGAAAATTTATGCTGAGGCGGAGGTAGTGGAAGTGAAAGACAACGCTTCGTTGTTCAATCAATTAAACCTCGCGGACTACCAGTTTAAACCCGAACGCATGTTGGTGTTGAGTGTAAAGGCGTATAACTGGAATTGCCCGCAACATATTATCCCTCGCTTCACGCTGGATGAAATCAAGCAAGTATTTGAGGAGCAACAGGAGCATATTGCCCAATTGGAAGCTGAAATTAAAGCACTAAAAGCCGCCTCTTCCTTAAAGTCCATCATATGATCGACACAACCACATTGACGCTGGTGGACCCGCAAAATGGAAACCTGGCATTTAAGATATTTTCCTTTGAAGACAGTGGCCGGTTTGACCATTTACAGCGCCTCAATTATTATTCTGTGATTTTGATAACGCATGGAAGCGGTCGGTTGAAAGCAGATTTTTCCGAATACGACTTTTCAACAAACAGTGTTATTTGTTTTTCTCCATACCAGCCATTCCTTGTAATTAAAGCAGAAAAGCTGAAGGGTGTCGTCATTAATTTTCATCCCGATTTCTTTTGCATTCACAAGCACCATGCGGAAGTCGCATGTCATGGAGTGTTATTCAATAATATATATCAGCCGCCTCTTCATCTGATAAAAGATGAAGAGATGCAAAAACTATTAAATGTAGTCGAGCAAATGAAACTTGAAGTTCAGCAAGTGGCATTGGCACAATACGAGTTGCTCGTTTCGTATCTGAAAATATTTTTAATTATCGCCACGCGCACGAAAATACCATTGACCGACGTGCAAGCGAAGGAAAGCTCAAGTCCATTTCAACTTCAAAAACTCAAAGATTTTATTGAAATGCATTACAGAGAAATGCGCTCTCCCGGTGAATACGCAGACTTATTAAACATAACTCCAAAAGCGCTCGGTAAACTTACCAAGCAACATTATAATAAGACGATTACTGACCTGGTAACGGAGCGAGTAGTGATTGAAGCTAAAAGAGAATTATACCTGACATCGAAACCAGTAAAGGAAATTGCTCATTACCTGGGTTTCAATGATGAATTTTATTTTAGCCGGTTTTTCAAGACCAATGTGGATGTATCGCCGCAACTTTATAGACAGACGGTTGGAGCAGCCCGGGCAGAACTATAAAAAGAGTGCCTATTTCTTGCTCGTTCCTCATCAGAGAGTGAAGAAGTATTTTAAACTACATTTAAGATATTTTCTTGACGAATGGCTCCTTTACATCCATGATTGTTGCAACATAAGACTCATCGCTAATCTGGAAAAATAGTGTTTGAAAAGGCGAAAAGGATACAAAGCGATTCGCCCTGAAAGGATTTCAGATTGGCAACCGGAAGGACTACCAGTTGGGGTTTCGCTAACTTGAAAACGAAATATATGGCAATGAAGCAGTACGACGAACCTTCGGTTTTTACCCCTGAAAATCTATTAAGAGAGGGAAGGAGGCAGAAGAATCTTCCACTCTGCAATGTTCCTGAAATATGCGTCTTAGATCCCGATGGAGATATCGTACGCTATCTCAGGAAAAATAACCTTGCAGCGCTAAGCAAATGCTGGGCTTGTTATCATTCAGACCTATACGAGTTCAATTATAGCGGAGTGAACCTCGGAATAATAGGATGTGCTGTTGGATCATCGTACGCCGTACTTTTAGCAGAGCAGCTTTTCGTCTCAGGATGTAAACTATTGATAAGTATTACATCCGCTGGAATCATTAATCCACTTGAGGGAGTTGAATTCATAATCATAACCGAATCCCTCAGAGATGAGGGGACAAGTTATCATTACCTTGCTTCACAAGAAAAATCAGATATAAATAGTAATCTCTTGAAGCTACTTGAGCCGTTGCTTTCTATTTCAGACTTGTCAATCGCGAAAGGAAAAAGCTGGACCACAGATGCTCCATACCGCGAAACACAATCGTCCATTAACGAAGCAAAAACACTTGGCATTAATGCTGTAGAGATGGAAGCGTCGGCGCTATATGCTTTTGCGAAAGCAAAGAGCAAAAAAGTAATCTGCTTTGCACATCTCACGAACACAATGGCGCAAACCCACGGCGATTTTGAAAAAGGAGAGGAGAATGGAAGTATTAATGCACTAATGCTTATTGCTCAAACGGTTAAATGCATTGCGATTTGAGGTTAACATATGACTTTTACATTTACGGAGTGTAAACTGTGTGATATTTTTTTTGAGATTGTATCATCCTAACTGGTGTTCTGAGTTATTTTGAGGACCATTCCAGCCCAGCCCACCGAAAGTCGTTTTCGATCTTTAATATAATAACCTTTTGGAGTTATTAGTCAGTGTGTCTGCTAACGGACAATATTTA
Source organism: Cytophagales bacterium (assembly GCA_038229375.1). GTDB lineage: Bacteria > Bacteroidota > Bacteroidia > Cytophagales > Cyclobacteriaceae > ELB16-189. Next base: position 108,718 of record JBBRON010000008.1, on the reverse strand, counting down.
CTTGGCGATATTATTAATCTTGTCTATATAAACTAATTCGAAATAGCTATGAAACTATTACAATTTGGAATGTTTTTTTTGCTGACGTGCAGCGTGTGTCTTAGCCAGCCAAAAGGGTTACAGACGAATGATAAGGCGCCTGACTTCACCGCAAAGAACCAGCAAGGTAATGATGTTAACTTATACAAGCAGTTAAAAAAGGGTAAGGTAATCCTGATATTTTATCGCGGTGAATGGTGTCCTTTTTGCAATAAGGAATTAAAGGCACTTGAGGATTCTATTGCCTTGATTACCGCTAAGGGCGCGACGGTGGTGGCCATTTCACCAGAGCTAGCGGAGAACATTTCAAAAACTGTTGAAAAGACGAAAGCATCCTTTTCTATCCTCCACGATGAAGGCCTAAAAATCATGAAAGCTTATGACGTGGCTTTTGCTGTCGACGCGAAGACAATCAAAGCTTACGAAGGCTATGGAATGGACTTTACTAAAATGAATGGCAGCAACGGAGCTAACCTCCCGGTGCCTGCGGTATATATCGTTGACCGATCCGGGAAAATTTCTTACCGGTATTTCGACACAGATTTTAAAAAGAGACCATCCGTTAAAGAACTGTTAAATAATCTATAAGGCTAACTATATTCGGGCAGCTACACCCCTTGACAAATTTTTCGTACCGATTTCTAACAGGACTCCTTGGCGGATTGTCGGTGAGAATGGTATAGCGTGTTCAATTGAGAGTCAATGGCGGTCGAAGGGAATTGGCAATTTAGCTTACTTTTGTGGTGCGTGATTAAATTTTTAAAAATAGCTTTTGCCTTTTTGATCGGCGTCTTCTTCACGATTGCCACATTGGAGATCGACGTGTGTGGTTACGATAATACCTTCCTCGACCCGTACGATTCTTATTTACAGGTTGATAGTCAATCAATTCAAAGCTCTGATGAGTCAGGCATTCAAAATGGAATTGAATCTCCGGAAAAATTTAGCATCTCCTCTTCGCTGTATTGTACGATTGGACCGCTTTGCGCTTTTAACATTGTGGTCATTTCGGACCTTCCGCTCCCCAAACGAAAGCTGTATTTGGTAAAATCTTCATTACTGATTTGATCATTGGTTTCCAATCACAAGGAATTGCGTCAATGCAATTTATTTTTGATTTAAGATCAAATCGAATTTATGAAGTTGTCATTTCTATTAACACTGTTAATCGCCGCGCAATCAATTTTAGCGCAAAATATTTTCAAGGCAAGAATTTTAGATATAAAGTCTAAAGATGCCCTTGTTGGCGCAACCGCTTTAATAAAAGGCACTTCGCTTGGGTCTACTGCTAATATTGATGGTGTAGTCGAAATTAGTAATATACCTGATGGCAGGGTGTTAATTGAATTCAGGTATGTAGGATATGAAACACTTATCATTGCATACACTTTTCCGGGCAGCCGTTCGGAAGTAAACGAGGTTCAACTAGAGCCGGATGGAACTGACCTCGAGGAAGTCGTCGTCTCTGCCACACGGAGTTCCCGAACGATCGATGATATACCTTTAAGGATTGAAACAGTTGCCGCAGGTGAGCTAGAAGAAAAGGCTGTGAGTCAGCCCAGCAACATTAAAATGATTCTCACTGAAAGTACGGGCATCCAAACACAGCAAACCTCTGCAACATCCGGAAGTACCAGCATCCGGATTCAAGGGCTGGACGGCAAGTACACTCAAATGTTAAAAGATGGATTTCCGATTTACTCAGGCTTTGCTAGTGGATTGAGTATTTTGCAAATCCCACCATTGGACTTAAAACGTGTTGAAGTGATCAAAGGCTCTGCTTCTACTTTGTATGGCGGTGGGGCAATTGCAGGATTGATCAATCTGGTCACTAAACAACCCACCGAGAAACGCGAAATTTCTTTTTTGGCCAATTACAATCAAACAAAAGCATGGGATTTCAGCGGATATTATGGCGAAAAATTCAGGAAGTGGGGAGTTACTTTATATACAGCAAGAAATTCACAAGCTTCCTATGACGCAAATCATGATGGTTTTTCAGACATTCCTGAGTTCGCTAGGTACACAATAAATCCCCGTGTTTTCTACTATGGACATTCTGTCAATGTAAGCCTTGGACTGAATACAAGTTGGGAAGATCGAACTGGCGGAGACATGCAAGTCATTTCCGGTAATGGGGATGCAATCCACACTTATTTTGAAAAAAACAAGTCCAATCGCTATGCCACTCAATTTAAATTGGATAAAAAGTTTAATAATAAGTCGATTTTGACAGCGAAAAACAGCGTTGGATATTTTACGCGGGACATTAGTCTGTCCGATTATATATTTTCCGGGACGCAGGTCTCCAGCTACACAGAGGTCAACTATCTCATTCCTGGAAAAAGAAGTGAATGGGTATCTGGTGTCAATGTATGGACGGATCATTTCACCCAAGCCAACCCCACCCCATTACCGCTGGATTATCAGTTGAATACTTATGGCGCTTTCGCCCAAAACAATTTTAAGCCAACCGAGAAATTGATTTTTGAAACGGGACTTCGACTCGATTATAATAGCCAGAAAAATATTTTTTTCCTCCCCCGGTTGTCTTTATTGTATAAGTTTTCAGATAAACTAACGTCCCGGCTTGGAGGAGGTCTTGGATACAAAGCGCCCACTTTATTTTCAGAAGAAGCTGAGTCAAAAAGCTTCAGGAACATTCAGCCCCTGAATTTTAATGTGGTAAAGCCAGAGGAGTCGACAGGAGGAAATTTTGATATCAACTATAAAACTGCTCTCTCCGAGCGAGCGGATATAACCATTAATCAAATGTTCTTTTACACGGAAGTGCGTAACCCGCTTGTGTTGGGCATCACGCCGCTCCCCAATGGGAACTTTGAATTTAACAATGCCAATGGAAGGCTTATTTCAAGAGGATTTGAAACAAATCTGAAAGTCAGCATTGACGATCTATGGCTTTATATTGGTTATACCTACATCGAGGCCGAACGGAATTTTGATGCTATCAAAACCTTTAATCCTCTTACAGCCAAACACAGAATTAATTCAAGCATAATGTACGAAATAGAAGGAAAACTTAGGGTTGCTTATGAATTGTTTTACATCGGACAACAACATATATCCTCCGGTGCTCTTACTCGATCGTATTGGGTTATGGGAATTTCTGCTGAATGGAAATTTGAGAGGTTCAGTCTTTTTGCAAATGCTGAAAACTTTACCGATTCACGGCAGACACGTTTTGATCAAATCTATACTGGCACAATTCAAAACCCTCAATTCAAAGAAATTTACTCGCCCATTGAAGGATACATCTTCAATGGAGGATTCAGGATAAGGTTATGAGATACTCCTTGTGGTTCAAATCGTATCTCACTAAAAATGTAGACGTTCGTTAAGAATAAGCGAATCGGCTTATTCTAATTAGTGGATTTATTTTTAGGAATAGCCAAAATGAAAACAGGCGTTAACGATCGGCATAAAAAAATAAGTCATCAATAAAATCACAATGCAAAGCTCAATGAGAGACTTTGCCAGGAAAGGAATTTCAAATCTGTTTAATACATTTTGCATCATCGGAATAAGGGAATTTTGCAATGTAAATATTACTAACGCAGATGCTCGTATGGCGATTATTTCGAAATGATTCATGGCACCCACGATCTTCTCCAACATTGATTTAATTTTTGTCACCCAATTTGTGGTCGTAGAATATTTTTTGTGATTGTCTTTAGTCGATGTTTATCATATTGATTACAGACGATAACGTACTCTAAGGGATAGGATGATTCCATTAATCTACTATTTCGTCTACTCGTATACTTTTGTATTTGCGCTTTGTATTTCGTTCCGATCGTAGTGTTATTGGTTGTGATTCTATTTGTTCAATTAAACCAATATGTATGAAAAGAATTTTACTCACGTGTTTTGCGTTGGGAATTTTTTTCGGAATACACGCCCAGGACAGGCAGGTATCCGGGAAAGTTACCAGTACGGATGATAATTCTCCTCTTCCTGGGGTGAATGTGGTACTGAAAGGTACCTCTAATGGGGCAGTAACGGATGCTAATGGTGTTTATCGGATCAACGTTCCTTCTTCCGGCGGTACGCTAGTATTTTCCTTTATCGGAATGGAAAGCCGGGAGGAAGTAATCGGAGCTCGTTCTGTCATTGATGCGCCGTTAAGCAACGACGTAAAGCAATTGACGGAAGTAGTGGTGACGGCGATCGGTGAGAAAGTTGATAAGGACAAGTTTGCCTCGTCCGTGTCGCAGGTAAGTGGTGGTAACGTTGCCAAGTCAGGTGAAACCAGCATGCTGACCGGATTGAGCGGCAAAGCAGCAGGCGTATTGATAACCCGAAACGGCGGGGATCCTGGTGCAGGTGCTTACATCCTTATTCGTGGACAGAATACTATCAACGGTAATGCGCAGCCATTGTTCATTATTGATGGTATTCCAATGAGTAATTCTGACGGCGGACAAACACTGAATGGTGTGACCCTGGCGGGTGGAGGAAATGCCATCGTGAATTCGTCCCGTGGAAATGACATCAATCCTGATGACATCGCATCGATGGAGGTATTGAAAGGTGCATCGGCCGCCGCGTTGTGGGGAACCCGTGCCGCTAACGGTGTAATCATCATCACCACTAAGAAGGGTAAAGATTCAAAAGGAAAAGTGAATATTTCATTTAAGTCAACGGTGTCCGTTGACCAGGTAAACAAAATTCACGGACTGCAGACGACGTACGGACAAGGAACTCGTGGAAATTACATTCAAGGCAATCGCACTACCTGGGGTGATAGAATTTCGACGCGTAAAGGTGGTGCAGATGCTTTCGTAACAGGCCCGGGTCAATACTATTCTCCAGACGGCAACACTGGCCTTTTCAATCCCATACCAGATAATGATCTGTACAATGGCTATGTGACGTTTCCGGACCAAACAAAACGCTACGCGATTCCTGCCGCTGGCTCTTATAAAGCAGATGGAACGTTGCTGGATGAACACGGTGGAAAAAATTCAAAGGACACCTATGATCACAAACAAGACCCATTTCAAACCGGTCATTTCATCGACAATAATCTAAACATCAGCGGTGGAAATGCCCGGACCAATTTTATGATCAGCTATTCCAATCTGACCCAAACAGGTATTGCTAAAAGCTTCAGCGACTATAAAAGAAATTCAGCGCGTGTGAATGTTTCAAGTCAGTTTACAGACTGGTTCCGTGCATCGGCAAATATAGTATATGTAAACAGCTACTCGACACGTATCCAGGGTGGGGACAACCTCGATGGTATTCTTCTTGGTGGTTTGCGCTCATCGCCAGATTTTGATAATTCTCAATATATCGGGGATTACACTGATGCCAGTGGATTGACATCACCCAACCGTCACGTTTCTTTCAGAAATCCCCTTGGTGCATCCCTCAATCCAAGATATTCAAATCCAATCTGGAACATAAACAATAATAAAAACACCAGTGATGTAGACCGGTTTATCGGAAATCTGGAATTGGCTCTTGACCCGGTGTCATGGCTTAATATTACGGGACGAGCTGGTATTGATAACTTTGTAGATCAGAACAACGAAAAATTCCCACTCTACTCCGCAAGTTATCCAACAGGATTTTTCCAGAAGAATACAAGTTCTGAAAAGCAATTTAATGTTGATCTGTTTGCGAAGGCAAGCAAAACGTTCAGCGAAAATTTCACAGGTACTTTTCTGTTGGGAGTAAACTACAACAATCGTATTCGCGAATTAAATCATACAAACATTATCAATTTTATTGAACCGGGTGCACCGGACTTGTTAGCGAACGCGTTGAACACAAACCTAGCTGCATTCAATCAGAAGAGTCAGATCCGCACGTTTGCGTATTATGCCCAGGCGGATATTCAGGCATACAACATGCTTTTCCTGACACTGACGGCACGACAGGAAAGTGCATCAACCTACGCGAACAGCTTCATATTCCCTTCAGCAGCACTTGCATGGCAATTTTCAAAACTGAGTGGATTACAGGATAACTCAGTATTGAGCTTCGGAAAGCTCCGCGCATCATGGGGTCAGGTGGGTATCCAGCCACAGCCTTATTTGAATTCTAACAACTTCCTTCCAACAGTGTACCTCGATGCGTTTGCTACGGGACTGAGTGCGAACAGCGCAGTTTTCGGCGGAGGTTATACCCGTAATAATATACAGGGAAATCCCGACCTGAGACCAGAGCGTAAAACCGAAATTGAAGTTGGAACTGATCTGCGATTCTTTAATAATCGTCTGACCCTGGCGGCAACATTGTACTCCAATCAAACAAAGGATGTAATACTCACACTCAATTTACCTGATGAAACAGGATTCTCATTCAAGAACATCAATGCTGCTAAAATCGAAAACAAAGGTTTCGAGCTTGAATTGGGCTATGATTTATTAACGAAAGGCGATTTTAAGTGGAATCTCTCTGGTAACTTCTCGATAAACCGCAATAAGGTTGTATCACTAGCGGGTTCTGCTGCTCAGCCGCTACCAGGTAACTACGGTGGTCAGTCATTAATTGAAGGCCAGCCATTCGGTGTAATGTATGGAACCGACTTTGTTCATGACGAGAAGGGAAAATATATCCTTGATACCAATGGCTTCCCTCAGGCGGGCTCACAAAGCGAGATTATCGGAGATCCGAATCCAAAGTATCGTTCAGGCCTCGGAAGTACTGTCAGTTATAAATCGTTGTCATTATATGTGCTCTTCGATCGCGTGTATGGAAATGACTACTATAACGGAACTCGCGGTGCGATGTATACATTCGGAACACACGTAGATAATGGTTCTACGGTTGTAGCGACAACCAACCTGAAGGACGTCGATGGAAACACGATACCGGCAGGTACAGAATTCCGTGGAGCGATCAAGGATTTCGGCGGTGGTCCCGTTGCCCTTACTCAATCATGGTATCAGGGACTTGGCACATCGTTCTCAACAGCGTCCGTTAAACAATTCATTGAAGATGCAACGGCTACCCGTCTTCGTGAAATTACATTGACGTATGGCTTGAGAAGTGAGGGGTTCCGGAAAGCGACAAAGTTGTCCTCAATTGATTTCAGCCTTACAGGAAGGAACCTTTTTTTATGGACAAACTACTCTGGAGTGGATCCGGATGCCAACATTGTTGGCGCAGGTATCGCACGCGGTTCAGACTGGTTTACCAATCCTAACACGAAATCAATCCTGTTCTCAATCAAGATCAATTATTAAGACCAGCTAACTCATTTAAAAATGACATTTATGAAAAACAGAAAATATAGCCAACTGGCCATTGCTCTGGTAGTAGTGATGACAATATCATCATGCCGCGATTTGTTTGAAGTAAAAGATATTCAAACTAATCCAAACGCGTCTTCGACGGCATCGATCAATACGTTATTTGCAGGAACACTCGTTGGATTGGCAACCATTCATGAAGACACCGACTGCAGGATTGCCTTTATGTGGTCCGGACAACTTGCTGGTGAAAGTCGTCAGCACCTCGCCTTCGCTCAATACCAGGTATCATCTGCCACATTTGGATGGGCCAATCTTTATTCAGTATTGACGAATGCACGATTGATCCAGGAGAAGGCAACACCACTCAACAATAAAACAGCGTTGGGTATTGCGCAGGTTATTGAAGCCATGACAATCGAGAGACTCACTGATTTTTGGGGAGATGTTCCTTATTCGCAAGCAATTAATCCAGATAAATATGCGACACCGGTGTATGATAAGCAGGCGGATGTTTATACGGCATTGATAACGCTACTCGATAAAGCATATGAAAATCTGGACGCCGGATTAGGGGCTGTCGCCGCTGAAAAGGAATTCATTTTCAAAGGCGATGCTGATTCCTGGAAGCATGCAGCGAAAACTATTCAGGCACGCCTTTATCTTCACCAGGGTAACTATGCAGCAGCCATAGCTTCAGCGAATTTGGGAGTCATCGATCCAAGCGGTGATGCGCTTGTACCTCATGGCGTGAGTCAAACAATTGACCTGAACATGAATTTCGATTTCTTTGAAAATACGCGTCCTGGAGATACCGGTTTTGCGTCACCTGCATTCATGTCTGATTTTATGAAATCTCCGCCCAATAAAGTTGGTAACTACAGACGCAATACGAAGACAAATGAGGCAGCGCTCTTTAACCACTTCTTTCAAACTGGCATCTATACTGATGGACTTGATCCAAATACGGCGGATGGAATGTTCACAAACAATGGACCCCATCCATTGGTTACGTTTTACGAAAATCAGCTGATTCTTGCTGAATCGTATGCGCGCCTTGGATCGCCAAATATCCCTGCAGCGGTCGGTGCGTTGAATACAGTACGGGGTAGTTTGAAAGGAGGCTACGTTAACGGCAAGACAATCCTCTCAAAATATCAGGCGCTTGGATTGCAGTATGATGACTATCTGGATGTCGATTTCGTTCCTGGTGGAATTGCTAATCCAGTCAGCACGGGTAGGAATCAGCAATCTTCTTTGCTGTATGAAATTGCAACTGCGAAGTACTTTCTTCTGATTGCTCAGTATGAATCATTCAATGAAGTGCGAAGATTGCAAAAGGCAGTGCCTGTAGTTCAGCTGGGAATACTTCCAACGACGGGCACTCAATTGCCAAGTCGTTATATCTATCCTCAAAACCAGATCAACACCAACCCTAATGTGCCTAAAGTTTCATCAGGAGGTGTAGCGGATATATTTCAGAAGCTTCCAATTTTCCAGTAGCACTATGAAATTTAAGATAGGTGTAATAGTCTTTTCATAGTAATATGGTTTAGGTAATAATACTGTAAGAAAGCTATTCCCTAACCCCTGCAATTGCAGGGGTTTTTTTGCGCCTTATCCACGTTTGCTGCATGGGAAGAAGTACATAATCCGTGTACTGCATGGATGAATAAACACCCAACACTTCTTTTTTCATAATTTCCAAGGAAGGTATACTAGATAGATCAAGTTAAGCATAAATTTAACGGTGATAGCACCTTTTGGAGAAAGTCCGGCTTCTGCAGCGTCTAATCCCATTATTAAAAGGAAACTAATGAAATTCAGAATTTTAGCTTTCATTCCTGGGCTTTTTATCATTTCGACTCATTGCTTGTTAGCGCAAACAGCTTCATCAAATGAGACGGCACACAACCCCGTTATTTTTGCTGATGTGCCTGACATGTCAATGGTACGTGTGGGTGATGTTTACTATATGAGCAGTACCACTATGCATATGAGTCCAGGTGTACCAATTATGAAATCAAATGATCTAGTGAACTGGAAACTGGTAAATTATGCGTACGATACGCTGACGGATAGCGATGCCATGAATCTAAACAATGGTAAGAGTACATACGGCAGGGGTTCATGGGCGAGTTGTTTGAGCTATCACAATGGATTATTTTATGTGACAACCTTCGCCCAAACCTCCGGTAGGACACACATTTATGTTACTAACGACATAGAGAAAGGCCTTTGGAAAAAATATTCTTTCAAACCCAGTTTTCATGATCACACTTTATTCTTTGATGATGATGGTGGGGTCTATATGATTTATGGCGCCGGCAAACTGAGACTGGTAGAACTCAATTCGGATGCCTCTGGAGTAAAGGCGGGTACAAAGGAAAAAGTCGTGATCGAAAATGCTAGCGCACTGGCAGGTCCGAACATTGGACTTAATGCCGAGGGCTCTCAATTGTTTAAAGTAAGTGGTAAGTATTATATCTTCAATATCGTTTGGCCAAAAGACGGCATGCGTACCGTTCTTGTTCACCGCGCAGATAAAATTGATGGGCCTTATGAAGGTAGGGTTGCTTTTCAGAATTTGGGTATAGCGCAAGGTGGATTGATTGATACCCCCGACGGTAAATGGTATTCGTATTTGTTCCGCGATTACGGTGCGGTCGGTCGCATTCCCTATTTGGTTCCTGTGAAATGGGAAGATGGATGGCCTGTGCTCGGGATCGAAGGAAAGGCTCCTGAGGCACTTGACCTTCCAGTAAGTAAGGGATTAATTCCGGGAATTGTCGCTTCTGATGAGTTCACGCGTAAGAAAGATGATCCTGCATTTCCATGGGTATGGCAATGGAATCACAATCCAGATAATAAGCATTGGTCCCTCACTCAAAGAAAAGGTTATTTGCGAATTACGACCTCAAGATCGGATACGTCGGTCCTATTTGCAAAAAATATGTTAACACAAAGAACCATTGGTCCACAATGTTCAGGCTCGACGTTGATTGATGTTTCTAAAATGAAAGAGGGGGATTTTTCAGGTCTCATCCTTTTGCAGAAAAAATATGGCATTGTTGGTGTGAAAAATGAAAATGGTATAAATTCAATTGTGATGATGAACGGAGAGGCATCAAAACCAGCAGAGATGCAACATATCCTCCTGGATCAAAAGACGATTTACCTCAGAGCAGAATGTGATTTCAAAGACCTTAAAGACATTGCTAATTTTTTCTACAGCCTTGATGGTAAATCCTGGACAAAGATAGGTTCGTCCCTTAAGATGGCCTACACGTTGCCTCATTTCATGGGCTATCGTTTTGGCTTGTTTACGTATGCCACTAAAAATGCCGGGGGATACACTGATTTTGATTATTTCCATATTGAAGATCGTATCTCAAAACATAATTAACTTGCGGTACCGTAAAAAGACTAATAAATGTAGATCATCAATCGCTTTATTATGAATGACCCGCTTGCTTTGATAAGTTATTAGAAATAATTTAAATAACACGGATCGATCAGCAAAAGTCATATAAATATTTTTAAACAACCTTCAATGAGAACCATCAGCTTTTCTTTAAACCGATTCCTTGCATTACTGTGCCTGTTGAATTTACTTTTTTTTATTTCTTATGCGCAGTACCCGGGCCAGTATACTGTTCAATCTAAAATGCCCGTCACCATTCCTGTAAAGGCATACAGTTTTGAACTGCACGACGTCAAACTTCTTGATGGCCCCTTCAAAGAAAATATGAAACGCAATGGGCAGTGGCTACTCAGCATTAGTAATAACCGGCTTCTGCACAGCTGGCGGGTAAATGCCGGCATTATCACAAATGCCACGGCTTTCGGTGGTTGGGAAAAACTCGATGTCGAGTTGCGAGGGCACACACTGGGACATGTGCTCTCGGGCCTTGCGCTGATGTACGAGACTACGGGCATTAGCTCCTACAGAGAAAAGGCGGACAGCCTGGTTACTGCTTTAGCCGAATGTCAGAACGTGCTCAACCAAAACGGGTACCTCAGCGCGTTTCCCCAATATTTTATTGATCGTTGCATTGCCGGACAGCCGGTGTGGGCACCGTGGTACACGTTGCATAAAGTTATGGCCGGCTTGCTGGACGTATATCTAACGACAAACAACCCCGTGGCCTTGGAGATTGTGAATAAGATGAGCTATTGGGCTTATGATAAACTCAAGGTGTTGAATTCCAACCAGCTTTCAGTAATGAAGCGAATTGAGTTTGGCGGCATGTCAGAGGTATGCTATAATTTATATTCCATCACGGGTGACGCAAGACAAAAGGATCTGGCTGGCATGTTCTATGATGAAGCGGTCATGGATCCCCTCGCCCGTCAGGAAGACAAGCTGGAAAAGTTGCATGCCAACACACAAATACCGAAAATGATTGGTGCGGCCCGCGGATTCGAACTGACTGGCGAGACTAAGCAAAATACAATTGCCACTTTTTTCTGGAACACCGTGCAGGAACACCACACCTTTGCCAATGGAGGCAACAGCGACGTGGAACTATTTTTTGGCGCTGATAAATTATCTGAACACCTTTCCCCTCAGACAACGGAAACCTGCAATACGTACAACATGCTGAAACTGACTCGTCACTTATTCACATGGACGGCAGACGCTAAATATGCGGACTACTACGAACAAGCATTATATAATCATATCCTTGCCTCGCAGGATCCAACCACTGGAATGGTGTCCTATTTCATGCCCTCAAAGCCTGGCCTGTTCAAAGTATATAGCACACCCGACAATTCTTTTTGGTGCTGCGTGGGTACTGGTTTTGAAAATCATGCCAAGTACAACGAAGCAATTTATTACCATGATGACAAAGGAATCTATGTTAACCTCTTTATTCCGTCTGAACTAAACTGGAAGGCAAGAGGCGTTAAAATTATTCAGAAGACTTCATTTCCCGAAGAGCCTGTAACCCACCTTGAGATTCAAACCCCTCGGGAAATCGAGATGCCGGTTTATCTGCGGTATCCCAAGTGGACAAGTGCAACGGCAACGGTGAAAATAAACGGAAAAAAGGTGTCAGTATCTCACAAACCTGGCAGTTACATCACGTTGAACAGAAAATGGAAAAACGGAGATAAAATTGAAGTGACCTACCCGATGGCCCTTCGGATGATTCCAACAAATGATAACGTTCATAAAGTTGCCTTTGCTTATGGTCCGGTGTTGCTTGCCGGCCAAATGGGCACAGTAGGATTGCAAAATCCAGCGCCATATGCCAATGACCAAAATGATTTTAATAATTACAACGTCCCATCAGATGTAGTCAGCACGTTGATGACCAAAGGTAGTGCGATAACATCATGGTTAAAGCCTTCAGAAGGCCAAGCGTTGGAATTCAAAACCATCGGTGTTGCAGCCCACGAAATCACTATGATTCCTTTTTACAAACTTCATGGTGAACGCTATGTTCTATACTGGGATCTACAATAAGCCCACCCATCAAATAAATGAAACAAATCAGGACGTTGTGATGTCTGATACGTCGCAATGATTACAAACCTTAATTAAATGAAACTATTCTTTTTTGCACTATTGTCGTTTACAACAATGGTCTGTTTTCCACAAGACGACTCCTCATTAAGGCTCTGGTACAACAAACCTTCCGGTAGTGTTTGGGAAAATGCATTGCCTATAGGAAATGGTAGGTTGGGTGCAATGGTTTTTGGTAATGTTGAGCGGGAAATAATTCAGTTAAATGAGCATACCGTGTGGAGCGGCAGTCCCAACCGGAATGATAACCCTGAGGCGTTCGCTTCATTGCCTGAAATCAGAAAGCTAATTTTCGAGGGGAATCAAAAAGAAGCGGAAAGGATAGCCAATAAAACTATCATAACCAGAAAATCTCATGGACAGATGTTTGAACCGGTAGGCAGTTTTCATTTGGATTTTAATGGACATGGTACCTACACAAATTATTCCAGAGAACTTGATATCGAAAGAGCGATAGCCAGAACTTCTTATATGGTAGATAATGTTACTTATACCAGGGAGATGCTGGCTTCTTTCGCCGACTCTGTCATCGTTATGCGGATAACCGCAAGTCAACCCGGCAGTCTTTCTTTTACAGCTACATTTTCAACGCCTCAACCTAACGCAACTATCAGCACAACGACCAGGAAAGATCTTTCTATCTCGGGAACCACGATCGATCATGAAGGAGTAGAAGGTAAAGTAAGATTTAAAGCCGTGGCGAGAATCATGCTGGAGGGCGGCTCATTGTCTGCAAATGACACCGCACTTTTCGTGACCAAAGCAAATGCTGTTTCTGTCTTCATTTCTATTGGCACGAACTTCAAAAGCTATAGGAATATTGACGGCGACGAAAACAAGAAGGCTCAGGCTTCACTGGAGAAGGCCGTTTCAAAACCCTATTCCGATATTGTAAAAGGCCATGTCAATGCCTTTCAAAAATATTTTAACAGGGTGAAACTGGATCTTGTTAAAACGGAGGTTTCAAAGCTCCCCACGGATGAGCGGTTGAAAAATTTCAGTTCAACCGATGATCCTCAGTTTGCTGTTCTTTATTTTCAATTTGGCCGTTATCTACTGATTTCTGCATCACAACCGGGAGGACAGCCAGCGAATTTGCAGGGGATTTGGAATAACAAAATGATGCCTCCGTGGGATAGTAAATACACGATTAATATAAATGCTGAAATGAACTATTGGCCGGCTGAAAAAACCAATCTGGCAGAATTACATCAGCCCTTTCTGCAAATGGTCAAAGAACTCTCAGAAACCGGAAAGGAAACAGCGCGCGTAATGTATGGCGCAAGAGGATGGATGGCTCATCATAATACCGACATCTGGCGTACGACGGGCGCAGTCGATGGCGCCTTCTGGGGTGCATGGACTGCAGGAGGCGGATGGACCAGTCAGCATCTTTGGGAACATTACGTTTATAATGGCGACAAAGATTACTTAGCATCTGTTTATCCTGCATTGAAAGGTGCTGCATTATTCTATGTCGATTTTTTGGTGGAGCACCCAAAATACCATTTGTTGGTTGTCAACCCGGGGACGTCGCCCGAGAATGCCCCAACTGCCCATGGCGGATCCTCACTTGATGCGGGAACAACCATGGATAATCAAATAGTCTTTGACGTATTCACCACGGCAATGAAAGCTGCTGAGATTCTGAAGATGGATAATGATTTTGTAGACACCCTGAGGCAATTGCGTAACCGCCTATCACCCATGCATATTGGCCGGCATGGCCAACTTCAGGAGTGGCTGGCAGACATAGATGATCCGGATGACCATCACCGCCATATTTCACATTTATATGGTCTATTCCCTTCAAATCAAATTTCCGCTTACCGGAATCCAAAATTAATGAGCGCGGCAAGGACAACACTTCTTCAGCGTGGTGATATTTCAACCGGGTGGAGCATGGGATGGAAAGTAAACTGGTGGGCAAGATTGCTGGATGGTAATCATGCTTATAAATTAATCCGCGATCAACTTACTCCGGTTGGTATCAATGCTGGTGGTGGAGGAACCTACAACAATCTATTCGATGCGCATCCACCTTTTCAGATCGATGGAAATTTCGGATGTACTTCGGGGATTACCGAAATGCTTATGCAAAGTGGCGATGGCTCCGTTCATTTACTTCCGGCATTGCCCGATGCCTGGCCTGCGGGACGTGTGTCCGGTTTGCGGGCAAGAGGAGGCTTTGAGATCGTTGAGATGCAATGGAAAGACGCGAAGCTTGTGAAGCTCATTATTAAATCGACTTTGGGAGGCAATCTTCGCTTAAGGGTTCCAAACGCAGTTAAGTTTCGTAGCAGTGGCTCATTGACAGAAGCCAAGGGGACCAATTCAAATCCTTTTTATCAGGTGGATGAGACCCCGGATCCAATCATTTCCTCTGAGGCAATAATTGCTGCGCCTGAAATGAAGGCAACTTTACTACTTGATTTGCAGACACGGCCAGGAAAAGTTTATATCCTGGTTGCTCAATAGTGTGTGAACAAAAAAACGCTTACGTTGGGAAAAATTTGGTGAGCAATCCCAGCGGGGTCACTTTGAATTTACACTCACCTCTTTTTCCCATCCTGTCTCTTTCAATGCAGGATCATTTTCTTTTTTTAGAAAATCAGCATTTGATAAGGAGTCTGCCTCCCATTGCAAAATGGCTTCGTCCGGCACAACCTCTACCGGTGTTCTCCACGATGTAGAGGTTTCGTTATAGGCGAGGTTGGACTGTGAACTGTAGCATGATATGATGGACCAGCGCGCATAGTCTGATAGGTTAGCTTCTGAGCGATGTAATAAATTACTGTGGAAAAATAACGCATCTCCAGGTTCTATTTCACAATACACCAGTTCCATAGTTTTTAAAGCGTTGTTTACCATGATCATATCGGCACCTACTTGCTCACCCGAAAAACCGTGATTGACACGGCCAAGTTTATGAGATCCTTTGATCACCTGCAGGCAGCCATTTTCTTTGTTCGCTTTTGTTAATCCGACCATTACACTCACCAATTGATCGGGGAACATGAATTGGTTTTTATACCAATAGCCATAATCCTGATGCCATTCCCATGCGCCACCCACCTTCGGCTCCTTTTGCATCAGCTTCGAATGAAAATGACAAACGGGGGTATTACTATCCAATAGTTGCTCCACACGGTGCACCATTTTTTCACTTCTGGTCAAATACCCGAATACATCGCTCCCGGGCTTAAACCAAAGAGAAAGTTTTGATTTCTTTCCGGATTGATCATTCACATCTATTACATTTTTACTCATCGCGCTATCTTCAATTGCAGTGTGATACAGCCGATCAGTTTCTTCCTGGCTGAACAAGTTCTTAACCACTACATATCCGTCTTTATGAAAGGCATGAACTTGTTCGGGTGATAATTTTTTAGAAATCATAAGAAATGAATTAGAAATCAAAGTAATGGATTTGGAAAATCAGTTTTCACCTGATTTCTTGTAAAAAATGGTACTTTTATGCTATTATTTTAAAAGGAATTCATTGGAAATAGTAATAATCCGTCACTTTTGAAACCTGTACTTGAGCATTTGCCATTGCAATCGGAGGAGTCATTTGTGGTAAAAGCATTTGATTACGCCTACTATCCAACACCGTGGCATTTTCATCCTGAGTACGAGCTCGTTCTGGTGACTGAGAGCAGGGGCAAACGTTTTATTGGCGATAACATCGTTGATTTTGAGGCGGGTGACCTTGCTTTTATTGGCCCCAACCTGCCGCACTTGTACCGAAATGATCCTGCTTTTTATGCGCCAGGTTCAACGCTTCGAGCGAAATCCATTGTCGTGCATTTTTCAGAAAATTCATTTGGTGAAAACTTTTTGTCTTTGCCAGAAACCAAACCGCTTCAGGCTTTATTTTCCAGGTCTGCAAGAGGCTTGGAAGTGACAGGCGGAACCAATGCAAGAATATCTGCAATGATGCATGAGCTATGTGAACATAAAGGCCTGAATCGTTGGATCAAATTGATTGAAATAGTAAAAACATTGGCTGAGTCGGATGAACTTCGTCCTATTTCGCATGAAAGCATCCAAGGTAAAAATCAAACCGAGTCTGATCGGATGAATAAAGTCTTTGAATTTGTGATGAAGAACTTTCACCGGGGGATAACCGTATCAGAAATGGCGCAGCAAATACATTTGGCAGAAAGTTCTTTTTCACGCTACTTCAGCAACCGCACACGCAAAACCTTCATCACATTTGTAAACGAAGTGCGTCTGAGCCACGCGTGTAAATTATTGAGCGAAAATCAAATCAATATTTCTGAAGTATGTTTTCAATGTGGCTTTAACAATCTTTCAAACTTTAATCGACTGTTTAAAAAAATGTATGGCATAAGTCCCTTGGTCTATCGCAAAGAGCATGATGTTTAAAGAAAGGCGGGCTTCTCGGCTTTAGAGCAAATGCTACAAAGAATGCTAAATCGATGCAGGCACTTCGCCACCCAGCATAAAAAAAATTAAAATATTCCATGCCAGAAAAGTATCAGTTCTACAAGGAATCGATGTAGAATGGCGATGTGGTTTATTTTTTCTTTGTCACTTGCCCTACCTCGAAATATAGTTAGGTATAATGTTCACAGGGATTCTTTTCGACCTATATGGCAACAACATCACCGGAAATAAAGATACAGTCTTCTTCACTAGAAGAACCCATCTATAATTCGACCTATGTTTATCTCGTATGTATTGTAGTCGCGTTAGGTGGAGTGTTGTTTGGTTTTGACTTAGTGATTATTTCAGGTACAGTTCAGTTTTTTACAGGCTACTTTCAATTGAATGAGGTAAGCACAGGTTGGGCTGTAGGCTGCATTAATGTCGGTGCTGCGGTGGGCGCACTTATGGCCGGAAAATTAAGTAACACAGTAGGTAGAAAGAGGCTGTTGATTCTATGTGCATTTTTGTTTGCAGTAACGGGTATTGCTACAGGATGGGCAACTCATTTTACTTTCTTTATTGCTGCACGTTTGCTGAGCGGAGTTGCAGTCGGCGCCGCCGCGTTAGTATGTCCTGTCTATATTGCCGAGATAGCGCCATCAACCTGGCGTGGGCGACTGGTCACACTCTATCAACTGGCCATCGTTATGGGTTTGTTATTGGCGTATTTGTCCAATTATGCATTATTGTATGCAGGTGAAAACAATTGGCGCTGGATGTTTTCATCACAGACTATTCCATCGCTCTTATTTTTTATTGGTTTATTCTTTGTTCCTGAAAGTCCGCGCTGGTTAATCAGTAAAGGCAAAAAGGAAAAGGCACTTCAGATATTAAATAGGATTGGGGGTACAACGTATTCCATCGCTGAGTACGGCAGCATCAAAGCGAGCTTTGCTGATGAAGTAAAAGAAGATGTTCGCGATTTATTTAGAAAAGACGTGCGCCATATCGTGTTCATGGGAATTGCAGTTGCCGTATTCTCTCAGGCGGGAGGGCAAAATTCGCTGTTTTCTTATGCGCCTATCATCTTTAAGCAAGCGGGTATGGCAGAAGACTCTGCGTTTTTACAGTCTGTCATTCTGGGTGTTATTAATTTTGTTTTCACCTTCATTGCCATTGCTACCATTGATAAGACGGGGCGACGAAAATTATTGCTGCTTGGATCGATACTCCTGGCGATCGATGCTCTAGCCCTTGCGATTTGCTTTTATTTTTCCGCATCGGGTTCATGGACATTGATTTTTGTCTTAGGCTTTATAGCTATTTATGCTGCTACACTAGGACCCGTCACATGGGTTTTATTAGCAGAAGTATTTCCAAACAGGATTCGCGGTAATGCTATGGCGTTGGCAACATTGAGTTTATGGATCGCCAATTTTTTCACCACTGCGTCATTCCCGATTTTGAAAGAATATTTTGGCCTCCATATCACGTTTGGTATTCATGCAGTAATTTGTTTTCTGTATTACCTGTATGTGAAATCATACCTGCCTGAAACAAAAGGAAAATCATTGGAAGAGATTGAGGGCTTTCTTGTTAAAACAAGGAACAACACAAAAGAAATTGACCATGAATAATCTTCTTATCATTTTAATTGTATTCTCAATAGAAATAATTTCTTCAAACGCCCAGACTCCATTTGCCACCTGGACTAATACAGAATTGAAGCTTTCCAACGGGGTAGTACAACGTACAATCAAATTACCTTCACCAACAAACGGGAACTACCTGACAACATCGTACAAACCGGTAGAAGGTGAGTTCAGATATTTCACTGGTGCGAATGGGGAGTTTCAGTTTGAGATAAATGATCTACCCTATTCCGGAAACGGTAAATGGACTTTATTAAGAGTATCACAGGCTTCGGATGGTAGAAAAGGTGACGGCGCTGCTGTCACCTTGCTCAGTGATGACAAGAAAATAGAAGTCACCCTGCGGTATTTATTATATCCCAATCTTCCAGTTATCCGGAAAAAGCTGAGCGTTAAGAATCTGTCTTCTGGTAGGGCGCGGCTTGAATCTGTGGATGTTGAACGATTTTCCACCGTGGGTTACTGGGCATCAACGTTTAGTTGGATTTTTAGCGACTACGGCCGGAGACGCAGCATCGGCCCTTATGAGGGAAATATGCAGGATGCGTTGATGATTGTTCACAATCCCGATTGGAAGCAAGGTATGGTTATAGGCAACGAGGCGTCAGGCGTATTAAAGCGGACTTCCCTTTTTTGGGAATCACCTGAAATCACCACTGGCTTAACCCATAAGGATGCGCGTTTTCCGTTTCGAAAATGGCTCAGGCCTGGTGAAGTTTTTGAAACTCCTCAGGTATTTACCATGGTGTATAATAATCATAGGCATCCCAATGAAATATTGAATACCGCGGTGCCGGATTTTGTCCGTAAACATATGGGGATCCGTCTTTCGGAGTTGAATGAAAAACCAACTTTTGTCTACAATACATGGAACCCTTTTAAAAAAGACATCAATGAAAAACTAATCATGGAGCTGGCAAAAGCTGCCGCCGATGCGGGTATGAAGGAATTTGTGATTGATGATGGTTGGCAGAATAATTACGGCGATTGGGGTATTGATAAGACAAAATTTCCCAATGGGTTAAAACCTGTTTTTGACTACATTAAATCATTGGGTATGAAACCAGGTCTGTGGGTAAGTGTAGGTAGCGCGTCGTCTGAAAGTAAAGTATATCACGAACATCCTGAATGGTTTGTAACAGATAAGAATGGAAAGCTAGCCAACCTGCAAATGGAAGGAGAGATGGATGTTCGATCAGCATGCTTCAGTACAGCGTGGAAAGACTATATAAAGGAGATACTGATGAAACTCGCACTTGAACATGGATTGGAATATCTTAAATTGGATTTTGCGGTGGTCACCAGTGCTTATATTTTCGATTCGGAAAAATCGGGATGCTATGCAAAAAATCATGACGGTCATGCCGATCATAATGAATCGATGTATGTGAACTACGAAAGCATGTGGCAACTTTTTGATGAGCTCCACGCCGCAAAGCCAAATCTGTTCATCGATTGTACATTTGAAGCGATGGGAGGATTGCAGTTGATTGACTATGCCATGCTGAAACATGCTGAAGGCAACTGGCTTTCTAATTTTAATGAACCGAATGAAGCCGGTGACTTGCGCATCCGTAATATGGCGTGGTGGCGTTCTCCTGCCATGTCAGCGACGGCGCTGGTAGTTGGCAATCCTGCTATGGATGATACCGGTTGGGAACTTCATATTAAATCGCTCGCAGGGGCGCTACCTATTATG
The DNA here is from genome assembly GCA_038229375.1 of Cytophagales bacterium. Taxonomy (GTDB): domain Bacteria; phylum Bacteroidota; class Bacteroidia; order Cytophagales; family Cyclobacteriaceae; genus ELB16-189. The sequence continues at coordinate 88,177 of JBBRON010000008.1, read as the reverse complement.
TTGGGAGATCCCAGAAAACTTTCGCTTGAAAATTTAAAGCGATATCGCGCCTATGCCGATTGGCTGCAACGCATGCAGGCGCGTTACGACGTAATGAGCTTTCGCCAGGACTTGCCGGGATTTGATGAACCCAATGAAGGTAAATGGGATGGTTTTCAACGGATCAATACAGAAACAAAAAACGGAGGCATTATTGGCGTGTTTCGTCATGGCGCCATTGAAACCAAGCATATAATTACCGTTGAATATCTTCAGCCTGAGAGAATGTATGCCATTACCCGGATGGATGGCAATGTGATTATTACGTTATCTGGTAGCGATCTAAAGACCAAAGGATTTGAATTGAATTTAACAGGCAACTATTCCGGAGAAGTATATGAGGTCAATGCTATTACTCCACCTTAAAATTCCAACGCAGACTGAGTATTGGATACGGCATGCTGCACTACCCGACAACCTTTAAGAAGACGGGAAAAAACATCTTTGAAGTAATTGCATTAGTTGTAATTTCCATTGTAGTTCTAATATCCTGCCAAACTATGCCCAAAGGAGCCAACGCTGTGAAGTCATTTAACACTCAAAAATACCTTGGAAAATGGTATGAAATTGCACGTTTGGACTTTCGTTTTGAAAGGAATTTGAACAACACCACAGCAGAATATTCGTTAAGGCCCGATGGAAAAATCAAGGTGCTGAACCGAGGTTACAATTACAAAACAGCTAAATGGAAACAATCTATCGGCAAAGCCATGTCAGTTGGCGACCCACATGAAGGCAAATTGAAAGTTTCTTTCTTTGGTCCTTTCTATTCAGCCTACAACGTAATTGCACTTGATGCAGATTATCAGTATGCATTGATAGCGGGGAAAAATCTGGACTATTTATGGCTGCTTAGCCGAGAAAAAACTATGCCGGAGAAGATAAAAGAGGAGTACCTTATTATAGCTAGGACGGCAGGTTATGATACTTCCAAACTCGTTTGGCCGACCCACAATAAATAAGGTTTGCTTAGTAGATGAAGGCGGACCTCCGGTGGCCTGAAAAAAATTATTTTAATCTGTAATTTAAAAGAGGGTTGATCTACTAATGAGTATAATAAAACCATGGAACCCGAAAAAAAATCAAATAAAGTCCGCTATGCGCTAGTTGGTGGAATTGCCAGTGGGTTTGCCACATTAGGTGCGCTATCTGTTACCATCTTTAACGACACCGATGCAGCAGAAATTTCAGCTGCCGTAGCCATTTTTTGCTCCTTGATTGCAGTCTTTATCACGGGAGATGAGAAAGCAAAATCTTGTACAAAAGCTAAAACACTAAAGGCATGACCACCACAAGCGAAACAACCCGTCCCAAAGACCGGACTATCCTTTTCAATCGTATAGTATATGGAACCTTCGTTGTATTAGCCATTTACTTTTTGGCAACCAATCGAATCGCAGAGGCCATGTCCAACGTGGGCATTGCGCTTATCTTCGATCCGTTCGATCAAAAAGTAGCGTGGAACAATCGGCCCGCCTATCAACGGATCTGGTTGATTGTGCATTTGAGTATTGTGTTGGGGTTGATTGGGATATTAGCATATCAGTATTTTTTTTAGATCGGAGCCATCCTCGGGGGCTTGATCATTAGCCATAGATACGTGCGATAAGCTTCGTCCATCCGAAGGTAGATCTCATTAATTCTGCTGTATTTACTTGATAAAAACTGGTAGGGCAATATCTGCTAACCGGAACAAAAACGCACCTGCTTTAGTATTTCCAATATCTGCTCATGTAATTCCTATAATCAAATTTGCCGTTCACTGCGGTATAAGTATTCCAGCAACCACCAGCCAAATTGGCAAAAGCGTCCTGCTAATAAAACTGCATTTCATATTATGATATTGTTACTTGTTAATGTTCTCTTCGTGTTGGAGTAATACGATAATTGGCTGCTGTAAAAGGGCGTATCGCCAATTCTGAATTTTTATCCAAAATATAGTAATCATTCATTAACAGACGACTAATGCCATCATAATAACTCGCCAGTAATCTTGCATCGTCAAAAAAGGAGCTTTGATCGCACCCAAGGAGTATTCCAGGTGTTAATTCTCTTGGTAATGTTAGCACTCCAATAATCTATGGTAACCTCATTACGTAGTACTAAGACGAGAACTATCCTAATTTGTTTTTCATTTATTGCATTTTGCCTTTGTTCTTTCAGTGTTCCTGCTGCGCTATTAAAAGGTAAGGTACTGGATGTTAAAACCGGCGAGCCTCTGGTAGGAGCGGTAGTGTACCTGAAAGACACCAGGTATAATTCTGTTGCTGGTCTTGACGGAAGTTACCTGATCAAAGATGTGCCGACAGGGTCGTATCAATTGATGAGTCAGTTTGTTGGCTATTCAATTTTTGAAAGGAGTGTAAGTGTTGCAAGTGATCTGCCAATGTCAATCAACATCAGTCTGGAGCAAAGCCAGACCGAGCTTGCTGAGTTAGTTGTAACAGGATACATGGATCGTGAATCTGATGTCAGTATCCGACGCTATGAACAGAATGCAGAAAACGTTGTGAATGTGATGGGCGCGAAGTCGATTGAACTGCTTCCTGATATCACCGTCGGGAATGTATTGCAACGCATGTCCGGGGTTTCAGTAGTCCGTAATAGCAGCGGTGACGGACAATATGCCATCATTCGGGGCATGGATAAGCGCTACAATTATACACTCGTTAACGGGGTTAAGATTCCGAGCCCAGACAACAAGAATCGGTATGTTCCGCTGGATATTTTTCCATCCGATCTTCTTGAACGTCTCGAAGTAGTAAAGGCGTTAACACCCAATATGGAAGGGGATGCCATAGGAGGTGCCATGAACATGGTGATGAAATCTGCACCGCACAACCTTGCCATTAACGCTACCGCAGCCTCAGGTTACAGCAATATCTTTAATTCAGACCGTCCATTTTCGGGTTTCAGCGTCAATGGTGTTCCAGAAAAATCGCCTGCAGCGATCAACGGTGCCAGCTATGAAGCCAAGCCAGCCGACTTTGGCGTGAAACAATTGCAGTATAATAATCAGAGAATGCCCGTGAATTCCCTGATGAGTCTTTCCATCGGTAGCCGCACGCTCAACGATAAACTTGGAATTATCCTGGCAGGTTCGTATCAGAATATTTTCAGAGGTAGCGACGGCGTGTTTTATGTGCCAGGGGAACCGGCGGCGCTTCCTTATCCCAATACCTACCAGTTACAAGAGGTGCAGATCCGGAAATTTTCTAATCAGCAGCAACGGCTTGGGTTGATGGCTAAACTGGACTATGTTTTCAACAAGCGAAGCAAGATCAGCCTCATGAACCTTTTCGCGCAGCTCGACGAGTATCAGCATCGTAATTATTATAATCCACTTGGCACAGGTTCGGGCCTTGCGACCAATGATATTCATGACCGGTCACGGTTCACTAATCAGAAAATTTATAACTCAACGCTGAAAGGTGAACATCTTCTTTTTAATGATGCGTGGAAACTTGACTGGACGGTTGCCTATTCTAAAGCCAGCAGTTCAACACCCGCCTGGTCAGACATGAATGTCCGTTATCGGTACAACAATATGGAGTTGCAACGCACGGAGCTCCTGCCGATTCAGCAGCGATGGACCAATAATAGTGATGAGGATAAAACCGCTATGCTTAATATCACGCATTCTCCTATCGAGAATCTCGAACTTTCAGCAGGTGGGCTAGCAAGGTTCAAAACAAGGGATAACGTTTATACAGAGTATGAATTGAATACTTCCCTCAATGACGGCTCCGGAAATTACCAGGCCTATACTTCCATCGACAAGGCCATCTTTAACTTCTTACCCGCGACGAATGCATTTGCCAATCCCAATGATCCCAACAACTATGCAGCCAAGGAAAATATAACGTCATATTATTTTCAGGGAAAATATAATCTGGGCGATAAGCTTCAGATCGTCGGAGGTGTTCGGAATGAAGACACTTATCAGGAGTATCATTCGCAACTGACCATCTATAAAGATGGCCGCGATGGAAAAATAACCTACTCAGACCTGCTGCCCAGCATCCATTTCAAATATGCGTTGAGTTCCAAGCAAAACCTGCGCTTGTCATATTTTAAAGCAGTATCGAGACCGAATTATTTTGAATTCATTCCTACCGAAATTTCGGGAGACCTTTTCACGGAGGCCGGCAATTATAAAATCAAACACAGCACAGCCGATAACTATGACCTACGTTATGAATTTTTTAACGGTGGGAGTGATCAGATCCTGGCGGGAGTGTTTTATAAGAACATCTACAATCCGATCGAGTATGGTTTTGTCCCCGTCACGGTCAGTACCTCTAATGTGACTCCTCAGAACTATGGGACAGCGACCAATTTCGGATTTGAGTTCGTCATGGTCAAGTACATCCGTCATTGGGGTGTAAGTGCCAACTACACCTTTACCAACTCGTCGATCGTTCAATCGAAAAAATATAAAGAGACCGTACCCCTCCCTGATGGAAGCACAACCATTATCAATTCGCTCGTGGATCAGACCCGTCCGCTTCAGGGACAATCTAATCACATAGCTAATTTTTCTTTCTTGTACAAAAATCCGGAAGTTGGTTTCGATGCCCAGTTATCGTGGGTGTACACCGGACGCAGGATCAACATCGTCTCGCCCTACAAAGACCTCGACTATTGGCAGCGTGGATTTTCGCAGATTGATTTCTCTGCCGAGAAAAGAATCTTTAAAAAATTCCAGGTCTTCACCAAGATTACCAATCTTTTGGACGCAGCGCTAATCACTGAAGTACTCAGTCCGAATTACCTGAATGCGGACGCACCCGCCCAGGATAGCCAAGATCGGATTGTGGTAGCAAAGGAAATTTTTCATCAGACATTTTTACTGGGCTTACGATATAAACTTTGACAATCAATTTTAATTAAACCAATAACCAAACCTCGAAAACAATGAAAACGAAAATCAGTATGTATAAAAAGCTTATCGCGGGGGGAATCATGCTTTCGATAGCGATATTTTTCGCCGCCTGTAGCAAGAGCGATGAAGCGCAGGTGACGGCTGCTTACTTTAAGGCTGGTGCGGCCATCAGCGATACGACCACCGGTGGATCGCTGAAGGGAACAATGCTTACGGGAAAAACTTACAGGATCAAGAGAGATATCATCGTCAATCCAAACGATACGCTTGTTATTCAGCCAGGCGTTAAGTTATATTTTGCAGCAACGCCTGCCGGGAAGAATGCAATCAGTGTAATTGTTCACGGTTCATTACTTTCTCTTGGAACCAAAGCATTGCCTATTTATTTCACGGTAGAGAACCAGGCGAAGAGCGATACGCCAGGAGCGGACGTATCAAGCGACCCAGCGTTCAAGGGCCTTTGGGGAGGAATATTGGGAGATATTGATACGAAGAACATGATCATCAAATGGACTCACGTCGAATTTGGATGTGGAAAGTTATTGACTTCACCGGTAACCGGAATTTCAAACGGCAAAGATGCTTATATGATCTCTTTCATTAATCCCGATGGAATTTTTGTACTGGAGGATTCATGGGTGTACGGCGGTGTGGATGATCCTATCCGTGTTCAGGGTGGCAGAATAAACGTGATGAGAAATACCTTTGAGAAAGGGGGATTGTTCGGCGGGGAGTCTTTGAACATAAAGTCAGGTACGCAAGGTAACTATGCCTATAATGTTACGATCGGATCCGCGACGAATGGGCCAAAGGCATCTAATAAGGGAGGCAAAAGCCAGACGAATGTGTACATGTATAATAACACAATCCTTAACAGTGGTTTCCGAAGAAATGCTGACGGACGCGGTGGTTCCCTGAACTTTGAAGAAGGAGCAAAGGGCAACGCTTATAATAATATCATTGTAAATTGTAAGTACGGAGTGAGAATACTTGCTTCTCCGCTTGGAGGATCAACACAGTATAGCGGAAATCCATTGCCGCCGGCTGACTTCGCCAATATTGCTTACGGCAATAATCTTTACTATGCCGATAATCTCACGATCGCCAACCAGATTTATCCAGTGGAATCCGGTACCGGTGTACCTACCGGATCGAGTGCTGATATTCCGAATTTCACTACGCTTGGCATTACGGTGTCTTCAACCTTTCCAATAACTTCAACAAAGCCGGTCGTAGCCTATGATGGAACAAAGGCTATCGCAGCGGCAGGTTCCGATCCTAAGTTTGTAGGATTTGCTTTGCCAGAAGCCAATGAGCCTAGCAAGGTTGCCTATGCGACAGGGTTTGATTTCCACTTGCAATCTACTTCACCGGCGATCGGTAAGGGATTCACTGGATTTACGCCGCTGGCAGTTGTACCGGTCAATGATAACTTCGGTTCTTCCGGCATCACGCCTCCGAATAAAGACCTTGGTGCGTATCCGACTGATGGAACCGGAAACAAGCATTAATCATATTATTTGGGATTGTTTAATAAGAGGTGAGCAGTAAAAAGCTCACCTCTGTTATTTCACTTGCACATCAGAATGAAAATGAAAGGGAAGATGATTTGGCAGTTGTTGCTAGGGGTCGTGATAGCCGTCGTGCAAGGTTGTGACAAGTCCGCACCGCAACCCTCAAAGACTCCGGTTATATCAACACCTACGCCAACTCCTGATCAATACTTTACTACCAACTATAATATCGTATCGCTTGGTTTTACTACTGATTTTGAACCAGCGAAAAAACTTGGAATGGTGGAGAATTCTTCGTTGAATGAGATTTCGGGTATTGCATCGGGGAAGGGACTTCCAAATACTCTTTGGAGTGAAGAAGACTCCGGAAATGAGAACAACCTCTATCTTATGAAGACTACAGGCGAGCACCTCGGAACGATCAGGATGACTTCCATTACCAACCGCGACTGGGAAGATATGTCGATTGCACCAGGACCTGTGAATTCGGAAAGTTACATTTACCTCGCCGAGATAGGAGACAATAAGCGTGTCAATGCCGACAAGTATATCTTTCGATTCCAGGAGCCAACGTTTGTCAGCACCACATTCCCCTTTACGATCGATTTACCAGTCGTAGATAAAATAACTTTCAGCTATCCGGACGGAAATAAAAATGCGGAGGCGGTAATGATCGATCCGGCGACAAAAGATATTTATATCGTCTCAAAAGAGAACCAAGCTGTCATTTATGTGGCCCGCTACCCACAGGATATAGCCAAATCTTTTGTGATGACCAAGCTTGGTGTCCTACCTATCTCTGACGTGACGTCAGCTGATATTTCTGTTGACGGAAATGAGATTGTAATAAAGAACTATGCACTCATTTTGTACTGGAAGAAATCAGGGAACGAATCGATAACACAACTACTCCACAAAGAACCACTGAGAGCTCCGTATCAGATTGAAGAAAAAGGTGAGGCCATTTGCTGGGCCGCCGATGGAAGCGGCTACTACACCACTTCTGAACTTCCGAGTCAACCCATTTATTTTTATAAAAGAAAAAACTAGCGCAACAACTGGATTGTTGCAATCATTCAAAATCAAATTATGAAATTTCTTTTATTGTTTTTTATCCTTGTTTTGCCAGGGCTTTGTGTAGTGGCACAGAAAGCCGAAAAAGTAACTGCTTTCAGTTTCATGGCGATTGGAGATATGCCTTACTTTGTTCCGGACGACTACTCGCGGTTTGATAATGTTATTCGGGAGATAAACAAAGTGAAAATTTCGTTTACCATCCATGTGGGTGACTTCAAGTCAAGCAAGATGATTTGTTCTGATGAGTATTATGGCAGAATGGTCCGGTATTTTCAGTCCTTTAAAAAACCATTAATCTATACACCTGGTGACAATGAGTGGACGGATTGCAATAAGCCGGAGGCAGGTTCTTATAATTCCCAGGAGCGGTTGGCCGTTATCCGTAAAATGTTTTTCCCAGAACGAAAGAACTTTGGAAAGGAAAAGATCGTACTGATCTCCCAGGCAGAAAACCCACTGTACAAACGATTCGTTGAGAACAACCGGTGGGAGATGAATGGTATACAGTTCGCTACGCTCCACGTTGTGGGAACAAATAACAATAAGTTACCCGATCAACCGGAGCGCATGGCTGAATTTGAAGAACGGGATAAAGCAAACATTGCATGGCTGGAGGAAGTATTTAAGCTGGCGTCACAGTCTGCCAAGGCAGGGATCGTTATTGCAATGCAGGCTGATATGTTCAATGAAGAAAAAGGAATCATTGGCTTTGAAACCCTGATCCAGAAATTGACCGCACTATCTATTGCCTTTGGTAAACCCGTTCTCCTGGTGAATGGGGACTCCCATAAGTTTATTGTCGATAAACCATTGCTAAGGGAAAGAGATATTAAAATTGAAAAACAGCGGGTGGTGGAAAATTTCACGCGATTACAACTCTTTGGTGAACAGGATATGCATGCCGTAAAGATTGTCGTCGACCCGGGTTTTTCAGGCTTGTTCAGGATCGAGCAGCTGATGATTCAAGGCAATTAACCGGCTAACGTCGTCAAGGAGTCAAAAAAATGATGTTCCCGTTGAATTACGGGCACATTAATATAGAGTGTAAGGGCATAACCAGACATACTGGTAAAGACATTTACTGGTTGTTTCAGGCCATTGGTTCCAACAGGAGGGGTTGACGCCGGTTGTGGGTCTGGGTTACCATTTTGTTAATTTAATCTTCACAAAGAAGATATTTGAATGTGAAGCAACTTGTTCTTCTTTGCGAAGAAATAATTAAGAAGCCATGGCGGTTACTCAAAATATCATGATCAGGTTATCTTCCTCTGGAGCTTTCAAACGGGGTTCCGATCGTCGATGGACTTGGTGGCGCTGGGATAACTGGTTCATTCGGCCTCGCAGAAGAAATAATTGCAAACGGGTCATACCTTATTCAAAAAATTATGAATCTAATTTACGGGAAATGCAGAGGACTTGTTGTGCTCAGTCTTATGCTATTCACATTCGCGTGTAAGCAAACGACAGTACCAACGACTGACGGATGGATGGCGGTGGCGCCTGCAGCGGATAAGTATTGTGTGATCGATAAACAAGGGGTGTCCGTGATTCCCAATGGAAGGTTTGTTCAGTCGGAGGGTAGACAGGTACTGGTTGCCCCACATCCTTTCGGTCTGGTGCTAAGTCCCGATGGGAAAACTATCATCACTTCTAATTCTGGTGTAGGGCCGTTTTCAGTTTCAATTATTACTGATTTTAATACAACACCTGTCACTCGTCAAATTCCGGAAGGGTTAAAGGCGGGTGATGAGTCGTTCAAGTCTGTGTTTATGGGATTGGCGATTTCACCCGATAACACGCGTGTGTATGTTGCAGGGGGACAGCAGAATAAGATTTTCGTATTTGACCTTAAGTCTTATCAAAAAATCGGAGTGATTGATTGCAATGCATCATTTGATACGACCGACTATTCTGATGGTTATATTGGTGAGATTGTTCTCAACAAGGACGGCTCGAAGTTATATGCTGTTGATCAGACCGGATTCCGAATGATCATTGCCGATACCAAAGCTCTAAGAGTTATTAAGAATGTCAAGACGGGCCGTTATCCTTTTGGTATCGCCCTATCAGTCGATGAAAGGACAGCGTATGTGGCCAACGTTGGAATGTTCGAATACAGCTATGTGAAGTCACTTGACAAGAAACATATTAGGGAAACTGCCCCGCGTTTTCCGGTATCGGCTTTTGGTTCAAAAGAAATGAAAGACGGAATTCATACCGATAGCCTGGAAGTGGAGGGGTTAGGTGATCCGAATGCACCTGAATCATTTTCAGTCTGGTCAGTTGATCTAACTGTCAATGAGCCAGCAATCAAAGCGCGTATTAAAACTGGGGTTTTGGTGGGAGCGGAGATTGAAGGCATAGCATCGGTGGGAGGATCAGGACCCAATTCCATAGTGGCAACAGAGAATTTTGTGTATGTCAGCAACGGTAACAATGATAACATCACTATCATTGACAGCAAACATAATACAGTAGATGGCTCGATTGAACTAAAGCTTGATGATCGGCTTGGTAATTTAAAAGGAATTATTCCATTTGGTTTAGCACTTTCTCCCGATAACAAAAGGTTGTATGTGGCGGAGTCTGGTATAAACGCTGTCGCTGTTATTGACATAGCGACACGAACGGTGCTCGGTCATATTCCGACAGGCTGGTTTCCGTCAAAAATTAAAATCACGCCCGACGGCAGGCAGTTGATCGTTGCCAATGCAAAGGGATATGGAAGCGGTCCCAACGGCGGAAAGAATTTTACCAGACCATTTGATCATCCCAGCGCAGATTATATCGGAGCTCTTATGCAGGGAACCGTGTCCATCATTGATATTCCGGATGATCAGATTCTGAAGACCTTAACAGCAAAGGTGATCAGCAATAATTTTTCTTTCCTTAAGGATGTAAAGCGCGAGAAAAATCCGGTACCATTTTATCCGAAAGCTGATTCGTCTCCTATTAAGTACATTGTTTTTATTTCAAAGGAGAACAGGACGTACGACCAGATATTCGGTCAGGAGCGAGGCGGGAAAGGTGATTCATTGCTGGCGATCTACGCAAGAAATGTTTCGTTCACCAATAAGAAAGGAGATAGAAAAGTGGACCATGCTACAGTGATGCCTAATCATCTGGCACTCGCCGAGAAATTTTCTATTAGTGATAACTTTTATGTTGATTCTGATGTATCGGCAGACGGGCACCGTTGGCTTACGAATACGTATCCTAATGAATGGATGGAAACGCATCATCCGGCTGCCTACGGTGGTCAGCGAGAACAAAAAGAAGAATCAAAAGCACCAGGAAAATTTGGAATGACGGGTGCCGCGGGGGCGATCTTTCCGGAGGATTACAACCAGCATGGTTCGATGTGGGATCATCTTTACCGCAACGGGGTAGAGTTCTATAACTTTGGATTTGGTGTTGAATTTGATAGGGGAAGTTTTGCCGATTCGACTTTTAAATACGGTGGTGTCAGGTATTTGGTAAATTATCCATTGCCCGGTCCGCTGTATGATCGCACATCCAGGCTTTTTCCAACCTTTAATATGGCTATACCCGATCAATTTCGTGCAGATGTTTTTATAGATGAGATAAACAAGAAATTTATCGAGCCCGGAAAAGAGCTTCCGCGAATGTTGACCTTGCAATTATTGAATGATCATGGCGCAGGTGAAAGGGCGCATGCCGGATTTCCATTCAATGAAAGTTACATGGCTGACAATGATCTTGCACTGGGACGTGTGGTGGAATTTCTTAGCCATACTACCTATTGGAAAAATATGATGATCGTAGTCACTGAAGACGATGCACAGGGAGGAAACGATCATGTAGACGCTCACCGGAGTGTGTTAATGACGATCTCTCCTTATTCAAAGAAAAATTATGTTAGTCATTCGCATAGCAGCTTCGGCAGTATTTTTAAAACATTCTGGAACGTGTTGGGAATTCCTTATCTAAACCAATATGATTTCGGTGCAACTGACCTTTCGGATTGCTTCATGAATGAACCTGACTTCACGCCCTTCAACGCATTGCCTTCCGACAAAAGGATATTCGATCCTGCCGCAGCGATGGATCCGCTGGATGAGAATTTTGACTGGGAAGCCGCCATGAACTCTCCCGAGCTTGACGACGTAGATGAGATACGGAAGGCGCGGGAGAATGATAAACGAATGAAGGTGAAACACGAGTGAGTGTTATCTAATCAGCTAATGCGTAGTCCTGAAGGGACTTAATCTTTCTAGAAAAAATTGGGATTACAAGGCGTGCGTTCAAAGGCTGCAATCATCCAATGCTAATTTGATAAGTTTCGTTCCTACAGGACGACCATCGCCGTTACATACACATTGTCTACAAAGATTTCATCCCCAATGGGATGACTCTTCTCAGGAACTAATTTTTCCATTGTGCCTTATAACGTAATGACATCGGCCGGTTTGGATCAAGGCAGGATTGCCTTTGCCCAATGCGCGTGCCAACGAAGACTGGCGGCCAGGTTCATTTAGGAGTTGTAATGCAAAACATAATATTGTCTAACTAGCTATATATCAAATGATTGAAAGGATGATTTTTCAATCCTGATTGGCAATAATATTGTATCTTAATGAATGAGCGCAATTTGCGGGAACTGCAGTGCGATTGCTTGTTTTAGCAGTCCGTATTATTTACTGGCCTCTGGTTATGGAAAAAACAGTTAAACTATCTGCCCTTTTGGTTGCTAATCAGATAGACTTACGCGCAGTGAAGACTTTTCTGGATGTAAAGGCATCTTCGGACTCGTCCACTGGATTGTTATATCATTTTGATGGTGATAAATATCGATACTACTTTAACTATGGGGTAGTGGTGTTTTCCGATCATTCGGAGGAAGAAATCAAGGAAGTAATAAAAGTCATCGAGCCTTTTACAAAGCATTCGTCGAATTGGCTTCGGGATGATCACGAGATCATGGTAGACGCAAGCAGGGAGCTGGAATTTCAATTCGACCGGGTCATTGTCAATCACCTTGATTTTAAAGTTGTTCAGATCGCCATGCTACACCTTGCTCAATCAGTGGCACTTGAGCATTACAACGAAGTTTGTGAGAATCTATTAGCGGAAGTGAAGGTGATCTCTCTTGATCTGGAGACTAATGGAAGGATCAGTCTAAGCAGGAAGAATATGCTTAAGTTTATCGGGAAGGCGCTAAATACTCAGATCGACATTGCGGATAACATTTACATCTTTGACACTCCCGAATTGGTTTGGGAAGATGAGTATGCAGATCGTCTATATAAAGGACTGATGAAGTATTTTGATCTCCCGGTTCGGTTCAGCGAAATTGAGTACACCTTGAAAATCATTGAAAGTAACTTGCATGTTTTTCGCGAAATAACCAATCAGCGGCAGAGCACCGTACTGGAGTGGATAGTGATCATTTTGATTATGATCGAGGTTTTTGATATCCTGCTTTCCAAATTACTATAAAGTAATAATTTTCAGATCGCGTGAGTCAAAAAGATGAGCGCTGCGTTTTTTATTGTGAGATCCGTACTTATTTCCTGTTTGGTGAGCAAGTAGGGTTGATTGTTTCAATTCGCTCCGAAGACCCTATTCGCTAAACGATATTGTGACCAAAAACTGAACGCTGCTTCCTGTCTCTATTTCAGGAGACTGAGAAAGCTTGCAGGATCCAATGGCTTAACAAAATATCGAGATACTCCAAGTTCCCTTGCTTTCGCCAGATCATATTCATTTTCAGACGAGCTCAAGATCGAAATTTTAATCATATGCTTATCCGGACACTTCATTTTCTTAAATCCCTCCAGGAAACCAAATCCATTTAGGATGGGCATATTAATGTCCAGGAGTATAACGTCGGGGATCTTGCCGTCAGTCAGACAACATTTTTCCAGAATGGTCAACGCTTCCTGGCCATTCGAAGCGATGTCAATGTCTTTAACCATTCCGGTAATTTCGAGGTTTCTCCTATTAATGAGATTCCAAACAGGGTCGTCATCGACCAGTAAAACATGCTTCATCTCCATCCTTTAGTTAAAAAAAGTTTTTAACGGTCAAAAGTAAGCAAATGTTTTAATATTGGGATCACCGTAAGTAAAAATGACATTGTCGACTAGCGCATCACACCGTCAAAGTCAACTAAAATCTCAAGGTTACCGACATAGAATGAATGAAGCAACAGGCGTCTTCAAAGGCATTCTCTTAAATTCATTATTTATTAATGAACACTCAAATGAAGGAATGCATTGGAGTCCTGAAAACTTTTTAAAATTCGAAAAAAAAGCCATGGAGAAATTCATTCGTCAGTCAGCGCAGCAACCTCGAATATCAATTCAATCTCATAGCCGAGAATAGTTCGGTTATTCTAACCAGTGAAGGATATACCGTCCGTGCCAATTGCGATAGTGGAACAGAGACGTTAAGAGAAAAATCTTCATTGGACAGTCACTTCGATCGAAAGAAATCTGTAAACGGTAGGCCTCCTTTCTTTATGGTTAATGGAGGTATGAAATAAGTAGCGATGTTGACCGGTTACTGATTGCCTCTTACCTTTATTACTAACTAAACCAACCTTACTATGAGCATCTCCTCCTGGATGAGTAACTGGGTGTCCAGCACCGAAGCTGAAAACAAGCTTATCTTAAGTAAGTACGAGGCCTATGTAAAAGAACATGGCGAATTGTTTGAAGACGGCTTGGTAGCGTTGACCGAAGCTGATGCAGTAGAAGCCCGTGACCGAAAACGGCGGTTTGAAAAAATATTCTGGATGGTATTTGCAGCTATCGCAGCTTTTGTTGTCGCTGCATTGATATTTGGCAGGGACCAACTTTCCAGTGGAAACTATTTAGAAATCGTCGGCCTCATCGGTGCTCCGCTCATCTTCAGATATACAATGGTAAGCGAATTTAACAATGCACTGAACCGCAGAGAGAAAAGGGTAGTGAAAGGCGTGGTTACGGAGAAACAAATGGTAGAAAAGAATAATAGGAAAGGAGAGAATGGATGTTTTATTGTGATCAGCGGACGGTCCCGGTTCCAGGTATTGCCGGAGGTTTACAAGACCCTGTCCCTGGGCGATATCATTCAGACCGAAATGCTGTCGGACGATATCTATATGAAGAAAAAAGTTACCGTGATAGGCAAGATTTGATGAGGAATAAGAGCGACGCGGCGCAGTCGTCGCGCTTCTCATCCTTGTTTTAAGTCAGGTAACCTGGCAAAGATGAGTTACAATCCATTGATTGTAGAAGAATGATATAGCCAAGGTTGCTGGCCTACATATCTTCAAGATTGCACTCTCGACGGTGCTTGAGCTTTTTAAAATACGATGGAGAAAGGCCCGTTACTTTTTTGAACTGGTTCGATAAGTGAGCGACACTGCTGTAATGAAGTTTATATGAAATCTCTGTAAGGTTAAGTTGTTTGTAAAGCAAAAGTTCTTTCACCTTTTCAATTTTATTAATAATGATAAAGTGCTGGATCGTTATTCCCTTTACTTCAGAAAAAATATTAGAGAGGTACGTATAATCATAATTCAATTTAGAGCTAATATAATCTGAATAATTTTCCCTGGGTAGCTCATCGGAATAATGGATCATTTCCACGATCACACCCTTTATTTTTGATATGAGAATACTCTTTTTGTCATCTAGTAATTCCAATCCAGAAAATGCCAGACGTGCCTTTAATTGGTCGTGCTGCTCTTTGTTGAGATCCTCCACGATTTCCGCCATTCCCAGTTCCAGCGCGATGTGTTTCAGTCCCAGCTTCTCAAGTTCGTCGCGCACGATGAGCTTGCATCGCAAGCTGACCATGTATTTGATGTATAATTTCATTAAAATCAGCAAATGCTGCGCCTTAATAAATTAAAAGATTGGTTATGGACAGAATAAGGATGCAAAGCGGCAAACACTACCCTTGTACCGGATTCCTGCCAAATGAAACAATGCGTTTTTCTTCTCTATTACCTATATCTGCTAACAAAATATCATGCCACAACCAGTCAAACGTTGAAAAAAGCGTGATCTGTGAAAAATATAACAATTAATATATTTTGTATAAGGTTTCAACTCCCGACCGGCTGAGCTTTGAGTTTTCAAATACAGCAATAGGTATCATTAAAAACAGGTCGTCGATAATTATAATCCACAACAGGTATGAAACATCACGCAAGGAATAAGCATCGGGCACATAAGGAAAATGTGCTCACGAACATTGGACCTTCTCACGACGAGATATCAAGACAAGCCTTTAATATTTATCTCGAGCATGGACAGGTGAGCGGACATGAGGTTGAGGACTGGCATCAGGCTGAGTCAGAGTTGAATGTTGCCCAGTCAAATTCCCTTCTGGAACGGGTTGACCTGAAAGAGGAGTTTTTGGCGAAGGTAAACGCTTAGTCCTTCACACTGGTGGGATCGTTTGGCAGGGGCATGGCTAATATCTATGGCAGGAGTCTCTGGGAGTAACGTATTTGCAGAACCTTTTATATGCCAAACATAAGCATGCCGTCATGATCATTTTGCAGCGTATGGATCACGCCGGTAAGCACGGAATTGTCCGGCATTTTTTCCTCGTACGATACGAGTAGAAAGATCTTTGATTGGCTCGTATTTCGGTTAACTGTTTTTCGCAATACTATCCGTTACGATATGGATCCACAAGAATTATTTATGAAAGGCACGATCGATGTAATCATCAAGTTTGATAAAGCCTATTTGATAATGATCAAGGATCTTTGTGGAACGTAGCGAGGAATAAACAAAGAAATAGGAGGTGCCTCGGCGTTCCTTTGGACTGATAATTTAATTTTCAATCAACAAAGGAATAGGTTTCGTTATGAAATGATTTTTCAGTCTTCCAGCTCAATAATGCGTTCCTGCTGATATCTGAAGTTTCAGATGCCTTAATATGAAAGCCTGGACTTTAATCGACATGAGACCAAGCGTGATGTAATTTTTTGAGGGGCTAGCAAAAGTGTGATTTCTGTAATTTATTCCTAAAGTTATGCATCACAAATGAAGTGGAATTCGATTATCTTAACGTGATCATCCATTCGTTTCCGGGGAACAAAAATAGTAGGTCATGATATTAGCCATCAACAGCGGTTCTTCCAGTATCAAGTTCTCGCTTTACGAGCAAGGAAACACCCTGGCTAAGATATTTTTCGGGGAAATCAGCCGCATAGGGTCTTCCGATATTGCGTTCACCTTCGGTAGTGCAACTACGCAGCGAAAGCATAATCTCTTTATAACAGTAACTGATTATCCTTCTGCTATCGGTGCTTTGCTTGACTGGATAGAAAAACGTGTTGATGTTACACGGCTGGCGGCGATTGGTCACCGCATTGTTCACGGAATGAAGCTCTCTCAAACGTCCCTGGTTACCGAGGAGATACTAAACCATCTCAAAGAAACTGCACCGTACGATCCTGATCATTTACCCTACGAAATAAAACTGATTGAAGCTTTTGGGAAAATGTATCCAACGGTATTGCAGTTTGTTTGTTTTGATACAGCATTTCATCATGATATGCCAAGAAAGGCAACGTTGCTTCCTATACCGCGACGCTTTGATGCACTTGGTGTCCATCGATATGGCTTCCATGGGCTATCGTTTCAATACCTAATGGTAGAACTTGAAAAGTCGAATGGAAAGAGCGCGGCCAATGGACGTATCATCCTGGCTCATCTGGGTAGCGGTGCCAGTATTGCAGCGGTCTATCAGGGAAAGAGTATTGACACGAGCATGGGATTTACGCCTGCGTCCGGCTTGCCCATGAGTACGCGTTCAGGCGATCTTGATCCCGGTACTGCATGGTTCATGATGAAGCATGAACGTCTTTCACCAGATCAATTCAATCACCTCGTGAACCATGAAGCAGGCCTGTTGGGTATTTCAGAAACCAGCGGAGACATGCAGCAATTGTTAAAACAGGAATCGGCCGACGTACGATCTGCGGAGGCCATTGAGTTTTTTTGCTACTATGTTAAAAAGCAGATAGGCGCCTATGCCGCGGCGTTGGGTGGATTGGACAGACTTATATTTTCAGGAGGCATTGGTGAAAATTCTCCCGTTATAAGGGCTAGAATCTGTGAAGGCTTGGGTTTTTTAGGAATTGAGCTCGATGAGACACTTAATAAAAAAAACACAACGGTGATATCGACTGATGCGACGCGAGTAGTTACCCAGGTAATCCCAACAGATGAAGAATTGATGATTGCAACCATCGTGAATAAATTTGTTGCGGACATTGTCATAGAAAATTAATACAATAATGGAAGCAGTTCAAAAGATAGTAAGGGAACACATGCCACTTTCACAAGGCTTGTTAAAGAATCTACACGCCTATTGGCGGGCGGCTAACTATTTATCCGTCGGGCAACTTTATCTGATGGATAATCCGTTGTTAAAGGAGCCTCTCAAAATCGAACACATAAAAAAAATGTTGCTTGGTCATTGGGGAACGACGCCAGGCCCAAATTTTATTTATACGCATCTTAACAGAGTCATAAAGATGTTTGATCTCGATATGATTTATATTTCCGGACCAGGTCATGGTGGCCCTGCGGTTGTTGCGAGTACCTACCTTGAAGGAACGTATAGTGAAGTCTATCCCGGCATTTCTCAGGATATTGAAGGACTCAAAAAATTATTCAGACAGTTTTCTTTTCCGGGTGGGATATCAAGTCATGCGTCGCCTCAAATACCAGGTTCGATCCACGAAGGTGGTGAGTTGGGTTATTCATTA
This sequence comes from Cytophagales bacterium, assembly GCA_038229375.1. GTDB lineage: Bacteria > Bacteroidota > Bacteroidia > Cytophagales > Cyclobacteriaceae > ELB16-189. The sequence continues at coordinate 69,918 of JBBRON010000008.1, read as the reverse complement.
AGTCATGCTTTTGGAGCCGTACTCGATAATCCCGGATTAATCGTTGCCTGTGTAGTCGGAGATGGTGAAGCGGAAACCGGACCATTGGCTACAGCTTGGCACTCTAACAAGTTTCTGAATCCCTTAACCGATGGAGTTGTATTGCCGATACTTCATCTCAATGGCTATAAAATATCCAACCCGACTATCCTGGCAAGAATAACCCACGATGAACTGGACCAATTGTTTCGCGGATATGGGTGGGAGCCGATTTTCGTAGAAGGATCAGAATTTGATGATATGCATCAATCTATGGCAGCAGCACTGGACGCTGCCGTAAATCAAATTAAAGAAATAAGAAAAAAGGCTATTGACAGCGAGAAGCCTTTCCGACCAAGATGGCCGATGATTGTGCTGCGCTCTCCAAAGGGATGGACGGGACCAAAATTTGTTGATGGACGGAAAATCGAAGGAACATTTCGGTCGCACCAGATTCCACTTTCCATTTCAGAATCAAATTCAAACGGTCATTTGCAACAACTGGAAGACTGGTTAAGGAGTTATCATCCTGAAGAATTGTTTGACCGGCAAGGTCGATTGAAAGAGGAATTGCAAGAGCTCGCACCAAAAGGTTTAAAAAGGATGGGTTCAAATCCTCATGCGAACGGTGGAGTATTGCTGCAGGATTTGACACTTCCGAATTTTAGAGACTACGCGGTACCCGTGATATCAAATGGCGATCCTGGTGAAGGCGATGTTCACGTTGCGGGTCGGTTCCTCAGGGATGTCATTAAACTCAATGATAAACAAAAAAACTTCAGAATTTTCGGTCCTGATGAAACGATGTCCAATCGTTTGGAGGCTGTGTTTGAGGTGACATCCCGTCAATGGAACGTAGAATCGGAAGATACTTACGATGATGAATTTCTTTCACCAACAGGCAGAGTGATGGAAATGCTCAGTGAGCACCAGTGTGAAGGATGGCTGGAGGGATACTTGCTCACCGGCCGGCATGGAGTTTTTAATTCCTACGAAGCATTTATTCACATTATTGACTCGATGTTTAATCAGCATGCGAAGTGGTTGAAAACTACACGGGAGATCCCATGGCGGAAAAGGATTGCTTCATTGAATATATTGTTGACTTCGACGGTCTGGCGCCAGGACCATAACGGGTTTACTCATCAGGATCCTGGCTTCATGGATCATGTCATTAATAAAAAGGCAGAGATTGTCAGGGTGTATCTTCCCCCGGATTCCAATTGCTTATTGTCGGTGATGGATCATTGTTTGAGAAGTTATCACTACGTCAATGTTATTGTTGCTGCTAAGCATCCGGCACCACAATGGTTGACAATGGAAGAGGCGGTGGATCATTGCACGCGGGGTATTGGAATATGGAGTTGGGCAAGTAACGATCAGGATTGTGAACCTGATGTTGTGATGGCGTGCTGTGGTGACGTTCCAACGCTGGAGACACTCGCGGCTGTTTCGATATTACGGGATCACTTCCCCGAACTGAAAATACGCGTAGTGAATGTGATGGACCTTCTGAAGCTGGAAAAGAAGTCCGAGCATCCTCACGGTTTGAGCGATCTGGACTATGATTCACTATTCACGACGGATAAGCCCGTAATCTTTGCCTTTCACGGGTATCCGTGGCTCATTCACCGATTGACCTACAATCGAGGGAATAACAATAACATTCATGTACGTGGTTATAAAGAGGAAGGCACGATCACCACGGCCTTCGATATGACCGTGTTGAATGAAATGGATCGATTTCATCTTGCTATGGATGTAATCGACCGATTACCACAGACGGGGAGTCAGGGAACTTATCTGAAACAAAAACTTCACGATACCTTGATTGAACACAAACAGTACATCAAAGAAAATGGTGAAGACCTGCCGGAGATATTAAACTGGAAATGGTCTGCCTTTAAATCACAGAAAAATTAAACCAGGAAAAATTATATACTTTATGGAAACAGGAAAAAAATTAGGTATCTGGATGGATCATTCCTCAGCTCATTTAATTGAATTTACAGCAGAGCCCGTGGAAGGAAAAACCATCCAATCAAAATTTACACACGAAGAAAAAGAGAGTGCAATTGGAAAAAGTGAAAACCTGATGCATAGCAAAGAACAACATGAGCAGGCAGATTATTACAAGAAACTTGGTGAGGCGATAAAAAACTATCACGAAGTAATTCTCTTCGGCCCAACTAACGCAAAGGTGGAATTGCTGAATAAACTTCGCGCTGATCATCGTTTTGAAAAAATCAAAATAGATGTTGAGGCAACGGATAAAATGACCGACAATCAGCAGCATGCTTTCGTGAAACACTATTTCTCCACACATGGCCTCGGGCCTCATGGTGCGAACAATAATCTCCATTAGATCATGCCGTTCTTAATTCTACTACGTCATGGTCAATCCACCTGGAATCTTGAAAACAGATTTACCGGATGGGAAGATGTTGATCTTACTCCGCAAGGCGAGTGGGAAGCGAGAAGGGCGGCGATGCTGATGAAGCAATACGTGCCTGATCTAGCTTACAGTTCTGAAATGATTCGGGCAGAGCACACGCTTGCTATAATTCTTTCTGAATTGGGAATTCAAATTCCCATTGTTGAAACTCCCAAATTGATCGAGCGGAATTATGGTGACCTTCAAGGTCTTAACAAAGCTGACACCGAAAAAAAGTATGGGTCTCAGCAGGTATTAAGCTGGAGGAGGAGTTATAACACCGCTCCGCCGCGGGGAGAAAGCCTGAAAGATACCGTGCGGCGAGTTGTAGCTTATTATAAAATGGAAGTCGAAAGACACCTGAAGGAGGAAAAGAATATACTCATCGTTGCGCATGGCAACAGTTTGCGCGCCCTGATGATGTATCTGGAAGGAATCAGTGAAGATGCTATTGCGGATACGACTATTGCTACTGGAGTTCCAAGACTCTACGAGTTCTCTTCTGATCTTGAATTACTGCGTGTTCATTACCTGGAAGAGTAATCTGCTTCGCTCATTTTGAATTTTTTAAGTATCAATCTATAAAATGACATCGCCACGATGGCTTCTCAGTTATCCCGGTCTGCAATTTTTTTCTGGAGTACAGAAGTTGAACAGCAGCTGTTGGATCTTAATAGCTCAACAGCAGGCCTTACAAATGGGGAAGTTCTGATTCGACAGAAGGAGCATGGGATGAATCAGTTGCGTACTTCGTCTCAGTCGAGCATCCTGTTCCTGCTATTACGACAGTTCAAAAGTCCTATTACATTACTCCTAATTGGAGCGGCGATTCTTTCCTATTTTCTCCATGATCCTACGGACGCCACTATTATCATGGTTATCGTCCTGATCAGTAGTACTCTTGGATTCTGGCAGGAGAAAGGAGCAGGCGATGCGGTTAGAAAATTATTGTCCATGGTGCAGATCAAAACAATTGCCTTACGGGACGGTAGCTGGATAGAAATACCGCTGGTTGAAATTGTTCCAGGTGACTTTGTAAAATTAAGAGCGGGGGATGCTGTGCCGGCTGATTGTCTTATCGTAGAATCCAATGAATTGTTTACTGATGAAGCTGCCTTTACAGGTGAAACGTTCCCAGTAGAAAAGAGGAAGGGAGCGGTGGAGGGGCAGACACCTATGTCCAAGCGAACGAACACACTATTTATGGGGTCTCACGTGACGAGTGGCACAGCTACCGCATTAGTGGTGCAGACCGGGTTTCTTACGGAGTTCGGAAGAATTGCTAAAAGGCTAAAATCACAACATCCCGAAACAGATTTTGAAAAAGGAATACGCAAGCTTGGTTATTTACTGATTGAAATTACCGGGACCCTGGTAGTGCTTATTTTGTTTTTCAACATGTTGTTGCATCGCCCGGTACTGGATTCATTCCTGTTTGCTTTGGCGCTCGCGGTAGGATTAACGCCGCAGCTATTACCCGCGATCATCAGTATTAATCTTGCCAAGGGAGCGCAGCAAATGGCAAAAAAGAAAGTAATTGTGAAACGATTGAGTTCTATTGAAAGTTTTGGAAGTATGAATGTCTTGTGTTCGGATAAGACAGGAACGCTTACCGAGGGAAAAGTGAAACTCCATCAAGCGACCGATTTCGAAGGCAAAAATTCTGAGCGGGTTTTATTCCTCGCTGCTGTCAACTCATTATTACAGCAGGGGTATAAGAATCCTATTGACCAGGCGATTGCAGAGGTTGCTCCTAAAGAATCATCATCCATCAAGCGACTTGATGAGACTCCTTATGATTTCATTCGAAAACGACTGGTAATTCTTGCGGATTTACCGGAAGGAAACACCATGATTGTTAAAGGCGCTTTTAACGAAGTACTTGGTATCTGTACTCAACTTCAGACGGAGGAGAATAAAGTTGTGCCACTGGAATCTTTTCGTACCAGTCTAATCAAACAATATGAGGATTTCAGTCAATCAGGTTTTCGCACGCTGGCGGTAGCAACCAAACCAGCGTATGGTGTTGCCAATATTTCCAAAGCAGATGAGAACGAACTCACGTTCAGAGGTTTCATTACGTTGTTTGATCCTGTAAAAGCCGATGCGCGTGGCACTATCACGCAACTTAATGCCCTTGGAGTACGGTTAAAAATCATCACAGGAGATAATGAGCACATTGCTCATTACATGGCGGGCCAATTAGGATTCGATCATCCGGTAGTGTTGACCAGTAAAGAAATTCGATTGATGAGCACGGACGCCCTTGTTCATCAGGCTTCCAATACACATGTCTTTGCTGAGGTAGAGCCCAACCAGAAAGAGAGAATTATCCTGGCATTAAAAAATTCCGGAAATGTGGTGGGATACATGGGAGACGGTATCAATGATGCCACCGCGTTGCATGCCGCTGACGTTGGTATCTCGGTAAACTCTGCAGTCGACGTAGCCAAGGAAGCGGCTGACATTGTTTTGCTCGATAAAAATCTCTCTGTCATCATTGATGGTATTGAAGAAGGAAGAAAAGTTTTTCTCAATACGCTGAAATATATTTTCATGGCTACCAGTGCCAACTTCGGCAATATGTTCAGCATGGCTGGTGCTTCTTTGCTATTGCCTTTCCTTCCTCTGTTGCCCAAGCAAATACTGATTACTAATCTTTTAACTGATTTTCCGGAAATGACAATTGCTACCGACCGGGTTGACGAGCAGGCTACGTTGGTCCCAAGAAAATGGAGCATGGCATTCATCACAAAATATATGATCGTCTTTGGTTTGCTGAGTTCTGTGTTTGACTATATGACTTTTGGTGTGTTGATATATTTTCTAAAGGCTAACGAGCAGCAGTTTCGAACGGGTTGGTTTATGGAGTCAGTTGTGTCGGCCACCCTGATCGTTCTTGTACTCCGCACGCAACGTCCTATGTTAAAAAGTAAGCCCGGCAACTATTTATTAACGACTACTGTGCTGGTAGCTATCTTCACCTTGATCCTGCCGTATTTACCATTTGCAGAACTGTTAGGATTTACGATACTTCCGTTACGTTTTTACGGAGTGATGCTTTCCATCGTGATTCTTTATATTATTTGTGCAGAAATCGCCAAGCGTCAGTTCTACAAATATGTTTCCGTTCCGTAGACATTTAGAATAGCGATCATATTATACAGCACATGGATTTGTTGATTATTAGAGTATGTTAGGATTGAAGAAGAAGGCCACGACGAAGGGGTTCAAAACGCGCATCTCAAACTCGCCAGAAAAGCCCTTCCGGATCTTTGATCGAAAAAACAAAGAATGATTAATAATGAGACGAAGAACGGATTTATTTTTTTTGAAATCGGCCCAAGGCCACGTGATTAAGGGGAAACAAATGTGGAGTTATCTCCACAAGTAATATCTACGTTTTAAAAAGTGTGATTTCTGCAAGATAAAGAAGTCAATTTATAACTATCGCTTTTCCAGCCGTCTCACCTTTGAAGGGTGGAAACAATGCCTTTGCTGTACAAATAGAATCATTACGAAAGATAATGAAGAATTGCAGGAGGATGTACAGAATGCGATCAAGTGGAAACCTCCTATTTTCTTGGATGCGAATATACCAGTGATGAATGGCACACTTGTTTGTCAACTATTATAAATGATCCGCATATGCGTGACATGCGGGTATTGATGCTTTCCTCTTCCGAGTTGTACCGCGAGCGGGTTTGTGGATTTGGTTGTACGGGATTTATGCAAAAAGGATAACCCTACGATTTTTAATAATGAACTTTTCATTGGTGTTGGATTCTAGCGGGGATTATAAATAAAAGTTCACAAGATGAAAAAGAAAAAAGATGACTCTGCTTACGAAACCATAACAATTGATTCCTACGGATTTGACGGTGAAGGCCTTGCCTTCAACACAACTCTTGACCAATTGCTGGAAGGAGTCCAGGTCATTGATTACTCCTGGCGTTACGTTTATGTGAACAATGCGGCTCTTGTGTATGAGGGTACGACGCGGGAAAAATTGCTTGGCTTTTCTATGATTGAACGGTTTCCGGGACTGGAACAGACTGAAATTTTCAGTGCATTAAGTGATTGTATGACACGGCGTAAACCCCGCGAGATTGAAACGCAATTTATTTTCCCCGATAAGAGAAAAAAGTGGTTTCAGGTTAGTGTTGTACCCGTTAAAGAAGGTATACTCCTGCTTTCCCTTGATGTGACGGATCGTAAAGATTCCGAGGAGAAAATCTTGAAGTCCAATCATCTATATTCATTCATCAGTCAGATCAACCAGAATATTGTTCGTGTGAAAGATGAGGGAGCCTTGTTTCATAATGCTTGTCGCATGGCATTGGAATTCGGGAAGTTTAAGATGGCATGGATTGGTAAATTTGATGAAGACCATAAAACCATTTCCCTGGTGGATCAATGTGGAATTTCCGTTGAAGATGTACAGGCATTCTTTGACAAACCGTTGCCCGTAGAGGGTATCCAGAAAGATGTATTACATTCTGGTGCTTATTTCGTCTGTAATGATGTTGAGCGGGAATCCGCGACGGAATCTTTGAAGCCCTTCGCCAGGGTTCATGGTATTCATTCCTTTTTTGTGTTGCCTATCCGAAAGTCAGGTAAGATATTTGGAACACTCAATTTGTATGCCGCCGAGCTCAATTTCTCAGGGCAGGATGAGATTAATCTGCTGGTGGAGGTAGCAACCGATATTTCTTTTGCACTGGACCACTTCGAGGAGGCGAATAAGCTGCTTGAATTCAACTCTGAATTACAGAAAATAAATTCCGAGCTTGACCGCTTTGTTTACAGCACCTCGCATGATTTACGTGCCCCCCTTTGTTCCATTCTAGGTCTCGTCTACCTAATCGAACTGGAAAGCCAGGAACCGCAAACGTTGGGTTATGCAGGCATGATCCGGAAAAGCATCCAACGTCTTGAAGGTTTTATCAAAAGTATCTTGAGTTATTCGAAGAATAGCCGTCTGGTCCTGGAAACAAGTCATATCCCGTTGCAGACAGCAATTGAGGAAATTGTGAATTCCCTTAGAACCATGACCGACGCCGAAGGAATACATTTTGAAGTCAAAATGAACGAAGTATGTCCATTCTATTCCGACATGCATCGGTTCAACATGATTCTCGAGAATCTTATATCAAATGCTATAAAATTTCAGGATCGTCAACAACCGAACCGTTGTATACGAATTGCTGGCACGAGCAACGCTAATTATCTTGACCTCCAGGTAGAGGATAACGGCATTGGCATTGCAAAAGAGCATCAATCCCGAATTTTCGATATGTTCTTTCGTATTTCCGGTGAAAGGGACGGCTCCGGGATTGGATTGTACATCGTTCGTGAGGCAGTTGCAAAACTTCAGGGCTCTATTGAGGTAGCTTCCCACGAGCATGAGGGCACGACGTTTACCGTGAGGCTGAAAAATTTTCATAAGGGAACAGACCCAAGCTAACGATAACCTTTAGAATCAGAGGTTGGAGGTTGAAGTTTTCTTCATTATGCAATTTTAATTATTACGTTACCCGTTTTTTGCCCAGATTCAACATACTTATATGCCTCAACAATTTGCTCTAATTTGTATTGTCTGTCAATCACAGGTTTATACTTATTGGTTTCCAAATTTTCAGGTTGAAGAGTTTTTGGAATTGCCTTTGTCATGAAAGAGTTCCAGATTAAAACGGAAATGCTAAAAAAAAATTGAAAGAATATCTAATTCGTCTCTCGCTCATTGGTCGCCAAATTTCCTGATCTATAAATTATGTTGTTAGCATTCCCCAGATAGTTATCAATATTCCCATGTAGCTTACACTGTTTTGTCTGCAGTATCGGCAGTAAATGCGATGTCTATGGCGGAATGAAAAACGGGGGAGATTAAGATATTTGCTGTGGAAGAATTATAAAGCCGTGTCAATAAAATACTGCCCTTTAATAGACTAGAAAACCAGCCGAAAATGCCTGCTAAGTGGCGGTACTTTACAGTAGCGCAATCATTGGTAGCGGTTCATCGATTATGCGGATTATTTTCCCCATTTAATTCCGAATAGAATCCTCCATTGGAAGGGCAAGGGCACGTGGTGCAGCTACGTTGAAGTAAAAAAAACTCGAGCGGAGGCATGAGTTTTGTATTCATTCACATATAACGTGAAACTGTGGGAATCTAAAATCAACCAAATAATTATGAAAATCCAAAAAATTACTTCAACCATTTATACGTCTTTGATAATGATGATTTTATCCTTTGTGACGTTGAATACCTTTGCTCAAACAAAAGACAAGCCCGCCATGGCGAAAGAATATTGCATGATGAAGGGTGGAAAAATGATGCATATGAAAGATGGTAAGATGATGGCGATGTCGAGCGATATGACAATGAAAAATGGAACAAAGTGCATGACCAACGGTGAATGTATTATGATGAATGGAGCTAAAATGAAGATGAAGGAGGGTGAATGCATGGATATGAAGGGACACATGGCTAAATCATTAAAAGAATTAAATGCCATGACTGAAATCGAAGATGAAAAAATGGAATCTATGACAATGTATGCCTGCCCAATGCATCCGGAAATTACGAGTGATAAATCTGGCAAATGTTCTAAGTGTGGGATGGAGTTAGTTAAGAAAAATTAGATTCTGAAATCTGATTGTAACAAAGGAAACGCTGTTACAGAATTTGTAAGGTAATTTTATTTGAAATTAATCGTTTAAAGAACAAAATTATGTCAAGCAAGACAATAGCGAAGAAAAATTTGAAGAAGGAGAGGGTAAGACTTCATAAAAAACTTTCATCGTTAAAGAAAGCGATCTCCAATTTTAAAGTTGAGAGAAAAGCCAATTGGAAAGCATTTAAAAACGCAATGAAAGATGACGTCAGTAAGATTAAAAAATCCATTGATAAGCTGAGCGCTTCGAAATGGAATAAACATAGGAAGGTTATTTTGCCAACCAATGGCTCTGATAACGGTAAGGTTTCGGTGAGCGAGATTGAGAGTAGGTGATACGGACCCGTGTACAAATGCAAGGATTCCTGAAAGAATTTAAAGCATACTAAAAGGAATAGTAACACCTCTCTTGGTTATTGGAGATAGTCTCAGACCAATAGGGGAATATCGTCGTAACAACGTCAAGCGCAATTAAATTAAGCGGAGCTACCAGTATTGTTACAAACGCATCAAACTTGTTCTGGGCTGGTTATTACTTTTAGGGATTACAGTAATCGCAAAAGTTTGGCTCTTCGTATTCTTTACAATGAGGAAACAGTTTTTCCATTTTAAATGCGCAGACTTGGCAGCGCAGTAATTGTTTTATAAGTGAGCGTGTAGGTGAATGACATATCCTGCAAGGCAGCCCGGGAAATGATTCTACTACATCTAAGCCGGGCGTTCCACAACGGGGACAACATATCCGTGCTTTATTGATTAATTCAACGGTGGCCCTTTCAATGCATTTCATGCGTGTCGGGTTGTACAAGGCGCGCATATCTGTTTCCAGATATGCACTTCCAAATGTTTCGAGGTAGAATTTCACGGTTACATTTAAGTGATTCCAGTCTGTAACTCCTTTTACTATTCTGTCTTGATCTTCTCTGGATTTTCGGATGATCAATCCATGCGATGGAAAACATACACGATTTGCGAAATTCACCATTTGTTGATGGTCAAAAACTGTTTGCCCATCAAAATTAGTTTCGGTAGTCAATTCCCTGCCAATGATTTCTATTTGATTTTTTTGGTCCATCAATAGGATGATTTCATCATCGGCAGGGACAAAGAAGAAATTTGGATGTGCTCCAAAGGAGCCTTCACTGGCAATTGCCAGATCAGCTCCAGTTAACTCCATTGCCCGAAGACATTTTTTCCTGGCTGTTATAATCGGGTCGTCGGCACGCTCGACTTCTCCTGTAAACGTTCCAAAGATATCGGTGTCAAAATTTTCAGCGACAATGCAGTTGACGCCCAAATACTTTTGTACAATTGGGGCAATGACTTTTTCCTTTTGATGCTTGGTGGCTATTATCAGATTTCTGCCTTTAAACATCGCAGATATAGTTATTTCATTCGTCAGACAAAATGATGGGTACGAATTACATTCACTGGATGGTGAAAGACGATCATAGCGTAACGGTCAAAATATTTTCGCTGAAGATGACTCAATATCTTTGTGCAATTGCTTTCCGATACAATGGTTTCAATTTTGATGTTCTCGCCTTCCCATGGATTGTCCCGTACGTGGTTCTGGCTTTTTCCCGACACAGGTGATGTCGTGTATCCTTTTGCCCCCAGGTCCGTTATTTCGGCTTCGATGGAAGAAGCAAGTGATTCATCTGCGATGATTGTTAGTAAGTTTAGCGTATCCATTGGTAAGTGGTTAATGGGGTACTATCGTTTTTGCGATTTCATGATAAAGCGGAAGGCCGACAATAATATTGAATGGAAATGTTATAGCCAGTGCTGCGGTAAGATAGTACGAGGGATTTGCCTCCGGCAGCGCCACACGACAGGCGGCTGGTGCCGCAATATAAGAGGCACTTGCGGCGAGGACTCCCAGAATGGTTGATCCTCCTAAACCTAACCCTGCCCAATGACCAAGAAGAATTCCCAGGACCGCATGAATTATTGGGAATATCGTACCAAATGCAACAAGAAACAGAGCACCTTTTTTTAAGTCAGATAATTTTCTTCCCGCAACAATCCCCGCTTCCAGGAGGAATAGTGTTAGCACTCCTTTGAAAGGAACGTCAAATAACGGAGACACTTGTTCCCAGCCTGTCTTTCCCACCAGAAACCCAATGATCAAAAATCCCAGTAACAATAGACTGCTTTTTCCTGCGATCAGTTCGCGGGCAATTTCTTTTATTGATACTTGCTGACTGCCTTCGATTCGCGGGGCGTTGAATCGAGCTAACGAAATACCAATAAGAATAGCAGGTATTTCCATCATTGCCAACATACTCGGCATGAATCCTTCATAGGAAATAGCAAGGCTTTCGTGATAAGCCAGTGCGGCACTAAAGGTGACGGCAGAAACAGATCCGTAATGTGCCGCCAACGCCGCAGAATTATAAACATCAAGCTTTCCAGCCCTCCTCATAATCCAATATGTCCAAAATGGAATGCTGCAGCAAAGCGTGATAGCGACCAATGCTGGTTGATAGACATCGGAGAATGATGCAAGGGATAATTTATATCCGCCTTTCATCCCAATGGCAATCAGCAGGTAGATCGTGAGTGATTGATATAAAGAATCGGGAAACTTTAAATCGCTTTTGACACGGGAAGCAACGATGCCTAACAGAAAGGCAAGTACCATGGGAGAAAGTATACTAGTTAGCATTAATGGGAGGTTATGGATTATTCGAAGAATTCAACTTTACCGGAGTCTAACGTGTAGAGCGCGCCGATAATTTTAATAGAGCCATCGCGCACGCGTTTTGCAAGGACCGGCTCGAGGCTTTTGAGCTGATCCACCTGCATCAAAATGTTTTCACGAATCGCGGCATCTAATAAATTCGTGGGTTGGGATTTTCTGGCTTTCTCTACTGCCGGTTTGATTGCATTGATCAGTGTAATAATATGGCCTTGAACTTCTGGTAAGTTGACAGACGCATTTACTGCGCCGCATTGGGTGTGGCCAAGCACTACTATAAGTTTTGTACCGAGCACCTCCTCTGCAAACTCAATACTTCCCCAGGATGCGTAGGTGGAAACCTGTCCTGCGGTACGGACGATAAAAAGATCACCGAGGCCCTGGTCAAATATGATTTCATTTGGAACTCTGGAATCGGAACAACCTACAATAGTTGCAAAGGGATTTTGACCCGCGGCAACCTCTTTTAACCTCATGATATCCTGGCGGGGACGAATTGACTTCCCTGTAATAAAGCGTTGATTTCCTTCTTTCAGGCGATTTAATGCTTCCTCTGGAGAGATTCTGGATTGTCCGTAGCCTGTGGAAATTAAAATAGTGAGAAGAAGAGGGATTGTTATCCTAAGCGTCATGACGCTAATTTTTGTTTTATACATTTTCTGTCAGGGGTTTTCCGGATACGTGATATCGTCTGTGGGTGCTGAGATGCTGATGAATAAGATACGCCAGCACGCCTATAGCGATGATGACAAATGTCTCGATCAGCATTTCAACCGGCTGTCGATTAACTCGATCATCAACCCCATTCGACGGAGAGATGGCGCCTGCCAATAATAACATCAGGGCTACAAAGAGTTGTTTTAATAAGGATTTCATTTTTACTTTTTGATTAGTTGAATTGCTTTCATGAACAGGGAAGCTGATTGTTTTGCCAGTTCGACAAGAATGATTTCACCTAGTCCCAGGAAAAAAAACACGATCAGAATATCAGAGGTGATTTCAAACAGAAGCGTTTGAGTTTCGCCGAAAATTTTGAATCCAAGGAGCGTCAACAGAATGACAACCGTTGTGATTTTTTGAAATAATTTCATGTGATCTTTCTTTTGTTTTTGACGGAGCAAAATTGAGGTCTTCGATTCATACTTTTTTATTTATCTTTATTATAGAAAGCATAAATAATAATTATGAATTATACATTGAACCAGCTTCGGATCTTCCTGAAGATCACCCAGACATTGAGTGTGACGAAGGCTGCTGAAGAACTGCACCTGACTCAGCCGGCTGTTTCCATCCAGTTGAAGAATTTTCAGGAGCAATTTGATATTCCTCTCACTGAGGTGGTTGGAAGAAAGGTCTATATCACTCAATTTGGCAAAGAAATAGCGGTGTCCGCACAAAGCGTCATCGACCATGTTTCTGAGATCAATTTCAAAACGCATGCATTCAAGGGGCAGCTTACAGGCCGGTTGAAAATTTCCGTGGTATCAACGGGAAAATACGTGATGCCATATTTTCTGTCCCCTTTTATCAAAAAAAACGAAGGTGTAGATCTATTCATGGACGTTACTAACAAGGCACGCGTCATTGAAAGCATGGAAAACAACGAGGTCGATTTCTCCCTTGTGTCCGTTTTACCGAAAACCCTTCAGGTTGAGAAACTGGATTTGCTTCAGAATATGCTATACCTGGTGGGCCCGACAAGTAGAAAGTTCAAGAAATCCATTTACACCAAAGAGATTTTCAAGCAGCTACCGCTGATTTACAGGGAAGCGGGTTCCGGGACGAGGCAGGTAATGGAGCGCTTCATTGAAAGCAATAAGGTTCCGGTGTTCAAAAAAATGGAGCTCACCACGAACGAGGCAATTAAACAGTCGGTGATGGCTGGTCTGGGTTATTCTATTATGCCGCTTATAGGCATTAAAAATGAACTTCATAACGGTGATGTACAGATCATTCCCGTTAGAGGCCTGCCCATCAAGACTGTATGGCGTCTTATCTGGATGAAAGGAAAAAAACATTCTCCTGTGGCCGATGCGTTCCTATCCTTCATGAAGATTGAAAAAGAGCAAATTGTCAAGGATACTTTCGACTGGTATGAAAAGTATCAGCGAGGATTCCATCTGTTGATGCCCTTCATCTTCATTTTCATCGATCACGAAATGAACCATGTTCGTTTTTTCATTTCGGCAGGTTGGATTGCATGAAATTCAGGGTTTGAGCCTCGTCAAAGACGAGAGAAATATCCTTCATAAAATTCAATTGTCACTCGTCAATGGCACACTGACGATCATCGACCTGGATGAAATGGAGTTGGAGGCGTTCTATGACTCCATTGATAAGTTCATTGTATTGAATTATAAGAGTCTGGTCAAGTAACCAAGATGGAGCTGTCAACGGATATAGCCGGATCGTAAAAGAAAGCCCGCCCAGGTTCAATGCCCTCTTTGTTATTTGATCATTTTCAACCGGTGCTTGCGAGGAATTCTTTGTTGATGAACTCATAGAGACTATCTTCCCGTTTTCCTGTAGTGTTGTACTTCTTCGATGGGCATCTCTACCAAACATAGGTGCCAACTGCTCCTGCCATCAAAGATGTTGTTACTGTCATGTTTTTGTGGCGAATAGAAAACGTTTTGCTAGCATTGTTATCGTTTACTATAATAATAACTTTCTTACCTGATGGAGTAAGGTAAGCCACATTATAAAGATTGTCAACAACAGTAGAGGCTACCCGGACCGATCCAGGTGGGACAAACTTTGAAGCATGGGCAATGATATAATAAGACACATTTCGAGTAACCGCTCCCGTTGTACTTTGTATCGTAAGCGCTCCTTGACAAAGGTTGCATCCACCATCTGTATGCGGTTCTAGTTTTTCGTCAGCGGCAAGGTTCCATTCAAGAACATTACGGCTCCAGTTACAGGGAGCGCCTACCAACAAGTTTTTAACATGCCACTGAAGGTCAGCGCCAAAACTGCCGTTAGCACTAGTCCATTGCTCTGTAAAATATACGTTCTTGTCGGGGTGAGCTTTGTGCACTGCACTTAAGGCGCTGATATCACCCAGGTACATATGAAAGGCAGAGCCGTCGACCATTGCTTTTGTTTGCGCATCGTTCAAAATGGAGATTGGGTAATCAGGATGATCGCAGTTGTGATCAAATAAAATAATTTTTGTGGTGATTCCTGCAGATTGAAATGCAGGCCCAAGATGGAACTTAATAAAATCATTTTGCTGTGCGCTTGTGAAGGTCATGCTCGGTACATTTCCTGGATGCTCCGGCTCGTTCTGCACGGTAATGGCATCAATGGTAATTCCTTCTTTGGCCATAGCCTGGATGTACTTTACAAAGTATTGTGCATAGACCGGATAGTTCTCGATCTTTAAAGTGCCACCTTTTGCAAGGCCATTCGATTTCATCCAAACGGGAGCCGACCATGGGCTGCCCATGATTTTAATTTTCGGATTGAGTCCAACGATTTCCTTTAAAACCGGAATTAAGTTTGTCTGATCAGCGTCGATATTGAAAGTTGTCAGCATTGGATCAGTTTGACCCGATGGCAGGTCGCTATAAGAAAAAACGTGATCATCCAGATCAGAGGCTCCTATGCTTATGCGCAGGTAGCTAATCCCAATACCATCTTGCTCGGTGAGAAAAAGCTCGCGTAGGAGAGCGGTTCGATTGCTGGCATTCAATTTCTGATTGATCAATTGAGCGCTTCCACCGGTAAGTGTGTACCCAAAGCCATCCATGGTTTGGTACTTGGAAGTGGTGTCAACTTCTATAACAGAAGCCATGCCACGGTCTGGTTTAAAAGTCAAACCATCTAATGGACTCAATAAGCTTGAGCGATCTGATGTGGTGATCCAGGCGTTTACGTTGGCCCCAGGGCCCGCCTGTTGCGATGATGAGCAGCCCAGAAATAGCAAACAAACCAGCAGAACGCCTTTCTTTAATGTTATAGTCATAGTTTCATCTGTTAGCCAATAAGAAGTCAGACCACCTGGTGCGACTGCCCTGTTAGATTCCTTTTTAAATTACGATTTTGGCGACAATCCTCATATAAAAATATTCATACGCAGATTAGCGTAGCGCCTACTGCCTGACTATGGCCACTTAAATCTCCTCTGATCGCTTACTCGTGTAAGGTGTTGTCAATTTTTTTTCGTATCGAGTGACCTGATATTAAATCATAATGAAATGAGGAACTTTGCGTTGGAGGTGGATTCAGAAACCTGGCGTTGTGCAAAACCTTTGATGAACTTTTTAGAGAAATTTAAAACAGTTTTGGTACATTGAAATAAAGCATTAAGCCTATTTATTCTGTACTGGATTTTCTGTGTTCATCCATTTATCCCAAAATGTGAAGTACAAACCAAAATTAACATGGAAGTGCGAATGATGCGCGCTATGGTGTGTGGCACCAATCAACCATTTGCCCAACCAGTGTTTTTCAAAGTGTTTAGGGAAAAGTTCAATATCAAGATGATTGACAACACTGGAAATTGTCATGATGGTTAGGTAGATGACAATAGCATAAGGATGAAGAGGTAAAATGAAAATTAATGCAGGTAAAACAAGGGCTTCCAGCAAGCCTTCCAAAGGGTGAAAAGAAAAAGCAGTCCAAGGTGAAACCACTATACTGTCGTGATGTACCTTATGCACTATGCGGAATATGAACGGGGTATGCATCCATCTGTGTAACCAGTAATAATACGTCTCGTGTAGTATCATGGCTATTAAAATACTAGCCAGGAAATATAGCCAACCAAACTGTGCTACATCCAGATAAATTTGGGAGTTCCCTTGTTGCCAGAGTAAAACTGAAAGAGTACCAGCAATTGCAAAAATTATGGATGTAATGACAGACCATGTAATTTCTTTTTTGAATTGACTGCTCGTAGGATTTTTTTTGTGCAACTTTCGTGCTTTCCAGGCATCGGGGTTCCATTTGAAAAAATAGAAGAAGAACAGTCCAGCCACCAAAAAATAGCGTAATATTAAAATGGAAAATATCACGGCCATCAGCAACATGATATTATCGGACTCAAAAAAATTATTGATCATTGTACTCTGCTAACACCATTAAGATGGCTTCCAGAGTTTCAGCAGTTGCATCATTTTATTATTCCTTTAAATCGGCCGCTTGCTGAAACACCTGCTTCGCTGTAATTCCATTTTGCTCACCCACCCATTGAATTGCCTCGTCCAGTTCATTGTGCGTGTAACACCTGAATTCACCAGGAACTACTTTACTGAATACCTCTGTGATATTTGTTATTCCTTCCGATTCAGAAACGATGGCTGCCCTGTTCCACTTATTCAGATTGTTAAGACCAAGCATTGCATCTTTGAGCCATGCGCCAATAGTAAAGTTTTTAAGAGGGGTATCTATTACTAATAGATAATTTAATTTGTCCGTTCGTTGAACCAGTTCGGCAACGGCTGGAAGCACAATCTTATCAAAATCTTCTTTTGTCACATCGTGGGTTGCTTTAAAACCAACCATGGTGTTAGGCGTGTCAATTAATTGTTGTATCATAATTGAATTTTAGTCGAGAAAATTCCTTAAATGCTGCGAATCATTTTTTCCTTCAGAAGAACAAATTCAAGGTTTGAAGGCTTTTATTTTCATTCTTTTGAAATAGCCGTTCACTCTTCCCGAATGTCTCTGTTGTTTGAAGTTAACTCTCTTTCTTGATAGACTAAATATTTTCGATTAGGATTTTCCTGCACTTCGCAGTAATACATGTTATTAGTGAAATGCTTTACTATTAAGGTCTGGTTGGGACGTATCCTCTCAAAGACAATTTCTCCCGCTTTATATGTATTTTCCATGGGTTTTATCGAACAAATGCCATAAGTAAATCTCGATGTCACAAGAATTCTGCCAGATTGAAAATTTCAAAACGGTTGAATTTGGGTGGTTAAATTTCTGTGAATGTGGAATTGATTCCACGTTCCCGATTAGAGTTTGGAGAAGTCCACAAATTGAGTTCAAAATCTGGCAAATCGACAATTCAAATAAAGTGGTACAAATTCTATTTGGGGCACAGACCGAGACAAGGTGTGCGACATTGTTTCTGCATTTACTGACTATGTACAGCACTATATGGGTTGGCTTAAAGACCGTTGGTCAAGGCTTGGCCTGTCGCATAGAGTTGCTTACAAAGGCCAAATACTTACTGTCTGGAGACCACGATGGAACATTGATTGTGCCCTGGCCGCCATACAAATAGGCGATCACTTTTGGGGCTCCACCTGAGGCCGGCATAATTTTCAAAGTAACACGCTTGTAAGATGGGTGTGAACCAGGGTCAATGTCTGGTGGGAATGAGATAAAGGCGATCCATTTTCCATCCGGAGAAATATGTGGGAACCAGTTGTTGTATTCGTCAAACGTGATTTGCTCGTTTCCGGAACCATCAGGTCTCATCCTCCAGATCTGCATCGTACCGGTCTGACTTCCGTTGTAATAGATATTTTTTCCATCGGGAGAATATTCAGGGCCGTCAACATGTCCGTTGCTGTGGAATGTCAATATGGTTTCCTTGCCTGTATTGATATCTGCTTTGTAAATGTGATACATGGGAATACCGTCACGTTGAGCTACATAGGTGATCTCTTTGTTGTTGGGATTCCAGCCGTGCCAGTACGAGGGCGTGTTTTGTGTAACCATCTTCGGAGTCCCACCCGTCAGTGGCAATACATAGATTGTTGATCCACCACCTGGCAATCCATCGCGGTGGTGACTGATGGCCAATAATTTTCCATCGAAGGAAATGCCGTGGTCATTATTATTGCGATTGACCAAGTCAGTGTTAAGTTTTTCCAGCTCTCCACCTTCAACAGGTATTTTATAAATCGAGCCGTCCATATTAAACAACAACTTTTTGCCATCAGGCATCCAGTTAGGCGCTTCGAACCGGCCAACTGCTTCATAGATCACTTTGCGCCTACCATTAAACGGATTTATTATTTCCATCCTGCATCCCAGATAGCCCTGCTGACCCGGATTATAATTTGCCGCTACAGGTTGATCAATCCGGACATTCCAGACTTTAGCTTCTTCTACAACTTCAGGGTTGTGAGATGAAATAAATAGTCCAGCCAGCACATCCTCCTTGAAATTTGCCATTTCATGAGAACCTATTATTTGCAACGGTTCACCCCAATTGGCAGCACGCATGGTAATAAGATTGCCATTACGCTCTAACTGAATTATTGACTGACTTTTCTTAAGGGCAAAAATTTCATCCTCCGGATCCCTCATGTATGCCCCACGAAGCGCCCGCCATTGTAGAACGTTCAAGCCATCGCCATGAGCAACCGCGCTGATATGAGAAGCACTTTCATCGGTTGACTCCCGTATCATCCAGCCTACTTTCCTATGAGGATCGGTTCCCTTGCCTACCAACTCAATGTTTGCGGTTAGAATGAAGTCTCCATTTATCTTTTTATAGAGAAAATGGAATTCGTCACGCTGGAACCAAACATTATACCCCGCACCTTTTAATGTGTACGTTTGGGTTAGAGCATCGTACTCCGATGACCCTGATTGTTTTGGATTTCCAATATCACTAGCCTTTTCAAAAATCCCGACATTTTGAGCCAGAATAGTCGAGCAAACGAAGGCTATCAAAATAAGTAATGCAATCTTTAACGCCATAGCATTTTAATTAAGAGGCTCTAAATCAGTAAAACAGTCAGACACACAACTTAGCTTTTTTTTGTCATATCTCTAACGCAAAATATGCTGGCCATCATTGTCAGCTCAAAATAAATGGCACCGCCTTCATCGCCGCAAACAAACAGTAGTTGGTTTAATTGGGATTTACGGCTTAAATTGGTGATGAGAATATCCTCTATAAATTGTGTTAAAGGCAAGTCACTTGTTTAAATTGCCTTCAGTTCTAAAATTAAAATAAACATGGGTTCACGAAGAAGCTTCCTTAAAAAAGCAGCCAGCATTTCTGCAGGTGCTTTGATAATTCCATCACTCGCTGATGCAGCATTCGCAAAGACCAAGCGAGTAGGAATTCAATTGTATACCGTACGCAAGGAAATGCTTGAAGATGCTGTGGGCACCCTGAAGAAAGTAGCCGCGCTTGGTTTCACGGATATAGAATCTGCGCGGAGCGAAAAGGGAAATTATTATGGACTGTCATCAAAGGAAATCCGGAAAGTATGCGATGACCTGGGAGTTGTGCTCAGGAGTGGCCACATTCATGTGGATGGAGATTGGAATAAAACTATAGATCAGGCCTCTGAAACTGGCCAGGAATATCTGATTTGTTCATCTATGCCTGAACGAGGGCAAACTGTGGACAACTATAAACGCACAGCAGAGATTTTCTCGAAGCGGGGCGAGGAGTGTAAAAAACGAAATATCAAATTTGGATATCATAATCACGACTACGAATTTGAATCAGAAAATGGACAGGTATTGTACGATGTTTTACTAAATAATGTTGATCCTTCATTGGTCCATATGGAGTTGGATCTCGGCTGGGTGGTTGCAGCAGGTAAAAACCCATTGGCTTATTTTAAAAAATTTCAAGGCCGGTTTCCTTTGTGGCACTTAAAGGATATGGACCTTGTCAAAAAGGAGAGCACAGAATTTGGCAAAGGCGGATTGAATATTGCAGAGATGCTGACGAATGCAAAACTCTCGGGCCTGAAATATTTTTTCGTAGAGCAGGAAGAGTATGCCAGTTCGCCTTTGGAAAGTATGAAACAAAATATGGAATTTCTAAAAAAGATCATTTAGGATGATCATTCCATTTATCGTGTTTTGATATGAAATCAAGAACCTCATTATTCCTGGCCATAGTAGTCTTGGTATTACCTGGTATGTGTTGTGCGCAAAAGACAAATGAATGGACCACCTTATTTGATGGCAAATCAGTTGAGAAGCTGCGGGGGTATATGATGAAGACATTTCCCAATGAGGCCTGGAAAATTGAAGATGGAGCCTTGGTTGCCTTAACTGGCGTTCCCAATATTGACTTTGTAACGAGGGATTCCTATAAGAACTTTGAGTTAACATTTGAATGGAAAGTATCAAAGGCCGGAAATAGCGGCGTATTCTTTCATGTGCAAGAGCTTGCTTCTCACCAGTCCGGTAACGGTAATAGCCCTAACTGGTTAAATAATTTTGAGATGCAGTTATTGGATGATATTGACTTTAACGATAAGGAACCTAAACGATCTGCTGGCTCCTTGTATGATTTGATTGTACCAAAGAATAAAACACTAAAGCCAGTAGGAGAATACAACGAAGCAAGATTAATCGTTAATAATAGCCATGTCGAACATTGGCTCAACGGAATAAAGGTAGTGGAGTATGAAATTGGGTCTGAAAAAATGAACAGCTTAATAGCTGGGAGCAAATTCAAAGAGAACCCTGATTTTGCAAAGTCTACAGATGGTCTTATTATGTTTCAGCACCACGGGCAAAAAGTGTGGTTCAGAAGCATCAAAGTCAGACCCCTATGATACTTTATATTTGTTAATTACTATTGCAGGCAGATGATCATTTATTTACAAGGCGCGAGCCTTCATCGCTTTAACCGGATATACTATGTTTCTCAGTAGAAGAACTTTGTTAAGACAGTTGGCCCTTGTTTCAGCAAGCATTGCGCTGGCGCCTTCACTTCATAGTTGCAGTAGCCGACCTTCACGCTTATTTAAAAATATTGTTGTTTCAGAAGATCAGGATGAGTTGCTTACCGTGATTTCTGAAACGATCATTCCGAAAACCAGTTCGCCTGGAGCATCTGATTTAGCAGTGAATGAGTATTGCATTAAAATGATCGACGACTGCCTGTCTGTAAAAGATCAGGAAAAATGGCTTAAGGGCCTTACTCAGTTTACTGAGTTGACTAAGAAAAATAATAAAGGAGAATTTACGGCAATGGATTCAGCAGACCGCATAAAATTCCTTACAGAATTAGATGAAAGTAACGCTGAGGATGATATTAATTTCTTCTTCAAGACGATGAAGCGATTTACTCTTCGCGGATATACAACCGCGGAATATTTTTTAACCAATGTTCAAGGATATAAAATGCTTCCCGGTAAATACAAAGGTTGTGTTTCAGTCACTGATCCTTCTTAACTAAGTAGCATGGCAAACGTACAGGATTCAAAGAACGACCGAACTTTTGATGTCATCGTAATTGGTTCGGGCATGAGTGGTGGTTGGGCGGCAAAGGAGTTTACAGAAAAAGGACTCCGTACGTTGGTACTTGAACGCGGCCGGGATGTAAAACATTTAAACGATTACCCCACCACCAACATGATGCCGTGGGAGTTTGAGCATCGCGGTGAGATACCTGCCGCCATCAAAGAGGAAAACCCAATAGTGAGTAAATGCTATGCCTTTCGGGAGGATGCTTCGCATTTTTTCGTGAAGGACAACGAACATCCCTACGTTCAGGAGAAACCGTTCGATTGGATCAGAGGTTATCAGGTGGGAGGCAAATCACTACTATGGGCCAGGCAAACCCAACGGTGGAGCGACTATGATTTTGAGGGCCCGGCTCGTGATGGCTTTGCGGTGGACTGGCCTATTCGCTATAATGATTTAGCTCCGTGGTACTGTTATGTAGAGAAATTCGCTGGCATTTCAGGAAACAAGGACGGACTGGCAACTTTGCCAGATGGTGAATTTTTACCTCCTCTTGAAATGAGTTGTGTAGAAAATTACTTTAAGGATTTTGTCGCCAAGACCTATCATGACAGGCATGTGATCTATGCGCGCTGTGCTCACTTAACTGAACCTCAGCCTATTCACATTCAACAAGGGCGAGCTCAGTGTCAGAACAGAAATTTATGCCAAAGAGGATGTCCTTTTGGTGGTTATTTTAGTAGCAATTCGTCTACATTACCCTGGGCTGCACGAACAGGCAATCTTACCCTAAGGCCATTTTCAATTGTTCACTCTGTTGTTTATGATGAGCAAAAGGGAAAAGCCACGGGGGTGCGTGTGATCGATACCAACACCAAAGAATCCATAGAGTATTATGCGAAAGTCATTTTTGTGAATGCCGGTGCACTCAATACAAATCTCATTTTGTTGAACTCAACATCAGGTAGATTTCCCAATGGCTTGGGTAACGACAATGGTTTGCTGGGTAAATATGTTGCCTTTCACAATTACCGGGCTCACATTTCGGCACAGTATGAAGGATTTGCAGATACAAAAACTGAAGGAGGAAGACCGACATCGGCTTACATTCCCCGGTTTAGAAATGTAGCTAAGCAGGAGACTGATTTTCTTCGTGGGTATGCTTCGGGATTTTCTGCGGGTCGTTATAAGTCCAACTCGAATAAAGGTATTGGTGAAAATTTGAAAGATAATTTATCCAAGTTCTCGTTGGGTCCATGGTATGTAGGCTCTCACATGATGGGTGAGACTATTCCGAAAGAAAGTAATACCGTTAAACTGGACGCTTCAAGGAAAGATGCGTGGGGAATGCCGCTCCTTAACATAGACATCTCGTATGATGACAATGATGAGAAAATGGTAAAAGACTTTATCGACCAGTTATCTGAGATGTACACCAAAGCAGGGTTCTCCGACATTAAAGCGGGTGACAGCAAACAAGCTCCTGGTCTTGATATCCATGAGATGGGTGGCGCGCGTATGGGCCATGACCCTAAAACATCATTACTAAACAAATGGAATCAGCTTCACTCGTGCACAAATGTATTTGTTACGGATGGCGCTTGCATGACTTCCACTTCAACACAGAATCCTTCTCTTACTTATATGGCGTTGACAGCCCGCTCAGCAGACTATGCCCTTAGTGAATTGAAGAAGGGAAATATCTGATAATGATTTAACTAGGTACTGATAAATAATCTTAAAGAAAAATTTATTATGAAAAGAGATACATCAAGTTCAAGAAGAAAATTCTTACAACAAATAGGTGCAACCAGTTTACTATTAGGCGCCTCTCCATTATCATCTCTTGGTGCAAGTAAAAACGCCGAAGAGCGCCTACTAACCTATGAAAGGAAAATTTCGGCTAATGACAAAATCAGGCTGGGGGTGATTGGCTACGGTGTTCAGGGTCACTTTGATCTAAGCACTGCACTCAAGGTGCCGGGAGTAGAATTAGCCGGAATTTGCGATTTATATGCCGGCAGATTGGAAAATGCAAAGGAAATCCACGGCAAAAATCTCTTCACTACGAACAACTATAAAGAGCTACTCGATAAAAAAGATATTGACGCTATATTTATTTGTACTACCGATGTATGGCATGCGCGCATTGCGATGGACGCTCTGGCAAAGGGCAAACATGTGTATTGCGAAAAACCGATGGTTTATAAAATCAGTGAAGGATATCCCGTAATGGAAGCGGTAAAAAAGTCCGGCAAAGTATTTCAGGTAGGCAGCCAGCGGGTAAGCAGCATTGGGTATGCGAAAGCCAAGGAATTATTGGCTGCTGGTGAGATCGGAAAATTAAATATGGTGAATGCCGTGTATGACAGGCAAAGTTCGATTGGATCATGGGAATACACCATACCCAAGGATGCAAACGAACTAACCACGAACTGGGATAAATTTATCGAAGTCACAGAGAAGATGGCGTTTGATGCAAAAAAGTTTTTTTGGTGGAGGGCCTTCAAAGAGGTGGGCACTGGCGTGGCGGGTGACTTGTTTATCCATTTATTAAGCGGAACACATTTTATAACAAACTCTAAAGGCCCTGAAAGTATTTTTAGTACAGGACAATTGAGTTTTTGGAAAGATGGCCGCAATTTTCCAGACGTAATGGCCGGAGTTATGCAATATCCGGAAAACAAGGAACACAACGCTTTTCAAATGACGTTGCAGGTTAATTTTATAAGTGGGACAGGCGGACAGGAAGTAATTCGTCTCGTTGGATCCGAGGGAGTCATTGAAGTAAAAGGCAATAGCATTACAGTAAAACATAGTATCATGCCTGAAGCACCAGGATTTGGCGGATATGATTCACTGTTCACTTTTTCAAAAGCTATGCAGGATGAAATGCAAAAAGAATATGATTTAAAGTGGACTCCCGAACAAAGAAAAAGGAAGATAAAAGAAGATATCATTTTTAAGGCTCCTGAAGGGTATGATGACCACTTGGATCATATTACCGGCTTTTTCGACGCCGCTAGAACCGGATCGCGGGTGGTAGAAGATGCTGAATTTGGATTCAGAGCAGCAGCGCCAGCGTTGGCCTGTAACGAGAGCTATTTCTCTAAGCAAATCGTAAAATGGGATCCTGTAGCGATGAAAATAAAATAACGATTTGGTGGAAAGAATCGGACTCAATGATTGAAGTGTTTTTGCCCAAAGCTTGTTCACAACTGCCTTGAGCGATGATGAATCTATATCAATTGGACAGTTGCCGACCGTGGTCGATGAAAACAGGCAGAGAATTTGCAAAACACAGTCCATGGCCTTAACTATAAGTAGGAAGTCATTGGATCTTTTTCAAAACCAATGGTGTCAACCATTTTCTCTTGAAGCAGGGGGCTCCGTTCATGTAATTTTGCATGAAACGGGTCTCGTTTTTTTTGCTAGTTTTAAGCCAGGTTTTAATTGCTATGGAAAGTAAGAGCCCGGAAATTTAGTCCACGGGATGGTTTGTATAGTAGCTGCTTGAGTTCTGCGTTTCGTTCCTGCACTTCTTTGAGTGCCGCTTCCAGATTTTTATTTTGCTCCGCGAGTTCATCGATGGCAAAGGATAACATTCCCCGCTGAGCCGCCAGTTCTTCCTGCTTTTCAATTAAATCCCTTTCTTTCTCTTGTAAAGCGAAACCCAATTTTTCAATACGTTCGTTGTCCTCTGTTGCCATACTAGTGTTTGCGTTAATAATTTTTTGGCCATCACGGTTGGCAGGGGGTGATAAGATAACCGTACAATGGGCAAGAGGTTAAACTAATTGGGTTAATTTGGGTTATTTATTTTGAAAAACCCTCTCATATGCTCCTAAATTATTTTACCACCGCTTTTAGGAATCTTACCAAAAACCCGGTTTTTACGACAATTAATGTGATCGGCCTTTCTCTTGGAATGGCAACATCCTGATTTTTCAGTACATCACTTTTGAAAAAAGCGTCAATGGATTTCACGCAAATCTTCCTGACCTGCGCAACAAAATAATCTTATTTGCGTATGATAGTATTACTATTATATTTGTAAGTAAATATACTATTTATGGCAGTACTATCATTTAAGCTCAATGAACACCTTTATTTGCGGGATCCGCAGCACACTGAACTTGGTCAGAATATCATCAAAAACAGCGTTAATCTGATCGATCAACTGGGATTTGAGCATTTTACCTTTAAAAAGCTCGCAGAGGAAATAGAGTCAACCGAAGCATCAGTTTACCGGTATTTTGAAAACAAGCACCGCTTACTGCACTACCTGATCTCCTGGTACTGGAGCTGGCTGGAATATAAAATTGATATGGCAACGAGTTCACTGAAGAATCCCACCGATAAACTCAAGGCCTTTCTCAGGATTGTCGCGGAAGAGAAAAAATATGACCCAACCTTTGAATTCGTTAACGAAGATGCACTCTACAGAATCGTGATGGATGAACTCGATAAAACATTTCTAACGAAATGGGTTGACGCCGATAACAAGGATGGTCTTTTTATCAGTTTCAAATCACTTTGCAAAAAGATTGCGTCTATCATCGTAGAGATCAATCCCCAGTATCCGTATCCAAACGGTTTAATTAGTACAACGCTTCTTGCCGCCAAGCAGCAACACTTTTTTGCGAAACATCTGTCGTCGTTGACCAATTTAAAGGACGACAAGAAATTCCACCAAAACCTCTACCTATTTCTGGAGTCAATGGTTTTCAATACCATTAGAAAATAACGATGCTTACCAACGATCAGATTTACCGGACGCTGAGAGAGACAGCGCTAGTTACAGGTCATGATTTTGATCTGGAGGACATCCATCACGTAGAGTCAAATCAACGAACGTATGATGATACGCAGTTAAACGAGTACCTGCGTGATCTTACTGAGGCCGGTAACAAAATCAGGATACTATTCCTTGAATACAATGTTGAGAGGAATGCCTTCAATGATTTCTTGAAAAAGGAAATCAGCCCGGTCTTTACATTCTTACAATCTGCCGATGGCGTCCGGCCTGCGTTACTTGTCCCTGAAAAGAAAAAATGGAAACGCATTACGCTCGATTCAGATCGTAATCACGAATCAATCGTAAATATTGATGATCTTGTGTTAATACAAAATGAGGAGGGACACGTAAAGTTTTTTGCAATATTCAATTATGATTCGCCTCTTGGCAGTCCGGAAGAGGGTATCCCTTTGAGTCCAGTCAGACGATTAGTGAATCTATTGGGAACCGAACGAACGGAAATCCTTTACATCCTTTTTTACGCTATCGTCATTGGTTTTGTCAGCTTGATTTTACCCCTCGGAATTCAAACTACAGTGGAACTAGTGTCCGGCGGTGTTGTTTTTAGTTCTGTCTATGTGATGATTAGTCTGGTGATCCTCGGAGTCCTTTTGACCGGTGCATTACAGATTGTGCAGATCAGTCTTGTTGAGTTTTTACAAAGAAGAATTTTTTCGAAGGCGGCCTTTGAATTCGCTTATCGGTTACCGCGATTACGAATGGAAGCGATTCTCAAGAGTTACGCGCCTGAACTGGTCAACAGGTTCTTCGATGTCATGACTATTCAGAAAGGCTTACCAAAGCTCCTCATTGATCTGACCTCGTCGGCGATACAAATTTTGTTTGGTCTGTTGCTGATCTCACTGTATCACCCATTTTTCGTTTTTTTTGGTTTGATTTTACTTACAACGCTTGTGGTGATCTTCTATCTCACCGGGCCACGGGGATTATCGTCCTCCATCCTCGAATCAAAATATAAATATAAAGTGGCCCAATGGCTCGAAGAACTCGCTCGCGCGTTGCCTTCTTTCAAGCTTGCTGGTAATACGGATTTGCCCCAGCGAAAAACGGATTACAATGTCAATAACTATTTGAAGAACAGGAAAATTCATTTCAACACACTCGTCACTCAGTTTTCTTTTATTGTCTTGTTCAAAGCGTTGATTACAGGTGGTCTTTTGATTATGGGAACACTTCTTGTAGTCGATCGAAAAATAACGCTTGGTCAGTTTGTGGCGGCAGAAATCGTCATCATTCTTATCTTGAATGCTGTTGAAAAGATAATCATGTACATGGATGTGGTCTATGATTTATTGACGGCTGTTGATAAGGTCGCGCATGTGACAGACATCCCCATCGAAAAAACAGGAGGATTTGATTTTCATTCCGTTGATGAAAGAGGTGTTAGCATAATGATGAAAGATCTGTCTTATCATTATCCGGAAGCTCAGTCAATGGCGCTCCAAAATATTAATCTTCACATTGGACCAGGCGAAATTGTTTGTATTGCCGGGCCGGGAGATGCTGGAAAAACTACACTATCAAATATTCTTACCGGATTCTATTCGGAGTTTCAGGGGGTAGCAACGATCAACGACTATTCTTTAAGAGACCTTGACCTACCGCATTTACGTGATCAGATAGCTAAAAATATATCGCAAGAAGATTTGTTTGATGGGACGGTGCTCGAAAATCTAACCGTTGGCCGATCGAACGCCACCATCGAGCAGGTATTTGCCGCACTTAACCGTGTGGGACTTAGTGATACCATTCACCGAATGCCGAAAGGACTCGAGGCGCCGGTTATCAGCGGCGGCAAAGGCCTTTCACCGACAGTCGCCCAAAAGTTGATTCTTGCCCGATGCCTGATAAAGAAGCCTAAGCTGATCATATTGAATGATTTTTTCGCAGTGTTAACCAAAGCCGATAAGCTGAAACTCCTCGGTTCTCTGATTGAGGAGGACCGGACGTGGACACTGATTATCATATCAAATGATCCAGTTATAATGAGTGCCTGTGAGAAAATTATTCTGATGGAAAGTGGACGAATAAAAAGTGAAGGACCATTCGAAGTACTATTGAAGAACGGCGAGCTAAAGGACTATACCTATTAAGGCAAGACTATGTCATCTACTTTCAAAAAATCTACCACCGCGGCCTTTCCTCAGGATCAACTGTATTCGTTACGGTCTCTCAATACGCCGATGGCCGGAAAAATTTTGGCCCGATGGCTTTTTGGAATGGGGCTACTTTTTATTCTCATCCTCTTTCTTCCATGGCAGCAGAACATTCATGGAACGGGTCAGGTGACCGCCCTTTCTCCAAGCAATCGTCCTCAAACCATACAAACCATTATTGCAGGGAGAATTCAGGATTGGAAAGTGCGTGAGGGCCAGTTCGTGGAGAAGGGAGACACCATTGCCATCATTAGTGAGATCAAAGAAAAATATTTTGATCCAAAAATGCTGTTACGACTGCGGGAGATTATTGATTCGAAAGAAAAAGGTCTTGCCTCGAAAAACCTTAAAGCTAAAGCCTTGATGCGTCAGATCAATGCGTTAGAAGACGGAATGAATATAAAAGTTGAACAGTCCAAGGCCAAACTTGAAGCCGAGCGAGTTCGGTTTAGCAACGCAAAAAATCAATATGAACGCAATAAGAAACTGTTTGAAGCGGGTAACATACCACTCACAAAATTTCAAGACATCGAATACAAGTATCAGGGAAGTGAAGCTGATTTTATCAGTGCTGAAATTGAAATTGACCGTGTGCAGGCTGAAGCACTCGATAAAATTAACAAAGCTGAATCAGACCTTAACAATACAATGGCAGAGCAGTTTGAAACCCAGGCCGATCTTTCAAAGCTCCAGAATGAATATGTCAATATGGAAATAAGGAGTCAGCAATATTTCATACTGGCGCCGCAAGCAGGTCAAGTGGTGAGGGCGACCAAAGCAGGAATTGGTGAAACAATGAAAGAAGGAGAGCCAATATGCTCTATTATGCCGCTATCAACCGATGTGGCGGTAGAGATGTATGTGAAGGCGATGGATCTTCCACTCATAAGCCGTGGAAGAAATGTGCGAATTGAATTTGATGGATTTCCGGCGTTACAATTTTCAGGGTGGCCCAGTATCTCTGTGGGTTCTTTTGGTGGAAAAGTGGAAGTGATCGATGTTGTGAATACTCATCCCGGAGAATTCAGGATCCTTGTCGTTCCTGATTCGATTGACATCTCATGGCCAAAGCAAATTCGGGTAGGATCGGGTACAAAGAGTTGGGTAATGCTGGACAGTGTTCCTGTCTGGTATGAACTATGGCGACAATTGAACGGATTTCCGGCAAGTCTTTATGCTGAACCGGCCAGCGATAAGCCCGGGTCAAAAAAGGAAAAAAAGGATACTGAAGTATCGGCACTATGAGAGTCATTTTTATACTCGTTTTCAGCTTTTCCGTTGCAGTGGCAAGGGCTCAAACTAAAAGTTCGCTTGATTCAGTCTTTGTGTTGAGTGATACCGTGCTCTCTTTCACTATTGAATCGCTTTATACAACGATTCTGGAATCTCATCCGATCGTGAAACAGATTCAACTATTGAGCGAAACAGCAAAACAGGAAATCAGGTTAGCACGCGGTTCATTTGATCCGAAAGTTGAAACCCGGTTTAGCACAAAAGCACTTAATGATAAAGAATACTATAACAAGTGGATTGCAACGTTTACCGTTCCTACCTGGCTACCATTGGATCCAAAGGTGGGAATAGAACAAAATAGTGGTCTTTTTATCGATCCTGAAAATACGGTGCCTGCTGCGGATAACAATCAGCAGATTTTTACAGGGATATCGCTTCCCGTTGGAAAAGGTCTTTTCATCGATGACCGGCGGGCAGCGCTGCTTCAGGCGAAGCTCTTCACTAAAATGGCGGAAGCCGAACAGATAAAGCTGATCAATAAAATATTACTTGATGCGGCTAAAGATTACTGGCAGTGGTATTATCACTACTATAATTTTCGGCTTCTTTCGCAAAATGCGACGCTCGCAGAAGAAGTTTTTAGACGTGTGAAGCTGAATGCTACCTTCGGTGAAGCCTCTGGTATGGACACGGTTCAGGCGAAGATAACTCTTCAGCAACGACTGGTAGAGCGGCAGGAATCATACCTGGAGTTTATACTCGCCAGAATAAAGATTTCAAATTATCTATGGGATGCTTCCGGTGTTCCAGTAAATCTTTCATCGAAAGGGGCTCCTGTGCTGGAAAGAAACGATGGGAGCTTACTTGAACTTCAAACCTTAAACGATATTACTTTATTAGCTAAAGAAAATCACCCCGAACTAGTAAAGCTGGGGGTTAAGTCAAGTCAGCTTGAGATTGATCGAAAGCTCGCTGCTGAATATCTCAAGCCACGGCTTGATTTGAGTTATAGTTTCTTGAATCAGCCTATTCGCCCGACAGGAGAATTTGAGTCGTTTGCCTTTGGCAACAACTATAAATTTGGATTCGATTTCTCGATGCCAATTCTGATCAGGAAGGAACGTGCAAAGCTTGCGCAAACCAGCATTAAAATCAAAAGCATTGGCTTTGAGCGGACACAAACGCAGCGGGAGATTATCAATCAAATTAATTCAGTTTACAGCCAGATTGTTACTACCAATAAAATCATTGATCAGCAAAATGCGATGGCACATAACTATGAGCGATTACTGCAGGCTGAACTTCTCAATCTCGAGAACGGGGAAAGTGATCTTTTCAAAATTAATGTCCAACAGGAAAAACTAATTCAGTCACAGTCTAAGCTTCTGAAATTGAAAGCTGAGTATGAAAAACTCAAGGCAACTCTCTACTGGGCAGCGGGAATAAGGAATTTAAAAGCAGAGTAATTATTCTTACAACTATTCGTTGAGAGCTATTGAGCGAAAGAAGATCCGACAAGATTTCTTGCCATCTTCGGAAAGATCAGGCCATGAAAGGGCAATACTGAATACCAGTATAGCCTCCCCCAAAGTCCAAGTGGACGAAACGTTGCGGTTTGATGTAACGTAGTTTTTCCGTTTGCCTCTTTAACGCTGAACTCCAGCCACGCCTCCCCGGGAAGTTTCATTTCTGCATACAGCAACAGTCTGCCGTTAGATTTATCGGCTACCAATACTCGCCAGAAATCCAGCGCGTCGCCTGATTTTAGATCGGAGGGATGCCTTCGTCCGCGCCTGAGCCCGACACCTCCAACCAGTTTGTCCGCTAATCCACGGATAGCCCACATCCAGTTTCCGAAATACCATCCGCGCTCTCCTCCGATGTGCCAGATGTTTGAAATAACTTCTGCCTTGTCGCGGTCAAACGGCACTTCGCGTTTGTCAACGAACACACCGTGCTCCGGCACCATGATGAAACTTAAAAAGTTTTTATCAATGGTCGAAAGCGAGATCGAATCTTTCCAGCTGGAGATTACATTCTTCTGACTGATCTTGTCGAACGCCATCAGCAATGATTCCTCGTAATTAAGGAGTTTTAGCGGCACGATGAGTGTGATGCTATTGTCCTTGCAAATAACTTCGTTCTTCATGCTACTTACCAGCGAACGCGCAAGAGAGTAAGAAGTGGATGTAACCAGCAGTAGCCATAACGAAGAGAGTTTTGGCGTCAGGACGGGTATAGTGATGATAATCCGTTTCAATTTCCTCACCTTGGCAAAACCATAGAGCATCTGTTTGTAGGTGAGAATTTCCGTGCCCCCGATGTCAAATACCTTTTGATACGCTTCCTGTTTTAACAATACTCCCTCCAGGTATTGCACGACATTTCGAATGCCGATGGGTTGACATCGTGTTTTGAGCCAGCGTGGAGCAACCATCACAGGGAGTTTTTCAACAAGGTCACGGATGATCTCAAAGGATGCACTGCCAGACCCGATGATAATGGCGGCCCGAAGCACGGTCAATGCGACAGTGCTGCGGCGCAGAATATCTTCCGTATTTTTCCTGGATAGCAAATGGTCCGAGAGATCGATGTCATTTACAATGCCACTAAGGTAAATGACCTGTTGACAAGATGTAGTATTGATATAACGGACAAAATTTTCCGCTGAGCTGGATTCCAGTTCGGAAAAATTTTCGTGCGACGAAGTCATCGAATGTACTAAGTAGTACGCGGCGTCGATGTCCGACGACAGATGTAAAAGGGATGATTCTTCGTTGAGATCCGCTTCGATCACGGTAACCTTTGTCAGAAAATCTTCCGTAAAATCATCCCAGTCGAACCGGTCGCGATGCCGCACCAGGCAGGTCACCTCATGGCCTGATTCAACCAATACCGGTAAAAGCCTTCGGCCGATGTAACCTGTAGACCCTGTGAGTAGTATTTTCATTTGAGTGTGATAGATTTTTCACATTTTTTCCAGAATGAAGAAAAAGGAGTTTGTTAATTCTGCTCCGGGGAACATCCATTGCGGCGCTGTTTTTTTCCCAGGGTAATGACGGAAGGCGGGATGCTCTTTGCTCATGATGGACGGAAAACGCTCAATGCCGGGGAGATCGTTTACTTCACCGACGAATATCTCCATGCATTTGATATTGGAGGCCAGCTTAAGAATAAAGTGAATAACTTTTTCCGCCACAGGGAATGTGTTGAAATGAGAAGGCTCTAGCAACAGCGTAGTGGGGTTGCGTGAAAGGTTTATGTTTTCAAGTTGCTCTAAAATCTTGGAATATTCTGTAGGAAAGGGAATCATTCAATTGTTTGTACTACTGGCTAAACATCTTAATATCGGTAATTGTTACCTGAGAAACATCTGAATGCTAAAAAACCATACTAAATTGATGATTAGCGCCATTGGTATTGGTCCTGAGGTCACCTGTTTGTTGGTGCAGTCAAACGCCATTGTTTTTATCACGGGAAGGAAAGAGTTGAATCTCTAGCGTATACGTGTCGAAAATTGCGAGCATATTATTCGATGTATCGAACAGAAGGGACCATCAGATTCACGAGTACTTTGCAGTGCGCGATTTTCCAAAACAGAATTTAGAACGGGTGAACGGCTTAAATAACCTACTGCGCAAAATTAAGTAGTTTATGCCAAAAAGGTGGTTATTAATTCGAATTTGACTTAGCTGCCTGGCTGGTTTTTATTCCAACAATTAACAGCCACAGGCATATGCCAATCTCACCCAGCGATCCAGGCAAGCTGACGTAATCAGATATCCAAAGATCTTTGTAGTCCTGAATAAGTGTTTGACCAAACACATTTGTCAGATATCCAAAGCATCCGATCATCAGAAGAACGCCCAGAATCTTTGGCAAGAAACCTGATCTAAATACAAGATATCCGAATGGCAATAGCCACAAGCCCCAGAATATAAAAGTGATCAGAAGTCCATGGTTATATAAACGTAGATAGAACATAAGTTGTGCCTGCAACGCCTCATTCTCAAGGAGATTACCCGGGCCATGAATGATATCGAGCACTGCAAACTTGTTCAGGAGATTTAAAAAAGAGATCGGAGTGCTTACCACAACGAAGATAACCATCAGGCGAGCATACATCTCATTAACCACTTTTAATAAGCGATAAAGGAAAAGAGGCAACAGTAAAAAAGCAATATAGCAAATGAATCCAGCCGCTACTCCCCACCGGTATATAGATTCATTTAAGACAATGTTTTGAATTGTTTTAGTATCGTCAGCAGCAATAAGCTTTGAAGGTACATACATGAGGCTAAAGATTCCGCTCAGCACAACGATCAGGTAAAGTAGTCCGGCAATCCTTGCTGTTCTCTTGTTTGGCTCCATTCGCTTTTGGTTTACCCTTATGACGGTTACTATTGGAAATTGTTACACCGGATGATATCTTTTCGATCAAGTCCTTCTCAACTTAGAGGGCGAGGCTCCCGAAACAAAAGCTAATATGCAAGTCCGGCTCCCAGTGTGGATGTGGATTGACTTTTTGTCGATCGGGCTGAGCTCACCGGATATACTCATTGGGTATCTATTTGGGGATGGATTTACAGGTTGTTGCACTCTTTGGCTTGTCGGGAATAAAGAGCGGTAACAGGGACATCATTATTCCAATCCAGAATATAATTGGCGCCGTCGCGTCGTTGAGCAGGAAGGCAATCACTAGTGAAAGAATGATGAATCCTGCGAG
Organism: Cytophagales bacterium; assembly: GCA_038229375.1. Taxonomy (GTDB): domain Bacteria; phylum Bacteroidota; class Bacteroidia; order Cytophagales; family Cyclobacteriaceae; genus ELB16-189. The sequence continues at coordinate 35,017 of JBBRON010000008.1, read as the reverse complement.
GATGCCAGCTATGACGGCAAGGCGGGTTTTGAATTGAAAGAGATGTTGAAGGAAGTTCATCGCGTTTATGATTTTTCTTTCCATCAGTATCCCCTGGCTGGTTTGAATTACACGTGTGCCTTTTATTTATTTTTTTTCTTTGTAATTCCAATCTCGTTCAGCCGACAAATTGGGAAAAGAGAAGCTATGGACTGCCTCGACTAACATTTCAGGGACTTCAGGGTTTTAATAAGAGTAAGCCGATGGTATGCCTTCTGAACGAGAATTTACGTCGCTGATTGACCAGAATAAGGGGATTATTTACAAAGTAATCCGTTTATACGTCCGTGACCCGGACGATGAGCAGGATCTTTTCCAGGAGATACTTTTTCAGTCATGGAAATCGTTCGCGCATTTCAAAGGTGAATCCAAGTTCTCTACCTGGCTTTACCGAGTGGGACTTAATACGGTTCTCACCTTTAAGAGGAGGCCGAGTCTTGTTGAGAACCATGAAGACCTCAGTCAGCTAAATGTAATTTCTTCGGAAAGAAAGGGAGAAGAAACGGAGGCACTTTACCTGGCTATACGTGAACTCGGGGAAATTGATCGAATGATCATTCTTCTCCACCTTGAAGGATATGAGAATGAAGAGATCGCCGACATTGCGGGGTTGCTGAAAGGTCACATCGGAGTAAAGCTTCATCGAATTAAGAAAGTATTGAAAAACAAACTGAGGATAGAAGGGTAATGGATTTGTTGGAAACATGGCAAAAGCTTGAAAGGGAGAAACTGAGTAAGCCCGTGGAAGGTGCGGTTGAAATCAGAAAAACATCACGTCATCCCGTGGAGCAACTGAAGGCTGCCTACATGAGGACAACGTTGTTTTCGGTTTTTTTTCTAGCCGGATTTATTGTTCTGTTTTTTCTTTTTGAGGAGCCTCTTGTAAAGGTAGGTATTGGGTTTGTGGTTGGGGTTTATGTTTTTTTCTTCGTTGTCAATTTTGGGATGTATCGAAGGGTTGGCATGGATTTTCCAGTTGATAGAAATCTTAAGGATGCGCTGAACCACACGTACTCATACATTACTGAAAATATCAGGTTTCAGGAACGTGCCGCGCTTTTTCTCTATCCTATTGGCGGCGCGGCAGGTTTCATGATGGGTGGATCCGTTGGCAGTGGGGATATCAATTCAATGATGATGAAGCCGAGTGTTTTGATATTACTGGTCGTCGTACTCGTTGTTATGACACCACTTTGCTTCTATCTGACCAGATGGATGTATAAAGTATCTTACGGAAAATGCCTTTCGGATTTGAAGACGCTTATTGAGGACCTTGAGAGGCCGAATTGAGTTAAGAAAATACTAGATACTGGCTTACTCACAAGCTGACAGGACACGTTGCGCATTTGTTTCTTTGTCTTAATGCAGGTGCGACGGGCAAGGAATTCCCCATTTACACATCTTATTTTGGATTGGATTTCTAAAGGCTGTTCAAGGATCGATTTAAATAGGGTATTTAATGATCATAAATAATGGCATGGTTATTTAATTAGTTTAACAAACTAATAACCATACTTTATGAAAAAATTTACAGGAATTATTCTATTTGTGCTTATGCAAGTAGGTGCATTCCACTATTCTTACGGTCAAGGTGGGGCCCTTGGGATTTACACTACTGTATCAGAGTACGATGGAGATTTGAACGGAAACAAGCATCAATTTTATAAATTTGACCGTTCCCAATTCGGTGCAGCGATTTCACTTGATCAGTACCTGAATCCCTCTTTGAACCTGATGGAGTTAGTAAGTTACAACCGGCTTCAATATCGCAATGACGCCAATACGCAAGGTGTGGATGCAAGTTTTGGTGCATTGACCCTGAATCTCAAATATAAATTTGACAATGGGTACATTTTCAAAGAGAATTCTGCTTTTGCACCTTTTATTATGGTCGGCATGGGAGCTACTTATATTAATTCTCGCCAATTCACCACCACCAATGACGCAGCCATATCGAATGGAGTTATCAAGGCCAACGCCAATGCGGGAGTTGGTATACTTTTCCGTTTCAACGATCGTGTCGGAATCGAGTTTTCTAACACGATAAACCTACCATTGTATGATGGCTGGGATGGGGTTACTCAAGGTGATAATGATATTTACCTTCAACATAGGCTTGGTTTGGTGTTTGGTTTAAAAAAGCCATTGGACACTGACAACGACGGAATTACAGATAAAAAGGATAAGTGTCCTGACACTCCGATTGGAATACAGGTCGATTCATATGGATGTCCTTTCGATAAGGATAATGATGGTGTAGCGGATTATCTTGACAAATGCCCTGATAGTGCTGGTACCAAAGAGATGAACGGATGTGCTGATAAGGACAACGATGGCGTAGCTGACAATGTTGACAAATGTCCCGAAGTATCGGGCTTGGCAAGGTTTGAAGGCTGCCCCGATACTGATATGGATGGAATACAAGATTCCGAAGATAAATGCCCCAATATTAAGGGCCTCGATACATTCAAAGGTTGCCCTGATACCGATGGCGATGGTGTGGAAGATTCAGAAGACAAATGCTCGGATACACCAAAAGGAGTAAAGGTTGATGCTACTGGTTGTACCGCTGATACGGATGGTGATGGGGTAATCGATACTGAAGATGCCTGTCCAACTCTCGCCGGAGTAGCAACAAATAAAGGTTGCCCTGAGGTAAAAGCAGAGGTTAAGCAACTTTTCCAGAAAGCATTGCAGGGAATTCAATTTCAAAGCGGAAAGGCGATAATAAAAAGCACCTCCTTCCCAATCCTGGATGCGATTACCAAAGTCATGAATGATAATCCTAGCTACAAATTAATTATCGGAGGCCATACCGATGATAGTGGAAATGATGATTTAAATATGACTCTTTCGCAAAATCGCGCCGATGCTGTTGCAGCATATATGATAAAAAACGGTGTAGATCCTTTACGGATTTCAGCGAAGGGCTTCGGTGAAACGACCCCGATTGACAACAACAAGACTGCTGCTGGTAGAACCAGAAATCGGAGAGTTGAATTCAAGGTGGAATTTCTTCAATAAGTATTAAGTATTAGGAAAAAGGCTCCTGCATGGGGTCTTTTTTCTTTTCTATTAGTGGTACAATTGGCTTTTTAATCTGTTTAACTAAAGATTCAACCAATAGGTAAGCTTAAGCACCAATGCACGGTTTTTACTCATCAGATGTTCAGGCAGATAGTTTTCTGTATAAACAATAAAAAAATCGGAAGCAGGCTTATAACGCCATTGAAAACGAGCGTTCAGATTTACATTGTCATACCGGTTATTATATTGAACAAACGTGGTGAAAAATAACTTATCCGTGAGCGTAAAATCTACTCGCGGACTTAACAAAAGGAATGTTACGGATCCATAAGCGGGTGGGAGGTCGATATGATTGTAATCGCCCGTGACCGAAATGCTTCCAAATGGCTGTACCCGGTAGGATAGCGTGCCCCCGATGCCCCCTCTGGTGCCACTATAGTAACCTCCGCCACTGACTCTCATCATGTAAGTAAAAAGTTTGCGTGTGTTTGAGATGTATTTCAATTCCATTTCACTCCAATGATATACTTCTCCTTTCAGAAGAGTTGAATCTCCTTTTGGGTACAATGCATCAAAGTTCGACTGCAATTTTTGATAAATGTTTTTCGATGTGGCTGAAAACATTGCTGTATTCCGAAAACTCATAGAATAGGTAAGTCCCATATTCCGATCGGATAACGTTCCGTCTGGTACACGTGTCTCATCATAAGAAATACCAGGTCGTATGAGTACCCAAGGACCTTTCTTTGGGTAAAATTTTAATTCGGACATCATAAAAGGACTAAACATTCCCGGATACACATTCAAACTGGGTACGAACCCAACTTCTGCGTTGTAATTCTTGCCGAGCCCCATGAATCCCGCCGAGATACTTAATTTTCGGACATTATAAGTGGAATAAGCGCCATAAGAGAATTTGTCTCCTTGCGAAAAATCATCAAATGAATGATGGTAGTATGCCTTTCCTCCCCACTTGTTGTTGGCCGTGATTAAGTTGAAGTCAATACCCGCTACCCGGTTATAGGTGTTCAGTCTGCGAACGAGGCTCGTTCCATTCCATACCTCTTTCACCAGGCTTTCATGATAAAATCTTTGGGGATCGTACTCGGTCAATCCAAGCGACTCTTTATCAACTAGAAAAATATCAATATTGGATCGTTTAAAAATTTGTCTCTGCAATACACCCACGGTGTAATTCTGAGCAGGCAATCCCAACGACGGCGTTTCCTTGGTCTGCATATTCATTAATCCCACACGCCAATTGGGGCCCAGCTTTCCGCTGATGCGAGCGCCATATAGGATCGGAACCTTTTGAAGGAATCCAGCCGAATCTTTGGCTAGTCCAATTCTTCTGGAAAAGAACGGTTGCGAAAACATGGTAAATCCGGGTGCCGAAAACAGGTCGCTGTTTTCAAGAAAAAATTGCCTTCGCTCCGGATACTGAAATTCAAAGCGACTTAGATTGATCACCTGCCTGTCCACTTCTACCGTGGAAAAATCAGGGTTGACGGTCAGGTCAAGATTCAGGGAAGGCGTAATGGCCACCTTGGCGTCAAAGCCTGCATTGATCGTGTTATTCGAAGTTCCTGCCTCATTATCTTTTGCTAGTGAAGTGATAGCATAGGGAATGAAAGAAATATTGGTACCCGCATGAGGTGCTGGGCTTTGCCATTGCAATTGGCCGCTCCAAGCCAATGCGGAGGGAAAAAATTGTATGGGTGTTGCAATCCAACTGGAAACCTGGTTTCGTTTGAGATCCTGACGAACAAAGTTGAGATTCCAAACTGGTTGCCGCTGATTATATCTGAACGACTTAAATGGGATTGCCAATTCAGCAATCCACCGGTCTTCCAATCTCTTGACTGAAGAATACCACTTATTGTCCCAATTGGCATTGTATCCACCTTCTCCTGTTCCGCCTGCCGACATCGATCCTTCCCGCTGGACGCCATGCGGAGTTATATTGAAATAAAAGCCATTCGTAAAATCATTGAACGGGTCCATGTATACGCCGACATTATCGTTGAGCGACCAGTCGTAATCCCGTCGAAGAGACTGTACCACATTCGGCTTATTATCATCAAAGCACACAAACGATAAATAAAAAAAATCATCATCAAATGTGAGCCGGACTTCTGTTTGAAATGGAGACGGCAGGGAATCAACCGGATAGTTTAAAAAGAAGTTGGTTGCCACCGCGGCCACCTTCCAGTCTTCTTCGTCCAGCACCCCATCGATCGCGATGGCACCTTTCGCTCTGCTAATGGCCAATCCATGACCGGGGCTGTTTCGGGTTTGCGCAAGCACTTCACTGGTCTTGAAGCCAATAATGGAGAGGGTCAGATAAAGGAATATTCCAGGCCTGTTCATAAAGCGGCCTAAAATAAGGAATTGCTTTGAACTCCTATGGTGGATTAATGTAAGCGGTTAACGACTTGCTTTGGTATTTATATTTTACCCGGTTTGCTTCTACTTTAGAAACTGTTTAAGAGCCTTTTCAACGTCAACTTGTTTAAGCGGTTTCTTGACAAATGCGTTTACTCCCGATTTCAGTGCAAGATCAATTACTTCTTCATCTGTATCTGATGATATCATAATAATGGGCGTTTGTTTGCCTTGTTCGCCGCGCACGAGTGATAAAATTTCATCGCCATTATGATACGGCATGTGAATATCAGTGATGATAAGATCGAAAGAATTTTCGCGCAACAGGCGTAAGGCTTGTCGTCCGTCGGCTACACTGACTGGTTCTATATTTTTCGTTCTCAGGATTATCGTTAATAAGGTAACGACTACAATATCATCTTCGCAAATTAGTACTTTCATGAGGTAAGGGAGATTGAAATTCTTGTGGGCAAGATAATGAAGAATACCGTCTACTTGTCAGATTTCAATTTTGGCTCTGTATTGACATAATCAAAAACCAGGTTGCAAAACGCATTCACACCCACTACAAGACCACTTTCATCTATGTAAAATGAAGGTGTGTGATGAGGTCCCGCTGTCTTAGGGTCTTTTCCTTTCGTCAGACCGCCAACGGAGAAAAATAGTCCTGGAACTTTATCGGCGAAGAAAGAGAAATCTTCACTTGCCGTTGCAGGTGGTGCCATGGTGATGTTGTCCTGGCCAGCAGTTCTAGTAAGGGACGGAAGCATCCTTGCGGTCAACGCAATGTTATTAAAAGTGACAGGATAATGAGTTGAGTATGGCAACTCAACAATCGCTGTTGCTCCTGCAGCCTGTGCCGTCAACGTTGCGATTTCACGAATCCTTGTAGTCACCATTTTCTCATCCTCGGCGCTGAGGGTTCGGACGGTACCCATCATTTCCACTTTCTCCGGGATAATATTCGACGGTTGCCGCCATGTATTGAACCTATCGTAACAACGGCGGCGTTGTTTACAACATTTACGTTTCTGCTCACAATACTTTGCAGGCTAGTTACAATTTGTGCGGCGACTAATATCGGATCGACGGAGGTCCACGGTGCAGCACCATGTGAGGGCTTGCCCACTACAGTGATCTTAACATCATTTACAGATGCAGCCGTGCCGCCTGGACGATATGTTATTGTTCCAGCGTCAGTGACGGATGAAATATGTATGCCAAATATTGCATCCACCTTTGGACTTTCAAGCACACCCTCTTTCACCATCAGTTCGGCTCCGCCCTCTTCACCAACTGGGACACCTTCTTCGGCTGGTTGGAAAATAAACTTTACGGTTCCTCTAAGTTCTTTTTTCATTGAGGCCAGCACTTCGGCAGCCCCCATAAGCATGGCAACGTGTGTATCATGGCCACAGGCATGCATTACACTCACCTCAGCACCATTGTAAATGGTCTTAACTTTTGACGCAAAAGGAAGATCATTCTTTTCGGCTACCGGTAGGGCATCCATGTCTGCCCGCAGGGCGATAACCGGACCGGGGAGGTCTCCTTTTAGAATTCCAACAACACCTGTCTTAGCGACTCCCGTTTTGACTTCAATTCCAAGAGACTGCAGATGCTTTGCAATGAGAGCAGATGTTCTGAACTCCTGGTTGCCTAATTCAGGATGCTCGTGGATATCTCTGCGCCAGGCAATAACCTTCGGCTCAACCACGGCGGCTTTTGCTTTAATGGCTTGCCGGATTTTGTCGGGTTGTGCCACGCTCAGGATTGAGAAGATTAGTAATGTGAGAGTAAATATGTATTTCATCGGGATGATTTGTGTTAAGGCTTACTCGACGCGATCAATTGTGGTTTAATAATGCCTCAATTACAATATTTTATAGGATACTTCATAGATGTAAATTTCGACAGACAGCAAGAAAATCGCCGTCATTAATAAGGGAATGAGGTAGATCGTGGAGGCGAACAGGAAAAAAAGAAAATGGCTATGACTAGGGCTGGGCATGTCTATTATTAATATGGTCTGTGAAGTGAGCCATTTTCAGATCGTGTATTCCTACAGCGAGGCCACCCATTATTTTGCAATAACGTTCGATCTGATTTTTTAGAAATTATAGTCGAAAAAAACAACGAAGTGAGAGAGATATTGCATTCAATCATGCCGCCTCAATCGTGCCTGTGTTGTTTGGGTTGCCATGTTTGGATTGGCATTTGATATGTCGATTTTCTCAAACCTTTTCACGAACCAATAAAGGAGGTGCCTGAAATTTTTCGATGTGCAACATATCGTAGTAAAACGGACCTTGTAAAATTTTCCGGACATTGTTTCTGGAATGATCCATAGAAGGAAGTGCGTTAATTAGTAGGTCTTGTTAATTACCGAAGCCATGCCCGGCGGTTACCCAATTTATGATCAATTGTTTTTCGGCGGTGGTTAGGTTGGCCTGAGGTGATACTGGCATTTTATTAAGTGTTCCGGTAATAGTTGATCCATTTATTCCACTCCAGGCATTTACAATTTTGCAATCTGTGTCAAAATTGTAGCCCTTCTGCGACTTCCCATTGGTATGGCAACTGCTTCCGCTGCACCGTGTTTGAATCAAAATTTTGACCGCTAAAAAATTTGGTCCTGCTGGAACTGTGCCAACTGAAACACTTACCGACGACGTGCACCCATTGAGATCTTTGGCCCCAACTGAATATGTGCCGGGGTTCAATGATGAAAATATGCCAGAGTTTTGGTAAGGTCCATTATTGATATTATAAGTGAATCCCGAGGAACCCATAGCGCTTGAAGTGATTGTGCCGGTCCCTGTTGTCACGCAATTGGATGATTCAGTAGTTGATGTGCCGATAGTTAAAGAAATCGTTGCGCAAGGATTGATGCTATTGATGGCAAACACTGCTGAGCCAAGGCAGCCATCTGAATTTTTGGCACTAATCGTATAGTTGCCTGCTCCCAAGCCAACAAAGGCTCCACTGCTCTGATAAATGCCATTATTTATTTTAAAAGTAAATCCGGTTCCGCCTGTGGCGGAGACTGAGATACTTCCGTCGGAGTGCCCTACAGAAGCATTCGCAACGGTACCCGTTACAGCAACGGTGACGCCGACGCAAGGATTGGCAGCACCCAAGGCAATTTGCGTCGTGCCTGTGCAGCCGTTGGAGTTACGAGCGGCAATGGTGTAGTTTCCAGCCGCCAATCCACTAAATATTCCCGTCGCTTGAAAGGCGCCATTATTTATATTGAAGGTAAATCCTGTTCCGCCGGTAGCTGACGCCACAATCTGACCGTTGCTTTGGTTCGTAGCGGGATTGGTAAATGTAGCCGTCACTACAATGGCAACTCCGGCACAAAGGTTTACCTCAGTAACCGTTGCTTGCGAAGTAATGGTGCAACCGTTATTATTCTTTGCTGTAACGGTGTAAACACCTGCCGTAAGTCCGCTGAATACTTTTCCAGCCTGAAAGGGACCGTTGTTTATGCTATAGAGATACCCGGTACCACCAGCAAGTGTTCCTGTAATAGTTCCGTCAGAGTTACCAAGGGAGGCATTTGTCACCGAAGTTGTGAAAGATACACCCGCGCAAGGTTCTTGATAGACTTTCTTAATAGAGATTGCCAACTCGCCCTTGCATCCCCATGAATTTTTAGCACTGATTGTATAGTTGCCAGAATCAAGTCCGATAAATTTATTACTAGCCTGATATTCCGAGTTATTTATACTGTAAGTAAAAAACTTAGTCGGGCCAACTACGCTGGCGATGATTGTTCCGTTGGTTTGACCAGGATCGGCGTCAGTCTTAATCAACTCGAGTTTTATTTCCACCCCTTCGCAGGAAGGCGTTGGTTCATGTACGCATGCACCGCCCAATGAAAATAATATCAAGATTAGCGCGAGACGGTGACCTTTCGACTTGAAGTTCATAAGAAATAAATTTTTCAATGACAATTTAAAACATGTGAATAGATTATTAGAAGCAATGAGCAAATGTTTATTTAGATTCTATTCATAGATCAGTCGAATGAATTAATAAGTCCGACGAAATGAAGTTCAGAAAGATAAATGATCACTCAGAATGTATTCAGATTTGGTGAGGTGTTCATTTCATTCAACGTAGCTCATCGACAACTAATGTGATCTATCGCTTAATTTTTGGCTATCAGGAAAATGGAGTAGAAATGTTTTTTTATTTCAGATAATTTCGAAAAATAGTTCAAGTTGTCAATGAAAGTACTGATCTCGTTTCTTGTTATTACTTTGATTGTAGTTTCTGCAATTGGATATAACTTCTATACTAAAAAGCACCGGTCTGCGTTGGATGGACCATCGCTCGTGATTTCAGCTGTTGATTTGTTTTATCAATTCGAGGCTGATGAGAAGGCGAGCAACGAAAGATATCTGGACAAGTTGATCGAGGTGACCGGGCAGGTAGGTGGTGTATTGAAGAATCAGGATGGTAAACATATTGTGATATTAAAGAGACAAGACGATTTATTTGGTGTTAGCTGCACATTAGAACATGCTCAAAGCGTTCATGTTGGTTCCACGGTTACAGTGAGAGGCTTTTGCATGGGGTATCTCTCCGATGTAGTGATCGGTAGAGCGGAGGTTATTAATAATTAAACGTTCATCATGATTATTCAAGTCGATTTCGGGGCCATAGTGCAGGTGCTGACAGTATCGGGGATCTTGATGCCGATACTTGGCGCCTGTGTTCACGAGCCATTTATCGATCCAGTCTCGCTCAATGGTGGGGCCGCTTTCACTCCGGGACGTAGAACGAACGGGACAGTTTGTTTTGAAACCAGTGTGTTTCCCATTGTTCAGTCAACCTGTGCAAAACGCGGATGTCATTATTCCAGTTCAAAAAAGGAAGCGATAAAAAGCTGGATTGAAGGTGGGAGCTTGAACAACTTACTATGAAATATTCCTTATTCACTTTTTTACGTGTCATGTCAATTTGGTGTGTGCTTTTTTTTTTCAGGATGTTACTATGACAAGGAGCAAATACTGTATCCCGGCAAGACATCCTGTGTTCTAAGTACAAACCCGACTTTTAATGGAGTGGTATTGCCAATTCTGACGACGATGTGCAACAATTGTCATGGAGGATTGTCACCTTCCGGCGGTGTGAAACTGGATACCTATGTCGATGTCTCAAAATATGTAAAGAGTGGAAGCCTTGTAGGCACCATCAATTTTGCCAGTGGATTTTCACCCATGCCCCAAGGCGGAAATAAATTACCAGCATGTCAGATAAAGCAAATCCAGGATTGGATAGCGGCAGGCGCGTTGAATAATTAAAAGTTTTAATTTCTAATTCTTAAAAAAACTGTACTATGAAAACTGTAACTCTTCTGTTAGCGCTTTTGCTACAACCTGCATTTGGATTTGCGCAGCTCTATGTGACACGAACCGCACAAATTTCTTTCTTTTCAAAAACATCTATGGAGAACATTGAAGCTGTCAATAACGAAGCGACTAGCATTTTGAATTTAGAGACCGGCGAAATTGGCTTCGCAGTATTGGTAAAAAGCTTCCGTTTCGATCGCGCTTTGATGGAGGAGCATTTTAATGAGAATTATTTAGAGTCAACGAAATTCCCAAAAGCGACATTTCATGGAAAGATAACGGAGTTGTCAAAATTCAACATAAAGAAAGACGGAAGCTATCCAGTGACCGTGGAAGGTGATCTCACAATGCACGGGATCAAGCGGCATGTCGTGTCTCAAGGAGAGGTTATCATTCTTAAAGGCATAATTTCAGCGACTGCGTTATTCCCTATTAAGCTCGCCGATTATAAAATTGAAATTCCTTCCCTGGTTGCCGGAAAGATTGCGGAGATCATTGAGATAAAGATCAATTCCAAATACGAACCCAAATCATAATACATGAGATGCTTTCCTCAACTTCTGTTAGCAAGTTTACTACTTTCATTACCAGCGTGGTCACAAGATGACATGATGAAAATGCTGGAGGAGGAGTCTGAAAAAAATAGGAAGCCTGACTATGCGGCAGCTACTTTTAAAACGACACGAATTATTAACGGGCATTCCATTGAAAATGTGGCGGCTGGTGTGCTTGACCTTCGGATCTCCCACCGGTTTGGATTTATTAGCAGCGGCCCTTCTGAGCTTTGGGGATTGGATCAAGCAACGATGCGGATTGGACTTGATTATGGTCTGACAAAGCGATGGATGATTGGAGTAGGCAGAAGTACCTATCAGAAGCAATATGACGCCTTCACTAAATATAAACTTCTACGCCAATCCTCCGGAGTAAGAAATATACCTGTGTCGATTAGCGCAACAGGCTCCATCATGTATAAAACCATTAACTATTCAGATCCAACAAGAATTAATTTTCTGGAATCCAACCTATTTTATTCCGGACAATTATTAATTGCCCGGAAGTTTAGCGAGGGCTTTTCGCTACAAATTATGCCGACGATTATTCACTATAATCTTGTGGAAGGAACAACTGACCCTAATGATATCTATGCTATTGGCGCAGGGGGGAGGATAAAATTAAGTCGACGGATCAGTCTAAATGCCGAATACTATTATCAACTACCAAATTATAAATTGCCAGGAACCTATAATTCCTTTGCTATTGGATTTGATATAGAGACGGGTGGGCATGTATTTCAACTCAACTTTACTAATTCAACGGGTATGACAGAAAGAAGCTTTATCTCCGAGACCACGGGAGATTTCTTCAAAGGTGACATTCGTTTTGGATTTACGATTTCGAGGGTTTTCACTATTGTTAAACCAAGGACGCAATCAACCACTAATCCTGTTCACTGGCGGTAGCAACCCTGCGAATTAGGAAGGCCCGATCTTAATCCGCTAGATGAGAAAGCCCTATGCCCGGTTCTTAATAAGTTGAACGAAAACGTCTAAATAGGTTTCTGAAATAGGAATTAATTGATCGGCAATTTTTATTCTGCTTCGTTCGATCGATACGCATTTTATTTAATGCGACCATGTACGATTTATCCCTGCAGACCAAGCTTGCTGGGATTTTCAGCTTAAAATGAAACTGCTCGATGAGAGCGACTGCGCAGCAAAATTGACAGTTAGTAAAAAGTGGTTGATAACAAATTAGATTGCAGTAGCGAATGAAATTTCAGGTCGAACGGATGAATGGAACATCCAAGGCATTAAAATACCATGTTACAGAACGTCTGCAATCTACTTACGAAATACCGTCTTACTTTTATTTGAAAATTAAACGCATTGTTGAAGAAACTAATATACTTGCACATCTAAACTTGCTAAGTAAAAAAGAAATCTTTCCATTTTTTCCTTGATGCATCAGCGGCAATCGTGCTTCCCATCAGTTACGGTGCTGTTTTGCAGGCGTGCTCCACAGTAAGAAGCCATCCATACTAATTACCGGGCCTTGGAAAGATCCTGAAGGGATAAGTTATAAGGATTTCCTTTTCGCGGTATTAGGCAAGAATCTTCTGGCGCGTTCTATCATCGAAGGTGACACTTCCAAAAAACTGAAACAGGAGGGGGTAAAAGCTTTGACGTTTTAGAACGTGATCAAAAGATTGAGACGATGGAAGAAAAAAAGCCGCCATTGACAAAATCCAAGGGCTGGGTTATGACGCTATCATTGCTGTTTCTCTTATCAAACAAACGCACCGTTATGTTGCCGGTACAATTTCATACGCTCCCACGAACCTGGGAATTGGCATTGGTTATTTAACCCAGCGACAGGAGGTGATCCTAAATCAGGTTCATTGGGTGCTTTCGAAATGGTCGAAGCTTTGAAGAAGGCAAACCTTATTTATTAAGAGGGAGAACTAGAAACTTGTGGAATTGCGAATCAGATTGCGCTTGTGGCCTTGGTTCTGCCATTGCCCTTTTCTTTGCCTACCTTTCATCGCATTTAAAACGCTATTACCTTGGAATTCATCGACTATTATAAAGTACTGGAGCTGAATAAAGGCGCAGCCGATGCCGAGATAAAAAAGGCCTATCGCAGGCTTGCCAGAAAGTATCATCCTGACCTCAACCCCAATGACGCTACAGCAAAGAATAAATTTCAACAGATCAATGAAGCAAATGAAGTCTTAAGCGATCCGGAAAAAAGAAAGAAATACGATCTGCACGGATCAGAATGGAAGTATCAAGAGGGAGCTTCTCGTCAGGAAAAAAAAGAGGGAGGACACGGACAGCAGGGTACGGGAAGTTCAGGTCGGGGTTTTTCCGCCGATTATTCTGAAAGTGATTTTTCAGATTTCTTTGCATCAATGTTTGGTGGTGAATCTGGTGGCGGAAAGGGGCGTCACGTCAAGTATAGAGGGCAAGATTTCAATGCTACGCTAAATCTGGATCTAAAAGATATCTACTCAACAAACAAACAAACGCTTACTGTCAATGGCAAGAGTATTCGACTTACCATTCCCGCAGGTGTAGAGAACGGCCAAACCATAAAAATAATTGGCCATGGGGGAGAAGGTGTAAACGGCGGACCGAATGGTGATTTGTTAATAACTTTTTCAATATCAAATTCCACAAAATTTAAACGTGAAGGGAACAGTCTTTACCGGGATATCGATTTGAATTTATACACAGCTGTTTTAGGCGGTGAGGTGACCATCGAGACCATTGACGGTGAAGTGAAGGTTCCCATTAAACCCGAAACGCAGAACAATACAAAAGTCAGGCTCAAGGGAAAGGGTTTTCCTGTTTATAAAAAGGAAGGTGAGTTTGGTGATTTATACGTTACCTGGCAGATAAAAATACCAACTAGCTTATCAGAAAAAGAAAAGGAATTGTTCAAAGAGCTTTCAAAATCCCAAGCGAATGGAAAATGAACATTTAATCACCATTGAGGAGTTCTGTACTCATTACGGTATTGAGCCTTCGTTTATACACTCTTTGGTAAATTTCGGGCTGGTGGAAATTACTATCATTGAAGAAACTCATTATCTGATGAAGCATCAAGTCATTGATATAGAAAAAATGATACGGATGCACTATGACCTTGATATAAATATTGAAGGAATTGAGGCGATCTCTCATCTTCTTCAAAAGATAAGCGATTTGCAGGAGGAACTGACTTTCTTGAAAAATAGGGTACGCAATTGAGGCCTTCGCCACTTATGATGCATTCGCCTGGCCTCCTAATGTAGACAGCACAACCGAAATAGTAAAGTCTCCTGCTATTAAATCATTCTATAAAATCATCGTGGATTTTTTGTTAAAAGTCAAAAACATGAAATCCCCAGGGTGGCAGATCCAGGTAAAAACCCCTGGACAAAAGCTCGTTGCCATCACGCTTATAAATTGAAGTACTCATAAGATCCCTGAACTCAATGGATTGATTGGCGATTTCAGAAAAGGGAATCCGCACGTAGCATTGACCGGAGTGCGGTGAATAGTTAACAGCAACCAATGCTCGCTTGCCGTTGCCTTTCCAGGCAAAAGCAATGAACGACTCCCAGCTTCCATTCCCTTCCCATGCGGGCACACACTCGAGTACTTTCCAATGTGCATTTTTAAATAGCGGTTGTTTGATTACGGATAGAAGTAAAGTAAAAAATGCCTGCAGGTGAGTATTCACAGGTTCATGTGGGCCGCGAATTAAATGAGGAGAGATTCGTTTCATTCTTCCTTCAAATTGTCCTTGGTGAAAAAAGCGCAAGCCTGTGGATAAAAAAGTTAGTACAGCTGCCGCTTGAGATCTGCCGGGCCCGAACGTATCAGCTGCGCGCGCCTCATCATGGTTTTCAAGAAAACGCGCCATCTTGTTCTGATAGTCAGGTTCTGCGTGAAAGTGTTCGCGAATTGAACGGGCGTGCCCTTCACGCAGGCGGTCATACAATCGTTTATCGTATGTATAATCAAATCCCTGTTGTTGCAGCGTCCACTCCATATCCCAATAAACTTCGGCCATGAAACAGAAATCCGGATTCTTTTCACGCACCGCTTCAATAGCCAATGGCCAGAATGATTGTGCTTTGCGACCCCAGGTTCTTTCAAAGACTTCGGGAAGAATGAGCATAGCCATGTCACATCGAACACCGTCACATTGATCAGCAATGCGAATAAGTTCTTGTTTCATTGCTTCAGCAGCAGCGGGATTGCTGTAATCAATTTGAAAGGTATCAGGCCAGCCGGAAAAATAGGGGTCACGGCCATAGGCAAGGACCCTTTCATGTTCTTGAATTTTTACCTTGGTGTAATTTTTAGGATTGTTCTTGAGATCCTCTTCTGTGCCACTGACAAAATATTCCGGATGCTCGTGCACCCAGTGATGATCGGGTCCCATGTGATTGGGAACAAAATCGAGCATCAGCTTGAGTCCACGTTTATTGAGTTTTTCTCGGAGTCGCTTCAACGCAGCGTCACCACCAAGCTTGGCAGAAACATGGTAGCTGGCAATGGCAAATCCTGAACCGCCGATGTCCTCGTCTTTCAGATCTGGTAGAGTGTGTTCCAGCTCCTGCCGCCACTCGGTGTTTTCCAGAGAAATTTTCCGTCCACGTTCACCGATGGTCCATACACTTAAGAACCAAATAAAATCAAAGCCCATTGATTGCAAGCGATCTAATTCCTGGTCGGGTATGTCATCAAGCGTAGCGGGCCGGCCCAGGTTCTCCGAAAGTTCGGTGAGCCAAACGCGTGTGTTGATTTGATATAGGGATGGATATTTGTTTTTGTGCATTTTGGTTGTGAGTGCTGTGTTTTTTCTACGTTAGAATTTCGTTTTTGGTTTCGCCTTAGACATCTTTCAAGGGTAAGGTGATTGTGAATATACTCCCTTTGTTTTCCACACTTTGGAATGCAATAGTTCCGCCGAGCAGATCAATGTACCGTCGCACGATATTCAGTCCGAGGCCGGTTCCCTGAATATTGGCTGCATTGCTCGCTCTGAAAAATCGATCAAAAACATATTTCACATCGGATTGAGGAATTCCTATGCCATCATCCTTACAAACAATTACCGTATGTTTATCGTTGCTGGATAGGCTCAGGGAAATATGACCCGCTGAGTCCGAATATTTGCTCGCGTTGGAAATCAAGTTGAATAATATTCCGCGTAACAGTTTTGGGTCCGTGTTCAATTCTTTATTGGAATGCTTAAGGTCCACAGTGAATTGTTGATTTGACTTTAAGATCGGCTTAATTTCTTCCTCGATTTCATCCATGAAAGAAGATACCTCCACATTGCTTATGTTAACTTCAATTCTTCCTTCTTCAAGTTTGCTGAGTGAAAGAAAATCGTTCAAAATTACCGTTAGGTGATTGACCGAGGATTTTACTCGCTCAATGTGTTTTTCAATTTTGTCTGGCTCTTTACGATCATGATACTGTTTAATGAGGGAAGTGGAGCTCAGAATAGCACTGAGTGGCGTTCTGAATTCGTGTGAGGCAGTCGAAACGAACCTGGATTTTAATTCGTTCAGCTCCCGTTCTTTTTCGAGCGATTTTTTTGCTTCCTCTTCAGCCTTCTTACGAACAATAATTTGTTGTTGCAGCTCCCGATTAGCGTTTTCCAGTTTCTCCACTAATAGATTCAACGCCTCGGTTCGGGACTCAACTTTTTTCTCCAACTGAGCCGCGTATTCAATCAATTGTTCTTCACTTTTCTTTAGTGCACTCTCAGCGCCTTTTCGTTCAGTGATGTCGGTGATAAATGCCATGCTCAGCATCTGATCACTTATCGTTGTGTAACTTAAACTTATTTCTATTGGAAATTCAGAACCATCCTGGCGCATTGCCTGCAGATCCCTGCCCACGCCCATCCTCCGGGGCGCCGGATGTTCATTGAATTGTTTTCTGAAACCGAGATGCCGGCTGCGGTAGCGTTCCGGTAGTAGATCTTCAAGATTTGTGCCCACCAGGGTATCTGGCATATACCCAAACATTTTCTCAGACACAGGATTTGCCAAAAGGATTTTCCCGGTGGCATCAATCATAATAATACCTTCCGCAGACGTTTGGAATATTTCACGGAATGAGTCGCTCGAAACGAAGGATATTTCTAAGGGTTTCTTGTCAGGCATTTCGGGCGTTCAGTAAACTAATTTAAGGTAATGAAAAAAACCTGATTGCCCCATAAACATGCGTTACTTAGTTCTCGCCTCATTCACCAACACTGCCAGCGAGTTTTCCTTTGTAACCTTGACATAATTTCCTTTACCTCTTTCAGCCAACATTTGAATAGATTTAATTGGTTCCGTCCGTTGGCTAAAGTCAAAAACTGTCAGTGGAATTTCCGCTGAATTTTTTTCGGCTAAAGAGAATAATGATTCTCCGGTATTAAACTCTCCATCGGTTGCCAGGATGATCCGGTTGTTGCTGTCGCTTTTGAAATTTTTCCGAGCGGTTTTATACGCCAGGCTAAGTCCATCCGCGATGTTCGTTTTTCCATCTGACGTAAGATCCTGAATTGAACGTAGAATTTTTGTAGTGTCGCGTGCAGAGGTTGGAGGCAGGAGAACGATAGCCTTGCCCGAATAGGTAACAATGCTTACTTCATCCTCTTTTCGCATTAGCCTGATCAACTGCTGAAAACTTTTCTTTAACTCTGGCAGACGCTCCGGCGTGTTCATCGACGAAGACACATCCAGCAATAGCACGATATTATTGAACCGATAACCCTCGAAGGTAATAACTTCCTCCGGCTCAATCACTTCATTGATAGGCGCTGGTTCCACTTTTTTTTGTTCTTCAGGCTTTGGCGGATCGAAATGATATTTCATAAGCTGATAAATATCGGAAAGGATGTATACGGGCCTCGCCGGGTCCTTTTTGCCATATTCATTGTCTCCCAATCCCAGTTCGGCAAACTTGTTGTATCGCTCGATAACAAGATTGTGCATATAGAGAAAGTCGGAGTATTTTTTGTCTTTGTCCTCGATATGTGCGGGCAATCCCTGAACTTTTTCTTCAATAGTCTTAAGATAGTCGGGAATGTATTCGTAGGGTGTGTAAGGACAGTTGCCATTGTTTTTGCCGAGCTCGACAATCCCCTTCATATATTTTAATTCATTCGTGATCAGGTCGCGGCGATCATCATTAATGCTAGTAGTTGAAACCGGAGACTCATCGTTCTCATAAAATCGCAATTCCATCCGTCGCAGAGTTTTTCGACTATCGTCAGCAGCTTTCAATAATCTGGCAGAGGCTACTATCCATGAATTGGATTTGGCTGGTGGATAAGAGTAGTAAACTTTGCGTACCTCTTTATACAAATTTTCCTTTCGCAAATCGAACTCAGTATAAAGTTGCTCAAACGTCTTTACTTCTGAATCAATATACTCTACACTCTGTCCACGGAATGATCCGGCGCTCATATATTGACTGAATCCGATAAGCCGGTCCTGCATTACGAGCATGATCTGTTGAAGATCGTCAACGCGTTTCATAAGGGATTGCTTGGATTGGGCCGGCAAATTTTTGCTATTCTTGGTAACCAGTCCGTACTCACTCATTGGAACTCTGAATCTGTCGAATTTCAGCACAGGATTTTTGTACGGCATTTTTCCAACATAAAGATTCTCCCAGAGATATTGCTGGGAGCGCAATTCCTTGTAGAGGTCTTCTAATGAAAAGATTGACTCATTGATAAATGAAATGATGAGATCAAGCTCCTGGAGCGCTGTGACCGGTAATGCAGAAGGTTGTTTGCTGATCTTTATACTGTCGAGGCTAAGTGGGGAATACTCAAGACGCTTCGTTACCCACGGATTTGCTTTTGCATCGAGGTCATACCTTCTTGGACTCATCGGGTAATAACTGAGTGGCTTGCCATTGTTGCTGCCTTGGGCGCTCAAATAGGCAAAGAAATAAAGGATGTCGGTATTAAAATAATTCAGCAGATTGCCATAGAGATTATTTGCATGCTCTCCATTAAAAGTGGAGGTGTTGTTGAAATTATTAAGAGAAGTTTGTTTGGTCTTTTGGATGAGTTCAAATCCCTCGTAACAACTTTTCAACGCGGCCATATCCGCAAGCTTAAAGTTGGAAGGCCTTAGGGTTTTCATTAGTTCGTCGGTCTCCAGCATCGATTTTAGAATTTCTTCTTTGGCGAAACCCGTGTAGGTGCCTTCATTAAAATTCTGTGAAAGATTTCGGATCAATTCTTCCTCGTGTACAATGGCGTTGAGGTATACCTGATAAGGTTTGGTAAATATGTCAGGAGCCAGAGATTTTGCATCGACAATGATCTTGTTGGCGATCTTATTGCGGACTTCCGCGATGCTAGTCTGCAATTGCTGCATCTCACGGATCAGACGAAAGCCTTTTTCAAGGTCGGTTTTAAAATCTTGTAAACGTATAAAAACAACGATCTCATCACCCTTGGTATAGGTGCTATTGTAAAGTTCCCACAATTCTGCCGCCAAAGGCTTATAGAATGTACTCGTGCCAGCCTTGATCCTGTCAAATGATTTCTGATCGGGTTGTGCGATGCAGTTGTATGAGTCATAATTCCTGAAAGTGAAGTCACGGTTTTTTTTAAATTCCTTCAGATCCTTATAGAATGTATGAAGACATTGGATGGAGTTGTCGGTGTTGGCCACAACCTGATTGCAAAATTCAAGATAATTATAGTTGGTGACCTGTGCGTGGGCGGAGAAACTTACGGCAAAAAGAGCAAGGAGAATTCTTTTCATTTTATAAGGTAGTGATTGCAATGCCATCGGGCAAATCATGACCAGAGGAGTTTTTGTTTAGATCAATTAAAAACTCGAAAAAAAATATGGTCAATTTCTCTTCAATAAATGGATTTTTGTTTTTCAGCGATTTTAAGTACAACATAAAATGACGCCATTCGTTTAGTCTCCAAATTCTCCTCAATGACATTTTCTATTTCGGTCATTTATTCTTGCAACTAAAATTAGAATCATTCCACCTTAATAATTATCACATGTTGATGTGATGTTACGAATTATTTAGTCTGATGAATTCACATAAACCCATGAAATATGAACAATAAACCATCTAATGCATTTGTCGGCGCGTCGTGGCTTGCACTCGGTACAGGCTTGATCGGCTATCTCGTTGGACTATGGCGTTCTGAAATGCAGCTTAATGAAAAAGGCTATTATTTTACTGTAATCATGCAGGGACTATTCTCTGTTGTGTCGCTGCAGAAAGCTGTGCGCGACAGAATTGAAGGCCTTCGTGTCACCGAAGTATACTATGGGCTCGCGTGGTTCTCCACCATTCTAAGTATTGTACTCCTTATCGTTGGATTGTGGAATGCGGAGTTGTTACCAAGTGAAAAGGGATTTTATTCGTTCGCGTTTATACTGGCAATGTTCGCGGCCGTGGCTGTACAGAAGAATGTGAGGGATATGCAGGCAGCAGAGAGGGAGACGGCAAACTAATCGGAAAGATCAACTTAAATATTTCCCGCAGGTAGTTCTGCGTTAACCTGCGGGAAATGCATATATCAAAAAAAGAACTGCTCCAGCACAATCTTCCCGTTCCTTACTTCATACACCGCCACTTCATCCATTTTGATTCTGGGTTGACCCTTCATGGTCACATCCATTCCCATGATGCACGTAAAAAAATTGCCTGCCACCTCGGGCTTGTTTGTATAGCCACCGTGCATTTCTTCGATCTTAGACTGCCATTCAGCTGCCTTTTTACGAACACCTTCGATGCCTTGCACATTCTGCCAGTTTGAACTTGCCGGCTCCACGCTTTTCACATTTTCGTCGTACAATTCGTCAACGATCAGATCGAATTTGCCTTCCTGAGACCATGCGTAGAATCGGTCAGCAACTTCTTGCGTAGTCATTGTTTTTTCGAGTGTTTTCATGTTTCTGTTGTTTTGATTGGTGTTTTTGATTTCGTATTGTATTCACAAATCAACAATGCCACACTGACAACAGTATGTCAGCAGCTAAAAAGTGCAGATGAATAATTTTAAAAAATGGCTTGCCAGGTACGCGAAATTGGGTCTTTTATGTTGAGGAGTGTCAAATGGGAGCCGTCAGCTTGTAAATTGCGGTCATGATTCTTGTCTTTTATCATTAAATCAGGTAATTCAAACAATCGAACACCGTCGGTTGCTGATTCAGGATAATGGCTAAGAAAAATTTGTAGAAACGTGATGATCAATATGAAACTCTTTTTTTTAATAACATTTCAGGTCCTGATTATTTATTCCAATCAAGCACAAAAAAGGGAGGTAATATTTGATGTAGCTCTTAACGACAAATACATCGG
Organism: Cytophagales bacterium; assembly: GCA_038229375.1. Classification (GTDB taxonomy): domain Bacteria; phylum Bacteroidota; class Bacteroidia; order Cytophagales; family Cyclobacteriaceae; genus ELB16-189. Next base: position 13,347 of record JBBRON010000008.1, on the reverse strand, counting down.
TACGCTGCACGCAACCGAAGAAAAGACTGGCAATAAATTTATTCGTGATTTAAAGTCAAACACAGACGCGAAAGTAATAATACTATCTATTCACGTGGAATCAGAAGTTACCAATACTCATGAAGGTGATGTGCTGGTAACCGGCGTTGCGTACAGGCACGCCAACCGTGGCGTAAAAGATGTAAAATCGAATGTTAAAAGATTGAGTTCCCGCAACTATCAATGCGAGCGAAATGGAATCATTTCGCACCTCAAAAATACTGAAATATCTTTTTGCACGGTCAATCTTTATTGGATTGAGCCATCAGGAATAAAGAAAGTGTTTTCCACAATGTTTGTGACATTTCTTCCAATCAAAGTCCTTGGGCCAGGAAAGTATGAGGTCGTCAATCCGGAAAATCGCAGCGCCATCTACACCTATACTAACGGCAAACTTAGCCGAATTGAGATGGATACTCCTGTCGGCAAAGTTATCTCCACAAGAAAATAGGCGATGTCGGATTACGTTGATATAGGCCTCTCAAAATTATTGATTTGACAGGCTCATGAAAGCCTCTCTTAATCTTTCTTTACAAACACCTTACTAAAATACCTTCCACCGGACAATACCTTCACCACATACAATCCTGGTGACAATGAACCAACATCAAACGAACTATTCTCGTTAGTTACTGTCTGGCGGTTGTGAGTTTCTTTTCCAATCAGATCTACAATTTGAATTGTTGCTTGTTGCTGAATAGGATTGTTCAACTTTATGTTAAGGACATCCCTGGCCGGGTTAGGATAAACATCCAAATCAGATTCAAGGGCGATTGCCTTATCTGAGAATGTATTGCCCGCGTCGGAATTGGTGCTCAGATTGCGGGCGCCTGACGAACTTTCTGTTATATCAAGCACATTGATATAAGCAAAGGTTGATCCGGAAGCAACATTGAAATCGATGTTGATGCTGCCTGCGTTGGGAACAATGTTGGCGAAAATAATAGTCTGTGATGTGTTGTTGGCAGCTTCCAGAAATTGTTGCTGTCCGTTGATCGTGAAAGAACCCTTGCGAGTATCACCGACGGACATACGGGAACCATATACCCGAAGACTATACGTTTTGCTATTGTCGAGTCCATTCAAACGATAAGTGCCTCCGGTCTGCCAAGCGTAATGACCGTCGCTTGCGGCGCTAATAGGATAATCAAGTACTACCTGATTATTTCCTGCGGTACTGTATGGACCATATCCGTTAGAAGGATCTTTAACAATCAAAAAATTCAATGAAGATGCAGTTCCAGCACTTTCAACGAGAGCAATATTGGTTCCTGTTGCTGGTGTTGTCACATTGTTCCATCCTAACGTCAATGTCTGTACGCTCGGTGAACCAAAATCAATGAGGAATCTCCTTCCGCCAGGATTGACAGTAGTTGAGGTTGTTGTTGCATTTGCTTCTGCAGAATAAGGTGAATTCCCGATGGCATTGATCGCTCTCACACGATAGAAATATTGTGTGCTAGCGGTGAGACCGGCGTCCGAATAGGTGACGACGTTTTGTGCAGTCGTCGTGATCAGTGTAAAACCTGAGCCAGTTGTCAGCGATCGTTCAATCTGAAATCCTGTTTCATTACTGGAAGCATCAGCCCATGTCAGGTTGATTTGCGCTGAAGAGGCAGCTGTAGCGGTCAACGTTGTGGGAGCGATTGGAGCGGTAAGTATCTGTGTAGAGGCGCTGGATTCAGTTGAATATCCTGAATTACCACTCGGGTTGGTGGCGCGGACACGGTAATAATACTGTGTTCCGGATGTGAGGCCGGTGTTGGAATACGAGATGGCGTTTGCGGCGGTTGTTGTTAGTAATGTGAACCCGCTTCCAGAAGTCAGAGACTGCTCGATCTGAAAGCCGGTCTCATTGCTTGAATTGTCCGTCCACGTCAGGTTGATCTGCGATGTTGAAGCCGATGTTGCACCTAGAGCGGACGGGGCCGTGGGTGGTGTTTGAGGCACAAGTATTGTAAGGAGGAGATTGGACAGAACCGTGTTGCCGGCTTGGTTAATGTGGATGTTGTCGGCCGAATTGTAACTTGTATTCAGGGTTGTGCCGGAAGTTGCCTTTGTGGCGGTATATCCATTTACTTGTTGATTGGACTTCCCATTGTAGTACGTTTGCAAAGCCGATACATTCGTATTGCTGGCGATAACTCCGGCAAGTTTCACGGTAATACCTGCCGCTTCAAGCGTGGTTATTATGGTATTTATATTAGCCTGCACTGTAGCAAGCGGAGCGGAATTTGCAAGATCGTTTCTTCCCACTGAGAGCACGACTGCTTTAGGATTCAGTGCAATAACTTCAGGAAGTCGTTTGATTATGTCGGTCGCTCTTTCAGAAATTCCTGCCAGAATGTTAAAAGATTTACCTGCATTCGTCATGGCATTTTCTACCCATCGCTGACTGTTGTTTGCTGCGAACATGCCATGCATGTTGCTATCACCAACACCGGCGTAGTCTGCATTTTTTAAGGCAGTTGTTGACACTTCCCAATTGGTCACTTCATTGTTTGTTCCGCCAAACTGATGAATGGCAAACTGACCAGTGTTGTGCGATTTCACATAGTTGTTCGCGGTGAATGTTGGGAAGGTAAGTTTAGTGGTATAGAGTTGCGTTGTTCCCGTTGTTCCGTCGAAAATGGTATACGTAAAGGAGTCTTTTACTCGTGTTACTTCTACCCAATAATATGTGTTCGCCGCGGGGACATATTTCGTCGTTGAGACCATTTGCTGCGAAATAGTTGATTTGTAATAAAGATAAATGAAGTTTGCGCCTGTATCCCAGCTCCATCGCATGATGGTAGAGTAAGGATCAACGGTGTTAATACTCTGCACACCAATCCCGATTCCATAGCTCGACGCATTCAATGCAGGAGTTTTCACTCTTGCCCTTATTTTCCAGTTTTCCAGGCAGGTGTACCTGAACGGATTCGCAGGGTCGTCATGATAAATGTAGGATGAGAACAGTGTTGGATTGCCAGTCATGACAAGCTTGTTGACATCTCGGCTTATTCCAGTGCCGGCGATCGGAAAACGGGTTGTCGATGAAAAATTCGTTTCGTTAAAAATTGCCCCGTAAGGTTGAGCGAGGGCAGGAGTGGTTGTGCTGACTTCTGCGGTGTACGACGAGCTGCCAACAACATTGATAGCTCTTATTCGATAATAATAACGCGTGTTCTCGATGAGGCCGGCATCTGCATAGAATATTGCGTTCGCTTGCGTTGTAGAGACAAGTATGAAGCCCGATCCGGCTGTGAGGGATCTTTCAATTTGAAAACCAGATTCATCGCCTGACGCATCCGCCCAGCTGAGGTTGATCTGTGATGAGGAGCTGGCGATGACGCTTAAATTTGTTGGAGCTGCAGGTGGAACAGCAAGTGTGGTAGCAATGGCTTCTGCCGTATTACCTGAACTACCGCCAACATTGACTGCCTTGACTCGATAGAAATACTGCGTGTCCGGTAAGAGCCCTGCATCCTGATAGGTTGTAATATTAGCCGCTGTGCTACCAATTAATGTAAAACCAGAACCTGTTGTCAATGATCTTTCAATCTGAAAACTAGTTTCATTGAGGGAAGCGTCTGTCCAGGTCAATACGATCTGCGAAGAAGAAATTCCAACTGCTGACAAGGCTGTTGGCGTAATCGGTGCAGTGGGAAAAGCGATTGCATTCGCTTCCGCTGTGAAAGGTGAGCTACCGACGGCATTGCTTGCTCTTACGCGGTAGAAATAGTGAGTAGCTGGGGACAGGGCCGCGTCTGAGAATGTCGTCACGTTAGCGGTGGTAGTACCTACAAGCGTGAAGCCCGATCCTGTTGTCAGCGACCTTTCAATTTCAAAACCTGTCTCGTTAGAGGAAGTATCTGACCACGACAGGTTAATCTGTGTGGAGGAGGCAACGGTGGCAATTAAGGATGTTGGTGTTGCAGGTGACACATCAAATGTTGTACTGAACGCTTCCGCCGTATAAGGCGAACTTCCTCCGCCGTTGATTGCTTTCACGCGATAGAAATATCGGGTATTTGACGCGAGGCCGGTATCTGAATAACCTGTGACGTTCGCAGATGTTATTGCGACCAACGCAAAGCCTGTAGCAGTAGTCAATGAGCGTTCAATTTGAAAGGCGGTTTCATTGATGGATACATCAATCCATGTTATATTGATCTGTGTGGGTGATTGAGCAAGAGCATTCAAGTTCGCTGCTCCAACCGGTGGAGCAGCCAATGTGTTTGTATTTGCTTCTGAAGTGTGACCGGAACTGCCAGAAGCGTTAATGGCTTTTACCCGATAGAAATAGTACGTGCTCTCAGTTAATCCTGCATCAGCATAGGAGGTGACATCTGCAGCGGTGCTTGCGATCAACATGAAACCGCTGCCTGACGTTAAAGACCGTTCGATTTCAAAGCCTGTTTCGTTCTCGGAAGCATCCAGCCATGCTATGTTGACTTGCGTTGGCGAAATTGCTACGGCTGTTAGAGTTGTTGGTGCAATTGGGGGCGCCGAAAGTGTGGTAACGGTTGCCTCCGCAGTATAAGCTGAGCTACCCCCCGCGTTCACTGCTTTCACTCTAAAGAAATAGTGAGTATCTCCTGTAAGACCTGCATTTGAATAACCTGTTGTATTTGGAGGGACAGTTGTGATTAATGTAAAACCTGACGCTGTCGTCAACGATCGTTCAACCTGAAATCCCGTTTCATTATCGGAGGCATCACTCCAGGTCAGGTCGACCTGTGAAGAAGAAGTGGCTACTGCTAGCAATGTTGTCGGTGCCAACGGGGGATTGGTAAAGGTTGTTGCGTTGGCCTCAGGTGAATAAGGTGAACTACCAGCATCATTGATTGCCTTTACCCGATAGAAATAGAGTGTATTCTCTGTAAGCCCTGTATCAGCCCAGGCGGTAACGTTCGCTGCTGTGGTAGTTACCAGTGCGAAGCCCGAACCTGCCGATAATGATCTTTCAATTTCAAAACTTGTTTCGTTGTTGGAAGCATCGGTCCACGACAAACTTATTTTTGTGGGAGAATTTGAAATCGCGGTTAATGCTGCGGGTGCTGTTGGAGGAATATTTAGTGTTGCAGCACTACCTTCCACTGTGTAAGCGGAACTGCCACCGGGATTAACTGCTCTCACTCTGTAGAAATATTGCGTATCGGGTGCCAGTCCCGTGCTAGAATAGGTAGAAATATTTGCTGCCGCGGTGGCGATCAAAGTAAAGCCTGTGGACATTGTCAGAGACCTTTCAATCTGAAATCCTGTCTCATTGTTGGAATTGTCAGCCCATGTTAAATTAATCTGAGAGGAAGATTGAGGGGTGACAGTCAATGTTGTGGGTGCAGATGGTGTGGCTGTCAGCGTTGTGACGATAGCCTCCGTCGTGTAACCAGAACTTCCCTCAGTATTTACCGCCTTTACCCGATAGAAATATTGAGTTCCTGCCGTAAGACCCGCATCGGAATAGACAACAGTATTTGCCGCCGTTGTGGTTAGCACAACAAATCCCGATCCGGTGATTAATGAACGTTCAATTTGAAACCCAGTCTCATTGCCGGAAGCATCAACCCATGCAAGGTTGACTTGTGTGGAGGAAGAAGCAGTTGCCGTAAGGTTGTTAGGCGCTTGTGGTGTGACGGAGCTTTCTACTATGTCGAGAACATTGATATAGGCAAAAGAGGCGCCAGCGCCAACGCTGAAGTCCATCGTGATGCTACCTGCAGTTGGAACGATGCTTGCGAAGACAATAGTTTGTGAGGTGTTGTTTGCTGATTCCAGTAATTGCTGCTGTCCATTGATGGTGAAAGCTCCTTTGCGGGAATCGCTGATCGACATCCGTGAAGAGAATATCCGAATGTTATAGACTTTGCTGTTGTCAAGGCCGTTCAGGCGATACGTACCGCCACTCTGCCAGCCGTAGTGACTATCACTGGCAGCAGAGACTGGATAATCCAGCACGACAATGTTGCTTCCCGCGGTATTGGAAGTACCGTATCCATTTGATGGGTCTTTGACTATCTGAAGACTGAGAGTGGAGGCGGAGCCTGAACTTTCCACCAGGGCGGTTACTGATCCTGTTGTTGGTAGGGTGATATTGTTCCATCCGGTTGATAATGTGGGAGAGGTCGATGCGCCGAAATCAATTAGAAATCTTCTGAGCCCAGTGGTGGTGGTGACTACTGATGAATAAGCAGAACTACCACCGGCGTTCGTTGAGCGGATCCGGTAGAAATATTGCTTGCCGGCAATGAGCCCGGTATTGATGTAAGATGTGGTGTTGCTGGCGGCAGTGGTCACCAGCGAAAATCCGCCCCCGGATGTCAGCGATCGTTCAATTTGAAAACCCGATTCGTTGGAGGAAGCATCCGTCCACGTAAGTACGATTCCTGTTGCTGATAGTGTGGATGCCGCAAGGTCTCCCGGTGCCGCTGGTTGAGCGAATGCGATTATTTGAGAGAGAACGAGAATACAGGGGGCTAGAAATACCTTCTTCATTAATCGCAATGACATTAATTACAGTTTACAACAATAAGCAACCAGGGCCTACCTCGCTTTTTCAATATACAGACCTCCCATCAGGTGCAGGGATTTTTTGACAGATCAGAGGATTCCTGGTCAATGGATTTAATCCGAATCGAGTTAGGACTACTGCTGGAACTGAAGGGAGTGGTCAATCTTCAAAGATACTATACCCGGGTCATGAATTTTAGGGTTTTCGAAAAAATAATTGATATCAAATTGTTATTTTTTTGGTATTTGAATTATGAAAAGGAGACGTCTATGAAAAAGGACGTTGATAAAAAAATTATTAACACAATCCTTAGCAATCGCGGGTTCAAGAAAGGCGAACGCGGCCAAAAAAATAGTGACAGACAGGATTGAATCATGAGGCTAGTTTTCTTTCCCGTCGCTCGCGCGTGTATTTTACAGCATCAAATTGCTTTTTGGTTTTGATATCAGTTTCATAGTCCATCATTTCTTTTGATGATCTTATTTCGAAGAGTGTGCGGCCCGTAAAAGGAACAAAAGGGCACAACTTTGCACAAAGATGCACGAAACTGCCAAAATGTTCGGTAATGAACATAGCCAATTAAAACCTTGCCGAAAGGGCTTCTAGTAAAGAAAAACAAAAGAATTGAACCTCCATCGAAGTTCCACCGAAGTACTATCGAAGTTCAATCAGAGTTACATTGTAGTGACATCAGAGTTGTATCGGGGAAAATGGCAATTTCATCGAAGTTCGATCGAGGAACTACTAAGGAACCATCGAAGAATGGCCTCCTTTCATCGAAGAACTATCGAAGAACTAGCCGGAAACATCGAAGAACGGCCCTGTTTCACCGAAGAACGATCGAGGAACTACCAGGAAACACCGAAGAAAGGGCCTTTTGCGTCGAGGAACTATCGAGGAACCGAACAACGGCAGGTGACAAATTTTTCCGATTAGTGGGGATCGCTGAACCGGATTTGCAATCCGGTTTCTCCGTTGGATATTGCGGCATCGTGTTGTCACTCATTTGCTTGAAGCAGGAACTGATTTGCTATATTCAAGCATTGCTTGGCCACAATTCGAGCATAACAACGGAAATTTATACTCATGTTACGAAAAAGGGATTTGACAAGATCAGCAGTCCACCTGACAATCTCGATTTGTGAAGGTGCACAAAAAGTACCGGATGGCGATGTATGTGCATCGCCACATTGAATGTATAGGTAATAGTGAACATAGCCAGTAGTTGTCGGCAAGTTTTTTAAAATGAGAGTAGAGCAAGAAATAATAAAACTAAAAACGGACATCTTCTCAGACGACTGGGACCGAATGAAGGAATCCGCTAACCGACTGTTTGAAATCGGTGGACAGGAGAATATGGATTATTTACTTGGACTTCTTGAGCAGTCAAATTCTATTGTGAGAAATGCTGTAGCATTGACTTTCATGGACAATAAATTCAATGACGGACTTGAGCCACTACTTAAATCAATAACAAAAGAAGAAAACAAAAGTGCTCGTGGGACAATGGTTTATGCACTTCAGACATTGGACTGTAAAAATAAGCTAAAAGAACTATTTGACATACTATTCACCGCGACAAAGAACTGGGAGGTTCAGTCGGGTATCTTGACTGTTTTAGAGGAACAAGAATTTGAATTCACAGAGGACGACTTAATTGCGATAAAAGAAAAGTGGGAAAGACTAAAAGACAATTGGAACGAATTGAATAATGTTGACAAAGACAATCTCAGAGAACACGACATTGACCGGAACTTAATACAAAATTTTGTTGACGGATACGTTACCTATTTAGAGCAGAGGTAAAAAACCAGCGCACAACAACAGCTTAGGCGCAAGCTCAAACCAGTTCAGCGGTTGGAGATAGAAACGGACTGAAATGTAAATCGCCGCAATGAGAATTAAACAAGATATATGACCGAGAAACTGATCCTCTTGATCTTCTCTGCAATTATGATATTTCTGTTTTCGCTGAACTTCAGTAGCAAATGGTCGGACAAACATTATAATAGATTAAAGGACAAAGATCGAGCTTGGTTTTGGCTTAGGATTTTTAAGGTCCAAGAAACGGAAGAAAATTACGTAAGATTTCTTAGAGGTCTTAGTGTTTTTGTTATAGTAATTATGATTGTTACAATAATCTTTACTTTGATGTTAGGTTAACATTTGAATGAGAAGTTTTGAACTTTAGCTTATCGTGCTTCGAGAACTTTTGCTGACGCATGTGACTTCGGACAAAAAAATTCTTTGCTGGACCATATTGATTAAGGTATTGAGGATTGTTGAAGACCGCCAGCGCCTAACAACGGCTATCAAACATATACTGTATTGTAGGTTCTTAAAGTGTGTGCTATTAAATTTCGTCAGCAACCTGGGACAAAGGCCTTAGGTATCTAAACGCATATGTTTCATGGAAGCTAAACGTTGGACGAGATTTTCGCGGGCGACTTACTACAGACAATTATGACGAGAAGCTTAAGAGAAGTAATGAACGGAAAGTCAGAAGAAGGACTGATGGACTATGTGAATAGTTTTCAGAAATATACTCCTGAAGCAATAACAGCTGCAGTTGACGAATTAAAAAGACGAGGTACAAGTTTTAGTGATCAAGAACTAAAAGAAATAAGCTCAAAAATTGAGAGCAGAAAAAACGCGGAAAATGAAGACGACAACCCATTCGTTGCATCAGATTCGTGGAAAAAGAATGTGGTAACAGATCCTAATGTTCCTTTGCTATATTCAAAAGGAGCCATAAGGGCGTTTTCCTTACTATTCAGTACAATCTTTGGCGCAGTCCTTTTATCATCCAACATTAACGACAGTAAAAGAAAATGGATAGTTATCGGTTTCGGAATAATATACACCGCCCTGACAATTGTGATCGTCAATTTGATACCATCAAACACATTCTGGGTATTCATGTTTAATACGGCTGGCGGACTTGGGCTTACATCGAGTTTTTGGGACAAGTTTGTTGGAAAGGAAATTAAGTACAGATCAAAGCCAATTTGGAAGGCACTACTTATTTCAATTATAATAACAATTCCTTTTCTCCTTGCATTTATTTACGGTTGACGAAAACCGCAGCCAACAATGCTTAATCAATGGCGGGGTTCAGTGTAATTTTGTAGTTTAGTTTTTCAAAATACCCGATTCCGCGAGGCGCTTCATCGGGCAAGCTGTTTGGTTTCGTGGGACAGTGACGTGCTTCGAAGACCCGCCACTGCTGTTATGCACAAACGATATCTATGATTATAACGGACCGACCAACATATCCAATAATTCTTACGGACGACTCAACGGGATACCTTGACCTTGTTGACAACGATGACACTTTAACAAACTCTAACGCATTGGGACTAATTAAAGGCGTCCACAAAAATTTCCAAGCATATGACAACTCAGGACTATTCTGGAGAATTGAGAAGGTTGACTCAAATTACAAGGTAAATAGACTGACTAAATTTCTCGCTTATACAATTTACAATCCACAAATAAGGGTGACGCTAAAGTGGACAAAAATTGGTGATTACAAACTGGACGACCTAAAGAATGATATTTTTAAGCAGACGGGCAGAGACGACGACATTATAACTCAATTTGAGGAGGGGGAAATAATAAAAGAAAAGGTTAAAGATTGTGAATCATTTGATGACATAATTTGGACACTGAACAAATATGTTTTCAAAGTGGACGAGGAAGAATTGTGGAAAGAACAAGAGTCGAGAAAATAAAACTGCCCACAGCAAATCTATAACGTCTTGTACGTCTCTATTTTGAATTTGTTTTTCCTTATCTTTCATTTCAAATTGTTTGGTAGTATCTTAAATGGCACCAGTATTCCTCTTAATAGTAGTATATTTTTTATACTACATTTATACTTGTACTCAAAATTAATTTTAAAATGGATATAACAATTATAGGTGCTTCTGCAGGTGTTGGAATTGAAACAGTTAAAAGAGCATTGCAACGAAATCATAAAGTAACCACACTTTCAAGGTCTGAAATCCAATTGCCAAGTAATCACAACTTGACAATGATAAAGGAAGTGCAACAAAAAAAGAATATTTGAAAAAATCTCTTGAAAATGCCGATGCGGTTATTGTGGCATTGGGGACAGGAACGAGTATGAAAGCCACTACTTTGTATTCCGACTTTGCGAAACTTTCAGTCGAAGTGCAGCAAGAAACAAATCGACAAATCCCGTTTATTGTTTTAACGGGTTTTGGAGCAGGAGAAAGTGGCAAATACATTTCATTTTTTATGCGATTGCTTTTTAATCTTTTGCTTAAAGCAGTATATGCCGACAAAACAAAAATGGAAGAAATAATCGGCAACTCAAAAATGAATTGGGAAATAGTAAGACCAGGTCAATTAAAAGATAAACCCTTGACAGGGAAATATCGAGTAGAAGCAAAACTTTTTAAAGGAATAAATATTGGTAGTATAAACCGAGCTGATGTTGCAGACTACCTTGTAAAACAAGCAGAAAACCCAGCTGCAATATTGCAATACGCATCACTCTCAAATCAATAATGAAGAAACTTTTACAGACCTATAAATACGAGGTGCTGCTTTTTGCACTCATTCAGCATTTGTTTGTTGGTGTGTTGCTAACTGATATGGAGTTTTATACCAAAATTGTTTGGCCTATTAATATGATTATTTTGGGTTTAGCGAGTACAGGTGTTTTTATTGAAAAAGGCAAATGGAAGAATATCATTAAAAATGTGCTTAACGTTCTTGCAATTGCATTTCCTATTGCGTTGCCTTTTTGGGGTGGCATTTCATTATTTATGTTTTTTTTGAATTCAAGTTTGTGTGTATTTTATCTATTTATTTTAGTGGAAGTAATGCGTTATCTGATAAGACCAAGTTATATTAATAAAGACATCATTACAGCATCGGCTTGTGGATACTTTTTGTTGATAGAAATAAGTGTTTTTTTATTGATGAATTTCTATTACCAAGATCCTAATTCTTTTAAAGGAATTCAAACAACGTTTTCTATTGCACACTCGGCAAATGTGTTTATGGACTTAGTCTATTATTGTACCATTACCATTACCAGTATTGGCTTTGGCGATATTACACCCAATACACACTATACCAAACTCATCACAGCGTTTTTAGGCGTTTCGGGTCAGTTTTATTCTGTAGTGCTGGTTGGAATTCTTATTAGTAAATTCACTTCTAATAATTCAAAGAAATAAAAAATGCACGCAGGATCAGAATATTCATTTCAGGAGTTTGTCGTTTGGACTCGTAGAAACATATACAAAGGAATTATAATAGCAACGTTGCCAGTTGTATTATATCAAATAGTAGAATTGAAATGGTTGGCTTTGCCTTGGACAGTGGTTGCGCTTTTGGGAACAGCTACTGCATTTACCGTTGGATTTAAAAATACACAAACTTACAACAGGGCTTGGGAAGCTCGCCAAATTTGGGGTTCTATCCTAAACACAAGCAGAATGTGGGCTGTAATAAGTCGAGATTTTTTTAAAGATACTGATGCTACAAAATTATTGGTATATCGGCATTTTGCCTGGCTAACAGCCTTGCGTTACCAAATGAGAGAAAGCAGACCTTGGGAAAACGGAGGTAAGGCACATAACATGGAGTACAAAAATTTTTACTCAATTCCCGAGCAAGAAAGTAAGTTAGAAGATGAGTTAGCAAAACACCTTTCGAAAGATGAATTGGAAAGTATCCTAAAAGCCAAAAACAAAACGGTACAGTTATTGGCTTTGCAATCCAGGACTATTACTCAACTTTTTGAAACAGGTAAAATAGAAATTTTAAAATACTTGGAATTTGAAAAAGCGATTAAAGAATTATACGAGCATCAAGGCAAAAGTGAACGCATCAAAAACTTCCCTTATCCCCGTCAGTTTGCATCTTCAAACACCTATTTTATAAGAATGTTTAGTGTTATGCTACCTTTTGGAATGCTCAAAGAATTTGATAAACTAAACGACAGTGTAGAAGGAATAATGAAAGGAAATATGGTGTGGTTAGTTATTCCGTTTGCGATATTAATTTCGTGGTTCTTTACAACTCTTGACCAAATTGGAGAGGGAACAGAAAACCCTTTTGAAGGTGGTGCAAATGACGTCCCTATCTCACAAATTTGCCGAACAATGGAACGTGACATGAGAGAGATTATAGGTGAAACAACATTGCCTGACCCATTACAACCAAGGAATAACATCATTCTATAATAGAAAAACAAAATGCTAAAAAAAGAGAAATTAGAAATCATCAGAAAATGGTATCCGAATGCCACTACGACAATAGACAATGTAAACCACACTATTGACTTTATCGAAAACGAATTATCGCTCGAACCCAAACAAGTAATGCTTGCAGATAGTATTTGTAGCGATGATGTAAACAGTATTCAATACCCCACAAGAGCAATGGAATTTTTGGGGCCTTTTAAAATGGGTGGTTTAGATGGGTTTCCGTTTACAGGGCTTACTGGTATGGGAGCATTTGCGAGTCATGTTCCAGACGACGGTGCAGTGTTTATTTATTATGGACCACATATAGGCATTGCCAAAACAGGTGCTATTGGAGAAATACATAGAATAGGGCAAGCTAAAAACAGTGGTTGTTGTGGTACAGCAAAAGGGGCATTAAATAAACTATCAACCGATCAAATAGTGACAGTGATTATTCCGGGAAGTGTGACCCACTAATTCCGGGAATGGTTTGACCCACCCCTAAGCGATCAAGATTTGATGGTTCAAAGTTATTATTTTTTGGTTGAGTTTACGGTTGATTTTTTGCGAAGTGATTCGCCTTTCAAT
>JBBRON010000007.1:0-187503 GCA_038229375.1 Cytophagales bacterium | reverse complement strand
TCAGTCCTGACGCATTAAGAGTAGCGGTGGTATTTCCTGATAAAACGGCACCGGGTCCTGCTGGCTTGGTCCAGGCATACGATGCAATTGTTCCATCCGGATCAGATGCAGTCGCAGTTATGCTGATGGTGGAGACTGGTAAAGTGATTGTTTTGTCAAGGCCACCATTGACAACAGGAGGTAGTGGTACTATCGATTTTACGGTAACGATTACGTCGTCAAATGCGGTCACACCAGAATTATCGGTAACGGTGATTCTGAAGGTGTAAACCCCTGCCGTTAGTCCTGAAGCGTTAAGTGTAGCGGTGGTGTTACCGGATAAAACAGCGCCCGGTCCGGCCGGCTTGGTCCAGGCATACGATGCAATTGTTCCGTCCGGATCTGATGCAGTCGCTGCGATGCTGATGGTGGACACTGGTAACGTGATTGTTCTATCAAGGCCGGCATTGACCACTGGAGGAAGGGAGATTTTCACGATCACCGTCACATCATCGAAGGCTGTAACGCCTGAATTGTCAGTTACGGTTAATCGGAAAACATATGTACCAGCCGTCAGCGCAGAAAGTAACAACGTAGAAGTGTTTGCATTGGCGAGCGTTGCAGTCGATCCACTTTGTTTAGTCCAGGCATACGCCGCGATTGTGCCATCTGGATCAGCGGCTGTACCGGTCAGCGTTGTCGTGTTCGTTGGGAGAGTGATGGTTTTGTCCACTCCGGCATTGGCGACCGGTGACTGGCCGCCTGCTCCAACGAATTCAAACGCACCAACATCATTGACAGAGCCTGACGGTCTGTTGGTTTTGTCAAAATCAAACGTGCTACCCCAGGCGCTCACATCCCTACCAACATTAATAGCAGGAGAACCTGCCAACAAATGGTAATCGTCAGCGGAGACGTTAACAAATTTAGCGTCGGCAAGCAAGGATACAGCTACGTTGTTTCCTTTTTTCCAATCAGTATAGAAGTAGGTCTTATCCCAGTTCGAACCGGAGGCAACGATCAGGTTATTGTACATAACATTTCCGGGCGCAGCGTTCACGAATTCCTCAACCGCTCCCTTCGCTGCGTTAATAAATGTATTATTGATGATATATGTCCCGCCGGCGAATCCCTGGTTTACAATGTCGGTGGACAGGGGAGTAGGACGAGTATTGATTGTAATAGCTTGCTCGCCGGGATTGACAAACACGTTGTTGTATACATAGTCATTTCCAATTCCCTGTATTGCCAAGGCTGGCCCTGTACCAATTTTGAAAAAATTATTATAAAATCTTGCTGCTGTTCCGCGTCCCAGTTGGACGCCACCGTTTTGTTGAGTGATATTTTGTGTTCCGTAATTGTAAATGGAATTATTATAAATCTCAACATCACTTACCCCAGATCCTACCTGAATGGATTCTCGGCCTGTACTTTCAAATCTATTGTTGTAGATCCTGACACCTCGAACCTCATGGCAATACTCCATGCTTCCGCAAAACTGTGTGGTGCCGGAGTAAAAGCTGTCACCCAGGTAGATCCCTTCTCCTCCACAATTATGAATAAAATTGTCATGGATGCTGACATTTCTTAATGTAAAATTGGGGCGAAGGGCCGATACGTCGGCACAGTTTGAAGAAGGATCTGTCTTTGCCATGATAGCCGCATAACCTGCATTTGCTATCTCCATGTGATCAATTTCAATATCTGAGCTAAGCGCAGCGTAAGCGACACCCTGAGAACCTGCATGCGTCTCGACGATTTTTATTCCATAGTTGACGGATGCATCTCCGGTGCCAGTAAGGCGCACGTACTGACAAGCGCCAAACCACATTCCGTTGTTTACGGATGCACTACCGATTAATGCTTGTCCGCCGCAGTTTTTGATAGTGACCGGATTTGTCGCAGAACCTTTAATATTATTGAACTGGATCGTCTGACTATGGGTCCCGCCACTGATGCATATTACATCACCAGGTTTTACTCCTTTGGAAATTCCATCAAACCACACGTAGGCAGATCCCGCCGGGATTGTGAAGGTACAATTGCACTGCGACCAGCCGCTGGTAAAAGCTAAAAAAAGTAGGGTGATGACAAGTCCAGATGTCTGGCATAATTTTTTTCTAGCTACACTAGTAGTCGTTGTCATAGGCGTTCCTCCGTCTTTCATTATAATGTTAAGAGCTTTATAATGGGCGGCAAGAAAGCATGATGAGGGATTACTTTACGTTCCTGTAAGACGAATGACTTAATGCGGGTAAACATTAGCCCTTACAAGCGTGTGTAAACGGATGCGGTCATTTACCTTTTTCGACGATTGCACATCGATCGTGGTATGCATTGGTTAAACTCTTCTACGAACTTCCCTTTATCGTAGAATTTTTTCTACGAACTTCTAAATTGTAGCATGCTGCTGCAATGATGAGACTTGGATTTTTCTTCCAGCATGAAATTTATTTACTGTGTAATCTTGCGGTGTCCTTGGCATTTTTGAACATCCACCTGCCAAGCCTATTTGCATGTTCCAGCCATTATTCACCGGATAAAAATAAAATGGCCCGCAAGCCAGGCAATTGATTATTTGCCTCTGGTCGTTGTTTTCACCGCCCAAGCTAGAACAATAATCTGTGAAATTCCGTCTAACAGATTCTTGAATGAGTTGAATTCAAATAAAATGTGGGACAAATCGCGCCCCATTGGCGCCTGTTTACTCGTGCACTTGGACGATTCGCACTGCGCTGATAAATCTCGGCCCGACTAGCACCCGAACATGATCATCCCTGGTTTAGAAATTCTTTACCAATTTTATGCTAATGTTTCTGCCCATATTGTAGATTCCCAGATGTCCATTAGGCGAGGCAGAGTATTGTTCAAAATATTTCAGGCGACTTAAATGATCTTGATACGCGATGTCGAAAATATTGTTGGCTAAAAAATAGACATCAATAATCGATTTTCCGGCTTTGTTTTTAAGACCTGTTCCAGCGCCTAAGTTTACCACCGTGAAACCCTGCGTTGGAGTTTCAGTGTTATCGTAAGCAAACACCCGGTTTTGTGTAGCCGTGAATTGCACTTGCATTTTGATGAAAGGCTTGTCGAAAATTTCATTCTTTTTACTCCACTCGTATTTCAATTCGGAAATGAATCTAAAGGGCGGCATGAAGGGGACATATTTTGTTTCCGTTGTCTTTTGATTACCCGTATAACTGTTGTTGTCTCCATAAATTAAGGAGACGGAGTTGTCGAAGTGAAGTTGCTTAACGATGTGGAAGTCAATGTTGGTTTCGAACCCATATAACAGTATGCTGCCTTGCTGAAATTCGTATGTTGGATACGCTATACTACCACTAGTGCTTAACGAATCCTGGCCATTGCTGCTGAGTAACTTCTGGTTATAAATATAATTATCTATTTTATTGATGAACAAACTTGCACCGGCATTGACCGATTTTGAAGTAAACGAAGCGCCAATATCTGCCTGATTGCTGAACTCAGGCTTAAATTTGCTATTTCCAATTTGATAAAGATTGGTTCCTGGATGAACTCCGTTAGATGAGATTTCAGAGATGTTAGGAGCACGGTAGCCTCTGGATAAATTGAGTTTCAGCGCCCAGGCTTGGTTAATTAAATAACTGAACCCCAGACTTCCGGTAAAACCGCTAAAGGAAGTTGAATAGGTAGTAAATGGTTTCGCAGCTCCAACGATATCATTGCCAGTTACGGGTTCATCAAAACCGCTTACCGGATTAGGTTTGGTGTATAGTTCGTGGTTATTATATTTCCTGAAATCATATCTGATGCCTCCAGCAAGATTTAGTTTTCCAAAATCTTTTTTGATGGTAACAAACCCCCCAACATCAAATTGGTTGTAAGAGGGAATTAAAAACTCAGTTCCTCTGGTTGCGTCATTGACCTGGTACATTCCATTCACTCCCACAACCGTCTCCCAATTCCCAAATTCAGGTATAAAATACTTGATGTCATAGGTAAAGCTGTTTAGTTGCAAATACAACCCAGCCACCTCTTGATAAGGTTCTTCCGGGTGGCTGTATTCTCTTCTGACGCTTCTTTGAAACCCCACGTTGGCATCCAGCCTGCTGTTCTTGAAGAAGAAATTATTTTTCAGATACGCTCTATAGTGCTGAACACGTTGATGTAAAACGGCGATTTCATACGAGTTTAGTTCACTGTTGCTAACGATCGGCCTTAGGATATCGGCTTCGGTAATTTGTTTGGTGAATTTTCGGGAGAGAGAGTCTCTGCTGCCATCGGGGATTTCCTGCACGTTGTCGAATAGCGATAACCTCAGATGACTGCCGCCCCATTTTTTATGCACTCCGACAAAGCCATTGGCGTCTGTCTCCCTGAATCCGGTGTTGTAAACCCTTCCATCAATGGGGTTCTGAAAATCTTTTGCCGTCCGATGAGAGAGCCTCGCGCCCCATTCGAGACCATTTTTATTGCCGGTTACAAACGCTGAGCCTCCAAACATTCCGTTGTTTGTCTGATATTCGGTTGTGATGTTTCCCGAAATTGTATTTTCAGATCCAGGTTGATTGGGTATCAGGTTGACGACTCCCGCCAGGGCATCAGAGCCATACATCAAACTGGCTGGACCTTTTATAATTTCTATCCTGTCAAAAGCATAATTGTCCATTTCAATACCATGCTCATCGCCCCATTGCTGCCCTTCCTGCCGCATCCCGTCAAACAACGTTAAGATCCGACTAAAGCCCAAACCTCTTATAACCGGTTTGGAAATATTGGGACCAGTGGTCACGGCACTCACTCCTGGTATTTTTGCAATAGCGTCAATAATGTTGGTCGATAAATTGGTAGTCAGGTAAAGTTTATTGACAGAGGCAATTGATACAGGTGATTGTTTTATTTCAATTGCTTTTGAAGAACCCGTTACCACCAATTCAGCAAGTTCCGTGGTACTTTCGTCTAACTCAAAATTTATTACCGAGGCACCGGTAACGGTTACTACCTTAGAAAATGTTTTGTATCCCAGCGTACTAATCTGTATTTGATAGGTCGCCGCCGGGAGCCTTTCAAAGCGAAATTTTCCCGATGAATCAGAGGTCGAATAAACATGCAGGTCTGGGATAGAAATGGCTGCAAAAGGTATGGCTTGTTGGTTAGACTTGTCCGTTATTTTTCCAGACAAACTACTTTGAGCGAATAATGTATTTGCCATAAGAAGCAATCCGAAGGGAATAGCGATGGAATTTATTTTCATTTCCGTATTTATTAAACTGGAGAATTCTGATCAATTAAAAAATGATGGCAGAATTATCCTTATGGTTGAGGTCATTAAACAGAATGAGGAGAATCAAACGTGCACCAACTAGTACAGCATTCAATTGACCGCGGACGGTCGCACTAATTCATTTATGAATTAGGAAAAAGAAACAGGAGGGGCCCTGTCATTGGAGAAGAGTACTGTTACGATTTTAGCATGGACAGCGTAGAAGGCAAGTGGAACATCGTTCGATTGATGAAAACCGAAATCCCCTGCCGGCTGAAAGAATAAATTGAAAAGTGTATCAAGAGCGCAAACTTTGCAATGATTGCCATGCTTGTGAAGTTGAGTCTGTTCGGTTTGCTTCTGTTGAACTTCGTGAGCATCGTGCCTATCGTGGAAAAAATTGAGCCCGACCTGATTGAATAACAGGCTGGCAGCCAGCAAGCAAACCAAACTTAAATATGAGAGTCTTTTGCTCAAGAATTGTATCAGTTAGGCAAATATAGAAACGCAGAGTGACTCGAGCAACAGTGTTGCATGAGGGTGGGGTGTTGCTCGGGGTATGTTGGTCGGGGTCTGCGACCCCGACCAATTCGAACGAGAATATCAATTCGAAGGCCGATTCATAATCCTTTCAAATCTATAATCTAACCATGTCCTGCCCCATTAGCCTTTGGAGTATATCTAAAAAGTATATACCTTTCAAAAAAGGTAATTCTATGAAAAATCTATCATTAAAGCTTGAAGACGATATTTTTCAGGAGACGGAGAAAATCGTGAAAAAGGTTAAGAAGAACAGGAATAGGTATATAAACGAAGCGATAGAATTCTATAACCGACTTAATAAACGGAGACTTATTTCAAAACAGTTGAGTAAAGAATCAAAAATTGTTTCGAATGACTCAATGGAAGTCTTAGCCGAGTTTGAAAAACTGAATAATGAAGATTAAGCAATTTGAAATCTGGATTGCTGACCTAAATCCAAGAATTGGGACAGAAACTGGAAAAACCAGACCTGTAATAGTCGTTCAGACTGACTTGTTGAAAGCGCACCCTTCGACTGTTGTTTGCCCTATAACTTCAAATGTAAAACAGGATTCCGAGATATTGAGAGTGCATCTTAAGAAAACAAAATTTGGGCTCAAAGATGACTGTGACATAATGATCGATCAAGTGAGAGCAATTGACAACAATCGACTGGTGAAAAAAGTCGGAGAGGTGGACAGGGAAACAGCTGATAAAGTAAGACAGAACTTGAAAATAGTATTGGACCTGGAGTAGCCGGGACGAAACGTTAATCGAGAGGGCTGTTGTAAATTTATAGTGGTAGATTTTGAACCCGGACAAGTTCTTTTTCATTGTAACACGCACGATTGCTGACGATTCATTAACTTTTGTGATTTGGTACCACGACGTTAATAAACAAAGAAAATAACAATCCTGAAACGGTTGATAAACTGAGACAATTTCTAAAAGACAAAAGAAAAAAAATAGTGAGTGAAAGAAGGCAGCACATAACACTGTGCCCAATTATTCTGGACAAAGATGACACGAACTGCAATGTATTTTTTAATTCTGGTGTTCTTTATTTCCTGTCAGAAAGAAAAAAGAGTGAATGACAAGACGACCACGATCGATGCTACAAAAGCTGTAAAAATTAGTGACTATTGGACTTTGCCAAAAGAGAGTTTTGGACTTTACCAGTCCAACGCGGACCATGCGAGTTCAGGGGACACTTTGTCATTGGCAACCTGCTCAGAATATGTTTATTCTCCCTTTGGACGACTTAATAGTAAACGTGACCTAGGAACAAGTAGACTAGGGAATTTCTTATGGACCGACCGAATTGAAAAGATGGACAACGGCGAATTTGAGTTTCAGATCTTGAAATTAAATTCAAACAATCTTATTCTATTCTTTGATAGCACGTCCCATGTTCGAAGTACATATGTTTTTAAAGGTGAAATCAACGACAGCGATGTTGTGTTCGCGGACAATATTAAGATTGGGATGACAAAGGATGATTTTATTAACGCTTTCTTTGATGACTTTCCGAAAGATCAGTTAGTAAGATATAACACAATTATACTTGAGCCGTGTGTGGAGGGCACTAAACACGTATATTCCTTCAATGGCAATAAGCTAAGTCGTGTGGAGTTTAAAAGCAATTCCTATTGGACGGTTAATTATTGAATAGGGGCTGGGTAAGAATAGCTGCGCACAAAATGTTAATGACCGCTGCGGGTGATGTGTTAATTCAAAGTATAGTTTTTATATTTCATTTGGCCTGTATTTATTATGAATTTATTTAAAATCACCTCATTATGATTTATACGTTTAAATATTTGCCCAAAACAGCCATATACGTCTTCTTACTCATCGTTGCTGAATCAGCATTGGCACAAGACGGAACAATCTACCCACTCGACACACCGAAAGAGCCGAAGGCCATTCCGCTCGGCACGGGTGGTGTCGCGGATCAACCAGCCAAAGAGACCTGGTTCCGCCAGTGGGGCGACCCGATGGCTCGTAACATCACCACTGCAACCCTCACACCCTTCCTGCCAGAGCGTGGCAAGGCGAACGGTGCAGCAGTGATTGTGGCACCTGGCGGAGGCTTTAGATGGCTTTCGATGGGTAACGAAGGCTGGGAAGTGGCAGAAGCCCTCGCAAAGCAGGGGATAACCGCGTTTGTATTAAAGTACCGGCTCCACCCAACTCCAGAGTCGCTCGAGGACTTCAAAACCTGGATGAATCGTCCACGAACAACTCCAGCCAAGTCCGATTCTTCAAAAGAGGTATCAGCGCCACGACCATTGCAACAAGACTTATTCAACCAGCTCGAGGACGCTGAGGCCGCTTACGCAATGATCGTTAATCGGGCTAAGGAGTGGGGTGTTAATACGGACAGAATTGGAATGATTGGCTTTTCGGCTGGCGCAGGTCTCACTATGCACGCAACGCTGAACTCCAAAACCATGCACCTGGCCTTCATCGGTCCAATCTATGGAGGCATGGGTCCGGTAACGGTGCCTAAGAATGCTCCACCGATGTTTAATGCGATAGCCACCGATGATTTTCTCTTCAACGGTCAGTTTGGCGTCATCGATTCTTGGTACAAAGCGGGCATACCCGTTGAGTTTCATCTTTACCAAAATGGTGGTCATGGTTTTGGTTTAGGAAATCCCAATCGAACTAGCAACCGTTGGTTTGATGCCTTCATACACTGGCTAGATGTTAATGCCTTTCTCACGGCCAAGTCAGGCAAGTGATGAGAGATTATTCTTGACGAATGTGGAGTGGGGAAATTGATTATAGGAACCATTGCCACCCAGTTTGATTGGATCTTATTCAAGGAGTTGGTCGGCGACTGTTCAATTCGAAAGATTTAATAAGAGCCAATGAGCAAAGTTGTTTTACTAATGATGCTGTTTTTTTTTGGTCAAATGCGGCAACGCTCAGCAGGATAACGGGCATTTGGGAAGTTTTGACCTGATGTTTCGCGATGAGGAGATATTATTTTCATACTACAGCAATGACCGGTCGTCCTTGTATAAAGTTCCGATTGAAGGCGGCAAAGCTATGCCAATTCTAAAATCAACCGAATAATTCTCCTACACAAATCCTAGAAATTCACCAGACGGAAAAGATATTCTATTCATCCGATTTGAGAATCGTATAATAAATGTTGGTTCAATTTGTACAGCAAATCCTGACGGCACGGATATTCAAGAGATGTAGTGGATACAATATACCCAAATAGCAGTATTCTATACTGTAGTTTGTCCCTAGTCATATATATAGTCGCCATTAAGGCCATGCCCAAAGCGATAAACAATTCGAAAGAAGGGCACCTCCTAAGTTTACCCATAGGTCTACCAAAAAACAAAAAAGCCCCAAATTGGGGCTTATTATGCATTTTTAGCGGTCCGGACGGGACTGCCAAATCGATGCATCAGCCGTGTTTAAACCAATAATAGCCGTTTTCAAGTCGTTTAAGAACAATTAAAACCTCCTAAACCTTGCACGCTACCTTGCACGCTTCTATCTTTATTGCATGGAAATACGGTATCTAATTAAGCGCAGGAGCCAGAATCACGATAAATACCTTGTGTATGTGGCCATTTACTCAAGCGATGACACGCAACTAATCCCCACCGGTCAATCTGTTACTCTTGATCAATGGGATGCTAATCGGAAGGAGCCAAAGGGTGATATCCTCAGCAAGGTATCACGGGTATGGGTGGAGGTGGATAAGGTACGTAAACTACTAGAGGTCCAGGAGGAAGACGTTACACCCTTCAATATCAAAGCGGCCTACATCCGAAAGCTGAACCAGCACCAGGGCGATAAGCAGGTTAGGGACAAGGTACGGAAGCAGGAAGCCAAGGGAGTCAGTTCACTGGCTGAGGACTGGACAATCTCACAATTATTTAAGTATAGGCGCTCCACTCAAAAAACTGTCACGGAATCAATCAATGCCTTTACAGAATATTTAAAGAAGGGCGGACAGGGTGGCCTTGATCGCAAGGGACTTACTCAGGAAGTTGTAACTCGGTACGAGCGTTATCTCCAGGAGAAGAAGATGCTAAGCAACTCCACACACGGCAAGCGTATGAAGCATTTACGGTGGTTCCTGAAGTACATAGATTTTGACACCTCCAAGATTAAACTACGAACCTTTACTAAACAGATTATCTGCCTCGACGTCAAGGAATTGGAAGCACTTGAAGCGGTAGAGGTTTATACCACCGACGAGATCCGGGCAAAGGATATGTTCCTGTTAGGTTGCTACACCGGGCAGCGGATAAGCGATTTAAAACGGATTACTGCGCATTCAATTATTGATAACGAAATACGCATTCGGCAAACAAAGACAGGTAAAGATGTTTTTATTCCTTTATCGCCGCAGTCAAAAGCTATTCTCGACCGGCATAACGGGGCAGCGCCGAGAATCACCGAACAAGACTTGAACAAGACAATAAAGACTGTTTGCAAAAATGCCAAGATTGACACCGTTATGTCAATAGTTTCAAACAAAGGGGGGATTGACCTAAAGCGGAACGTCGACAAGTCGTCCCTAATCACCTCTCACGTCGCCAGCAAAACCTTTATCTCAACAGTGGGACCAGAGCGGTACAATCTAACACCGCCGGAGATCGCTGCCATCTGTGGCAAGAATCTTAAGACATTGCTTACCCACTATTTCAACCTACCGCGGGAGAGTGCGAAACAGAAAATGTTATCGGTTCACGGTTCACAAAATTCTTAAAAAGGAGAAATGGAAACATATAATAAAATAGTCGACAAATACTTGCAAATAATAATTAAGCGCTTTCCTACCATGCCGAAGGAATGGGCTAGGGCCCATGTCCAGCTGTTTTTAGCAGTTGACATGAAACTCGCTAATCAGATTTCCATAAATGCCGGTGAAAAGGTATTTTTTATCGTTCCAAGCAGAAGCGCCGAAATCTTAAAAGTTCACAACTCCTGGTTTAAATACAAGACAGCTAAAGAAATCGGATACGAAATTGAAAGTGTACAAGTGATTATGAGTAACGGAAAGAAGAAAGAGAAAATTATCCTTTCTCAAAAACGTGCTCACAAACCAATTTTTGACTTTATAGAAACTAGCTTTCAAGATTACAAGCAGTTTCTGGATAAGGATAAAATGAAGAAACCGCCTTCTATACGTGCGTATTGGATAAGAAATGGCCTATCCGGACCTATCGTTCAACAGATGCTTAAAACCTTGAAGAATAAGGAGCAGGTCTACAACTATCTTGAATTGGTAATTACTACAGTTTCTACTTATGGCTTTGTCGATGTTGACGTTCGAAAACTTTTAAAGAATCACGTGATTTTTCCTCCCTCAAAATTTGCCTAACAGTCCTAGTTAAAATAGCTATCTGCTAGGTATTATCACCTATTCAATTTTCCATTATTTGTAATCTCAATTACGGACTAATAAACACCGTAAATGATAAGACCGATGGAAGAAAATAAACGACTTGTTACTATCAAAAAAGCGAGCGCCGAGACTGGCGTTTCAATAAGCTATTTCAAACAGCTACTACGTGAGCGAAAATTAACTCGCTTTAAAATAAACTCAGCTACCTACGTAAGCCTTAGTGAATTTGAGCGGATAGCTCAACCACAAAACGCATAAAAAAAAACCGGGTTGCAGCCCGGTTTAAATCAAATCTCTTACATCACATGACGAAGATAGTAAAAACGTTCCTTCCAGAACATTTCA
This sequence comes from Cytophagales bacterium, assembly GCA_038229375.1. Lineage (GTDB taxonomy): Bacteria > Bacteroidota > Bacteroidia > Cytophagales > Cyclobacteriaceae > ELB16-189. Next base: position 176,023 of record JBBRON010000007.1, on the reverse strand, counting down.
AAGTTAATTCATACCACAGGACAACACCCGTAAGTCAGGGAGCGCTGGACTTTTACGAAAGTCAGGCACGTTCGCAGGAAGAAAAAATTCTAAATCTATTCAAAGCTTTTCCAGACTGCTCATTCACTTCTACGGAAATCTGGCAACGAAATCAATCCTGGCCAATGTCGTCGGTAAGGAGGGCCCTATCGAATTTGGAAAGAGATCTTGCCATAATTAAAACAGGCGCGGTTAGGAACGGTTTGTACAACCGACCAAACAATTGCTGGAAGTTATCACCACAGATTTGATGAAATGAAAGTGGGCGATAAACTTGGCGATGCAACAATGTTCCCTGCGATTTACAGCGTGGACAACTTTTGCAAGGTATTTAAAGAAGGTGTATTAGATATCAATACCTTACGAAAGTTGTCCCCCGCTAAGGAAGTCTCATTCCTGAAAGTTCCCGTCAACTTTGAGTCAATACCGTACAAAGATCAGCGCCTTTACATAAAATATCTGGATTTGAAGGCTCAAACGGATGAAGGAATTTTTAAAAACTACTTTAAAAAACAATCAGCTGAACACAAGCGCTATCGACGCGCTATCCAAAGTCTCATAGAGCGTGGATGGGGAACGCGTTGTGCAAAGACAGAAGCCGGCAGTATTAGTTTACGAAGCTATCAGCATGTATGGCGCGACCTGGGAGTAGATAGGCTGGTGAAAAAGAAAAAACGTTTTCACGATACCAGGAAAGGCACTGGATACGGTTTCTACTACTTCAAAATTCAAATTGATTGGCTGGAATCCGAAAGGAAGGTTTACTACCAACAAATCAAAGATATTATTCAAAAGAAAATGTCCAAAAGACGGCGGGCTCAGATACGCTGGAGTCTTAAACAAAAGAAGGTTAATGACTTAACACAGGCAAACTTCAGCGCAAAGAGTGCCGCCGTTCTTTTTGGATATCGTTCACCATCAACTGGTTCAAAGTTAAGAAAAAAACACTTTTCAGTGATTGCTGCTGACTCTAAACCGTTTTTTAATCGAGTCACAGGTCGATATGAAGAGCCAACAAAAAAAATAGCCCTGTAAGAATAAAATGAAATACTATCTTCTTCAATTCTCTCCAGAGCAGCTAAACCAAATTCGCCAGCTCTCCACGACGGAAGGATTTGCCGAGGCGTTCCACATCAATACAACGGAGTCAAAAACTTTCCTGGAGGCGTATGAGTTTACAGAGGAGGCCCACCAACATCTATTTGGTAAAAGGAAATACTCTTGTTACCAAAGTTTCGCCACGCATCGACCAAAGTAACCAAAGGTTAACACTTTGAATCTGGCAGTAAATGAAATTTACATAAAATTTAAAAACATTATGACAGCAGGGCAATTTATAACACTGGAAATTTTAGCGTCCAATTTCGGGCAGGTTCGGGTTAGGGAGACGGCAATAGTCCTTCGCAATAATGGCCTGTTTGAAAAAGGCTGGACCAGCATCGATCCGCTTGTTGCGGCACATTTCATTTTTGCACTATGCGCGTCCTCCCGGCCTGCCTATGCACTTCAAGCCATCCGCGCTGCGTATTCTCTGGCAAGTCCACAGCATCCAGTGTTGAACGCAATTGCAAGGCTACTTACAGACGCAGACTACCGCAGCAGCGTGAAAGAAATTCATGTATCTAAGAAGAACGGCGCAACGAAATTCTTTTATGTCGGTGGAAGTGTTGAATATTTCTACCCTTCACAGTCAGTGGACTACGAACAGTTTGATTTCGATGGCGAGGAAGTCGACAGCTTCACGAAAGTAGGCGGAAGATTTTTCAGCAAGCTTGCTAACATATTGAAATACGAAGAAGTAAAAACAGTATAAACAAAACGACAAGTAAAAAGTAATGGCAAATTCTGATATACAAAAAATGCTCAGCGAATCTAAGATTGAGCTTACTCGAATTGATGGTGATATGCAGGAAATTTTCGGAAAAGCTTCCCGAGCAAACAGGTCACGCAACGCAGAAGAAAAAACTGCATGGGAAACGCTAAAGAAAAAATCTGATGAACTAACTCAGGAAATTTCAGATATGACAGAACAAGTTACGCGGGATAGGTCGGCAGCGAAAAAAGCTGGCGATATTACCGACCGTTTTGGATCTGCTAAAGACGATCTGGACACGGACAATGGCGATGATTATAAGGAATACAGGTCGAGCACTGGTAAAGCAACCGCGTTCACAATTTATAAAAAGACTCCGCAGAAAAATACAGTCGCTGACTTTATTGGCAGAAACTACAACGTCGGGGAGACTGCTAAATTCTCTCCTGGCGAGTTGATTTCGGTCTATCTACGAGGAGCAAGAAATGAAGTTGAAACACGGGCTTTAAGTGAAGGAACTAATTCGGCGGGCGGATTTACTGTCCCGATTTACACAAGTGCTATGCTCATTGATAACGTTAGAGCAAAGTCCACTTTGTTTCGAGCCGGTGCACAGACCTATATTTTAAATTCTCAACAGCAGTCAATCGCTAAGATTACCGCAGACGCAACCGCTGCTTGGCTTGCGGAATCAGCCGCAATTTCTGCTACGGATCCCACCTTCGGCTCAGTAGCGTTTTCAGCAAAAGCATTGAAGGCAACTGTCAAGGCATCTATTGAAGTTATTCAGGACTCGCTAAACATTGGACAAGCGATTGATCAAACATTGACAGGAGCGTTTGCAGCAGAGTTAGATAATGCTGGTTTATTCGGCGCTGGTTCAGCAACGGTTCCAAAAGGAATTTTAAATTATACATCGCCATCACTTTTTGCGATGGGAACAAACGGGGCAGCAATTACAGCCTGGGATACTTTGTCAGACTTGATCAAAGCAATGAACGACAATAACTGTCCTTACCCTGATACGGCCATTACTGCGCCAAAGGTTTTGCAAACACTAATGAAGCTCAAGGATACCACGAACCAGCCATTGCGCAGGCCGTTCATTGTCGAGAATATGAACCTTTGGGATTCATCAAAGGTTCCAACAAACTTAACGAAGGGCACAAGCTCAGGTATCTGTTCTTGTCTGATAGCAGGAGGATTTCAAAACCTCTACTACGGATCTCGTCTTGAAACTACTATCTATCCAACGACAGAAGCATTGGCAACAAACGCACAATACTCTTTCGTCGCGGTGACTCGCGGAGACTGGCAGCCAAGAAGAGAAGCAGATTTTGGGGTAATAAAAGATATTCTATAAAAGAAATTTGGAGGGGGAAGGTCCATTGCCTCTCCAATAACAGAAGGCTTAACGGCGGGGGGAGTTTGTTGTTAGGCTCCTCCCGTCGGTCTTCAGTTAGAATGAAAGTCAGATAAGATGATATTAACATCAAGTTAAGGGCGGTACCTGCGCTTTCTGGACGCTAACTGTGATAACCGTATCACCGCCGATTTTTCACGTATTCACTTTTTTATGGCAGGGGGGTAAAAAACCAATGACATCAGACAACCGAAAGAAGCTTAAAGGGACGTTCCAAAAGTGCAGGGCAACCAAGTCCTCAGCCCATTTGTATCAACCATTAACGGAGATACCGGAACCGCCTGATTATTTCGGTGAGGTTGCACGTCTGGAATGGAATACTCTCTTTACAGAAATGATTCCTTTAGGAGTGCTGGAGGTTGTGGACCTTCCGCAGCTTCGTAGTTACTGCTTTTACGTTGAACTGATTGAACAATGTGCCAGGACCGTAAGCGAGTCCAAGACCTATACCGTTGTGATCACGAATAAAGGCGGGCATTCGTATTCAGTTCCACACCCATGCGTCCAAATGATCAACAGCGCCACGCTGATAGTCAGCCGGATCGCTAGTAAGTTTGGACTTAATCCTCACGCCAGGCTAAAAGTATTGTTTCAGAAACCGGACGCTGTTGAGAATGATCCCTTTTTAATGGCGATTAATCGTAATTCAAATAAATCCTAAAAGCTGTGCTTAAGCAACCTGTTATTCTTGGCTTTCTTGTTTCAATCACATTAATTGCATTTATGCATCCACGCGACGAACAGGTTTATCCAATTGGCACGGTTGTCAGGATTATAAAAACCGGGCAGTTTTCTATTATAAAAGATCAGACCTTTGTAAAGGATAACAGGAATTTCTTAAACTACCTGGGACAGATTGAAGGACGTGAAGGGTTGTATGCGTTGTATCATGAGGACGTAGATTTGGAGTGTTTGCCGGTCCCGACTGATAATATTTGAAATATTAATTCTTTTTTGCCAAGTTTACTTAAATCAAGCTCCCCGCGCGATTCCCTTTTACAAATTGATTTTTAATCGCAAAAAACTGACTGTTGAATGCAGGCATTAGTATTTCACACTGTTGAGGATCGTGGCGATGCTGACCACGTCGAACGATTCGCCCCCTTTATTTCAACTAATTCATTTTTGGGAACTGGTTATTATTTTTGGGAAGAAAATTTGGATCTTGCTCACTGGTGGGGGGTTGCGCATTGTGACGAAGAATATATCATTTGTGAGGGCTCAATTAAATGCGATGATTCTGTTTACCTCGATTTGGTGGGCAACGTCAAGCACCAGCGATTGATGAGAGAACTTGAGACTTTGCTTAGTGCTGAAGTTATGCGTGCATTCAATACAAAAAGAATTGCACTTGGTATGCTAATAGAGTTTTGTAAAAGGCTTGGAGCAACAAAAAGACTTGAATTTCCTTTTAAGGTTATAAGAGCTGTAGATCATCATGCGCGAGTTGAGCATGGCATGGTTTTTACCCTTGCTAAGGGTAGTTTCATTGATTTAGACCCTCGAATCATCATTTGTTTAACGGAAAAAAAACCAGTATTTTTGTCAGGAGTGAAGATCATTTTCCCGCAGAAATACGTTACATAGACAGTCATGGACGCATTTTCATCATATATAGCTGATTTTAAGAAAATCCTACTTGAAACTTCCGATCAGGAGAGAAGCAAGATTTGGAATGAAGTTATTGCTTTGGGCATTAGTGGACCAACTCTGTCTGAGTACCTATCGACTGTTCAAGAATCTTTTACTTCTTTCAATGAGTCCTTCACATATTCGTCTGATAGCTGTGATGATTTTACTTACGCGCATTTGTTTAAGAAAAATGTAGGGTACGTCGACATGGACTGCGAATTGCTCGTTGATGAAAGAAAAATTGAATTTAAAAATCAACTTGCGGATTCATACGCGTCGGCAGCATGAAAAGTTCGGTTGTTCAAAAAAAAATTAGACTTATTGGATTCAAGACTATTAATTTTAGTCTGTCCTGTGTGCCAAACACAAAGAAGGATGGTCCAACGTTTCAACTTGAGTTAGGCAACCAGGTATTTCCTGACAATAGTAAGGTCTTTGCGAAGGTTTTTCAGATTCAGATTCAGGCAAATCACACCAGCGAGTCTATTAAAATTAGTACGGAATATCATGCTATTTTTGAATGCTCTACTGTTGTCGACGATGCATTTTTGGAGTCCGAGTTTGCGGAAATTGCTGCTGCAGCCATTGGTTTCCCATTCGTAAGGGCATTCATTTCAAGTGTGTCGGTCCAAGCAGGATATCCTCCAATTATCTTGCCTTCAATGAACTTCGTGCAATACAATAAGCGCGGCAAAAAGCCCCCGCTCGTAACAGAGCCATAACTCTGAAAAGTTTCTGCCGGGAAAGCAAAGGGCATTTCATAACCTTTGAATTTAAGCTAATGTTGAGTAACTCCCTTATCTCCAAACAGCAAGGAGGGGTATGTCCGAAGCATTAAATCACTAAAAAGAATGGTTGGATTATTACCTTGCACCGTACCTTGCACGAAAACAAAAAAGCCCCAAATTGGGGCTATTATTGCATTTTAAGCGGTCCGGACGGGACTCGAACCCGCGACCTTCCGCGTGACAGGCGGACATTCTAACCAGCTGAACTACCAGACCATTCCTGCTTCTTGCAAAACAGGGTGCAAAGATAGCCGCTGTGCCTATTTATCCAAAACCCCCCTCCACAATAGTCTAATTATCTTTATTCGCCTTTGTCAGCCTCCTAACTCCCAACTCCTGTCTCCTAACTCCTAACTCCTAACTCCTGTCTCCTCATCTACCGATTACCGATTACCCCTTACCGATTACCCCTTACCGTCGTCTCCTATCTATATTTCCCCCCATCCCCAGCCGCCTGCAACTTCATCGACTCCGCCACCTCTTTATCGAAAGTAAAATCATATTGGAAATCAGAAATCTCCCAACTCGTTCCATTCTTATATAACGCAAACGTGAACCGCACCGGATCGCGTTGGTAATAAACAAGGTAGCTCACATACACCAACCGACTTCCAAGTGTCTTGCGCCGCAGTTCCTCAAAGCCCTGATAGTCACCCATGTTTTTGATCTCTTTCTCAAGCTTTACTATGATGTTGTCCATCTCTACGCCAGCAGGTGGAATCCACTTGTTTGTTGACATGGTGTACTTCAGCGCCACCACATATCCTTTGTTTTTGTAAAGATCAAAGAAGGTGTCCAGGAGTTCCTGACCGTCGTCGGAGGGGGTGGTCTGATTCTGCGCTTCGGACCATGTTGAACTAAGGGAGAGAAGCAGGAGGAGAATGAGTGTCTTCATAGCAATTGAATTTATTGTTTACGTGTCTAGTTGTAAGCGATTGGTGGAGCGGAGGTGATGCAATTCCGGCAACACGAGTCAGTTTCCAACTTAATGCGCGGCCTTTGGGCTAAAGTGACTTCAGTTTACCGACTTTACGTGCTTCCTGTAGGCATTCCGGCCCGGTGAACGTCTGAAGCGACGAATACCAAAAAAACGCTAATTTTGCGTCCTTAGAATGAACGACGAATGAACTTACTGGATTTTGAGAAACCAATAGCGGAACTGGAGTCGAAGCTCCAGGATATGAAACAACTCGCTGATGGAAGCGATAAGTCAGTCACCCAGGCGATTCAGGCGCTGGAAAGGAAAATCGTCGACCTTAAAAAGGAAACATTTGAAAACCTCACCGGCTGGCAACGGGTAATATTATCCCGTCATCCCGACCGCCCTTACACGCTAGATTATATATATGAGATCACAAATGATTTCATTGAGCTTCACGGCGACAGAAACGTTGGCGATGATAAGGCAATGGTCGGTGGTCTTGGTACGATCGATGGTCAGACGTTTATGTTGATTGGTCAGCAGAAGGGACGGAACACCAAGCAACGTCAAATGCGCAACTTCGGAATGGCAAACCCTGAAGGTTATCGCAAGGCATTGCGCCTGATGAAGATTGCAGAGAAATACAATAAGCCTATCGTTACGTTCATTGATACACCTGGTGCGTTTCCAGGACTTGAGGCAGAAGAGCGTGGTCAGGGCGAAGCTATTGCTCGCAACCTGAAAGAGATGTTCATGTTAAAAGTGCCTGTGATCTGTATCATTGTAGGTGAAGGTGCTTCGGGTGGAGCACTCGGTATTGCCATCGGCGATCGTGTACTCATGCTTGAGAACTCATGGTATTCGGTAATCTCACCGGAGAATTGCTCTGCTATACTTTGGAGAAGCTGGGATTTTAAAGAACAGGCGGCTGAGTTATTGAAACTTACTTCAAAAGATATGTACGGCCTCCGGCTGATCGATGGAATCATCAAGGAACCTCTTGGCGGTGCTCATACAGATCTTAAGTGGATGGCCAAAGAGGTGAAGACGACTATCCTCAGCGCGTATAAAGAACTTGCCAAACTTCCCCCAGCAGAACTGATCAGTCAACGGATTGAAAAGTTTACTTCGATGGGAGTTGTAAAAGAATAATTCATCAAATGAATTGATGCAGCTTCATGTAATTGAAACCGGATTCTTCAAGCTCGATGGTGGCGCGATGTTCGGTGTTGTTCCTAAATCAATTTGGCAGAAGACTAATCCCCCTGACGAAAACAATCTTTGTACCTGGGCCATGCGATGTTTGCTCATCGAGGATGGCAAGCGTCTGATTCTTATCGACAATGGTATTGGCGACAAGCAGGATGTCAGATTCTTAAGTCATTACTATTTGCATGGTGATGATTCATTGATAAAATCAATTCACACCGCTGGATTTTCTGAATCGGATATTACGGATATGTTCCTTACGCATCTTCACTTTGATCACTGTGGTGGTGGTGTGAAGAAAGCGGGGGAGAAGCTAGAGCTAACCTTTCCCAATGCTAACTATTATTCAAATCCCGACCATTGGGATTGGGCGATGAAGCCAAATCCCCGTGAGAAGGCAAGCTTTCTGAAAGAGAATATTTTGCCGATGCAGGAGAGTGGTCATTTGAAAATGATCCATGAAAAGGAAAGAGAGAAGCCCGCGTTTTCGCACTTTGATATCTTCTTTGCTTCTGGCCACACCGACAAGATGATGATCCCCATGATTCCTTACAAGGGTCATACGGTATGTTTTGTTGCTGATCTGATACCTTCAGCTTCGCATATTCCGATTCCTTACGTGATGGGTTATGATACACGACCTTTGATGTCCATGGAAGAAAAAGAGCGCTTTCTTAAGCAAGCTGCTGATAATAATTACGTTCTCTTCTTTGAGCATGATCCAATAAATGAATGTGCAACGGTGAAACAAACTGAAAAAGGAGTGCGGTTGGATCGCACATTCAAACTATCTGAGTTATAAAATCTATGAAGAAAATTGGTCTGGCATTATCGGGTGGTGGCGCGAGGGGAATAGCTCACCTCGGTGTGATACAGGCCCTTGAAGAATTAGGTGTCAGGTTTTATGAGATTGCGGGAACCAGTGCGGGTGCTATCGTAGGTGCATTGTATGCCAATGGACACTCACCGAAAGAGATTTTTGAGATCATCAAAACCGTTTCGTTGTACCGATCGGTGAGTCCGGCATGGGGAGCAGGTGGGGGATGGCTGAAGATGGATGGCTTGCAAGAGATGTTGCGCAAGCATCTTCCCCTTGATTTCGCTACGCTTAAACTGCCATTCACGGCCGCCGCAACGGAAATAAGAAAGGGAGAAATACACTATATTAATGAGGGTGAACTAGTTCCCGTGTTGCTGGCATCCTGCAGCCTTCCGGGAATATTCCATCCAATGGCGTTGAGTAGCGGATTATATGTCGACGGAGGCGTGCTGGATAACTTACCATCTCTGCCGTTAACGAAGAATTGCGATTTCGTTGTCGGGTCTCATTGCAATCTTGTTTCTCCTACATTTGATCCAACAAGCACGAAGGCTGTTATTGAAAGAACCTTGCTGATGGCGATTGGGGCGATTACCTGGAGCAGCAAGCGACTTTGTAACGTCGTGATCGAACCACCAGGACTCGACAAGTACACCGTGTTTGATATTGGAAAAGCGAAAGAGATATACGATGTCGGGTATAAATTCACCAAAGAGAATTTTAACAAACAACATTTTTTAGAGATGCTAGCATGATAAACACAGCATTAACATTTCAGCAGGAAATTCTGCAGGGTATCCCCGAAGAACTTCCCGAGGTAAAACCTTACGACAGTTTCATCAGCCACGCGCCGAGGCGCAAGAGCATTCTTTCAAAAGAAGAAAAGAAGCTGGCTCTGAGAAATGCGCTACGCTATTTTCATCCACGCCATCACGCGGTGCTTGCACCGGAGTTTTACGAAGAACTTCAGAATTATGGACGAATTTATATGCATCGTTTTCGCCCGGAGTATGAGATGCATGCGCGGCCGTTGAGGGAATATCCCTATAAGTCATTGCATGCCGGCGCAATCATGATGATGATCCAGAACAATCTTGATCCTGCAATTGCACAACATCCTCATGAGTTGATCACGTATGGTGGAAACGGAGCGGTGTTTCAAAACTGGGCGCAATATCTTCTCACGATGAAATATCTCGCCACCATGGGCGATGAACAGACACTTCACATGTACTCCGGCCATCCAATGGGAATATTTCCATCGTCAAAAGACGCGCCGCGTGTAGTAGTCACCAACGGCATGATGATTCCGAATTATTCCAAGCCGGATGATTGGGAAAAATATAATGCATTGGGCGTAACACAATACGGACAGATGACCGCGGGGTCGTATATGTACATTGGTCCGCAAGGAATAGTGCATGGCACTAACATCACGTTGCTGAATGCAGGAAGAAAAATTTCAAAGCGCGGTGAAGGTCTTGAAGGCAAGCTCTTTTTGTCGTCAGGCCTTGGCGGAATGAGTGGTGCTCAACCCAAAGCCGCAAAGATTGCCGGATGTATTTCGGTTATTGCAGAAGTTAATCCGAAAGCTGCCCAGAAACGTCACCAGCAAGGATGGGTTGACGAACTCACGGATAACCTCGATGAGTTGGTTAAGAAAGTTGCGGAAGCAAAACGGAAGAAAGAAGCGGTTTCAATTGCTTATCAGGGAAATATCGTGGACGTATGGGAGCGCTTTGCCTTTGATGAATTAACGATCGAACTGGGCTCTGACCAGACGTCGCTTCACAATCCCTGGGCCGGGGGATATTATCCGGCGTCATTGTCATTTGATGAAGCGAATGAAATGATGGTAAAGAATCCTGAGGAGTTTAAGAAACATGTTCAGGATTCGTTGCGCCGGCAGGCCACCGCTATTAAACATCATACAGCGCGAGGTACTTACTTCTTTGACTATGGAAATGCTTTTTTGCTGGAAGCGTCGCGAGCTGGTGCGGATGTAATGGCCGCGGATGGAATCAATTTCAAGTATCCTTCCTATGTTCAGGATATTATGGGGCCTATGTGTTTTGATTACGGCTTTGGTCCGTTCCGGTGGGTGTGTACGTCGGGAAGTCAGGAAGACCTTGATGCGACCGATGATCTTGCACGGGAGGTATTGGAAGAAATTCTGCTAACGGCTCCAAAAGAGATCCAGCCTCAATTAAAGGATAATATACTATGGATCCGTGCCGCGAAAGCGAACAATCTGGTAGTCGGGTCCAAAGCGCGCATATTGTATGCTGATGCCGAGGGACGAACAAAAATTGCCATGGCTTTCAACAAAGCAATCCACGATGAAAGGATCGGGCCTGTAGTGCTGGGTCGCGATCATCATGATGTCTCTGGAACAGACAGTCCCTATCGTGAGACATCCAATATTTATGATGGCTCGCGCTATACTGCTGACATGGCGGTGCATAATGTGATTGGTGATTCATTCCGCGGCGCTACCTGGGTGTCGCTTCACAATGGGGGTGGAGTAGGATGGGGAGAAGTGATCAATGGAGGATTTGGTTTGGTACTGGATGGATCAAGTGATGCTGAGCGCAGACTGCAGAATATGCTTCACTTTGATGTGAACAATGGTATCGCGCGGCGATCATGGGCCCGCAATGAAGGCGCGGTCAGTGCCATCCAGCGTGCACAACGAATGAATTCGGATCTGGAGGTTACGGTGCCGTTTTTTGCTGATGATGCTATTATTAATCAAATTGTATGAGGAGCTTTTGATATCAGTTTTACATCTTTCATCTTTCATCTTTCATCTTTAATCTTTAATCTTTCATCTTTAATCTTTCATCTTTAACCTTTAATCTTTTGTTCCGACCCTTCTACCTACTCATCTTCAAGATCCTTGGCTGGAAAGTAACTGGCGAGATGCCTCATGATAAGAAATTTATAATTGCCGTTGCACCCCATACCAGCAATTGGGATTTTCTGGTGGGGATAGCTGCGAGAAGTCTTCTCAGAATTCACAAAGCGCAATTTCTTGGTAAGAGCCAACTGTTCAAGCCGCCGTTTGGATGGTTTTTCAGAATGCTTGGTGGTCATCCGGTGGAGCGTACTACTAGTCATGATATGGTTGAACAAGTGGTAAAGATATTTAACCGTTATGATTCGTTTATCCTTGCCATGGCTCCGGAAGGAACGAGGCAGAAAGTGGAGAAGTTGAGGACAGGATTCTATTATATCGCCAAGGGTGCACATGTTCCTATTGTACCAGTGGGATTCGATTTTAAGAATAAGGCGGTAATTGTTGCTGATCCACTTTATCCAAGTGATGACCTGGCAAGTGATCTGGAGAAAATTATGATGTTTTACCGCACAATTACCGGCAGAAACCCTGAATTAGGGCTAAGTTGATTTTTGACATAACACTATAGGCATTACTTTTGCTGTACATCGTAAAAACACATTAAATATGGGAAAACTAAGAATTCTACTGGTGACGATTGTTGCAGTTACCGCAATGCAAACAGCGTATGGTCAGGTGCAGTTAGCGCTTGGCATTAAGGGTGGATTAAATTTCGCAAATATTAACACAACAAGTTTTGGTACGGCATATGATAGCCGTACTGGTTATCATGCCGGCGCTTTTTTGATGTTCAAGTTTACAAAGTTTGCTATCCAACCTGAGATTGTTTATTCTCAACAGGGAAGCACCATCAGATTCAATTCACAAAGCTTTAATTCTAATTTTAGCTACGTGAACATTCCGATTATCTTGAAACTTTACCTCATCGGTGGATTGAATCTCCAGGCTGGGCCACAGTTCGGCTTTTTGACAAGTGCTTCGGGACCGGTGGTCAGCGGTAATGGCAGTTTAACAACAGGCGATATCAAGGATCAACTTAAGGGATCTGACGTAAGCATTGGACTTGGCGCAGGATGGGATTTACCATTTGGACTGAATATTGATGCCCGGTATAACTTAGGTGTTTCAGACAATAACAATTCTTCGACGTCTGAGTCGGTAAAGAATCAGGTGTTCCAGTTGTCAGCAGGATTTAAGCTTTTCAAATTTGGTAAATAAAGAACAGTAAATAATCACTTTCATGAAGCTGCCTCATTAATTTTGAGGCAGCTTTTTTATTTTGTTGCTCACCGACTACAACGCTGCTTTAAATTACCTCTATACGACCCTCCCGATGTTTCAACGGGTAGGGGCTGCTGCCTATAAGGCTGATCTAACCAATACTATCCTCCTGTGCAACGCCATCGGCAATCCGCAGCATAAGTTTAGATCTATACATGTTGCAGGCACTAATGGCAAAGGTAGCTCATCGCACATGCTGGCGGCCATTCTGCAATCTGCCGGGTATAAAACAGGATTGTATACTTCACCTCATTTAAAAGAATTCACGGAACGTATAAAGATCAATGGAGCTGAAATTGATCAAAGGGCCGTCCTTGATTTTGTAAATCAAATGAAGGGATCTATGGAGGAGATACGGCCATCGTTTTTTGAGGTGACTGTAGCCATGGCTTTTCAATACTTTGCTAATGAGAATGTGGATATCGCCGTTATTGAAGTGGGCCTTGGCGGAAGATTGGATTCTACCAACGTTATCACGCCTGAGCTTTCGCTGATAACAAACATCAGCTTTGATCATCAGAATTTGTTGGGTGATACGCTTGAATTGATTGCCAGCGAAAAGGCCGGTATTATAAAGCCAAACGTTCCGATAATCATCAGTCAGCGTCAGGCTTCTGTAGAAGAAGTATTTATTGCAAAAGCAAAAAAAGAGCAAGCTGAGATTTCGTTTGCATCCGATCGAATTGCGCTGGTCCAAGATGGTAAAAAATTTATTTCGTCTGTTGACGGAAAACCATTTCTAACGCTGGATCCTCAGCTCAAAGGAAGTTATCAGCGCAAGAACATTCCAGGAGTACTTGCCAGCGTATTGAGGTTGAGAAAAAAAGGATTTGACATACCGGATTCTGCAATTCAAAGAGGAATTTCAAAGGTGATCACGTTGACGGGATTGAAAGGTCGTTGGCAGACTCTTAACGATAGCCCTTTAACCATATGCGATACCGGTCATAACCCTGATGGAATGACGGAAGTAGTTGCACAAATAAAGGCCATACCACATAATCACTTGCATTTTGTTTTGGGTATCGTAAAAGAGAAAGACTTTTCAGAAGTATTTAAGTTATTGCCAAAGGATGCAACGTATTACTTTTGCCAGGCTAAAATTCCAAGGGCATTGGAAGCAGATCATCTTGCGATTGAGGCTGCAAAGTTTGGACTCTCAGGAATGGTAATTGCTGACGTAAATGCGGCTTTGCAGGTAGCTACTGAAAATGCTGAAAAAGATGATTTGGTATTTGTTGGAGGCAGTACGTTTGTGGTGGGGGAGATTGATGAACTTTAAAAAAGAAAGTGATTGAAAAATAAACTTTTTCGCTTTAGCGTCATTGCAGAACGAGCGAATGTGATTGAGCCAGGAAAAGAAATGTACCCAACGATAAAAGGTAACTGGAATGAACTCTATTTCCCCTCAAAGAATCCAATAACCGTTGAGCTTGCTTGTGGAAAAGGAGAGTATTCCGTAGCGCTGGCAAAACTTTTTCCCGACCGGAATTATGTTGGAGTCGATATAAAAGGAGATCGCATCTGGAAAGGAAGCACCCTTGCCGTGGAGCAAAAGTTGAGCAACATTGGATTCCTTCGTGCCAACATCCTGAATGTTGAGAGTTTCTTTAATGAGGGTGAGGTAGATGAGATCTGGCTGACGTTTCCGGATCCGCGACCAAAGAAGCGCGACATAAAACGCCGGCTTACGAACAGCAGGTTCTTTGACCTATACAAAAAAGTCCTCAGACCAGGTGGATACCTGCGGTTCAAAACTGACAATACTGATTTGTTTCAATTCACCCTGGAGGAATTGAGTACCCGGATTGATATCGATGATCTAAAGTCTACCGATGATGTGTATCAATCGCCGCTTCGACCTGAATGCTTTGATATCAAGACACGATATGAAGAGATGTTCGCTGCGAAGGGGGAGAGGATTAAGTATTTGAGGTTTAGGTTTAAGAAGGAAATCGGTAGTCGGTAAATGGTAATTGGTATTCGGTAAATGGTGATCGGTAGCTCGACCACGAAGTTAGATTATCGCCACCATCTGCCTCACCGATTACCGCCTCACCGATTACTGATTCTTAACACATCCTTAATCCGCAACATCTCGTATTACCAAGCATTCCACTACCTTTATTCAAACTTTCCTACTTTGGCTAAAAGCAGAAAAAGAGAAGTTGACCTGTTAATCCTTTCTGATATCCATCTTGGTACCTACGGTTGCCACGCGGAAGAGCTTCTGCGCTATCTCAAAACCATCAGAGTAAAAACGATCATTCTCAACGGTGATATTATTGATATGTGGCAGTTCAGCAAACGCTACTGGCCCAAGTCACATATGCAGATCATCAAGCACATTACAGGGCAGTTAGCAAAAGGAGCCAAGATCATATACCTCACGGGAAATCACGATGAAATGCTTAGGAAGTTTGCCGGCTTCCGTTTGGGATCATTTCAAATTGACAACAAAAAAGTAGTGACGCTCGATGGAAAGAAAGCCTGGATCTTTCACGGGGATGTCTTTGATGTAACTATGCAACATTCGAAGTGGCTTGCCAAGTTGGGTGCTGTTGGGTACGACACGCTTATACTAATCAACACGTTTGTTAATTTCATCCTTAACTTTTTCGGTAAGGGAAAGATCTCGCTTTCAAAAAAAGTAAAAGACAGTGTGAAACAGGCTGTGAAGTTCATCAACGATTTTGAAAAAACGGCGGCAGAGATAGCCATCTCAAAAGGGTACGACTATGTGATTTGCGGCCACATTCACCATCCGGAAATGAAGCGTATTATCACCGACAAGGGAGAAGTGATGTATCTCAACTCCGGTGATTGGATTGAAAACCTTACCTCACTTGAATACACGCGCGGTACCTGGAAAATATATCACTATTCTGACGACATCGTCGCCCAGTCAATAAAGATCCCAAAACGATTTACAGACAATCTCGACAATGATGAGATATTTAAGGATCTTGTCAATGAGTTCATGACCTTAAAAAAATGAAAGAATTCTGCATCTTAGCAGTTCGTTAATTCTTTCAACATTACCTATTCCGGATTATGAAGATACTCTACGCTATTCAGGGAACTGGTAACGGCCATTTAGCCCGTGCTGTGGACATTATTCCCGAACTGCAGAAATATGGTCAGCTTGACCTTTTTGTCAGTGGTGCACAAGCGGAAATAACCCTACCATACCCCGTAAAGTATAAGTCCAAAGGCCTTAGTTTCTATTTTGGGAAAAGTGGCGGCATAAATTTCTATAAGACTTTTCAGAAGAATAGCTCGAAAGAGGTGGTCAAAGAGATCAATGAGTTCCCGGTAGAGAACTACGACCTGATCGTCAATGACTTTGAACCGATAACAGCCTGGGCAGCAAGAAAGAAAGAAATCAAGATTGTGGGCCTGAGTCATCAATCATCTTTATTGTCAAAAAAATGTCCAAAACCGAAAATCATTGACCCTTTCGGTGAGTGGTTGCTTCATAACTATGCGCCTGTCGACAACTACGTAGGTTTCCACTTTCAGGAATACGATAAAAATATTTTCACTCCGGTGGTTCGCAAAACAATCGCGGAAGCAAAGAGCAAAGACAAGGGTCACTACACCGTTTACCTTCCCGCGTACGACGACAAAAAGCTGGTCGAACTGTTCCTGCAATTTCCTGCCGTCCGCTGGCAGATTTTTTCAAAGCACACCAAGCAACCTTACCATGTTGGAAGAATTTCGGTATTTCCCGTGAGCGGAGATGATTTTGTTCAGAGTGTTGTCAACAGTAGCGGAGTGTTGTGCGGTGCAGGCTTCGAGACTCCGGCGGAAGTGCTCCACCTCAATAAGAAATTGCTGGTGGTGCCGATGAAAAGTCAGTACGAGCAAAAGTGCAATGCAGTGGCGCTGAAGAAAATGGGAGTACCCGTGTTGAAGAAGGTAAAGAAAAGAAGTCTGAAGAGAATTGAGAAGTGGCTTGATAGTAATAAACGACATGATATCAGTTATCCGGAGGTAGCAGGGAAGGCGGTGGAGCGGTTGTTTAAGAAGTTTGGGTGAAGGGGAGAGGATGAGTCAGGAGTGAGGAGCCAGTAGCCAGTAGCCAGTAGCCAGTAGCCAGTAGTTAGTAGCCAGTAGTTAGGAGTTAGGAGAATTCATAACACATTCCTAAAGGCAGGATAAAGACTCAGTAATAGTTCGGCGCTAACTTGGAGCGATGCGGAAGAGCCGAATACTGGTGGTGGACGATGATAGTGACATTCTTGAACTACTCGAGTATAATCTCGCACGAGAAGGATTCAAAGTTAAAACCCTGATCACTGGAATTGATGCCGTGGACACATGCATTCACTTCCAGCCTGACCTGATCATTCTTGACATCATGATGCCGGAAATTAATGGCATTCAGGTTTGCAAGAAGTTACGATCAATAGAAAAATTCAAAGACACGATAATTTTTTTCCTTACGGCCAAATCAGAAGCGTACTATAGAACAGCGGCTTTGAGTATTGGTGGAAATGATTTTATTGAGAAGATCAATGGGATTGGTTCATTGACGAAGAAGGTAAAGGCGGTACTTATGGGGAAACGTTGACTAGTAACTTCTGATGTATCCCGGCCAGACCTTTTGGCCTGGAAAAAAATCTCGCCCCGTGGGGGCTTAATGCATGTTTGCTCTTGAAGCCCAAGCCTTTGGCCTGGCTATAGAATCTCGCCCCTTTGGGGCTTATAAAAGTCTAATGTATGAAGAGCTATAGAGCAATCAACTCTCGCCGCATTCGGGCTTTGCAAATTAAAAGGATCATGATAGTTATTTTGTATCAGGCCTAACGGGCCGGGATTTATCTGCGCTGTGCAAAGCCCAGCGCCGCATCAAGTGCGCGAACAAAACAAGCCCCAACGAGGCGAGATTTGTTTTTCAAAATTTCATCAGGAAAACATACATTCAATATTCATCAAGTTTATGTTGGATTTAGCAACATTTACATTCAGCAAAAAGTAAATGCTATGCCACAATCACTCGTTAAAAATTATCTCCACATTACTTATAGCACTAAGTACCGCGAGCCATTAATTTCATTGGAAATAGAAGGAGAACTTCACAGCTATCTGGCGGGAATTTGTAATGATCATGAATGCCATCCCATCAAAATTGGAGGATACGATGATCACGTCCACATCGTTTGCTCTCTTTCACGAAAAATTGCATTGATGACCTTGATCGAACATTTAAAAGCATCGTCCTCCAAATGGATAAAGACGAAGGATCATCGGTTGAAAAATTTTTATTGGCAAGGCGGCTATTATGCTGTGTCTGTTAATCCCGCTGATCTTCAAAGACTAATTGAATACGTTCAAAATCAACGAGCGCATCATAAAAAACAAACATATCAACAGGAGGTGCTAGCGCTGCTTATAAAAAATGAGATTCCATACGATGAACGATATATTTGGGATTAATCTCGCCCCGTTGGGGCTTAGTGCATGTTTGCTCTTGAAGCCCAAGCCTTCGGCCTGGGCAATAGAATCTCGCCCCGTTGGGGCTTGGTGCATGCTTGCTCTTGAAGCCCAAGCCTTCGGCCTGGCTATAGAATCTCGCCCCTTTGGGGCTTATAAAATATAAGAATGGAAAATGATTGAATCACTTTATGGGGCTCGACGACGAACGATATTGATGTTATTAATCTCGCCCTGTTGGGGCTTATAAAATGATAAAGAAAGATCGTATCAGGCCCAACGGGCCGAGATTTATCGGCGCTGTGCAAAGCGCAGCGCCGCATCAAGCGCACGAACAAAACAAGCCCCAACGGGGCGAGATACATTTCCATCACTAACTCTCCTTATCCAACTTCTCCAGGATCTTCGACAAATGATCATAGTCTTTCAATCCCGGCGACAGTTCACGTGTGCCCTTTAATGCGAATCCCGCTGCGCCTGTTTTCACCAGAAGATCTTCAAGCGATGAAATATCTTTTTCCAGATACAATAAAACGGGATGAGGATCGATCATCATTTCTTTCTTTGTTGCTGTCTCAGGAAGGTCGGTAATGATTACAAGTTCAAGATTAAGATTGAGGCGATTGAATCGCTCGCCATGTGCTAACAATTCTTTAAATGTCAACTCCAGAACCACCGGAAGATCTGGTAAGCTGGCATTCTCGGTCATCGAGTACGTAATGTGAATAAGGTCTGGTTTATATTCTTCAATAACCTGTTCCCAGTTTAACGCGGAACCCGCAGAAATCTCCACCGCACGACGTGGGCCGGAGATCCATCCTACCATCTCCTGGTAACTCTTTGGGCTTACAAAATCCTCATTTTCCTTATCAATAGAGAAACCAAGGATATCCACACCCATGCCCGCACAGTATCGGGCGTCACCGAGGTTGGTTATCCTGCTTACATACAAGAGGGGCTTTTGCAACATGGTCAAATATCAAAAAGAAAAAATAACTTTGTGAATAAGTTTGTTGTGTTGAGGCTGAATCAGACCATTTTTCTTTTCCTGGCGCTGTTGCTGGGCTGTCAATCGCGAGATGTACGACCCAAAATTACCGGCGCCGAGTACTTTCCACTTAAGGTTGGAACGTTTTGGATATATGACGTAAGTCAAACGACCATCACCCAACTTGGTGGTCAATCTACTTCAACCTTTGAGCTTAAAACCGAGATC
This sequence comes from Cytophagales bacterium, assembly GCA_038229375.1. Taxonomy (GTDB): domain Bacteria; phylum Bacteroidota; class Bacteroidia; order Cytophagales; family Cyclobacteriaceae; genus ELB16-189. The sequence continues at coordinate 156,581 of JBBRON010000007.1, read as the reverse complement.
ACGGATTCCATTGTTTCCGGAGGAGAAATCAATTATGTGCTGCAGCGCTTTAAGCGGGTAAACTCCTCACAACCCTGGACCGCCATTGAGACATGGTCAGCGCGCAAAAACCAGTTTCAGGGAATACTTCAAAAAGGAAATACAATCTTTCTGGAGTTGGCTTTCCCTTTTTCGGAAGGTAAAAGCTGGAACGGCAACACATTCAATTCGCTCGGAGGATCCGATCTTTGTCCTGACGGGACGCTAAAATGTGAAAACTATTTATTGTCCGACTGGATGAAGCGATTTGAAACTACTGGCGTGTCGTTTGAAGATTCAGTTACTATTATTGAAAATAACGACAACGATCCGGTCGTTAAGCAGGATGTCAGGAAATCGGTATATGCCAAATCAGTAGGCCTTGTCTATCATGAAGAAACAATTCTGGAATACTGCACTGTGGGGGACTGTATTAACAAGCAAATTGTAGAGAATGGCAATGTTATCAAACAAACCATAAAAGACTATGGCGGCCTGTAGACTTGTGCTGATATTGTCGATCCTCTCGTTTTCAGTGCAAGCGCAGGATAACCGCTATATTGTTTTTTTTAAGGACAAGAACAGCAATCCATATTCCATTGGTCAGCCCGAACAATTCCTGTCTGCCCGGGCTATCGCCAGAAGATCGCACAGCGGGGTAACGATAAATAAAGATGATCTGCCGGTCACTCCATCCTATGTTTCTCAGATTAAGTCAACAGGGGCAAAAACATTTTTTACGTCGCGATGGATGAATGCAGTGTTGGTTGAGGCTTCACCAACCGTTATCGATATGATCGCGTTATTACCAACTGTTTTAAGGACCGAGTTGGTCGCTCCCGGGACGCGCTTGCTTGGCGGCCGTCAAAAACAATTGAAGCAAAAAAATGTAACAACATCAGATGAAGCAACACAGACACAGCTCCAGATGCTGGGTCTCGACACGATGCAGTCAGATGGATTTATCGGTGATGGTGTGTTGGTTAGCATACTTGACGGAGGATTCCCAGGAGTCAACACGGCGGGATCATTTCAATCTATTTTTTTGGATAACCGGATGAAGCTGACAAAGGATTATGTTACCAACTCGGGGAATGTGTACCAGTTTGACAAGCATGGAACTGAAGTGTTTTCGGTTATTGCCGCTCAGTCTATTGGCAGCTTTACCGGCGGAGCGTTCAAGTCATCGTACATGCTTTTCGTGACAGAAGATGTTACATCGGAGTATCGCATTGAAGAATACAACTGGCTTTTTGCTGCGGAGAAAGCGGACAGTGCAGGCACCGATATCATTCAATCGTCCCTGGGTTATAGTGAGTTCGATGATTCATCGATGGATTACACCGCAGCCAATCTCGATGGCAATACCGCTGTGGTATCCCGTGCAGCCGCATTTGCCCGCGACCGCGGAATCATTGTGGTGGTGAGTGCCGGAAACGAAGGTAACAAATCATGGAAGTTCATCACACCACCCGCGGACGTTGATGGAATACTTGCCGCCGGAGCTGTCAATTCATCAGGTCAAATCGTCGGTTTTAGTTCAATTGGCCCTACTGCCGACGGCCGTATTAAGCCGGACGTCGTGGCGCTGGGTCAGGGAACACGTGTGATTCTGCCCAATGGTTCACTCGGAACAGAAAGCGGAACGTCGCTGGCTGCCCCACTGATCACGAGTCTTGCGGCGGGATTAATTCAGGCGTATCCTGAACTCAGTCCCGTTGAGATCGTGCAGGCAATCCGCCTCTCAGCCAACCGAAGCGATCGTCCTTCAAATCAATATGGATATGGCCTTCCTAATTATATCGCTGTGAAGAACTATCTCGAATCAAATAAATCCGGTGACGAGGTATTCATCTATCCGAATCCATCGTCCACTGTCCTGAGCCTGGCGTTCAAGAATTTACCGGAAGGGGAGATCGACCTTTCATTTTTTGATTCTCAAGGGAAAGCATTATCCAACCCTGCACTCTCACTCAGTTGGCTAAACAACCCGCTCAACATTTCATTATCCAATCTCGCTCCCGGAAGTTACCTGCTGAAAGTGAAGACCACTACGATGGTGAAGACCTTTCGTTTTGTGAAGCTTTAAATGCTATTTTTGAGAAGGCATCAGAAAAGATATGAAACCAATCATAGCTCCATCCATTTTAGCGGCAGATTTTTCCAATCTTGGTCAGGCGATTGATATGATCAACGAAAGTGAGGCCGATTGGATCCACGTCGATGTGATGGATGGTGTATTTGTACCGAATTTATCCATCGGTATTCCGGTAGTTGAAGCTGTAAAGCGCCATGCAAAAAAACCGATGGACGTTCATCTCATGATCGTACATCCGGAGAACTTTGTAGAGCCATTCCGGAAGGCCGGTGCTGATTCCATCACTGTGCATGTTGAGGCGTGCCCGCACCTGCATAGGAACATTCAACAGATCAAGAACCTGGGAGCGAAAGCAGGGGTGGCGATCAACCCACATACACCCATTGTAGACCTTGAAAATATTATTGCCAACGTTGATATCGTACTTGTAATGTCGGTGAATCCGGGTTTTGGAGCACAGAAATTCATTGAAAATACCTACCAGAAAATACGAGATCTGAAGGCCCTTATCCTAGCTAAAAAATCTACGGCCCTTATCGAAATTGACGGTGGTGTAAACCTGGAAAACGCTCGCCCGTTACTGGATGCTGGTGCGAATGTGCTGGTAGCCGGAAATCTCGTCTTTTCATCGCCCAAGCCAAAACAGATTATTCAGCAACTGAAGGGGGTTTAGGGTAATTCAACAACTGGCAGGAAATTTGATTTTAATAGTTGAACAAAAAGTTTAAACAAACTTGTTTTAACAAACACAGGGTATGAGGTTATTGATTTACTGTTTGCTAATTCTTTCCCTTCTGACTTCGTGCGCCCGCTCCGTTACGCGTATTGATCCCAATCAATCCATTGACCTCAGCGGCCGGTGGAACGATACCGACTCACGACAGATTGCCGACAAGATGATCAACAGCTTGTTGGGAAGCGAGAAGTTTAAGGAGTATTCAAAGCAGCTTGGTAAGAAGCCAGCCGTGATCGTCGGTCTTGTGAGAAATAAGACTAGTGAGCATATCGATGCCGACAACTATATCAAGAAAATGGAACTGGCAATTTTTAATTCAGGAGTAGCAGATCTGGTGGAGTCAGATGAGCTACGCGATAAAATGCGGCTTGAACGTGCTCAACAAGCCGATTTTGCTGATCCGGCAACAATGGCCAAATGGGGATTGGAAGTGGGGGCCAATTTAATGTTGTTTGGCGAAATGACTTCGGAGACAGATGTATATCAAAAGAAACGTGTGGTCAATTATGTGACGACCCTTTTTCTCACCGACATGGAAACCAATAAACGCATCTGGTACGGCCAGGAAGAGATCAAGAAGTTCGTTAAAAACTGAAACATTGATTACTAAGCACTGATTACTTCTTACCGATACGATCATAGATTACTCACATGAAAAAGGCCTTCCAGGTACTTATAATTCTCTTCCTCTGGACCTCCTGTGCTACCTATTATCAGACCAATCTTGGCTTTAATGAAGAATTTGAGAAGGGCGACCTGCTGAAAGCTTTGTCAACGTTGCGGGCTCACCCATCGGAGGAGGCAGGCAAGCGGCAGTTTCTTTATGAAGTAAACAATGGCCTTCTTCTTTCGCTCATGAGCCGTTATGAAGAGAGCAACGAGTATTTCGAAAAGGCATTCATTTTTGGTGAGGACTACCGCACGAACTACATGAATGAGGCAGTCAGTTACCTCACCAATCCCAATTTTACGGCTTACAGAGGAGAAGATCATGAGCATCTTATCTTGCTGTATTTCAAGGCTTTAAACTACCTTAAGTTAGGTAAAACAGAAGATGCACTTGTCGAATGCCGCCGGCTCAATATTAGGCTTCAGCAACTGACCGACCGGTATGATTCGGAAAATAAGTATCGGAAGGATGCGTTCATCAATACATTAATGGGATTGATCTATGATGCGGACAAAGATTATAATAATGCTTTTATTGCTTACCGGAATGCTTTGGATATCTACAACGATGACTACAAGCGACTCTTCGGAATGGCAGTGCCAGAACAGTTGAAGGTTGACCTCTTGCGGACCGCCACATTAAGCGGGATGAATGAAGAATTTGAAAGCTACAAGTCGCAGTTTGGCATGCAAGATTACAAGTATGAGCCATCGGAGGGAGGGGACCTAGTGTTCTTTTGGCATAACGGATTGACCCCAGTCAAAGCGGAGTGGGGTATCAATTTTGCTGTTTCCCGGCGTGATAATTACATCATATTTGCGAATCAGGAACTTGGTCTGATTTTTCCATTTAATCTGGGAGGCTATGATGAGAAAGATCGGCGTGGACTCGCCAGTCTTGAGGTTTTCAGGGTGGCATTTCCAAAGTACATAGAGCGACCTGTTTACTTTACTAAATCAAGGATCACAGTTGATGGCGAAGATCAACCATTGCAATTGCTTGAGGATGTTAGCAAGGTCGCTTTCAAATGTCTCAACGAGCGTATGACATTGGAGTTGAGCAAGGCCCTCGTGAGAGTGGCTCTGAAGAAGGCATCAGAGTATCAACTCAAAAAGGATGACAAAGGGCTAGGCACATTACTTGGGATTGTGAACGCCATCACCGAAAAGGCGGATACCCGCAACTGGCAGACCCTTCCTCACAGTATTTACTACTCGCGGGTGCCGCTGAAAGCAGGGACAAACCAAGTCACCTTCACAACCACTGACGGGCAGGGAAGAGATCAAAAGCATGACTTTACATATCAGGTGCAGAAGGGCCAAACCCTTTTTCATACCTTTAGCAGTCTGGAAAGTAGCTATCCAAACTATGGATATTATTAAGTCAGGTAAACTTTATAGCTTTATTTGATATTTTTCAATGTTTTAACCAAAAAGGACTGAGTCGACTCCTCCACATCGCGGTGATATTCTGGTTAGGAATAATGTTCCTGCCTACCGTTTCCCAGGCCCAGGAGGAAGACGAGGGCACTACTTTTCCGTTGGAAAATTTCTATGCAAAGATCAAAAAGAATCCCCGGCGACTCTTCAAAAACTTCAGGTTCAGCTTCAGCACAGGGTACGGAAACACCTTTGTGAGCCACACGTTAGAAGGCTTTGGAATCTATCAACCGTTAACCGGGCCACCTTCTATTTTTGATGCAAAAGGTACGCCGGCAATCCGGTATACAAATTGGGTCAACCAGTTTGGAAAAATTGCAACTGCTCCGGTCCCCGGAAGTTTTCTGGTACTCTCCGATACCACCAAATTGGGATTCAAGGGAAATGCATTGAACATTCCATTCAAGCTTACCATCCATTATGAGTGGGCGGGAAAGTATCGCATCGGGGCGGGGTATTCCTATGAGATGATGAATATCGGCAGTCTGCATTCGATCTCGTATGGCGACAGGATTTCAAATTTTCAGCCGTCTTCTTCATCTGGCTGGATGAGTAAATATTTTGGGATCCTTGGCGTTTCGTTTTACAGGCTTGGAGACTATCTGTTTACCGGTGATGTCCAGATCGGGGGTTACAGTCCGGGCTCCAATTTTGATGTGCCGCTGATTCAGAAAGGAGTGTATGTGAACGGGGGAGTAACGGTAGAACGTGAGTTGTCGGAATACCTTCGTTTTTTTGTGAGACCTTCCTACGAGATAAAAAACTACACGCTGAATCTTCCTGAAGGAGGTAAGGGAATCAATCACAACATCAATGCTTTTTATCTGAATATTGGGGTAACGTATAGTATTCCTGAATTGAAGAAATGTTTTATCGCCGATTGTAAGATTCAGATGAATCATGCCCATGGCAATCGCGAATACAGGAGCCGAGTACATCCGATCTACAAGAAACAAAATCCGCAATACGGAGAGAACCATCCCAGGTTGATCAAATACAAGGGTAAGAACAAGAAGAAACTTAATCCGTATTGAGAAGGGCTGAAGTGTTGAAGTGCTGAAGTGGTGGCCTAATGCGTTATTGCGCACTTTCTGAAGGTCCTAAAGGGTATGTTTTAAACGAGCTTGCTGAGGCTACCTACCCTCAATCAGAAAAGGTAGTTTTACTAGTCAAATTCCCCCATTTTTAACCCGTTCGGGCTGCCGGATTTGCACCGGTTTTACCTATCTTCGCACGTTAAAAATATTGCTCAATAATCGATCATAAACTGTGGCAGAAGAGACCAGCGCCTTACCCCCCCGGCAGAACATTATCCCTATAAATATTGAAGACGAAATGCGTGGTGCTTACATCGATTATTCGATGTCGGTTATCGTCTCAAGAGCCCTTCCTGACGTGCGTGATGGATTAAAACCTGTACATCGCCGTGTCCTTTTCGGGATGCAGGAATTGGGTGTCAACTACAACAAATCCTATAAGAAGTCAGCGCGTATTGTGGGTGAAGTACTGGGTAAGTATCACCCCCACGGAGATGCCTCGGTGTACGACACGATGGTCCGCATGGCTCAGAATTGGTCGCTCCGGTATACGCTCGTTGACGGGCAGGGAAACTTCGGATCTATCGACGGCGATTTTCCCGCTGCGATGCGATATACTGAAGCCAGACTGAAGAGAATTGCAGAAGAGTTACTGGCCGACATCAACAAAGACACGGTTGATTTTCAACCCAACTTTGACGACTCGCTTACCGAGCCAACCGTATTACCGGCTAAAATTCCGAATTTGTTAATAAACGGGTCGTCCGGTATCGCCGTGGGAATGGCAACGAACATGGCGCCGCATAACCTTTCAGAGGTAGTGGATGGGATCGTTGCGTACATCGACAACCGGGAAATAACTATCCAGGAATTGATGAAGTATGTGACGGCCCCTGACTTTCCAACCGGGGGAATTATTTACGGAACATCAGGTGTACAAGAAGCATTTCTTACAGGCCGTGGAAGGATCGTGGTGCGGGCAAAAACAGAGATCGTCACCAACGCGAAAGGCAAAGATCAGATCATTGTAACGGAGGTTCCCTATCAGGTGAACAAAGCAACGATGATTGAGAAGACGGCCGCCCTGATCAATGATAAGAAAATAGAAGGCATTACTGACCTCCGCGACGAATCAGACCGTGATGGATATAGAGTGGTATATGATCTGAAGAAAGATGCCATTCCTAATATCGTACTGAATAACCTGTTCAAATACACCCAGCTACAGTCCTCATTTGGAGTGAATAACGTGGCCCTTGTTAAGGGAAGGCCTCTGACATTAAACCTCAAGGATCAGATAGTCTATTTCGTGGAGCATCGGCATGAGGTAGTGGTACGTCGCACAAAATTTGAATTGGCGGAAGCCGAGAAGCGTGCACATATATTGGAAGGTTATCTGATTGCATTGGATCACCTCGATGAGGTAATTGCACTCATCCGTAATTCGAAAGATCCAGAGGTCGCCAAGGTTGGTTTGATCGAACGATTTGGACTTTCAGAAATCCAGGCGAAAGCGATTTTGGAAATGAGACTCCAGCGACTTACGGGTCTGGAGCGAGAGAAAATTCAAAACGAGTACAAGGAAGTCAAAGCCCTTATCGATCATCTTAATGAAATATTAGGTAGCGAGACCAAAAGAATGGATATCATCAAGGGAGAATTGGCCGAGATGAAGGAACGCTATGGTGATGAACGAAGGACATTGGTTGTTGCCAGCGAGGATGATATTACCGTCGAGGATATGATCCCTAATGAAGAAATGGTCATAACCATTTCTAATCAGGGCTACGTGAAGCGGACGTTGCTTTCAGAGTACCGAACGCAAGGCCGTGGAGGTGTGGGTTCGAAGGGAGTTTCAACCAAAGAGGATGATTTTACAGAGCATTTATTTGTTGCCCACGCTCATCATTACCTGCTGATATTCACGGCATTCGGTAAGGTGTTCTGGAAGAAGGTTTATGAGATTCCTGAAGGAACCAAGACGTCAAAAGGCAGGGCTATTCAGAATCTACTGAATATCGAGCCGGGAGATTCCGTGCGTGCGGTTCTCAATGTGAAGAACATTGAAGATGAGAAGTACGTGAATGAGAATTTTGTAATCCTCTGTACTGAGCAGGGAGTAATCAAAAAGACCTCCCTGGAGGCCTACTCCCGCCCCCGTGCGAATGGAATTACGGCCATTACCGTCCATGAAGGCGACCGATTGCTGGAGGCAGCCCTTACCAATGGGAAGAACCACATTATTATTGCAAAAAGCGGGGGTAAAGCGGTTCATTTCAACGAATCGGATGTACGCCCTATGGGCCGGACGGCCGCTGGCGTTCGGGGAGTGACCCTCGAAGGCACGGAGGATAAAGTGATTGGTATGGTTTGCATAAATCATGAAGATGCTAACTTGCTGGTGGTTTCTGAGAAAGGATACGGAAAACGTTCTTCGATTGATGACTACCGGATTACCCGAAGGGGTGGAAAAGGCGTAAAAACTATCAATATCACCGATAAAACTGGCAAGCTTGTTGCAATAAAGCAGGTAGGCGATAACGATGATCTGATGATTATAAACCGCTCTGGAATAAGTATACGGATTAAAGTGGAGGAGCTTCGTGTGATGGGTCGCGCAACGCAGGGCGTACGCCTTATTCGCCTTAATGAAGATGATTCAATTTCTTCTGTGGAAAAGATCCAGAAGATTGAAGAAGTGGAAAATGGGAACTTAAATCAAACTGAAATATAAATCGATTGAAAATGAAAAAGATTGTTGTAATACTTTTTGTGGCTATCCCTGTGATGGTCTTCTCTCAGGTGAAGCCGAGTATTCCGAAAGCGGAGAAGGCACTTAGAGAAAACAAGATTGACGAAGCAAAAACTATTATCGATGCCACTACCGGGTCTCAGGAATTTATGGTTGATAAGAAAGGTCAGCCAACAAAGAATGCGGCCAAAGCGTGGTACATGAAGGGCTTGGTCTATGCGGCCATTGATACGAGCACGAATGCAAAATTCAACGCCCTTGATGCCAACGCGTTTGCATCAGCAAAAGAAGCGTTTGAAAAGGCTAAAGAAATTGATCCTAAAGCTGCTTATTTCATTACCGATCCAGTTTCACAGATCCCCATGCTTACTGAAAATGTAAATATTTATATCGCGCAGAAGGTCTTCAATAAAGCATATATAGAATACAAAGACAAAAAGAATTTCAAAAAAGCATTCGAGCTTACTGAGCAAACCCTGTATTACATTCCGAATGACACCTCAATTCTAAAAAATGGTGGTTTGTATTTTGGATGGTCTGCAGAGGAGTGGGAAAAATCGATCGACCTGCTTAACCGTTATGTTGATAAAGGTGGAAAAGATCCGGATGCATATCTTCAGCGAGTTATCATTTACCGTGATAAACTGAAAAATAATGAGAAGGCGTTGGAGATGGTGAAAGACGGAGAGACAAGACTGCCGAACAATCCTGACCTGCCAAAGTATGAGCTTGATTTGTATGTGAAGATGAATCGCCTTCCTGATGCGAAGGCCGCTATGGAAAAACAGATAAAAGCAGATCCTACTAACAAGGAATCATGGTACTATCTTGGTGTTATTAACAGCGAACTGAAAGACTTTCCTTCAGCAAGAAAAGCGTATGAGGAGGCCTCGAAACTGGACGGTCAATACTTTGATGCGGCGTTTGGCGTAGCCGATATTGTTTATCTTGATGCGAAGGAAGTGAAAAAGCAGATGAATCAGCTTGGCATCACTGCTGAGGACAAGAAGAAACGTTTTGAATTGGATAAGATCTATGTTGAAAAACTGAAGGTTGCTTTACCTTATTGGGAAAAGGCGGAGAAGCTTAGTCCTGATGATGGAAAGGTGCTGGATAACCTCATGGCGATCTATCAAGATCTCGACAACCAACCGCAGGTTGCCCGCATCACCAAGCACATGAAGACTCTTGGACTGTTGGATTAATTCATTATTCTGAAATATCAGAAGCCGTTCCTTGATTGGGACGGCTTTTTTTATTGAGCGGTCTACATCAACACTTCCGCACTTCAACACTTCGCCACATTATTCGTAGCTTTATCCTCGATCATAATTCGAATCATTGACCAATCCATCAACGGAGCTCAAACGCATTCTTACACCGGCGATGGTTTGGGGATTGGGTGTCGGCTACGTTATCTCTGGAAATTACTTCGGGTGGAATCTTGGGCTTGAGCAGGGCGGTACCCTTGGTTTAGCGATCGCAACTGCTTTTGTGATCGTGATGTACATAACCTTCACGTTCAGTTATGCCGAGCTCGCCTGCGCTATTCCGAAAGCAGGTGGTGCGTTTGATTATGCTTCACGCGCGCTTGGAAAAGATGCTGGATTCATTACTGGCATGGCACAGAATATCGAATTCATTTTCGCTCCGCCAGCTATAGCTTTTGGGATTGGCTCCTACATCCACCTTTTTTTTCCTTCACTGCCGGTGATTTTTTTTTCGGTGGCAGCCTACGTGATCTTTACCGCATTGAATACCTACGGACTTCAGGCAGCCGCTATCTTTGAGCTCTTCGTGACAGTGGTGGCAGTTGGTGGACTGTTATTATTCAGTGGAATTGTTTTGCCTCACTTTGAGTGGACTAACCTTACGCGTAATCCTTTACCACATGGCTTTGCGGGAATATTTGCTGCCATACCATTTGCGATATGGTTCTTTCTTGGCGTTGAAGGAGTGGCCAACCTGGCAGAGGAAACACAAAATCCAACGCGCACAATGTCTGTGGGATTTCTTTCGGCGTTGTTCACTCTGATTGCACTTTGCCTCCTCACATTTGCAGGTTCGGTAGGAGCCGGGGGCTGGGAGTCGGTCATATACCAAATGGATGGAACCACATCCGATTCACCTCTTCCGATGGCAATGAAGCAGGTCAATGGTGATGACAACGTCTTCTACAACATCCTCGTTATTGTTGGACTGTTTGGATTGGTTGCTTCGTTCAATGGTCTTATGCTCGCAGCGGGTCGCACGAGCTACGAGTTTGGGAAGACCGTTATTCGTTCATCCTACCTTGGCAAAGTTCATCCGAAATTCAAGACTCCGGCGAATGCGCTCATCGTGAATATGGTCATTGGACTATTGGCCCTCTTTACAGGACGAACAGCGGAAGTGATCACAATTTCTGTATTTGGAGCCCTAACACTGTATTGCATTTCAATGGTATCGTTGATGGTTCTTCGCAAAAAGGAACCAAGTCTTGAAAGGCCTTTCAGGGTTCCACTGTATCCGATTTTTCCGATCATCGCATTAGTGATCGCGTTGATCGCTCTGGGAGCCGTTGCCGTTTACAATTTAACCTTATGTTCATTTTACCTGCTTATAATCGGCGTGTGCTTTGGTATATTTAAACTCCGTAAGTGACCGCCGGCTGAACCGACTAATTTATGACAACAAAAGCCATCCTTGACTATGTAAGAAATCATCCTTCCGGAAAGGTGAAGATTGCCTATCCGGACATGGACGGAATTCTTCGGGGAAAATATGTGTCTACTGAAAAATTCCTTTCCTCGATCGAATCCGGAAGCGCATTCTGTAATGTGATTTTTGGCTGGGATTCGAATGATGTTGCTTACGACAACGTAGCCTACACGGGCTGGCATACAGGCTATCCGGATACGCCGGCTCGGATTGACCTTACTACTTTCAGGAAAATTCCGTGGGAACACGATGTTCCTTTTTTTCTTGGAGAGATCATGGAGCCGGAAGGAAAACCATCACCGGTATGTCCGCGACAATTAATAAAAAAGATTGTGGGTGATTCCGTCAAGGCGGGATTTGTGCCCATCTTCTCCCAGGAGTTTGAGTGGTTTAATTTTGCCGAGACGCCTCAGTCAGCACGCGACAAGAAGTACAAAGACATGACGCCAATCACACCGGGCATGTTTGGCTATTCTATTTTGAGGAGCACGTTGCAAAATCCGTTCTTCACCGATCTGTTTGACATGATGAAGAAATTCGACGTGCCACTGGAGGGTTTGCATACGGAAACCGGACCCGGCGTTTTAGAAGCGGCTATTCTTTATTGCGAAGCAGTTGAGGCGGCTGACAGAGCCACCCTTTTCAAGACTGGCGTAAAAGAAATTGCCTATCAGCATGGAATCATGGCGACATTCATGGCGAAGATCAGTGAAGACCTTCCTGGATGCGGTGGGCACGTGCATCAGAGTTTGTGGGACAAGGGCAGAAAGAATAATTTGTTCCATGACGAAAAGAATAAGTTTAAGATGAGCGACACGCTTCGTTCCTATATCGCGGGTCAGTTGCATTGCCTTCCCTACATTCTGCCGATGTTTGCTCCCACGATCAACAGTTACAAACGATTGGTGGAAGGAGCCTGGGCACCAACGACCCTTACCTGGGGAGTTGACAACCGGACGGTGGCGCTTCGTGTTTTAAATACCAGCAGCAAATCATGCCGTTTGGAAACTCGTGTGATAGGAGCGGATGCTAACCCTTACCTGGCGATAGCGGCTGCGCTTGGGTCAGGTCTATATGGCATCCGACATAAGATGAAACTCAGGCAGCCTGCAACTTTAGGAAATGGATATCGTGATTTTTCAAATGGTGTACTGCCAGGAACATTGGAAGCCGCAACAACAGCAATGAAAGATTCCAAAGAGGCAAAGGAAATTTTTGGCGAGCAGTTTGTCGAACATTTCACGCAGACCAGGGCATGGGAATGGAAGCAACATTTAAAGGCCGTAACAGATTGGGAGTATAAGCGCTATTTTGAAATTATCTAGATGCTCACCTTGGTGCCGTGGTGTTTTTGTGACAATTAATTTCAAATCTTTAAGCTTTTTATAAGAAATGCCATTTACCTTTTCACACCCCGCGATTGTCCTGCCTCTTTACAGGATGTCTCCGCGATGGCTTTCAATGACGGGTCTTATCGTTGGCAGTATCATTCCAGACTTTGAGTATTTTATAAGGATGCGCCTGCGAAGTGCGATAAGTCATTCTGTACCGGGGCTTTTCATGTTTGATCTTCCCCTCGGGATTCTGGTGGCATTCATTTTTCATAATATTGTCCGCAATCAGTTGTTCGACAACTCTCCCCAAATTGTCAGAAGGAGATTCGATGTCTTCACCACGTTCAACTGGAATAGCTATTTTAAAACTCACTGGTTTGGTGCCATCATCTCCGTTCTCATTGGGGCCTGCTCTCATTTATTGTGGGATGGCTTTACTCATGGCCGGCTTGGTTCATTTATAAATTTTTTTCCGGTGCTTGGCACTGACGTTTTGATATTTGGAAATTCTATTCCGATCTACAGGGTATTGCAGCATGTCAGTACGGTGGTTGGCGGGCTTACGGTAATGATTTTTTTTCTTCGCATGCCGCATGCAGACATCACTAGTAGTAACGGCGACCGAAAATATTGGCCATTGGTTGCTGTTCTGACTCTAATCATAGTAATTTTGAGATTCATTGTTAGGAAGGATGCTGATCTAATTGGTCCGGTAGTGGTGGCGGGCATTTCTGCGACGATGATCTCGTTGATTGTTGTGTCCTTGGTTTTACGTAAAAAAAGAATTTCATGATGTTTGATAAGGTGTTTCAATACAATTTTCCAACAACAGTGCGCTTTGGTGCCGGGTCAAGTAAAGAGTTGGCAGACTATCTGATAAAAAATAATTTGTCGCGACCTCTTATTGCAACTGATCCGGTCGTTTCACAGCTTGGATTCTTTAAGCAGATCACGGACGATCTGAAACGCAGAAATATTTCTGTTGAGGTGTTTTCTGATATTCATAAGAACCCGGTAAAGTCGGATGTGTACAAGGGATCAGACGCGTTTGATGGCACTAAACGGGACAGTATTGTCGGTATTGGTGGCGGTGCCGCACTGGATGTGGCGCGGGCAATTGTACTTCGCATTAATCATCGCGAGGATCTGTTCAAGTATGATGACCTGATAGGAGGAGACGTATATGTTACAAATGATGTTCCTCACTTTGTTACGATACCCACTACAGCCGGCACAGGGAGTGAAGTAGGCAGAAGTGCTATCATTGCAGACGACGTTACTCACCAAAAGAAAATCCTTTTCTCACCGAAACTTCTTGCGAAGATTATTTTTGCTGATCCTATGCTGACAATGGAGTTGCCACCGTTTGTCACTGCTGCTACTGGAATGGATGCATTAACACACAATATGGAGGCATTCATCGCAAAGATGGCTCATCCGATGTGTGAGGGCATCGCGCTCGAAGGAATTTCATTGATCCACCAATCGCTTGAGCAAGCGACCAACAAGCCTGATCTTGAATCGCGAAGCAAAATGCTGATAGCCTCCCTGATGGGAGCGGTAGCGTTTCAGAAAGGGCTAGGTGTTGTGCATTCGTTGGCACATCCGATGTCCGCATTACTCGACACACATCACGGCCTGGCAAACGCTGTCAATATTCCTTATGGTATGGAGTTTAACATCAAGGGATTTGAACATAAGTTCAAGAGAATAGCACGAACCCTCGAGTTAAAAGAAGAGACTGGTGAAGCTGTTGTAAAATATTTATTCGATCTGAATTCCAAAGTAAATATCCCTCACAAGCTTAGTGCAGTAGGTGTTAAGCCAGAGCACATCGAAGCATTGTCCGATCTTGCTTTCGCAGACTTTGCCCATCCCAATAATCCAAAGCCGGTAAGTCGTGAGGACTTCAAGCAATTGTACCTGAAGGCTTTATGAGTAAGGTCGTTGGTATTGCCTCAGGAAGAAAGTATGAGAACTACAGGAAGTGGATTCTACAGATGCCGGAAGTTGAGGTAATTGATCTAAATTATGCGGACAATAATGGGAGTCTAATCAAGCAGTGCCATGGACTCGTACTGACCGGTGGGGAAGATGTTCATCCCCGTTTTTATAACAAGCCTGAATACGTCGAGAGGTATGGCCTTGATGATTTTGATGAGCAACGAGATGAATTTGAGTTAAAATTGCTGGAAGATTCCTACCATCTAAAACTTCCAGTGCTTGGTATCTGCAGGGGATTGCAAATAGCCAATGTCTTTTTTGGCGGAACACTCATTCCTGATATCCCGTCGTTTGGAAAACCAAGTCACACGAAATATGAAGAGGGAAGGGATCGTTACCATTCCGTAAAAATTTTGAAGAATACATTTTTGGAGAGTCTCGCGGGTTCTGGTGGTGAGGTTAACAGTGCACATCATCAGGGTGTGGATGTTCCGGCCGGGGAATTGAAAGTGAATTGTCTTTCTGCGGATGGTATTATTGAAGGAATGGAATGGCAGGAGGGAAATGGTAAACCATATTTGTTATTGGTACAGTGGCATCCCGAGCGGATGACTCATTCTGAGAGCCGACTATCAAAAAATATAAGAGACTCTTTTATAAAGAGTCTTCAGGTATCGTCAGTGTTATAGAGAAAACTATTTTTTATGCAGATCATCAATCCGGCAACTGAAGAAATCATTCGCGAGGTAACGGAGGACACTCAGGAAACTCTTGATAAAAAATTTAAGAGCCTGAAAGCAGCGCAGCCTGCATGGCAAGAACTTGGACTGGCAAAGAGGATTGAGATTTTGCAAAATTTTGAAGAGTTGTTGGAAGCCGATATTGAACGGCTTGCGGGCATACTGACATCAGAAGTTGGCAAGCCTTTGCAGCAGGCACGCAATGAAGTGAATGGGGCCCGCGCCCGAATTCAGTGGCTGACTGATCATGCTGAAGAGTTTTTGTCGGATGAGATCATGACGAGTGCTCCTGGCCTTACGGAGAAAATATCATATGAGCCGCTTGGCGTTATTGGAAACATCTCTGCATGGAATTATCCGTATCTGGTGGGTACCAATGTGTTTGTTCCTGCATTGCTTGCTGGCAATGCAGTACTCTACAAACCTTCGGAGTACTCAACGCTAACCGGTTTGGAGATCGGGCGTCTGCTAATAAAGGCAGGTGTGCCCTCGGACATATTTTCGGTAGCTGTTGGTGCCAGGGAGATTGGAGAATTGATGCTCGACCTTCCGTTAGATGGATATTTTTTTACGGGCTCTTACAAAACAGGAAAATATATTTATCAAAAAGTGGCATCAAAAATGGTTCCATGTCAATGCGAGTTGGGTGGTAAGGACCCGTTGTACGTTGCTGATGATGTAGTGGATGTGAAGTCAGTAGCAGCGGCCACGGCAGATGGCGCGTTTTACAACAACGGACAAAGCTGCTGCGCAGTTGAACGGATTTATGTGCATGAGAAAATATATGATCAGTATGTTAAGGAATTTGTGGCAGAAGTGAAGGGCTATAAAACGGGATCGCCAACAGAGTCTGGGGTATACATTGGGCCACTCACACGTGAGGCACAGTTGGAAATAGTGGAACAGCAGGTGAACGAAGCGATAAAGTATGGAGCAACTCTCCAAACAGGCGGCAAACGGATAGATGGCAAGGGTTTCTATTTTGAACCTACTGTCCTGACGGAGGTTACACATCAGATGAGTGTGATGGTTGATGAGTCATTCGGTCCGGTCATTGGCATTATGAAAGTGAAGGACGATGCGGAAGCTATCGCGAATATGAGTGATACCGAGTATGGTCTCACGGCAGCTGTATATTGCGGAGAGGAAGGTCGTGCTGAAACGATTCTTCGTAATGTCAATTCAGGTACAGCTTATTGGAACTGCTGTGACCGAGTGAGTGCTGCACTGCCTTGGAGTGGGAGAAAGCATTCGGGATTTGGAGCAACGTTGGGGCACGCCGGGTTAAGGGCATTTACGAAACTGAAGGCATTTCATTTAAAGTTCTAGGTTCAAAGTTCTAGGTTCAAAGTTCTAGGTTCAGAGTTCTAGGTTCAGAGTTCCGGATTGAGTGTTCAAGTTTAATAAGACGTGATTGGATAAGATTCGAGATATATCAATACTGATTTCTGGATGGATGATTAGAAAATTATCCAACCGGCAATTTTTGATAGTAGGGGCAGTG
Organism: Cytophagales bacterium; assembly: GCA_038229375.1. Taxonomy (GTDB): domain Bacteria; phylum Bacteroidota; class Bacteroidia; order Cytophagales; family Cyclobacteriaceae; genus ELB16-189. The sequence continues at coordinate 139,609 of JBBRON010000007.1, read as the reverse complement.
CTGGTAGGATTATGGGCAGGTATAACAGCAGTACTACTCAAAGTTTCTGTCCACTACCTCCAGGAGTTGCTGAAATCTGTCAGTAAGGACTTTCACTGGATTTATTTTATCTCACCCACCATCGGAATTTTTGCCACCTACCTGTTTATTCGGTTTGTCTTGAAGAAGGACATCGTGAAGGGAACCTCTCACGTGCTGCTGGCGATCGCAAAGAAATCGAGTGTTCTTCCGTCACGGGAAGTTTATAGTCATGTTGCTACCAGCGCATTGACCGTGGGAATGGGCGGATCGGCTGGATTGGAGTCGCCAATTGTTCAAACCGGTGCTGCCATTGGATCTGTTTTTTCGTCTTTCTTTCCATTAGGCTATCGCGATCGTACTCTGTTGTTGGCGTGCGGTGCGTCCGCCGGTATAGCAACAGCTTTCAATGCGCCGATCGCAGGAGTCTTGTTTGCACTGGAAGTGTTGCTGGTTGATGTGAACATCTCTGCTTTCATTCCGCTGCTTATCGCAGGAGCGACCGGCGCTCTTTGTTCCAAGGTCATTCTTTCTGATGATATATTATTGTCTTTCAAACAGATCAGCGATTTCAATTATCACAATGTCCCGTTTTATGTTTTGTTGGGCGGAGTAACGGGTGTAATCTCAGCATTCTATACTAAAGCATTCCTTAAGGCAGACCATGTTTTTAAGGGATTTTTCCAGAATAGAATTTTACGATTGTTTGTCGGTGGAGCGTTACTTGGAGGTCTGATCTTTTTGTTTCCTGCTTTGTTCGGGGAAGGCTATTCATCGATCAAAGCGCTTGCCATTGCCAGGCCGGGACAACTTTTTGCCGGCAGTCCTTTACAAAATTTTATTCGTCAGGAGGAATGGATAATAGGGTTGTCAGTGCTTACCATAGCACTTATTAAAGTATTTGCGGTTTCACTAACATTGAGTTCCGGTGGAAATGGAGGGAATTTTGCGCCATCCTTGCTAGTGGGTTCGTGTGTGGGGTTTGCCTTTGCATTTTTGATAAATCTCACGGGCTTTGCTCATTTGCCAATTTCAAATTTTAGCGTTGTTGGAATGGCCGGAGCGTTGACAGGAATCTTTCATGCGCCCCTCACTGCTATCTTTCTCATTGCAGAAATAACGGGGGGCTATGAATTGATTATTCCCCTTATGATAGTGTCTGCACTTAGTACGGCTGTTTCCCGTTACTTTAACGCCGAATCACTTGATAGTGCCAAATTAAAAGAGAGTTCACAAACTATATCCTTTGATAAGGACTCACATGTATTGTCTGAGCTTTCGCTAAAGGGCTTTATTGAAAAAGATTTTGTTTCCGTTCCGGTGACAGCATCCTTAAGAGTACTCGTTGATGCAGTGGCGCATTCCAAAAGAAATATTTTCCCAGTGGTTACCGCCGATAACAAGCTTGTAGGAATAATTGCCCTTGAAGACATCCGCGAGATCATGTTTGATGCGATGCAATACGATTCTATTGCTGTTAGCAAGCTAATGAGGAGGCCGGAGCCAGTCGCGGATATCGGAGAGGAGATGTCGTCGGTCATGGAGAAATTTGATAAGACTGGCATTTGGAACATTCCCGTGACGAACGATGGAGTCTATCAAGGCTTTATTTCAAAGTCAAGCATTTTTTCCAACTACAGGGATCGATTGAAAGCGCATTAAAGGCGGCGGAGTTTTGCGTATTTTCGAACGATGAGAATTACTCTTGCGCCTTTACTATTTCTTGTGAGCATCACGGCAGCTGCTCAGGAGTATTCAACTTCTTCCATTTTCGCTCATAACGATTACGTTCACCCCATTCCATTCCTGACGTCTTACAATCTCCAGGTTGGTTTTATTGAGGCGGATGTCTTTCTGGTGAAAGGGGAATTGATGGTTGCGCATACAAAAAGAGAAATTGAAAGCGGCAGAACTCTCGGGCAACTTTATCTTGACCCATTGAATAAACAGATTCAGGAAAACAACGGATCGGTTTATGCTGATTCGTCTAAGACGTTGACGTTAATGATCGATTTGAAAACGGAAGGAATCGCAACGTTAAACTCATTGGTGGAAAAGCTAAAGCCGTATCGCAAGCTTACCGACTGCAGTACCCTAATAATTGCTGTGAGTGGTAATATGCCAGACCCTACCAAATGGATAAATTTTCCTGACTTTATCAATTTTGATGGTCGGCCAGGGATTTCCTATTCCACGGAACAACTTAAGCGGGTGCGTATCGTCAGCACAAATTTCCGGAACTATTCTCACTGGAATGGGAAGGCGAAAATGACAGACGCTGATATGAATAGTCTTTTAATTGCAATAAATGACGCACATACCAAAGGAAAATCAATCCGGTTTTGGGCGATACCCGACTTTGAGCAGTCGTGGACGGAACTGATGAAACTAAAAGTGGATATTATCAACACAGACAACGTCTCCGGCCTCGCTGATTTTATAAAGAAGACTAATAATCAAAAGAGGTAGAGTGGGAATACCGGTTGATTATGCCTCCTCCGGTGACTTGACTTTTGGAGTTTTTACTTTGTCAGCCTTTGCTTTTTTTCCTGCCTGCGCCTTTTTTGGTTTTGCTTTCTTTAGGTCGCGCTTGATCTTGCTGGCGATCCGTTTTGAGGCTTTTTGAACGACTTTCTTGACCTTTTTGGAAGGACCTTCTTTTTCAAATTCTACAATGGCATGATTTAAAGAATCCTGAATTTTTGAACGTATTTCTTTCTTTGTGATTCCTTTTTCTGCTGCCTTCTTTTCTTTCATAACGTTTCTGTTTTTAACAAATCTAATTCAGGTTAATCAAATGTTAAGCTACTTAACACAATGATAACATTGGGTAAGTAGCTGCTGCCTGGAGATTATTCGAAATTTGATCCAAGTGCGAACGGGGTTGAGGACTGGGAAACTTAACTTTTTAAGTTACATTGGTTTTTCAAATCCACAACCAATGAAGCGATACATATTGTTCTTTCTCTTGGGCGCGATGTTCGGTTTTCAAGCCGTTATGGCGCAGAAACCCAGAATCCTGATCTATCATGACATGGAAGGCCTGTCTGGCGAGGACGACTGGCGGATGTTCAATTTTTCACATACGGCTGAATATACCAAAGGACAGGAACTTCTCACTGCCGACATCAATGCTGTCATTGAAGGACTCTATCAGGGTGGCGCCGGGCTGGTTCACGTAGTTGACGCACACGGTAGCGGAAATCAGGATCCCGATGTGCTGCTTGACAAATTGGATTCACGGGCAAAAATGGTTGAACGGGATGCGCCGTTCCGCCAGTATGTAGATATTGTTGAAGCCAATACCTATGACGCGATTGTTTGTGTAGGCATGCACGCAAAAACAGGAAGCGGTGGGTTCGCGTCTCACACTTTTACGTTGGGAATGGATATCATTATGAATGAAAGGTCTATTACCGAAACTGAACTGGTAGGATATTCCTGGGGACGAGTCGCGGTTCCAATAATTCTGGTTTCAGGCGATGATAAACTCGCCAATGATCTGAAGACCATGCCATGGATTGAGTATGTGACGGTGAAAAAAGCGACAAGTGCTTCTACCGTAATTCTTCGTCCGGTAGGTGAAGTTCACAAGGAAATGATCGAGCGCGCTGCAAAAGCTGTTAAGAGTATCTCCAAAGCCACCGTGATGAAACTTTCAGAACCGATTAACGCTGCGCTCCGGGTGGTGCCGCCAGCAAGTCTGGATATGCTAAGGAATTTTCCAGGAATTGAGCTGAAAGACAACAAAGCTTCTTTTACTGCAGCGAACTTTGGTAAAGCCTATGATGGAGTGATTGCGCTGATCTCGGTGGCACGATACGGATATAATTCTGTTACAACGGAAGTTTTAAAGAGCGAACCAAATGGCAAGGAACTTCAATTGAAAATCGCCGATGCAACTCTTGTGCGTTGGTTGGATGTTGAATCAGGACGCTGGAAGCCGGAGCCCGTGGTGATGCCAGTGAGGAAATATTATGGGGCGAGGTAGAAGGGTTGAAGTGTTGAAGTGTTAAAGTGTTGAGGTGTGTTGATGGAATTTAAGTTAGTAGATCAATGGTAATACGGAAAGCTGAATTAATAGATTTGGATAGTTTGGCGTCATTGTTTGATGGGTATAGAGTTTTTTATGGAAAGCCATCGGATAGGCAGGGAGCGAGTGCATTCCTGAAAGAGCGAATCACTAGAAACGAATCTGAGATATTTGTTTCAGTCAGCGGACAAACGTTGACCGGCTTTACACAACTGTATCCTTTGTTCTCGTCAACGCGCATGAAACGCGTATGGCTGCTGAACGATTTATTTGTTGATGAAAAATTTCGCGGCCAGGGATTTTCAAAAGCACTGATCGAACGAGTGAAAGAATTCTGCCAGGAAACCGGGGCGCACGGTTTTAGTTTGGAGACTTCGAAGTTGAATGATGTTGGTAATCAGCTTTACCTAAAAATGGGGCTCGAGCTGGATTTAGAGCATAATTATTATAGTTGGGAAGTGAATGGCAAGTAGTTTTTGATAATCAAGGAATAACTTCAAATAACAAGAACTGCGTCTTCTCAAAAATTGCGAAATTATTATCAGAGATAAAAATAAGTGACCGGTGTCCATTCGGAAGGTCGGGACCGAAAGTGACGCCTTCTATATTGTCAATGTAAATACCCAGGTCATCCATATTTAGCAGCAGCTTTTTAGAAACGACATGTTTCGGTGGAGTTTCTTTCAGCGAATTAACAGAAATGATATTATCAGCCTTACTGAGGTCTGCCAGAAATATTTTAACTGTACAGGGAAGTCGTCCAGTCGAGAAAGATCGCTCGATGACGAGAAGCTTGTTTTCATCCAGATATAAAATATCTGTTATCCCATTTACTTTGAAGGCGGTCTCCGGGTGAGATGGGTAAGCGACGGGCTCAAGCTTGTAGGCATATTGAGCTGTATTCTTTTTTGTTAGTACATCGTATTGATAGAATCGTGTTAAAGCATTATTTTCTTTCACGTCGGCTTCGGGTCCATCCTCTTGCAACGGGACTTCCGTACAGACAAACATTTTTCTGAAATCGGATGAATACGATAATGCCTCCAGCGTTCCGTTTTTTCTTGGTCCTTTTGAAATTTGGTGCATGATAAGGTTGGCTGCAATGGGAATTGAGTCCTTGTAGTTTCCCTCCAGGTCGATTACATGAATGGAGGGGTTATTCAACAATACCTGCTTGGCGTTAACTGTCCTATCGCCTTCGCTTACCCACAACAGATTGCTGGTTAATGGATTATAGCGAATGGCCTCCGGATCAGGAGTATTTTTGGCATCTTCTTTTGCATTGGGATAAACACGACCATTTGGCTGAAGAATTTTTTGTACGTCAACAAACAGAACAGTGTCAATGCCTTTTTCGGTAATGGATATTTTTGCCGTGTAGAATCGGGCCCGTTCAATAGCAGAGCGATCATCGCTTATTAGGTAATAAAGCTGATGCTCAGGGTCATAATCAATTCCTGAAAGTCCGCCGACGGTGGTCTCTTTAAAATGTTTATTGAAAGGGACTACATACTCGTTGATGAAACGAAGGGAAGTGATAGTTACAGGTTTCTCAGGTGAGTTGAAACCAAATAACAGGAAAAGAAAAGATAGGAGAGCCAGCGCCTTACTTCGATGCATAGGAAGTTTTTTGCAATATAGTTTTCTTAGGCAAAGTCGCCAACCGCGCGAACGGACGTTGTGTCCTTCGTGCCTTATTCTCCACGTCTGTTCTTTGGACCTTATTCCGTATCCTTTGCAACCCTTAAACAATTCCCCTACTTTTAGTGATGAATTCCTTAGAGGGATGGTAAACCCGGATAATTTGAAGCCTGAAGTAGTGATTGATTATACCTGCCTGCTGGGCGAAGGACCTGTTTGGGATTGGAAACGAAAGGTTATTTGCTGGATTGACATTCTTCGTGGGCACGTACATCAGTATTCCCCAGAAGATAAAACCCACACGACCATATCTGTAAATGACATGATCGGCTGTATGGCGATTTCCACGGATGGAAATATTATTGCAGCGTTGAAGAGTGGGTTAGCTTTTATTGATCGCGAGACAAAGAAAATCAGAATTATTGCGGATCCTGAAGACCATCTTCCTGGCAATCGATTTAATGACGGGAAGTGCGATCCTGCCGGTCGTTTTTGGGCTGGAACCATGGCACTATCCGAGGAACCTCAAGCAGGGAGCGTTTACGTGCTGGACAAGGATTTAACTTTTTCAAAAAAGATTGAAGGCGTCACCATATCCAATGGAATGGCCTGGAGCCCTGACCAGAAAACATTTTACTATATCGATACGCCAACCTATACAATTGTTTCCTATCAATATGAGAAAACAACCGGTGCGATAAGCAATAAGAAAGCTATTATTATCTTCGATCGTGATCACGGCTATCCGGATGGTATGACCATTGATGCGGAAGGAATGTTATGGATAGCGCACTGGGATGGATGGCAGATAACTCGTTGGAATCCAAACACGGGCAAGAAACTCTTTAGCATTCCCTTGCCTGTTGCGCGAGTGACGTCGTGTGCGTTTGGTGGCGACAACATGGACGATCTTTACATTACTACTGCGAGAAAAGAATTAACGGAAGAACAACTTAAGGATCAGCCATTGGCTGGCTCTCTTTTTGTGTTACACAAGTGCGGTGTGAAGGGAATCCCCGCTTTCGAATTTCAACTTTCAACTTTCTGATTTCCTCAGTTCCGCGAACCGACTACCGATCACCGATTACCTCTCACCAACCGATCGGCGACCATTCATCAATTTTTTGTAATAGGATTGAATTAAACGACCTTTATTTATAATCTCAATAACCGTTTATTCATCATGAGAAAATTACTATTTGTTATACTGATACTTGCTGGCCAGCTAAGGGCAGTAGCTCAAATCAAGGATCCGATTGTCGAGAGTATTGTAAAGGAAGCCACCGAGAATTCTCAGCTCGAGATGTTGGGCCATGAGTTATTTGATAAGATTGGACCGCGGCTTGTGGGCTCGCCTCAAATGAAGCGGGCCAATGACTGGGCAGTAGAGAAATACAACGGTTGGGGCATTACTGCACGCAATGAGAAATGGGGCGAGTGGAGGGGATGGGAACGGGGTGCATCTCACATTGACATGATTTATCCAAGAGTTAAAACACTGGAAGGCATGCAATTAGCCTGGAGTCCCTCAACAGGTGGTAAAGCAGTGATTGGGGAGATTATTGTGCTTCCTGATATGGCCGATTCGTTGGCATTTCAAAAATGGTTGCCAGCTGTAAAAGGCAAGATGGTTATGATCTCCATGAATCAGGCGACCGGTCGACCAGACTACAATTGGGAGGAATTTGCGACGAAGGAATCCTTCGAAAAGATGAAAGCGGCCCGCACTGCGCAAACAGAAGCTTGGACAAATCAGATGAAGAAGACAGGCTACACAGGCAGGACGTTACCAGCGGCGCTCGAAAAAGCAGGAGCGATCGGAATTGTCTCAAGCCTCTGGTCACGGGGTTTTGGTGTTAATAAGATATTCAACGCAACAACCAAGAAGATACCAACAGTGGATATCGCTGTTGAAGATTATGGATTATTATATCGACTTGCCGAATCAGGCACCATTCCGAAAATTAGCATCAAAGCTGATTCGAAAGAGAACGGTTTGGTACCGGTTTTCAATACCATTGCCGAAATAAAGGGTACCGAAAAACCCAATGAGTATGTGATTTTATCGGCGCACTTCGATTCGTGGGATGGAGGAACAGGTGCTACCGATAACGGAACAGGGACGTTGACCATGATGGAAGCAATTCGCATATTGAAGAAAGTATATCCTAATCCCAAGAGAACAATTCTTGTTGGTCATTGGGGAAGTGAAGAGCAGGGTTTGAATGGATCGAAGGCTTTTGTTGAAGATCATGCGGATATGATACCGAATATCCAGGCGGTATTTAACCAGGATAATGGCACTGGTAGAGTAATCAGCATTTCCGGTCAGGGATTTTTGAATTCGTATGAATATATAACTCGTTGGCTTGCGAAAGTACCTGAGACAACACGATCATACATTACTGACAGTAAATTTCCCGGAACTCCCGGTGGTGGTGGTTCAGACTTTGCTTCATTTGTTGCAGTGGGCGTACCAGCATTCTCATTGAGCTCGCTGAGCTGGTCATATGGAAACTATACCTGGCACACCAACCGTGACACGTATGATAAAGTTATATTTGATGATGTTCGCAACAATGCAATATTGGCAGCGATATTGGCGTATCAGGCAAGTGAAGATCCAAACAAAACATCCCGCGAACGGAGCGTATTGCCTATTGACATCAAGACAGGCAAGGCAACAACCTGGCCTGAGCAGAAAAAGGCTACGCGGAAGGGTGGAGTTGATAATTGATTGGCTCAGCACGTGGATTATTGAATACTTTCCAGGTACACTTTCTTGTATTGTAACGGTGTATTCCCAGTCGCTTCCTTAAACTGTTTATTAAAATTTGAAAGTGTATTAAATCCGCTGGCAAAAGCTACTTGGCTGATACTCTTTTCTTCTTCATGCAACATTTTACAGGCGTGACCGATTCGTATCTCGCAAAGAAAATCGGAAAAAGATTTGTTGGCCCTTGACTTAAAATATCGGCTGAAAGAGCTTACCGACATGTTAGCCAGTGCTGCTGCCTTCTCAAGTCGTACCCTACCGGAAAAATTATTCATCACATACTCATACACTTGCGTCATTCGCAGTGTTTCCGACTCTTTATTCAGATTGACATAACCTGCGTGTGCAATAGGATGGCAGTCATGTGATGTAGCCAGCGTCTGCAGGATCTTAAGTAATTGTATGATACTGGATATTCCTTTCAATTGAACAAGCTGAAGCATCCATTTACTCACTAACTTATTGGTTTCTCCTTTTATCTCAAGACCACGTTTTGATTTTAGGAGTAAATGACGGATTGCTTCCATTTCTTCTTTTTGCTGAATGGATGCACCCAGAAGGTCCGGTTGAAAATAAATTACAATACCGCGCGTCTGAGCGGGTTCATTCTTTTTGAAATACGAGTTATCGTTGCGCCAGAGATGAGGAAGGTTTGGTCCCGTGAAGACCATATCGTTTTCCTTAAAGTGTTTGATATTGTCTCCAACGAATCTGGTGCCACGGCCTTTAATAACAAGAAATAACTGATACTCAGGATGGAAATGCCAGTTAGGATCAAAGTAAGGAGCAATAAGGTCTTTAACAACGAACGTCTTTGAATCAGGGATAGCGGATTTTCTGACAAAGCTTCTCACTGGAATGCTAGTTTTTTACCCTCAAATTAACGAGATTTTTGAATAAGTGTCAAAAAACAGTCAGAAATCGGCGCGAAACGAGAGGATTGATTTGGTGGATATGAGGATATTGTATCAACATCATAACTGGTGCCCTATGATTAAAAAACAAATTTTACTGACCACGACCTTTTTAGCGTGCTGCCTTCTTCCGATTGGTTGTGGCAAGCCCGCAGAACAACCAGCCGATGACAGCAAGTACAGCGGAGACTTGTTCACTGAAAATATTCGGTCAACGGATCCACGAACTCCCGAGGAAGAACTGGCGGGTTTAAAGGTGCCTGAGGGTTTTGAAATTACCTTGTTCGCATCCGAACCAAATATTGACAAACCCATCAATCTGGCATTTGACGCCAAAGGAAGATTATGGGTTACCTCATCATTCGAGTATCCGTTTCCATCATCCAATACTCCAAAAGGTACAGACCGTATTACTATCCTGGAAGACACTGATCGTGATGGTAGGGCCGACAAGTTTACTGATATAGCCGACACCGTGAATATTCCAGTCGGGATTCTTCCTTTAAATAGTACAGCGCTCACATTCAGTATACCAAGTGTGTATCAATACAATGATACTAACAGCGATGGTAAATTTGATACTCAGAAAGTGCTGTATGGCCCGTTTGGTTATCAGGATACTCATGGCATGGTAAGTAATTTCATGCGCGGTTATGATGGATGGGTTCATGTATGCCATGGTTTTACTAACCGATCAACGGTAGCAGGAACTGACGGGGATTCAATTCGGATGGTTTCCGGCAATACGTTTCGTTTTAAATTAGATGGGAGCAGAGTTGAGCAGTTAACCTATGGACAAGTGAATCCGTTTGGACTTGTGTTTGATTCACTTGGATATGTTTATTCAACGGATAGTCACAGTTCACCGCTGTATCAGTTGATACGGGGTGCAGACTATCCACACTTTGGAAAAGCTGAGATTATGGCCTTTGCTCCAGATATGAAATCCCTTGAAAAAGAAGCGACAGCCTTGTGTGGCATTACACAATATGCCGATGTAAAATGGCCAAAAGAATTTCAAGGCAATTTCTTCATTGGTGATGTAGTCAATAGCCGGGTACACCGTTACACATCGGTATGGAATGGTTCATCGCCTGTCGGAAAATCTGAAATTGATTTCATCAAGAGTGAAGATCCATGGTTCCGTCCGGTGAATATCAAGATCGGGCCTGATGGTGCGATGTATGTCGCAGATTTTTATAATGCAATCATTGGTCACTATGAAGTTCCTTTGGGTCACCCGAAGCGGGATAAGCAACGCGGACGAATCTGGCGTATTACCTACAAGGGTCATCAAAACAAAGTCAACGATCTGAGTATAGCAACATTAACAGACCTGTTGGCGGCAATTGACGTTGACAATCTGCCAACTCGGATGACGGCTTCTGATCAGATCTCTGATCGGATTGGCAAGGAAGCAATCCCCTCGCTGAAAGCAATTCTTGATGATACGTCAACAAGTCCAAGAAAGTACGTTCATGCCCAGTGGGGATTGTATCGCCTTGATGCGCTCACAGATGATATCTTGAAAAAATCCCTTACACATGCCAGTCCCATGGTACGGGTTCATACCCTTCGGGTGTTTGTTGAAAAGAAGCCGGACAATAGTTATTATCCATTAATTGTAAATTCATTGAAAGACACTGATCCACATGTTCAGCGCATTGGCACGGAATTGATGATGCGGTATCCTACGATAGCCTCAGTGGAGTCAGTTCTTGGCTTGCAACATGGATTACCGGAGACCGACACTCACCTTATTTACACAACCCGATTGTCCCTCAGAAATCTCTTGCGGAATGATGCACTCTTACAAGAAGTTGTTGCAAAAGAATGGAATCGGGAGGATGCAGCCTCAATGGCATTCGTAATGATCGATGTTCCTTCTGCCCCGGCGGCGCAATTCATGGCAAAATACCTGGAAAGCTATCCACTGCCGAATGCTAAAATACCGTTGGCCTATAAACACATTACTAGATTCATTCCTGAGATTCAGTTAAATGACGTGATGACGACTGCCATGAAGAAGAGCGGGAATGACATTGATCAGAAAGCGTTGATATTCAAGGGAATTCAAGAAGGAATAGCGCAGCGGGGAGGAAAAGGAAATCCTAAATTGTTTGCTCAGTGGGCGGGAGAGATTGCTGATGGACTGATTAAAAAATATCCGCCAGGGGTATTGGTTACGTTTGGAGGAGAGATTAACGAAAAAAGCAAAGAAGCTACTGACGACAAGAGAAGAGAAAAGATTGAAGAGAGAATAGGTCACCAGAAATTTGCCATCCAGCTTGCTGGTGACTTTAAAATAAAATTGTTGGAGCAGCCTTTAAAGAATTATCTCGCATCCCCAAAGTCGGCGGTTGACGTTCGGACTTCGGCGATGAGATCTTTATTAAAGATCGATCCCATCGGAAATATGGCCGTCGCTGGGAGTATTTTGCAAAATGACTCGGCGACTCTTGACCTTCGCAAGCGAATTGTAGCGGTGGCTGGTGAGTTTCAGGGATCTCCCCTTAACAAAATTTTGTCGCAAGTGAAAAATGCGCCCTCGGATTTACAGATTGCCGTTGTTACCGCTTTGTCAAGTTCGCCGGAAGGGAGAGATATTGTTTTTCAACAGGTGAGGAGCGGAGTGCTTGTAGCGCGAACGTTACTGGATCCAAAGGTTGAAGAACGCATGCTTTTAAATATTTCGGCAAGGCAGCAGAAGGAATTTGAAAGTCTGACAGCCAACCTAGGTCCTATTGACGGCGAGCGGCAGGCATTGGTTGAAACGCGTTTGAAAGGATTCAAAGCGACCGATGTTACCAAAATCTCCATTGATTCAGGGGCAACGGTATTCGCGAGAAACTGCGCAACATGCCATCGTCGCGTGAGTGCTACTGGTACAGGCATTGGCCCGCAATTACATGGCATTGGAAAACGTGGAGCTGAATCTCTTGCTGAAAAAATCCTGGATCCCAATCGAAATATCACCGAAGCGTTCCGAAGTTATACCATCAAACTAAAAGATGGAAAAGTACTTACCGGCTTGTTCCGTCGCGAGGAAGGTGCGGTTATCATATTTGCTGATTTTGCCGGAAAAGAATTTTCTGTTGCCAAAAAGGACATTGCTGAGCAAAAGGCTTCGAAATTTACAGTGATGCCAGATAATTTCGGAACGACACTCACCGAGGATCAATTCAATGCCCTGATGGCCTACTTGTTGAATTCTTAGTAAAATGAACCTGTTAATGAAGAGTAGCCTCTCAGCTATAGTATTGATTTCGATGACAAACGGTATTGCTATCGGTCAACCAATTGCTGGGATTCCTCTTCATTTTCAGAAGCACATACTTACCTCTGATTTTATTTCGGAAGGTGTTGCCGTTGGCGATGTGAATCATGACGGCAAACCGGATATCCTTGCCGGTCCTTGCTGGTTTGAATCTCCTGATTGGAAACGTCATGACATTGCACCGGTAATTAAACTGAATCCGGAAGTTGATTACAGTCATTCATTTTTGAACCATAGCATGGATGTAAACCTTGATGGGTGGGCTGATCTCATCGTGATTGATTTTCCGGGCACTGCTGCAAAATGGTTTGAGAATCCAAAGAATAAGGATGGTTATTGGAAGAGTTATACTATCTATGAAAATGTTGGAAATGAATCACCAGCGTTTGTCGACATGGATGGTGATGGAAGAACGGATTTATTATTTGCTGATTCAAAGGATCGCCAGATGATCTGGTTGAAGTCTCCCGGATCAGCGACAGGTCGTTGGGAGAAGTTCACGATCAGTGGTGCGAATGTTCCGGGCACGGACATTTTTTCTCACGGTCTTGGCCACGGTGATATTAATAGAGACGGTCAAGCTGATGTAATTACCCGTGAAGGCTGGTGGGAAGGATCTGATCCAACAAAACCGAACTGGAAATATCATCCTGCCGATCTTGGGGATGAATGTTCGCAAATGTATGTGCTGGATGTTAATCGGGATGGAAATCCGGATGTTATCAGTGCTTCAGCCCACCTTTCCGGAATATGGTGGCATGAGCAGATCAGTAATGGTAATGTAATTGAATGGGAGCAGCACGTGATCAGCTATGCCTTCGCGGAATCTCATTCAGTAGCTATGGCGGATTTTAACGGTGATGGTTATATTGATTTTGTTACCGGAAAAAGGGACCTGCATCGAAACACATGGAGAAAGAATCCTGGAACCCACGGGCCTGCGTTATTATATTGGTTTGAGTACACCGCTGAGGCGCCTTACTGGAAGTCGCATGAGATAGACAATGCTTCCGGTGCAGGACTGAATACGGAAGTTCGGGATATGACAGAGGATGGTCTGCCCGATATAATAATTTCAAACTTTAAAGGTGTGTTTCTTTTTGAAAATTTGATGAAAAAAAAATGAGCTATGGGGAATAGAATGAAAAAATCTGCGACAAGCGCCAAGAGTATTTTACTTCTTGTGTGTGCGGTAGCAATGACGACCATACTTGCCAGATCGCAAACTGCTGGTAAGGATGTAAAGTTTAAGAAATTTCACCTCTGGGATGAATTTTATACTGAAGGTGCCACTACAGGAGATGTTAATAAGGATGGAAAGACCGATATCATCGCCGGCGCAAGATGGTTTGAAGCTCCGGATTGGAAAGCACATGATATCTGGAAGCACAAAAAATTTGACTATACCAAAGGTTATAGTGACTCCTTCCTGAACTTTGCGACGGATGTTAATGAAGACGGCTGGGTAGATCTGATATGTTTTGATTTTCCCGGCAAGGAGGTTTACTGGTTAGAAAATCCAGCAGGAAAAGAAATGCTTTGGTCGAGAACTCTCATTGATTCAGTCGCATCTAATGAATCTCCGATGATGGTGGACATCGACAGCGATGGGAAGAAAGATCTTGTATTTGGCAATGAAAAACTTGGACAGATGGCATGGTTCAGCCATTCTGTTAAAGCAAAGAAAGTAAGCTGGAAGCGCACTGCCATCAGCGAACAGAATTCAAAAGGTGTTGGGCTATTCTCTCATGGACTTGGCTGGGGCGATATCAACAGTGATGGTATTAAAGATGTAATGATTCGCGGTGGATGGTGGGAAGCACCAAGGGATATCAAATCGTCGCCATGGAAATTCCATGAGGCGGACCTTGGTGAATCATGCGCTCAGATGTTGACCTACGATTTTGATAAAGATGGTGACACAGATGTTTTGGCTTCATCCGCACACGCTTATGGGGTATGGTGGTATGAACAGGTTTTCGACAAGGATAAAGTAAGTTCGTTCATCACTCACACCATTGACAGTTCCTATTCTGAGACACACAGCATAGTGCTCGAAGATGTCAACCGCGACGGACTACCTGATTTTATAACGGGCAAGAGATTCTTCTCTCATCAGGGAAGAGGGCCAGGGGGCATGGAGCCCGCCGTGTTATACTGGTATGAATTATTGAGAGATGGAAGGCAAAAGCCTGTGTGGGTACGCCATTTAATTGATGAGACATCAGGAGTTGGGATTCAGTTTGTTGCAGAAGACCTGAACAAGGATGGCAAGCTTGATTTTGTGGTTGGGAATAAAAACGGCATATTTTATTTTGAACAGCAATAAGAATTCAAAGCCAAAAGACCCACGGCAAAATTTTTTTAGTTTAATAAAGTTGATGCAGCGTCTCTGCGCCTCTGAGGCTATTAATAAAGAAGGGTAAAAAAAATGAGTCTGAATGTAAAATTTGCGGTAAGCACATGGCTATGGGCATCGCCCTTTACAACTGAAACCACGTCGCTGTTTCCAAAAATAAAAGCGATGGGGTTTGATCGGGTGGAAATACCGGTGGAAGATCCGTCTTTGATTGACGTTAAGAAATTGAAAGAAGCTCTTAGGATAAATAACCTTGAACCTGTTATCTGTGGAGCGTTTGGACCCAGCAGAGATTTGACCCATGATGATCCGTCATTTCATGCAACGAGTTTCAAGTATATCAGTGAGTGCTTTGATATCTGTGTCGGGTTGGGTGCCACCTTCCTGGCAGGACCTATGTACTCGGCAGTTGGCAAAGCACGTCTTGTATCACCGGAGCAGAAAAAGATTGAATGGAACCGCGCAGTAGTAAATCTTCGCAAAGTATGTGAGATGGCAGCTCCACGAGGTTTAGAAATTGCGTTGGAGCCTCTTAATAGGTTTGAATCGGATCTTGTCAATACTGCAGCGGATGTCATGAGGCTCATAGACGATATTAATCATCCCTCTGCAAGAGTGCTGCTTGACGGTTTTCATATGAATATTGAAGAGCAAAGTATTGAGCAAGCGTTCAATGAAGTGGGAGACAAGCTGATTCACGTACAGGTTTCGGAAAACTATCGTGGTACGCCCGGCACAGGACAAACACGTTGGGATGCTTACCGTCGTGGTTTGGAGTCAATAGGATATGCCGGAACAATTTCAATCGAAAGTTTTACTCCGGAGATCAAAGAATTGGCGGGTGCCGTGTGTATCTGGAGACCGTTAGCAAATTCACAGGATGAATTGGCAAGCGAGGGACTCAACTTCCTGAAAACGTGGGCTAAATCGAAACAGATTTTATAAATTCTCGTATGGACAATTCAAAGATTAATATCGCCATTGTGGGATTGGGATTCGGGTCTGAGTTTATTCCCATTTATAAGAAACATCCGAATGCTAACATGTACGCTATCTGCCAACGTACCAAAAGCAAACTTGATGAGATTGGCAATGCTTTCGGAATTGAAAAACGTTATTCCGATTACACAGACCTTCTAAAAGATCCGAAGGTTGATGCGGTACATATAAATTCTCCGATTCATAACCACGCAGCGCAGTCAGTAGCGGCTCTTCGTGCAGGCAAACACGTAGCCTGTACTGTACCGATGGGTACCACTGTTGAGGAATGTCGGCAGATTGTTCAGGCAGTGAAAGATACCGGACTCACGTACATGATGATGGAGACTGTTCTTTACAGTCGTGAGTTCCTGTTCATTAAAGAGATGTATGATAGCGGCGCGATGGGAAAGATTCAGTTTCTAAGAGCATCTCATCAGCAGGAGATGGGTGCGTGGCCAGGATATTGGGAAGGACTTCCTCCAATGCATTATGCAACACATTGCGTCGGGCCTGTTTTGGGACTTACCCGCGATCAGGCCGCATACGTTTCATGTTTTGGTTCAGGTAGAATCGATGAGAGCCTTATTGAAAAATACAACTCACCGTTTGCTATTGAAACCTGTCACATTAAATTCAAAAACTCAGACCTTTCGGCAGAAGTGACCCGGTCATTGTTTAACACCGCCCGTCAATACCGCGAGAGCATAGATGTGTATGGATCTAAAAAATCATTTGAGTGGACACAAATTGAGCATGAAGATAATATAGTTCATGTTGGGGAAACACCCTCACGTGTTAAGGTGCCGGACTATGCGCGATTGCTTCCAAAAGAGATTGCTTCGTTTACAACGGGAGGGGTATATGATGCTGATAGTCATCAACATCTTTCTTTTATTCAGGGCGCGGGGCATGGAGGTTCACATCCGCACCTAGCTCATGAATTCTTAATGTCAATTGTTGATAAGAGGCAACCCTATCCTAATGCACAACAATCTGCCAACATCACCTGCGTGGGAATACTTGCCCATGAGTCGGCAATGAAGGGAGGAGAGATTATTATGCTGCCGGACTTTACGTTCGGCTAATTACATTTCCTTCACAACTATGCAGCTGCGCTGACGCGATATTGTTTAGCCACCGAGGGCATGGACTAACACGGATGAATACACTATTCTCTGGATGAAATAGAATATCCCATACATGAGGCAATCCCAAAATTGATTGTTTCGGAGCCTGTTTGCACTCATCTGTGACCCCGAAAGCGTTCGGGACGTGGCTAAGCTTTTTCAGAATGAGGCAGCTTGGCGCACATCTCCGCCCGGCCAGCGACAGCATTTTCAAGGCTCGTTGTAGAAGAAAATCCGCAGCTAAGAGTTAGCCAAAGATCTAATGACCAATATTAAACTAAATAGTAGCGGCATAATTTTTTTGCTTTTTTCTGTGACACAAATCACCACACAATGGAAAAGCGAAAAACCAAAGCTTCCACAACAAAGGGTAGGAGAGCTTCAAAGATTGACGGAACCAGAGACCGCCAAACAGCGGACCGCAAGGCCCCCTCCAAAAAACTTAACAAGCAAGATGAGGTAGAAGATGCTGATCATCTGACGATAAAGGAAAAGGAACAAATCACCAACTCCGAGGAACAGAAAAAAATTGTAAACTCGGTCGATTCAGTGGACAATGCGCACGATGAAGAGGACGAAGAAATTGAAAAGGAGACTTCCGGTAATTATCGGGATGACGATCAGTTGGATGAAAATCAGGATCAAAACTCGGACCGTCCTCTAAAGCGATGAATTCAGATCAAACATATCAGGATTTTACCTTAGATGAGCTGAAGCAGATGTCAACTAGTAAAAGTATGTTCATTGTGGGTAACCGACGAAAAGGCAAATCGAAACATTTGACTCCAATTCAATATCTGTTAAAGATCAATCTCTTGTTTATACACGCCCTAAACAACACTAACTAATGCTCCGAATTACACTCATTTTGCTTTTGATATTTTTTACGATCTCTGAATTTACTCAAGCCCAATCCGCAGTTATCAAATCTGATAATAAAAATAAAGCAGTGAGTAACATGCCGGATAAAACTGTGAACGAGAAGCTGGTTGCCGATCTTACCAGAAGAATTCCTGAAACGAGAAATGCCGTCGTCACCTGGAACACTGCGGATTACGGATATCTTGCCCTCTATACAATTGACAATATCTCCAGGATGACATTATATGATGGTTCAGGACGCTACATAGAAACGTTCAGCCGGAGTTCATGGGATGACAGGGTACCGGAAATAGTAAAACTTGAATTCAACAACAGTCCTTATAATACCTACGATGTAATTAATTTTTGGGAAGGTTCTGGCTCACGAACACACTATTACCTTGAAATGCAAAACAGGTCTGACGGAACTTCAAAGGATGTTTGGGTTGACGAGAACGGGAAATTTTCGGTGACGCCACTTTAACGTTGCCTCCGTACAGGACATATGCCCCAATTTTTTCTACAAGCATTAACTTCCTTCAGGACTACGAGACTCCAGCACCATAAAAGGATCATTGGCGAAAGAATCAAAGTTGTAAAACCCGTCCTCAACAATGCTTGCGGAATGGGTCGCGAGTCAGGTTGGCCTCCGGACAGAAAAAATGTATTTTTAGTCTCAGACCGACCAATACATTAATGCCAATCCAACGTGAACTAAAAGCTTTTTCAGCTGCCGTATTTATTCTATTTGTATTTTCCCTGCAAGCCCAGGAAGCAAACCAGCTTGATAGATCTTTTAATCCCGTGACTACGTTATGGTTTGACGCTCCAGCGAAAAAATGGGATGAAGCATTGCCGGTGGGCAACGGCCGGCTCGGAGCCATGGTCTTTGGGGGGTATGGAGAGGAGAGAATTCAGCTCAATGAAGAGACGTATTGGTCGGGTGGACCCTACTCAACGGTGGTAAAAGATGGATATACTTTTTTACCTCAGGTCCAGAAGCTGGTCTTTGAGGAAAAATATCTTGATGCACATAACTTGTTTGGAAGAAAATTAATGGGGTACCCTGTTGAGCAACAGAAATACCAAAGTCTCGGGAACCTTCATCTGTTTTTCAAAAATCAGAAAGAGGTAACAAATTATAGACGGTCATTGGATCTTTCCACGGCCACAAGCATTACAACGTACTCGGTGGGTAATGTAACGTTCACTCGCGAGGTATTTTCTTCAGCTCCCGATCAGGTCATCGTGGTGAGGCTGACTGCTAGCAAACCCGGCAGTATTTCTTTCACGGCAAATCTCCGGGGTGTAAGAAACCAGACACACTCCAATTACGCTACCGATTATTTTCAAATGGATCCTGTTGGGAATGATGGACTGGCACTTAGAGGGAAGTCAGCCGACTATATGGGTGTTGTGGGTGCGTTAAAATATGAAGCCAGAGTGAAGGCTATTGCCGAAGGTGGTTCGATTTCTACCAATGGCGTTGACCTTGTGGTTAAAGATGCCGATACTGTGATATTATATGTGGTTGCGGCAACTAATTTTGTAAACTATAAGGACGTATCAGGTAATCAGCATCAGCGTGTTGAGAATTACCTTCAAAAGGTAGAGTCAAGATCGTATCTTCAGATCAGGGAAGCTGCCATTAAAGATTTTCAACAACTTTTCAACCGCGTGTCACTTACGCTCCCCGTCGCAGACAACTCCTACCTCACAACTGACAAGAGAAGATCGAAAATCCAGGAGTCGCCTGATCCTGCGCTTGCGGCACTTAGTTATAATTTTGGACGATATATATTGATTTCAAGCTCAAGGCCTGGCACTCAACCCGCTAATCTTCAGGGGATCTGGAATGATGATATGAATCCTAGTTGGGATTCAAAGTATACGACCAACATAAATACTCAGATGAACTATTGGCCGGTAGAGTCGGGTAACCTTTCTGAATGCGCAGAGCCATTGGTTCAATTGATCAAAGATATCACTGATCAGGGATCACAGGTTGCCAGTGAGCATTACGGTGCGAAGGGTTGGGTGTTGCACCAGAACACCGACCTCTGGCGTGTGGCAGCACCGATGGATGGACCTACCTGGGGAACATTTACGGTTGGAGGGGCCTGGTTGTGCACTCATTTATGGGAGCATTATCAGTATACAATGGACATACAATTTCTTAAAGAAGCTTATCCATTGATGGAAGGATCGGTCGAATTTTTTATGGACTTCCTCGTCCAGCATCCTAATGGAAAGTGGCTTGTTACCAATCCATCCACTTCACCGGAGAATTTTCCCGATGGCGGGGGTAACAAGCCCTACTTTGACGAAGTCACTGCAGGCTTCCGGGAAGGTACCACTATCTGTGCCGGTTCATCGATCGACATGCAGATATTGTATGACCTATTCGGGTATTACCTACAGGCTTCCGATGCGTTGGCAAAGAAATCTGTGCTGATCGATCGTGTCAGAGCAGCACGCGAGAAACTTGTTCCACCTCAGATTGGTAAAGATGGGTCTTTACAAGAGTGGGCTGATGATTGGAAATCGCTGGAGGAAAACCATCGCCACTTTTCACACATGTATGGTTTGTATCCCGGGAAGGTGCTGTATGAAAAGCGAACTCCTCAACTTATTGAATCATACAAAAAAGTTCTGGAGGAAAGGGGAGATGGCGCTACCGGATGGTCGCGTGCCTGGAAGATGGCGCTGTGGGCCCGACTTGACGACGGTAATCGCGCGAACAAAATATATAAAGGCTATTTGAAAGAGCAATCCTGTTCATCACTATTTGCCCTTTGCGGGAAAGCCATGCAGGTGGATGGTACACTTGGTATGAGTGCTGCCATTACAGAGATGCTTATGCAATCCCACGACGGATTCATCCGTCTATTGCCGGCGTTACCCGATGATTGGAAAGACGGAGAATTTAAAGGCGTTTGTACACGTGGTGCGTTTGAACTGGATTTTGCCTGGAAGGATAAAAAGATAAAGCGATTGAAAATATTGTCAAAAGCAGGAGGGATCTGCAAAATCAAAATACACGGTGCAGTCACTGTGACCAGTAATGGTAAAAGAGTTCGCGTCAGTCAGTCGCACGATATAGTTGAGTTCGACACCTCCAAAGGAAGTGCTTATCAAGTAGATGCAAGGTAATTTACTAACCGAAGGTTTTATTTCAAATCAGGAACAATAATGAAATGATAAAATTGCTGATAGCGCTATAGTGAAGCGGAGTCTCATTTAAATCGAATGCAATGTTATGTTTATCGGTAATACACCACATCACACTCCGGCTTCTTCTTCTTAAAGCTTTCAATCTCTCTGTTGGACACCTTTGTATTGTAGCACTTAAGTGTCTTAAGAGGTACAGACAGCAATGGATCGAGATTCCCAACCCGTGTATTCGAGCAATCCAGGGATGTCAATTCCTGGAATTTGACCAAGGGATCAAGTCGCTTTACCTGTGTTCCCGCACAACTGAACTTCTTCAATGTAGTTAGCGATTCAAGAACTTTCAGATCGTCAATTGGTGTGTTGGAAATATCGAGATCTTGCAAGTTGGTGAACTGACTTAATGTTTCAAGGTGTTCGATGGGACTACTGGTAGCATGGAGCGATTTCAAGTTCTTCAGATTTTCCAAGACCGGGATCGCTGTAACCGACGTTCCCGAAAAATGCAATTCATCAAGGCGAACAAATTCATTTAATGCCGCGAGATCTCCGATAGGAGAATCCTTGAAGTGAAGAGCAGGAATTTCAATAAGCCTATGAAGATTCTCCTTGTTGGCCGTGCTGTCAGATTTCATTTGGCCTTTAAAAACGTCCTTCCAGTTTTCGGAAAGACCTTTCCACCACCTGTCGAGGTGAATGGTTTTGTAGATTACAAGACACTTTGGATTCTTTTCAAGAAAATCCCTCGCCGTAAAATCCTGTACACCCGTCTGGTCAACATAGAGTTTTTCCAGTGTGGTCAGTTTATTTAGAGGCTCGATATTGTCAACTTTGGTCTTATCCGCTTTAAGGATTTTCAATTTAGAAAACTTACTCAAAGGCAAGAGATCCATTACGTCTGTCTCGCTTATATCTATGTAGCGTATGTCAGTATGATCTTTCAAAGGTGCCAGACTTGTAATACCGGTTTTGTTGGCGATAATCACTTTTAACATGGGAAGCTTCCGGAGAGGCTCAAGATCCTTGATAAGGATCCTTCCGGCGAGATTCACGGTGTCCGTGTTTGGCACCCGCGCTAATTCTTCTTTGGTAGGATCAATGCCGATTTTTGCTCCCTTACTTAAGACTTCCTGCCAGGAGCGCGACAAACTCAGCCACCATGACTTGAGATCTTTTGAGTCAGACACCACCAGCACTTTTGGATTCGCAATCTTAAAGGCCTCCGCTGCAGGTTGTTTGATCAATGTTTGATCACAATAGATGCGTTCAAGATGCGTCAATTTCTGTAACGGGAGCAGGTCTGCAATCAGTGTATTATTGGCACTCAGTATCTTAAGATTCTCAAGGCTTCCTAAAGGACTGATATTGGAAATTTGCGTGCTGTCGATATCAAGCATTTCAATTTTCTTCAATTTTCCTAACGGGGTGATGTCGGTAACCAAGGTCTTCCCTGCATTCAGCTCCAACAGCTGACCTAAGTTTTGAAGAGGAGTGAGGTTGGAAATTTTAGTGCCTTCACAGTTTATATAGGTGATTTCAGTAAGGTCGGCGATTGGTGCGAGATCAGAAGCATTGGTGAAGCTCATCTCAAGCCGCTGAAGATGGGGCATCTTCTCCAAAACGGAGATATCCTGTATTTCAGTCTTACTAATGTTTAGTTTGAGAATACTGGCCGAGTATTTTAATACACCAATATCCTTGACCTTCGTGTTTGAAACATTCAGTTCTGTCAGATTGTTCAAATTCCGTAACGGTACCAGATCGGCAACACCCGTATAGGAGATATTGAGTGATTTTAATTTGGTGAGTATTGATAGTGCATCAATGTTGGTGATATATTCATTGTGACTCACATCGAGATCTTCAATTGCAGAGATCGTTTTTATCTCCGACAAGGTCACGCTGTCGTTGAGGCTCAATTTTTTCCTGAATATCGCCTGCCATTCGTACGATAATTGTTTCCACCACTTTGTAAGGGCATCCTTGCCGCTGAATTCAGTTGTGTAAACACTTACAATCCTCAGGTCCTGTGAATCAGGATCATAGTTGACTTCAATGAATCTTGGTAATGTTGTGTTAATAGTTTTACCATCGGTTGTCGAACCTTGAATGTGTCGTGTAAGGGCAACTTTGTAGAAGTTTTTGCTGTCGCCGCTGAGGCCGTTTTGAATATTGTCTATAGCCAATTCAAATTTTGCATCTGCAAGGAAGAAGTCTACGTCCTTTAGATAGGCTACGATGTCTTTGTTGGTGATAACTAACCTGTCTTCCACAAGGTCATCCTCGATCTGAACTTTCGAGTCCCGGAAGATCTTTGAGTAACTCTCTGTGACGATCGCCTCTTTATCTCTTGTTGATGCCTCACCGCTGGCCAGCGTGTTCAGCATATATTCGAACACTGAAACTATGTTGCGGATCTTTTTTTGATCTTCAACCACGTCAGGAGCCGGCTCTGGTTTCTGAACGACATTCTTCTTTTCAGGTATTTTCTTTGTTTCAGTTTTTTTGGTCGTCGTGCTTTTAGTAGTCGGCTTTTTGACTTCCGTTTTCTTAACAGATTTCTTGGTTGTACCCTTCTTCTGAGCTTCTGCCCCAAAAGCCAGCATCACAAACAGCAATACTATGAACAACAATAATTTATCGATTTTCATAGTGCAGGTATTTAAGTAGAACCTGTTTTTCCGATGCGTCTTTCAATTTCACCAGATTGGAGATTAGCCATCCCGTGTTGTACCCGGACCGGTTAAAATCCGAAATTTCAAAATACCACCCGTCAATCTGAAAGAAATGAAACTTTACAGTTTCTACTGATTTAAAGACCATGCTTCCTTTCTTAATATCATAGAACAACAACGAAAGATGGTCAGGAATAAAACTCTTTGCTGCAAACTGACTGACGCTATCGGTGTTGACAAACGCTTTGCGCATATTCATGAAATCGAGTTCATGACTCATGGGATGAAGAAAACGGCCAACCTTGGTAGTGTCTCTCAGGAAATAAGGCTTATAGATATTGGCGTTGGCTTTTGTAATGATCCACTTGCTTCCCAAGTGATCTTTTTCGATCTCCATAAATAATGTCACCGTCTGATCCTTTCCGGCGGACACAAATGTTGTCTGTACTTCGGAATACCAGTTGTGTGTGTGGAAATCAAGAATTGTAAAATCAGGTTTACTCAAAATTACTTTTAAAAACTCATTCTTTAAAGCATCACTCATTCCACTATTCGACGCATCAAATAACATGGTAAGGTACTTTCTCCTTAGTTTTTCACTACGGAATTGTTTATCGCCCTTGTAGTAGCGATTTCCTTTTTCGTCTTCTTCACCATTGAATCTTCGGAAGAACTGATTGACTTGCTTCGATTCTGCGTACAGCTTGGTCTCATCTATCTTGTCACTTACGATCTGTCCCTGGGTGGCGATAGGTAATAAAAAGGTCGCACCCATCAATAGTATGAATTTCAAATAACCCATTCTTAAGAAGTTAGTTTAAAAAAGATCGTGCAGACACAATTGCATTAACTATGTCTGCACGGGAAAATATTTATTTACTTGTTTCTGTAACGCGGATATCTCCCAGCAGAACATCCCAGAATTCAATGATCCTTCCGGCGATCTGAGTCTTCTTTCTCTCTACGTAAATAGTAATGTCCTTCTTGGTTGTGTCTTTGTATTTCATGCCATCATCGGATGTTCCTTCAAAACGCTGATAGATGGTGACAACGCCAACGTATTTTCCATCAGGCTGACGTTCGAGGTCACTAATGTAATGGATATCATACCATTCGATAGTTACTTTGTCGTAGTTGAGAGCCATCAGACGTTCGAAGTACTTGCGGATTTTGTAGTAATTCACTTCTTTCCTTTTCAATGACGACACACCCATTTCGCTTCCAGGCGTAAAGAGTTCTTCAGCGCGGTCCATTACACGACCTGCTTCAGCAAACAGCGTTTTCTTGTTTCCAATGATGCTGATGTATTTGCTGAGGTCACGTACTTTCTCAAGCGCGAGTGAGTCAATTGCCTGCTTGCGCTGCGGGCTAATCTCAGCTGTCTGGGCTGAAATGATCCCGGTTGCGAAAAGGCTGAAGAGGATCGGTAGTATGAATTTAAATCTGGCGTGAACCATAGCTGTTATATTTTTATTTGGAGTGAATTAATTCTTTTTTAGTTCAACCTCAGTGATCTTACCCGATGCGTCGAACACAAGATTCTGAATGCTGTTAATGTTTTTCTTTTGATCTTTCAGGTAATTCAGATACGTTTTGATGGTGGTTGGCTTATCATAGTCCTTCATGCTACCTGATTCGCTAATGATGATCAACACAGGAGTGTCGCCGGAAGCAAAAAGCGACAGGGCTTCGTTGATCGAGGTGTTGGCAGACGCTGGGCTGGTAGCACTGGAAATCGAACTGAAGTAGTGATTGAGCTTCATTGCGGGGGTGCTTGCTGCGGCCGCAGCAGCAGCTGCCCTGGCTTCGCTTGCCGCCTTTTCTTCAGCTTCGCGTGTTGCCCTTGCCGCTTCTTCCGCTTGCTTCATGCGGGCATCCTCTTCCTGTTGCTTCTTAAGCGTCGCGGCTTCCTGTTCCATTCTGGCCTTTTCAGCAGCGGCCTCCATTGCCTTCTTTTTACTTTTACAGCCCGCTGCGCTGAACAGAATAACTAAAGCCAGCAGGACTATTCCGGTCGAATTTCGAATTGAGCTCATTTTTATTGATTTTGGTTTACAACGGGACATCATCTGTTATTATTATGCCAACAAATCTCTAGCCCGTCCATTGACAGGCGGGCAGATGTTCGAAGGTCAAATGCACGCTGCGTTGCGCTGAACTCACCCGATGAACATGATTTCAGCGGGTAATTGTAGGCGCCTTGAACTGCGGTCATTCGATTGAAACAAATCGCCTGCAATTGTAGAGAATATTCTACAATAAAGGCCTTACAATTCAATTAAAAGCGAATAAATGACTTTTAGGAGCTTCAACTATCGCCGAGTGTATTGCCTGATATTATACTATTACAAAGTCGCATGATGATGCAACAATTTAGCTGGCCTCATCAATACTACACATAATGAGAAGGTTATATGATTTGATGTTCGCTACCCATCACCACAACCAGTCCATGGTTTCGGCTGTCGGTTTCACCGAGCATTTAGTCTATCAAACCGAATTCCAGGGGAGAGTCAATGCTGGATAAATTCCACTCAGACAGGTAACCCCGATCACGGAGACTTGCCGGCATGACAGAAGTACACTAAAGGGAGCGATGCAGTGATGATGTTTTGATAATCAGGGCGTCGAAAAGTATCACCATAACGCTGAATTGTTGAAGCTGGTGGCGCGTTGATTTGTTGCAACAAAACTATCCGGCTGCTGTCACTGGCCGTAAGTCGTCCGGTGACTTTCCTTTGTTGACCTGACAGATGATGAAAACTCAATAAGAATACTAAAATGGCAAAGACTCGCATAGGCATCGGTTTAGTCATCGATAGGATGATAACCAGCGATCAATTCCATAAACGCGCTTTGGTTAATTGATCGGTCCCCATCAATATACCTTTGTTCGGGGTACGGTAGCGTGGTAGGCTTCACCAAATCCAAAACCCCTTTAATTGTCGTATATCTAACAAATGGTGCAGGAACTGCCACTTATATTTGAATCTCGTGAACTTCCACGCACCCATATCGTTTATTAATCGTGCTTAAATGCTTGACCAGATGAAATCAACTATCACTTTTGCCTTATTGTTTATCGGACTGTTAACAGCCCAGTGCCAAAATCCTAAAACGTCAACCGGTCACGAGAAAAATCCTTATTACTCGACTACTGATACAAAGCATTTGAATGTTTCGAATGTTGAATGGAAAAAGATACTGGCGCCGAACTTATATGCGGTGGCAAGAGAGCAGGACACAGAACGTGCCTTTACGGGTCGGTTGTGGAATGCAACAACAAAGGGTACTTACTACTGCGCAGTCTGTGGCAATGTTCTTTTTAAATCGGATGCCAAATTTGCAAGCGAGTGCGGTTGGCCAAGCTTTTTTGAACCAATCGGAAAGGATCGGGTCAAATACAAAACTGATAACGCTTTCGGCATGGCTCGCACGGAAGTTACCTGCGCCCGTTGCGATTCACACCTCGGCCATATCTTTGACGATGGTCCTGCACCAACATACAAGCGATTTTGTATGAATTCTGTGTCGTTAGATTTTGCCCCTGACGGACTATCGAAGAAGTAGGTGAGGAGTGAGTAGGAGAGAATTCCCGTCGTTAAACGATTTCTCCGTAGTCGATAACCAATTCTTCGCCGTGCTTAATATCCCGTAACGCTTCAAAATACTCACCTTCATTAATAGAGGTGATGTTTGGCTGGTCGGAATGATTCAGGAAAAGTGATATGTCTATTTTCTTGAAGCCGTAATCCGGTACGAAATAATGATCGTCGTTGTACAAGCAGTAGTTACCCACCATTAATTGTGCATGTGCCGGCAGCTTCTCAACTTCTGATTTTGATATCGTAATCCAGTTTTCATTTACGTCGGGCTTGCTGAACATGTCTCTGCAACCTTTTGTAATGTCTTGCACGGCGAAGATTCCTATGCCTTCAATAGGAGATGGCCTGAGCATCACATAGGTGTTATCACACAGCTCCGTTAATAGTTCTGATTTCGTCATTATTTAGTGTTAGTTCTGTCTAGGTACGAAAAATATTTGTTGATTTATTGACTTAATGATTTGTTGACTCAAACATCAACCACAAA
Source organism: Cytophagales bacterium (assembly GCA_038229375.1). GTDB lineage: Bacteria > Bacteroidota > Bacteroidia > Cytophagales > Cyclobacteriaceae > ELB16-189. The sequence goes on along the minus strand of JBBRON010000007.1, from coordinate 111,684 downwards.
AGCGGTAATTGTTTCTGTTAGGCATGTCGAGTGACGCCATGTATCTGTGAATTACTTTCCTGTCCTCGATCCAAGTTTGATCCTCCCGATCGCTGGCTGACCATCTCCCAATAAATTGCCAAACGGCTTAAGTGGCTCGATCCTGTCGAAGATGACTTTCATAATAGCTGTTAACGGGGTTGACAAGAATATTCCTGCAATACCCCACATTGCGCCGCCAATTAACTACTAACTACTCACTACTAAATACCAACTACTCACTACTCCCTTTCACTTCTCAACGCCACCCTCCAAATCACATTCGATATATCATCCGCCACCATCAACGCGCCGTCCGGCATTACCATTACACCCACTGGCCTTCCATGCACTTCTCTTTTTTGAAGGTTACTCAGGAACCCGGTCAGAAAATCCTCAGGAGGCCCGGACGGTTTTCCATTGGCAAACGGGACGAACATTACCTTATAGCCTGCCAGCACGGAACGGTTCCATGATCCATGCTGTCCCACAAATGCACCGTGACGATATTTCTCCGGAAATGCTTTCTCATTATAAAATGCAAGGCCAAGTGACGCTGTGTGTGAGCCAAGGGATACATCCGGAACAAGTGTTTTGGCAACTGCTTCGGTTTTTGTTGCAGTCACCCGCGGATCAGGGTGATTACCCCAATAGACATATGGCCAACCATAAAATCCTCCCGGCTCCACATGGGTAAGGTAATCCGGTACAAGGTCGTCGCCAAGTTCATCTCGTTCATTTACTACAGTCCATAGAGTTCCGTCTTCTGACCAATCCATACCCACTGGGTTACGAAGGCCGCTTGCGTAAATCTTAAGATCTTTCCCATCAGGACTCATCTCCAGAATATTTGCCCGGAACAATTCCTTGTCGAGACCTGCTTCACCAATATTTGAACCTGATCCCACGCCGATGTAGATTTTTGTTCCGGCCTTGTTGGCAATCAAACTTTTTGTCCAATGACGCATACCTCCTGGAAGGTCGACGATCTTTTCTCCTGGAGCGGCAATGCTTGTCTGATCTTCTTTATAGGGAAACCTGTAGATCGCGTCCGTGTTAGCTACATAAAACCAATTATTCAGCAACAGCATTCCAAAAGGTTGATTGAGGCCGGCGAGAAAGGTTGATTGAAAATCGACGATGCCATTCCTGTCGCGGTCGCGAAGGATGCTGATGCGATTGGCACTTTCTGTCATGCTGTTTGATTTTGACGCTCCGACCACTGAAGCACCCATCTTTTCAAAAAAGCCGTGATTGGAATTGCTTTCGGCAACTAAAAGATCGCCGTTGGGAAGCACGTACAGCCATCTTGGATTCTCAAAGCCCGAAGCGTATGCAGTAACAGTAAATCCAATCGGCGCTTTCGGAGTTTCTCCTTCTTTCCATCCTATCACCTTACTGAATTTCATCACCGACTTGGTTTCATACGGCGCGGGAAGGGTTGGAGGGCTGCTCTGAGCATTCGACCTTGTACCGATCAATGTGAGCACGGCTAGAATTGAAGAGAAAAATAGGGTGGCTTTCATGTTGATTGGTTCTGATTTCGGTTGATACAAAAAATTGTGCCGTTTCAGATTGCTAAGATAATGCCTGTGGGTTTGATGTATTAATTTCGCAGATGGCTCTTTGCTCATTGTGTGTATTCACAGCAGTCGTGAGCGTTAGTACGCTGCTTTTATGCGCTCAAAAGGGTGAATTTTCTTACCGACGGTAGGAGAAATTAGCCCATGTCTGATTAGCTTTATGTATTAAAATCCTGACTACCATGATAAAATTCATTGCACCCGTCCTTTTGGCTGTTGTGATCGTTGCCTGCCAAACCAGCAAGGAAGCTGAAACTGCCTCGTCATCTAAGGTGCCAACACTAAAGCTGAAATGGAAAACTGATACACTTTTGACCACCGCGGAGTCAGTTATTTATGACGAAGCCAACGACATGATCTATGTCGCCAATATCAATGGTGTTCCGGATGCAAAAGATGGCAATGGATTTATTTCCAAGGTTACGATCGACGGGAAGATTGCTGAACTGAAATGGATTACCGGCATGGATGCTCCAAAAGGACTGGGCATTACTGGCGGAAAGCTATACGTAGCTGACATCGACAGAGTTCATGAAATTGATATTGCTTCAGGAAAGATCCTCAATTCATACATCGCTGGCGGTGCAAAATTCTTAAATGACGTTGCCACTGGTCCAGATGGTAAGGTGTATATAAGCGACTCCGGAGCAAGTGAAGTATTACTGCTTGAGAATGGTACCATTAGTAAATGGTTAACGAATCAGCCCAACCCCAATGGACTTTTCGTTGATGGTAAAAATCTAATGATTGCCCTCTGGGATGCCAAAACTTTGAACTCCATAGACATGGGATCAAAAGAGGTAACGATGAAAGCTGACAGTATTGAAAATCCGGATGGTATTGAGGCAGTGGGGGATGGTGGCTATTTTGTTTCCAGTTGGAATGGAATGATTACCTATGTAAGCCCTGATGGCAAGACTTCTATGGTTCTGGATACGCGTACCGATGCGGTTGGTGCTGCCGACATTGAATACATTCCTTCGAAAAAACTGCTTCTGATTCCTACTTTTTATAAGAATGGTGTCATTGCCTATGAAGTGGTGAAATAGGCTATATCTTCCATATTGTTCTTTATTCCAGCGCCTTAAAAAGGCTGATTTTCTGAGAACAACAAAATCATTTGTAACTCTCAATAAGAAGAGCGAACTTAATTAAGCTTGAATCAAATCCGCTACCCCCCCAGTGGACTAAATTTGAATCACCCTTCAAGTATTATTCGGCAGAGTTGACTTTTAAGCCAGAGGAGAGATATGGAGACCATGAACATCGAAAAGTTTTTTCTGAATACCCTGTTGCGGATTTCAATTTTAGGCGTGTTTCTGGTACTTGTTGCAAATGTGCTGCTCTTTCGGGAAGACACCATGTCAATCGCGATTTCTGTTGTGATACTATTGGCATGTCTCGCGACATATGCCTTGAGAAACCAGTATCCTACCATGGCCATATTATTTTTGACGAGTGTGGTTATGGTGGCAATGATCTATCAGAAATTGAATGCCCCCTTTACAACTACCTCTCTGTCAGTTATCATTATCTTAGGATTTATTTTTTCTGTCCTTCTCACGGGAAGGCTAATGTGGGTGATGCACTCAATTGCTTTTATAGTTCTTAACACGATATTCATTCTGGAGGTAAGCGGCGCTGTGGCAGCAGCTATTACCTATTCTACCTTATACTTCATTCTTGCTTATGCAACATGGGTGTTAAAAATGAATTATGATAAAATGAATCGTAAACTTAGGGATACAAATATTCAGTTAAATGAAAAGACAATTGAGATCGCCGCTCAGAACCAGGAGTTGCTTCAGATCCAGGACAACCTGAACGTGCTGAATACAGATCTTGAGAAAATTGTTAATGAACGTACCGCTAAAATCCAGATTCAGAATCAGTTGCTGATTAAATACAGCTATGCCAATGCGCATCAATTGCGTGGCCCTGTGGCTAGGTTGCTTGGACTTGCAACCGTCTATAAACTGGAACCCGTTCCAAATCCTGATTACATAATTAGCAAGATGGTGGACCAGGCCAATGAAATTGATTATGTAATCAAGCAGATCAATATAGAGCTGGCTGCTGCACCGAACTAAGGAATAATGTTATCCTAAAATAACGTCGGGTTCTTATACTCATCTTCCAATCGTATCAAGAATGCCTTATTGGCAACACCGCCTCCAAATCCTACAAGCTTCCCATTGGCACCGATGACCCTGTGACAAGGGCCGATGATAGCGATTGGATTGTTATGCAACGCACCTCCAACCGCTCGCACTACTTCCATTCCTCCAACATTCTTTGCTATATCACCATACGTTCTTGTTTCACCGTACGGAATGGTAAGCATCTCCTTCCAGACTTTTTTGTTGAATTCTGTCCCTCTAAAGTCCAGCTCAATGGAGAATGATCTCCTTTCTGTTGTGAAGTACTCGTTCAATTGCTTTTCGGTCTCTAAAAGAATAAAGTGATTTGGATCCTCTATTTCTGAATCGGATGGAATTCGATTGTTATCCCAGCCGACAGAAGTAAGCTTATTTTCCTTTGCCACTAATCTGAGCACTCCCACAGGAGAATCTATTTTTTTATAGAAGTATTTCATTTGTTAGCCTCCTTTTGCTTTACGCTTCTGTGGATCTCATTTTAATAAAAACCCTTAATAGGCTCCGATTTACGCATAATACTAAAAATATTAGTTTTAAATACTAATTAATTTAGTTTTACACTACCTTTGAAAACACTTACACCACACTCATTGAAGCCCGAAAGAAAAGCAGAAATCCTGGCAGAATTGCAGACGGATATACTTCGCCTTCAAGGTTTCAAACCTGCCGATAATGCTGCCATCGATTGGGGATTAGGACCAATAAAAAGTGCGTTTCCGAATTCGACTTTTCCATTGGGAGCAATCCATGAATTTTTATCCGTACGGCCCGAGGATGCAGCCGCTACCAGTGGCTTCATTGCAGGATTATTGTCATCCCTTATGGGAAGTAACGGAACTTCAATTTGGATTAGCGCTTCGCGAAAACTTTTCCCACCAGCGCTTAAAAGCTTTGGCATACAACCGGACCGTTTCATTTTCATCGATCTTAAAAACGAAAAGGATGTTATATGGGCGATGGACGAAGCCCTGAAGTGTGGAACATTAACCACTGTAGTGGGAGAATTAAATGATATCAGCTTTACTGCTTCAAGGCGTCTTCAACTTGCAGTCGAGCAAAGTCAGGTAACAGGTTTTATCATTCGCAACCAAGTTCAGGCGGCAGACAATCCGGGTACTACAGCGTGCGTATCTCGTTGGAAGATTATGCCCCTGCCAAGTGTGTCTATTGAAGACCTGCCAGGAATCGGTTTCCCAAAATGGCGGGTGGAGCTCCTTAGGATACGAAATGGTAAACCTGGTGTGTGGGATGTTGAGTGGATCAATGGAAGGTTTCAGCCTGTTCGAAACGTTTCAGATTTTACGAATGCTTCAATCGATGAACGGGAAGGCGCGGAAAGGAGAGCAGGTTGAAATGTCTAAGCGAATTGTTTCTATTTGGTTCCGCCACCTTGCTACGGACTGGTTCACACTCCGTTCGGCAAATGTCAATGGTGGAGTAAAACCTAATCTGAAAAATCTGCCGTTTGTTTTGAGAACACCTACTCATGGAAGAATGGTCATCACTGCTACCAATGCTGTTGCAGAGATGAAAGGTATAACGAGAGGAATGGTTCTGGCCGATGCCAGAGCGATCATTCCTGAATTGGAAGTAATGGATGATAAGCCGGACCTAATTGATAAATTACTCAGACGACTCGCTGAATGGTGCATACGATTTACACCAATAGTGGCGATTGATCCTCCCGATGGTCTTTTACTGGATGCTACTGGTTGCTCACACCTTTGGGGAGGTGATGCCCAATATCTAAAGGAGATTATTAAGAAATTAAATGCACGTGGATACGATGTACGTTCAGCAATGGCGGATACCGCGGGTGTTGCGTGGGGTGTTGCGCGTTTCGGAAAAGAGCCTCTTGTGATTGCCAGTACCTCTCATGTCGAAGCATTGATGTGTTTGCCGACCGAAGCCCTTCGGCTGGAGATTGAAACAGTTGAACGTTTACACAAGCTCGGGCTACATCAGATCAGGCAATTTATCCGAATGCCACGCTCATCCCTTAGAAGACGTTTTGGTCAGCATATGCTAATGAGATTGGATATGGCGCTCGGCCAGGAAATAGAAGTAATAGAACCTGTTCAGCTTCCGGAGCTTTATCAGGAACGATTACCTTGTCTCGATCCGATTGTTACGGCTACCGGAATAGAGATAGCGCTACAGACGTTGCTGGAAACATTATGTCTTCGCCTGCAGCAGGATCAAAAGGGACTTCGTACAGCAACTTTCAAAGGTTATCGTGTTGATGGAAAGATTGAAAAGATTGAAATCGGCACGCATCGCCCTTCGCATCATGTCAGTCATCTTTTTAAGTTGTTCGAATTAAAAATACCGACCATAGAACCCGCACTGGGAATAGAGCTTTTCATCCTGGAGGCTCCAAAAGTTGAAGATCATTATTCGCAACAGGAAAAGATGTGGGAAGAATCTGGCGGGCTTGAGGACGAACGATTATCAGAACTGATTGACCGGTTGGCAGGAAGGATTGGTGGACAGTCGATTCAACGATATCTCCCGGATGAGCATTACTGGCCTGAGCGATCTTATAAAACTGCCTCATCCCTTCATGAGAAATTGTATACCACATGGCCGACAGATCAACTACGCCCACTTCAGCTTTTGTCAAAACCCGAACATATTGACGTCACAGCACCAATTCCTGATTATCCACCAATGCTGTTTCGCCACAAGGGAAAACTGCACACTATTATCAAAGCCGATGGTCCTGAACGGATTGAACAGGAGTGGTGGCTTCAACAGGGACAGCACCGAGATTATTATCGGGTAGAGGATGAAGAAGGTCATCGCTACTGGATTTTCAGACTGGGACACTATGATGATAAAACGTATCAGTGGTTTATACATGGGTTCTTTGCATGAATTACACCGAACTCCAAACTACATCAAATTTCACTTTCCTCCGTGGCGGATCTCACCCAGAAGAACTCGTAGAACAGGCAGCAGCGTATGGATATACATCAATAGCCATCACCGACCATAATACGCTCGCAGGTATTGTTCGTGGCCATGTTGCTGCAAAGAAATCCGGGATACGAATTATTCCGGCGTGTCGCCTTGATCTGCAGGATGGTCCGGGTCTTTTGATCTATCCAACGGATGTCAATGCATATGCACGGATGTCAGGCTTACTCACTGTTGGTAATCTTCGTGTAGAGAAAGGAAAATGTGATTTGTATAAAGCTGACGTATATAGTCATGCAAAAGGATCAAAGTTCGTGGTGTTGCCTCCCGTTTCATTAAATGAATCGTTTGATTTTGACTCCTCCTTTAAAAGTGCGTTGGCCGAATACCGGGATGCTTTAGGGGATCATCTTTACCTCGCTATATCGCGCACGTATGGGGGTAATGATGCCAAACAGTTGCACCGCATTTCCAAATTATCAACACAGCTCCACATTCCGATGGTGGCAACCAACGATGTGCACTATCATCATCCTATGCGCAGGGAATTACAGGATGTGGTAACCTGCGTTCGGGAGAAATGCACTATTCATAATGCCGGCTTTCGCTTGCATCCAAATGCCGAAAGATATTTGAAGCCAATTGATGAAATGAATCGCTTGTTCCGTCAATATCCGGATGCTATACTGCAAACTCAGGCTATTGCGGATGCCTGTACATTTTCGCTCGATCAGTTAAAATATCAGTATCCCAAAGAGATCACAAGCGACGGTCGAACACCACAACAAGAGCTTATTTTCCTTACGTGGAGGGGAGCACATACTATTTTCGGAGAGAACATTCCTGAAAAGATCCAGGCAAGCATTGAATATGAATTGAAATTCATCGGTGAAGTAAACTATGCCGAATATTTTCTCACAGTATATGACATTGTACGATATGCACGTGAACAGAAAATTCTTTGTCAGGGGAGGGGATCGGCGGCGAACTCTACTGTCTGCTATTGTCTGGGAATTACATCAGTCGATCCCTCGAAATTTGACTTACTGTTTGAACGCTTCATATCATCGGCGAGGAACGAGCCTCCCGATATAGACGTTGACTTCGAGCATGAGCGGCGTGAAGAAGTCATGCAATACATTTATAAAAAATACGGACGTGATCGGGCAGCTGTTGTTGCCACCGTTACCCAGCAACATCACAAAGGTGCGATCCGGGATGTTGGTAAAGCAATGGGCCTCTCTGTAGACACGATTAATCGCCTCTCAGGATTGATATGGGATTTTAATGATGAAGGGTTTGACAAAAAACGTATTACCGAGCAGGGACTGAATCCAAATGATCCAACTCTTCAAAAGGTTTTACAGCTTACAGCACAGTTCATAGGTTTTCCCCGGCAGTTAGGTCAGCATACGGGTGGATTTGTTATTACGCAAGGCAAGCTTTCAGATCTATGTCCCATCCTGAATGCGCGTATGGTAGATCGCACTAATATTGAATGGAACAAGGATGATATTGATGCGCTTGGGTTTTTAAAAATAGATGTGCTCGCGCTGGGTATGCTTACCTGTATCCGCAAAGCGTTTGACCTTGCCAAAAAACATTATGATCTGGATCTCACATTGGCCAATATCCCGCAGGATGATAAGGCTGTGTATGATATGGTAAGTCATGCTGATACCATTGGAGTATTTCAGATTGAAAGTCGGGCACAGCAATCCATGTTGCCACGGCTGAGGCCAAAATGTTTTTATGATCTGGTGATCGAAGTAGCGATTGTACGACCCGGTCCTATACAGGGTGATATGGTGCATCCCTATTTGCGCAGACGGAACGGAGAGGAGCCGATCGTCTATCCATCGAAAGAACTCGAAGAAATTTTAGGACGTACACTTGGTGTTCCATTGTTTCAGGAACAGGCAATGAAGATTGCAATTGTTGCGGCAAACTTTTCACCTGCTGAGGCGGATGCATTGCGAAGAAGTATGGCGACGTTTAAGTCAAAGGGTTTGGTTTCTCATTTCAAAGAGAAATTGATCAATGGCATGACAGGCAAAGGATATACATTGGAATATGCTAATCGTGTATTCCGGCAACTGGAAGGGTTTGGTAGCTATGGATTTCCTGAAAGTCATGCGGTAAGTTTTGCATTACTGGTGTACGTTTCATCCTGGCTCAAGTGTTATTACCCTGATGTGTTTGCCTGTTCCTTGCTTAATAGCCTGCCAATGGGATTTTACCAGCCGGCACAGATTATTATCGATGCGCGAAACCATGGAGTAGAAGTACGACCAGTTGATATTAATTATTCCAATTGGGATAATCTGTTGGAATCACGTCAAGGAGATGATAAATATTATTCGCTTCGCCTGGGCTTTCGGCAAGTCAGCGGCTTACGACAGGAGGATGTGGAAATTTTGATTGCGGCGAGAACCAGGAAAATATTTTCCGGCATTCACGAACTTCGTGAAATAGGTTTATCAGAAGCTGCGCTTGAGAAGTTAGCGGATGCAGATGCATTCCGGTCTGTTGGTCACGACAGAAGGGAGGCGTTGTGGGAAGTATCAACGAAAGATCAGTCTCACTCACTTTTTTCAAATCAGGTCAATAGTAAAATCGAAGAAACGATATCGCTGCCCGGTATGACACTGGCGGAGCATGTGGTGCAAGATTATACAGCAACCTCATTATCCTTGAAGGCGCATCCCGTAAGCTTTGTACGGCAGCAGTTGGATCAACTTCGGGTTACCTCAGCATCATCCCTCGCGACTTTAAAAAATGGAGATATGGTAAAGGTAGCGGGACTTATCCTTGTACGCCAACGACCAGGAACGGCGAAAGGGGTTTGCTTCATTACCGTTGAGGATGAAACCGGAGTTGCCAACCTTGTAGTATGGGGCACGTTGTTTGATAAATACCGCAAGGAGATTATACAATCAAGACTGTTGATGGTAGAGGGAAAACTTCAAATTGAAGGTGAAGTGATTCATGTAGTGGTCAGTCGATGTCACAATTTTTCAAAACTGCTTCAGAAGCTTACAACTTCATATTCGGAAAGCCAGTCCTTGACAACTAAATCTCGGGCAGATGAAACAACGGCTCCTGGTCCGGACACAAGGGGCGATAAGATTCAAAGGCAGGAGGTGGTGCAGGGGAAGATATTTGGGGAGGGTAGGAATTTCAGGTAAGAGTTGCGTCGTCGGTATCTACCGATCAAATCATTGTCATAGGAACACTTTCCAATTTTCCTTTACTTGTAATCTCAATCTGAATTCCTATGAAGAATCTTGTTCTGCTATTCGTCCTGTTGGCCTCATTGCCTATTTATACAAAAGCTCAAAAAGCTAAACAACCTGTTCAAACCACTACAAAATTTGATGCGGAAAAATTTAAAGGACTGAAGTGGCGGAACATTGGCCCCTTTCGCGGCGGCCGAACCAATACGATCTCAGGCGTGATTGGTAATGACAATCTTTATTATGTTGGATATACTGGTGGTGGAGTGGCGAAAACAGAAGACGCTGGTATTACATGGAAGAATATTTCCGATGGATTCTTCAAAGTGGGTTCAATCGGTGATTTAGCAGTAAGTGAATCCGATCCTAATGTAATTTATGTAGGTACAGGTGAGCATGCCGTACGTGGAGTTATGACTTCTTACGGTGACGGGGTCTATAAATCCACAGATGCAGGAAAAACATGGAAGAACATAGGTCTTGAAAAAACTCGTCACATATCGGATGTTGTGATCCACCCCAACAATCCGGATTTAGTTTTTGTCGGAGCTCAAGGTCCCGTTCATGGGCCCGCTCCCGACAGGGGAGTGTACAAGTCGGTCGACGGCGGTGCCACCTGGAAGAAGACATTGTATGTTGATGAGAATACTGGTGTCTCGTCATTGGTTATGGATATGACCAATCCAAGGATATTGTACGCTGCCACCTGGCAGCACCGACGTTATCCCTGGACGGTTGACAGCGGTGGACCTGGCTGTGCAATATGGAAATCGACAGACAGTGGTGAAAACTGGAGCAAGATTATCGAAGGTCTTCCTAAGGAAATGGGGAAGATCGGCGTGTCTGTTTCAAGGGCGAATTCAAATAGGGTGTTTGCCAATGTGGAAGCAGAGAAATCAAAGGCGGGATTGTATCGTTCTGATGATGCTGGTAAGAGCTGGAGCCTCGTGAGCACAGATGCTTCCTTGTCGGCCCGTTCGTGGTATTATATGAAAGTGTATGCTGACCCGGTAGATGAGAATCTGGTATATGTGCTGAATGCACCTGTGTTGCGCTCGATCGACGGTGGAAGAAATTTTCAAGAGGTTCCAATCGGCCATGGTGACACTCACGATTTCTGGATCAATCCGAAATACAACAAAAACGTCGCGTTGGCAGACGACGGTGGTGGTAGCATCTCATTTAATTCAGGAAAATCCTGGTCTACTCTTGGCAACCAGGCGACAGCACAGTTTTATCGTGTTAATGTTGACAACCGCTTTCCATTCTGGGTATATGGCGGACAGCAGGATAATAGCTCGGTGATGATTCAGAGTCGCACGAGTGGTGAAGGCATTACCGACAAGAATTGGGTGAATGGGCCTGGCTGCGAAAGTGCGTACATTATTTTCGATAATCCTGATGACCCCCGTTACTTTTATGGTGACTGCTATCAAGGTATTGTCGATGTATTGGATATCAAGACAGGAGAAGGAAAAGACCTCAGAGCCTACCCGGCTACTGGCATGTCATTCATGGCCAAGCAAATGAAATATCGATTCAACTGGAACGCTCCGCTGATCACTTCTCCTCATGATAATAAGGTCATGTACCACGCGGGTAACGTGCTGCTCAAATCCGTCAATGGTGGTATCAAGTGGGATGTTATCAGTCCCGACCTTACGCGCAACGACACGACAAAACAACAAAACGGTGGTGGACCCCTTACGAACGAAGGAGCGGGAGGAGAAAACTACAATACCATTTATTATGTGATCGAATCGCCACATGAGAAAGGCGTAATCTATACAGGCAGTGATTGCGGTTTGGTGCACATCACGAAAGATGAAGGTAAATCGTGGACGAACATTACGCCGAAAGACCTGCCGGAATGCCTCATCCATTCCATTGAAGTCTCGCAGCATGACAAGGCGACGGTGTATATCTCTGCCTCGCGATATAAGTTCAATGACTTTTCCAATATGACGTATAAATCCACCGACTACGGTAAGACGTGGACGAAGATTGGAAGCGGGGTTGACGCCGATGATTTTATCAAAGTCATTCGCGAAGACAAGAAAGTGAAAGACCTTTTATATGCCGGAGCGGAGAGGGCATTTTATGCGTCGACGAACGGAGGGGCTGGATGGAGCAAGCTTCAATTAAATCTTCCAATAGTGCCAGTTACTGATCTGATAATCAAAGATAATGACCTTGTTGCAGCGACTGCTGGCCGTGCATTCTGGATCCTTGATGATCTTGGAGCTATCCAGCAATCCAAGGGTGATTTTGCAAACAAAGTTGTTAAGTTATATCAGCCCAAACCCACTTATCTACTGCATGGGGCTGGGGGCAATGCCACTCCAAGTACCACGGTCGGTCAGAATCCGGCAGAGGGGGTAGTTTTCGACTATTACTTGAAAGAGAAGGCAGATACGAACAAGGTGAAGTTCGAGATCATGGACCTTGTTGGAAAATCAATCAGAAAGTATTCAAACAAAAAAGATGAAAGTTTTAAGCCAGCTCCCGGCGGACCGCTTGGCCCTGTTGTGATTCCTAGTGAAGACGGATTAAATCGTTTTGCCTGGGATTTCAGGACAGAGAATATGACTTCCGTACCAGGAGTGTTCGTAACCGATGACTATCGCGGGCATCAGGTGGCGCCGGGCAAATACAAAGCCCGTATTACCTTTAAAGGTGAAACATCAGAGGTCGATGTTGAGGTCGTTGCAGATCCGAACCTAAAATTGACGGCGGCAGACTGGACAGCACAGCAGGAGATGTTGAACCAGATTGAAAACAACATTGAAGAAATCACCCAGTCTATTAACCGGATGAGCAAAGTGAAAAAGCAGGTGGAGTCGTTCGGTGATTTACTAAAAGAGAATCCGGAAATGAAAGACATTGTAAAGCAAGGGAACGAACTCGTGAAGAAGATTGATCAATGGCAATCGCAGATGATACAGACGAAATTCAAGACGTTTCAGGATGTAGTGAATTATCCCAATAAGTTAAACTCTGAATTTTTCCAGTTAAGAAATTCTCTGGGGGGTCATGATCCGAGAGTAACGCAAGGCGTTCGTGACAGGCTTGTGGACATCCAGGCTGACTGGCAACAACGCAGGCAGCAGGCGAATGACATCATGCAGAAAGATGTGGCTGGTTACAACAAGATGTTTAAAGACAAGAATCTGCCAGCCTTAATCGCTACGCCTAAGCCCGTAGATTTTAACAATTGAGCTTAGCATGCCTCAAGATTAGCCTCAAAATCAAAATGATCTAATTCCAAATTTTCAAATTACTTCTGCTGAAGTTTCTTAAAATAAGAAGCCTCCAGATCGGCAAGCGATTTATCATATCCTTTTCGATCTGCAAACACATCTGGATTATATACGTCACCTGGCTTATGTTTGGTATGCATTTCAAACTGGCTTGCATGTGATGAAACCCAGATATCAAATGACAGCTTCTTCATCGCTGACAATGTGTAAGCATAATCCTTTGCGATATCCGAATAGGAGGGGAGATCAGAGAATTTCTTATCGGTGACAATCGTTGGCATATTCGCAATAAGCACTTTATAGGTCCTGATATCCCCTTTAGCATCCAATAAAAAACTACATGAGCCTTTGGTGTGACCTGGATGGTGAAGCATAACGACTCGTGTTCCACCTAATGTTATCGTGTCGCCATCTTTAAACAGTCTTGCAACTTTGATTGGTTCAAAGCTGCTGCCGTTTTCACCAAATGCGTAATCGGAGTCTCCGCCATCTGCTAGTACCTTAGCATCTTCGGCATCAACCATCATCTTAGCACCTGTAAGTCTTTTGATATCGGCCATCGCGGCGACGTGGTCGTAATGCGCCTGGGTGGTGAGTAATATCTTTATATCACTAAAAGTAAAGCCCAACGCTTCGATACTCTCTTTGATCAAAGGTACTGAGGCGGCCAGACCTGTGTTGATAAGAATATTTCCCTTTGGCGTGACTATCAGATAGCACGCAAGGTCGTACGTGCCTACGTAATAAATATTACCAACAATACGAAATGGCGGATAGGGCTGCGACCACTGGGGACTAGTGGATTGAGGTTCATTGATTTTTTGAGCAGAAATCGGGAGGCCGAATAGAAAAAGGAGCGAGGCAATTGCCAATGCTGTCAAATTGTGCTTAATCACGCGTGGTTATTTGAGGTCAATTTAGTTAAGAATTCAAAGGTTTCAAGGAATAGGAGAGGAGAGTAAAAACAGAAATTGATATCAATTACCGTAATGTGGGTGTCGGAATGGAGTAAGCTTATCAGGACTTTTAGGAACGACTAAACAGGACACCTGAAAATGAAAGCACTTTTGCCTTTATACTTTTTACTTGGAGTTGTGAACTGCCTGCCTGCTCAAGAAATTGTCCTGGCGGAGAAAACCAAGTCGAATAAAGCGTCAGCTTTCTTTTTCGGTAATGGATTAACACAAGATGAACTTATTATGGATGATGAGACTAAACAAAAACTGATACTCGCCGATAAGCAGACCAGGGCGTTATTCAAAGTGGTGGAAGATCGCGGTCTTATTACTCCTGGAAAACGCGAGAGTGAACTTACCGCGGAAATAGTCAAAATTGCAAAGGAAGAGTTTCGTATGGACGAGCACTGGCATAAGAAAATCGTCAGGGCAGGTGTAAATACACTTGAATCGTATAGCAAAAATCCACCTGATCGGATTATTGAAAAAGATGACATCGTATTTTTGGATTTCGGACCCAATTTCGAAGGTTGGGAGACTGACTTTGGCAGAACCTATGTTGTTGGTAATGACCCTGCAAAATTGAAGTTGAAAAAGGATGTTGAAGCTGCCTGGAACGAAGCGAAAGTATGGTATGACAAACAGAGACACCTTACCGGTTCGGAATATTGGAACTTTATCACAGCGCTCGCGAAACGCTATGGTTATGAATTTGGAGGAGAAATTGGTGGCCATATCATCGGTCGATTCCCACATGAACAACCTGACATAAAAGGCGATCTGAGTTTGGATGTTCATCCTGACAATCACACAAGCATACTGCTATTGGACAAGTATGGAAACCGCAGGCAGTGGGTTTTGGAGATTCAATTTGTTGATAAGGCCAAAGGTATTGGCGGCTTCTATGAACAGCTGCTGAATTAGGATGCTATACTGGCGCTGCAGGCACGTTTTAATCGATCTTTACTTGTGAGGTCGGTACATTCGTTCTGTAAAAAACAAATTTTGGTAGAGAGAGAATGATCTGAACCTCCGTGCCATAGGTACGGAATCATTCCTTCTATTTCATTTTAATAGCCCCAATCGGGGCGAGATTTTATAACCTGGGCCGCCGGGCCGGGTTATAAAAGCAAACGTGCACTAAGGCCCAACGGGTCGAGATATTATCCCCGTCTTAATCAAGTGATCATTCTTGCTATCTTCGCTGCCCTTAACTAATCCACAGATGAACTACTGGCTCGTAAAGTCCGAACCTTTCAAATACAGTTGGGAGCAATTCGTGAAAGACGGAAAGACATTCTGGGATGGCGTACGCAACTACGGCGCACGTAACAACCTAAGGGCAATGAAACATGGTGACCACGTGTTTTTCTACCACAGCAATGAAGGCCTGGCGATCGTGGGTATTGCCGAAGTTGTAAGAGAGGCTTATCAGGATCCGACCACTAGTGATACCAATTGGGTCGTGGTTGACTTCAAGCCTGTCAAAGCAATCTCAAATCCGGTAACACTGGCGCAGGTCAAAGCCGAGCCGACTCTCACAAACATGGATCTTGTTCGGCTCTCGCGTTTGTCGGTTGGCAGTGTTAAAGAGCATGAGTACAAAAAGATTCTGTCGATGGGGGAGATTAAACCCTGAAATGAATTTTCACTGCCTCAGTTGCATTGACGTTTCATTTCCCAGGTAGCACAATCACCGAATAAGACGCGGATGGCATATTGTAATACCAGGCATTAGCAAATGTGTCATTACTACTGAAAGGCCCATCTCGTTGAGTGGCTTTATCACTTTGCAATACAAGATTCCACTGCTGGATACCAGAGAAGTAATGCCGTGTAAATTGATAGGTAGTTTTTTCCAGCGGTTTGTTTTGCGTGTTTATGAAGGTTCCCCAGTTATCGGTGTTGTTTTTCTTGGTCCACGCTTCTATTACACTCTTTTGTGGCACGACGGCGACGCTGGTGCCATTCACCACCATATACGTTCCATTTTCTTTTGTCAGCAAAAGGTTTTCCACCAACGGATCATACGTCTTGGTAAGAAAAGTATAGGTGCCATTTTCCATAAACGTATACTGCCGGGTGATCACGTTCATAACACCGTTTTTCATTCGGTAGTTTGAGTTGTCGCTTGCGTTCGCTACCCAGGTGCCAATAACAGAATGAGTAGTGTTGCTATTGCCTAGTATAGCCGGGGCGGTTGCAATGGCAATCGGTGGGGCAGGAGCGTCCATCTTTTTTAGCTGGACCGAACCCAGAAATTTCT
Organism: Cytophagales bacterium; assembly: GCA_038229375.1. GTDB lineage: Bacteria > Bacteroidota > Bacteroidia > Cytophagales > Cyclobacteriaceae > ELB16-189. Next base: position 95,287 of record JBBRON010000007.1, on the reverse strand, counting down.
CGATTTCAGGAAAATAGTCTTGTGTATTGGTCAGTATCAAGAAGCTCATGCAGCGCTCATATCCCGTCATCGTAACGAGCATGGCTGCCGATTCCGCTCCATCGAATTGAAATGTCGCTACTCCGCGTTGTTCAGTCCAGCCATTGGCTAATGGTGTTGATACTGGCTCGGGAGTTATGGAAGGTTTATATGTTTGTGCGACGAGGATTTGCCATTCACTTTCAAAATCAGTCAGCGAGTTACCTTTCGAGTTGGTGCTGGCATAGATACCCATTTGGCAATAGGTGCGCGCTTGTTTATTGGTGGTACTGAAGCCGATCACATTCTTCGTATCGCTGCTTTTGCTCCAACCTGCGGGAGCTACGTAGGTGGCCAGGTCGAATGTTTCTGTTTGCTGGGCGAATGATGAGGCTGACAACACTAAAATAGAAAATAACAAAACAAGTTTCATTTGACGGGACGTTTAAGATCGCGAAGCAAAATGTACAAATATTGGGCCATTTGGTGTATAGGATAGGTTTATCAAGTGCATGTTTGGCTACTGATTACCAACACCACTGTGTCCTACTTAAAAAGGTTATTCTCCGCTGCCATCTTTTTATACTCCGGAAAAATCTTCTCGTACAGAGCTTCATCTACTTTCTTTAACGAATTCATCAGCCCGCCTATGCCCGAATCTCTCAGGCTCACGCGTTGCTTTTTGATGTCTTCCATTTTTTTTCGGATTGTTCCTTCTAACTGGCGCAGTTCTCTTTCACTCATTCGCTGTCTCTTTGTGGTTCAGATACTATTGCAATGTTCCTGAAAGTACTAGAATAAATCCTGAATAGACATCCTAAATACATCTGGAAAAAATGAAGGATACATAGATTTTAATACACCCAGACCATTAGCGGCCCCAAGCAGGGGTGAAAGTGCCAGAAATCTATTTAACATAATATAAATTATATAACTTAAACCATACTTAATTATCCCGTTTACGCCATGTCAGGTGTTATCACTGACATCACATCACATTCGTGAGAGTCAGGTGAAAACACCTGACTCGGGGGAATGTCGCTCATTCAAAGAATGGAATACCAGGAGTTGCATTTTTCTTCAACCCTTCTTCAATAACTTCCAACCCTATCCCCGGCTTGTCTGATACTTTGAGGAAGCTATTTTTTATCTGTGGCATTTCGCTGAATGCTCCTTCCCAGTCCGACATTGTTTTTTGGTTAGACTCCAGCATAAGAAAATTAGGCACCGCTGCACATAAATGAGCCGATGCCATCATAGCATAAGGCGTGCCCACCATGTGTGGGGCAAACGGTACATAGTTGGCGTTGGCAATGGTGGCGATTCTTTGCCCTTCGCCAATACCACCACATTTCTGAATGTCGGGCATGATGATATCGGCAGCCCTGTGTTCTAGCAAGGTTTGAAATGGATACACCAAATAAAGATTTTCGCCAGCGCAAATCGGTGTGCTTGATGATAGCGTTACTTCACGCATGGCATCTATATTCTCTGCGGGAACTGGTTCTTCAATCCACGTGAGATTATAGGGTTCCAACGCCTTGACTATGCGAAGAGCTGTGGGTAAATCAAACCGTGTGTGCATGTCGATCATCACGGCCATATCAGGACCAACTGCTGCGCGCACCGCAGCAACTGTATTAATAACCCGCGCCAACTCCTTGTTGTTATACGTTCTGTTATAGTTGTCTTGCTTGTTGGGGTCATTTTCAAATGCGGAAAAATCTACCCAGAATTTAATCGCGTCATAGCCTGCATTTTTTCCCGCGAGGCAGGACGCTGCTATTTTTTCCGGAGGACCGCTGTTATCGATGGGGTGTGTATACATATGAACCGAGTCACGAAACTTTCCACCCAGTAGCTGATATACAGGCAACCCCAGCGCTTTTCCTGCCAGGTCCCACAAAGCGATATCAATGGCCGATAGCACAGCAACAAAAGCACCCGATTGTGACCCCATAAATGGAGCTAAAGGTTCAATACGCCTTAAATCATCAAACAGCCTGTTAACATTGATAGGATTTTTACCTACGAGTTTTTCTCCAAGTTGCTTGGCCAGATAGTATGTTCCGCCCACTGCATCAACACCCTCACCATAACCTGTTAGACCTTGGTTGGTTTGAATTTTGATAAACATTTTTTTCTGATCACTGTGAAAGTAAGCCGATGTTACTTTGGTGATCTTAAGATCACTCGGACTTGAGGATAATGATTGTGCATTGACTGAGTTTTGATACGGTGCTCCGAAATTTGAAAGCAGTGTTGCTCCAATGGTGCTTACACCAGCTTTCGCAAGGAATGAACGTCTGGATGAATTCATGATTTTTTTTCAAGTAAATATGGAAGTTAGTTCACGAAATAGCAACACGCTACTGAAGGCTGCTTTGTTGTGTGTCTTGTGTCATGTGAGACACATGACACGGGGGACCCGGATACATAAGCTATGTTACTATGCTGAATTGGATGATGACCTTTATTGTGCCGTATATGGATGTTCACCAGGTGGCCAACATTGCATTACTGCATTGGCTAAACAACATCGCTTAACGTTGGTTACAAGAGATAAGCATTTCAATAACATATAAGAACTGTTGCTCGAAAGTTGGTAAACTGCCCTCCAGCATCAACACCCATTGTCACGCCGCGCATCCCTCCCACTTCCTAAGCCAGCCAAAGAGTGCCGCTGCCCCATTCCGGTGTGAATTAAAAAGATTGATTACTAAATACCCGCGCTTAAAAAACTTTCTATGAAGATTGAGTAAGCCTGACTACGTGAGGCACTTCGGCAGACTGGCCCGGATGCCAAAGCTATGTTAACATAACGCAGTACATTATATAACTAATGCCAAGCTAAGTTCCTGCGCCCAGTTTGGTGTAAATAGCTGCTCATGGCTGCGCTCATCCCGGCTTTACACACTTCGTCGTTAGCAATGCAAGGCCGCGCAAAATCCCGGCGCCATTGCCAAGGCTCGACAATCTCCTATATTTGACTTCAATAACCTTCAAAATATGAGATTAGCAATCGTGTCAGCGTTCGCCATAGCCACGGTGATGGTCGTTTCATGTTCTGTATTCACAAAAAATGATCCGAACAACGACGTCGTTGCTTTCATGCAGAAATTTGAAACCGATCTGGCCGTGAGCGACTCAACAGCATTGAGATTATTCGATGCAAATCAAAGTCAAAGTATCTCATCCATCGTTACAGCATTGAAAGAATTACGCAGTCCAGATGCAATGATAGAATGTGTAGCAGACTTCAGAAAGCCTACAATCCTTTCGGATAGCCTTGGACTGAGAGCCATTATTGATGTGTTGTTGAAACCATCCGTTGGAAACAGCGAGCAGGTGCCCATAACTTTCTGGCTTGTTGTCAACCAGGGTAACTATTCAATCAAGCGTCTTGATGCTAACAAATTCCATAGCCGTTATTCGCGTTTGTTGTATGAAACGGCAGTTGCTGGTGAGCTTGCAGAAAGTACACGACTCTTGCAGCCTTATATAGATGCATCAACCCGATTGCAGAATACCTATGATTCGGTCGTTTGGTTTTCAACCTATCTACCAGCAGGCGCTACCAAAGACAGTACATATTACTATGTGATCAATGGTTCCTGGAAACAGCCCAATTGGAATGACACATTGAAGACCACGACTTATAAAATGGGACTGGTAAGCAACGGCGGTAAGGTATTGGTGCCAATAGAATTTGATCTCATCGGATCGCCAGGTGCATTGTGGAAGGACATTGTAGAGGTTCAGAAAGAAGGAAAGGTTGGCTATTATTCCTTGATGGGGAAGGAGTTGGTGCCTCCCTCCTATGATCGCGTGATCCCCTACTCCGCTGACCGCGCCCGTGCAATTGTCAAACGCGATACAACGAGTGGCTGGTTGGACAACGAGTTTGTTTTTCATTCTGGTTATCCTTCTCCAGAAGCCAAACAATTCATTGACTCGTATGAGTTCCTGGCAATCAAAATGACGGTAAGTGATTCACTATACACACTTTGTCGGATTCCTGATCCGCACTACATTGAATCAGGCACGTTAGTTTTGCCGAGGTATCTGGTCGATTATGGATTGTTCAGGCCAGTCATGACTGACATCATCTACACCGGGTTTGGGCATTTGTCTGAGTATTTTTCAGAGGGAACAAAATATGTTGAAAAGGGCTCTTTCAATATTCTTGATCTTTCCAAAAACATGAAGCTCCTGATATCCGCTTTCAAGGGAAGATACATTGGTGGCCGCGAAGAATTTTATTATGATAACCAGCTTACGTTGGTCAGTGATGCGATGAAGCCGACGTCAACAAAGCAGTGGGGTCAGTCTATAGAAGTCCGCCAGCTGAACGATTCTATATTGGAAGCGAAGGTATATAGCGATAATACATGGGAGCCTGATGAATATGGATGCACCAATGCACCGGTCTTTAATCACTTCAGGATTTCGAAGAATGGCTTGTCTGAAGTTCCGTTCAATGGTTATCATCAATTCACTAAGTATTCACTTCTCGACAGTAGTTATTTCATCGGGCGTTACTATATGGTTGATTACGAAGAAAATATTGAAAAGCATGATACGCTTTCATTTGCGCCGATTGCTTATGTCAAAGACCTTCAATTTGAAATCCTGGCAGCCAACGGATATATCTTTCAGGATCCGATGATCGCCGATAAGTTCACTCAAAACAAATGGTATAAGCCATTGATAGGTCAATACGATACGGTAATGAAAAATGCTTCTATGCATGATCAACATAACCTCAAATTTCTCGAGACCATCGTGGGCCGACCGAAGGAGGGCGAGATCTAATTGAAGGTTGGTACAAAAATCGTGTTTGGCATCTTCTTTCTGTTGGGGCTTGCATTGGCTTACAACGCTCTTACCTATGCCAACTTTGACTCTGGCTATGGCTTCCTGCGCTTGAAACAGGAGGCCATTGCAACAGGTTGGTACCTCCCCTTCTATTATTCGCATGTGCTGGTCAGTGCACTAATCCTGATGACAGGGTTTATCCAGGTTATACCAATGGTAAGGATGCGATGGAGGACATTCCATCGATCGCTGGGTAAATTTTATGTGTTCGGGGTACTGTTCTTTGCGGCACCTGGTGGTTTGATTATGTCATTCTTCATAGGGCGCGGACCAGCTGTTCTCATAAGTTTTCTTGCACAAACAGCGCTCTGGTTTTATTTCACCATCATGGCTTACAGGAAAGCACGTGAAAAGGATTTTATCGCACACGAGCGTTGGATGTGGCGCAGCGTTGCGCTCACGGCTGCAGCAATCACCCTTCGACTTTATATCTTTTTATTGTCGTTTTGGGTGAATCTAAATTCACCAGTAGCGTATGCGATGATTGCGTGGATGAGTTGGACGGGAAATTTGGTTTTAGTTGAATGGTACTTTCGAAACTTTAGTAAAAGCCGGTCGAAATTCTCCAAATAACACGAATTCATAAATTTCTCTTAAAAAAATTGACCACCAATTATTAAGGACGAAATGAACTGCTGATCATATCCGACAATACCTGCAAATAACCTGCATCTTTAACGGCCACTGGTCGATAACCTTGTTTCTAATATCAGTAACTGACGAAATTTTCTTTTGAAGTTATTCTTGTCAATTGGACAACTGAGAGTAAATACCTCTGTTGATTGATAAGGAGGGTGAAGCGCAAGTCTGGCCTCAGTCCTACCAACTTCGGCTTTGCGCGCATTTGCCAACCAACAGCGACACAGCCAAGTAATGTGCAAGCATATCAACTTTCCGCGTCCGTGTTGAGCAGCTTGCATCCAATTGGGGATTAATTTCCCCATTCTTCTATATCTAAAGTCGGCGAGGAGCAGATTCAACGGCCGTTTGAAGCGCCTACTGGCATTTGATGGTATCAAATGGAATTCGGCCGAAGAATTGCCTTAATAGGAGCAGTAGTACCCACCCAATAACCACGAACAACTATGATAGCTCCATCCTCACCTAAGAAAATAACCTGGATTATCGGCTTAACCCTCGGCATCCTCGGAATCATTGGTCATTATGGCCACGTTGAATTTTTATCGGAGTACAACTACGTACTGCTTTTGAGTGGATTTCTGGTTCTCGCTGCAGGCAGCACTTTTAGAGAGCTGTAGGAAAGTATCGAGCCCGACTTATATAGCGCGAGAACACCAAAACTTTAGACGGCAAAACGCGAAGTCTTCAGATCGAAAGATTTACCCGATACGGAAATCCGGACGTTAAATTTCCTCTTCACCATCCTTCAATCCTAAAGTTCTTCTCAATAATCGCATTCTTTTCTTTGCGCATATAATCAAGGAACGCGCTGGCGACAGGTGAATGCTTCTTGCCTTTCAGCCAGACTAACCGCCAGTAAGCTTTTATTGGCAATCCGTTCACTGGGATGATCTGCACTTGCTTATACTGAAGCTGGTTCTTGATGCCAAGCAACGGCATAATGGAATAGCCAAGACCGGCCATCACTGCTTCCAGCACTGTCTCGTTCGAGGTAAGTTCCATTTTAGGTATCAGTCCGAGTTTACTTCTGGCAATAAAGTTTTCCATTGCTTGCCGTGTGCCTGATCCTTTTTCCCGGAATATGAGTGGCAGTTCTTTTAAAATACTTTTTGGATAAGGCGCCTTCCTGAATTTTTCTTCCCCGTTTCCTACCAGATAGAACTTGTTCTCCAACAGGTCTAACTTTTCCAACGCCGGCGCTGCAGGTAAAAAAGTTAATAGGGAGAAGTCTACATTATTCTCCTCCAGACTTTTAATCACCTTGCTCCTGTTGGTCACGTCCATCACCAGGTCGAGGTGCTTGTGTTGCTTCATGAACGGCGAAAGGAAATACGGCATCACATACTTGCCCGTCGGGACAATGGATAGCTTAAGCCTGCCCGTGAGCTGTCCTTTATACGACTGTGTTTTATAGTTGATGGCAGCAATCTGGTTCAACACTTCTTCAGCCGCTTGCGCTATTTCCTTCCCGAAGTCGGTGATGTAAATCCTCCGGCCAACCACCTCGGTGAGCGGAATGTCGAACTGTTCCTGGAAGTTTCTCAGCTGAATGGACACCGCAGGTTGAGTGAGATGAAGTTCTTCCGCTGCCTTGGTGACACTGAGCGTCTGAGTGATCTTCAGAAATACTTGAAGCTGGTTCAGCGTATAGTTCATAAATAATTTTTATGGATTGGATAATAAATATAAATGAAAATATTTAATCAATTTCATATTTATTAGCGTTTGTAAAAAAGGAAATGAATCCTTTTGAAAGAAAGTAAGAAAATTATAGCAACCGTTTGAAACCTTATATTAAATATCTGACGTTCGCTTTTGTACTCCTGATGGCATACAGTCAGATATTTACCTACGTATATCTCGGAGTTATCTCCTCTCCTTCTGCGAGAATTGCCGATGGTGTCGTCGGCATTCATGCACCTCTCGATAACTCAAACATCCTCGACAATGCCATCATTGAAGAAACTACCGAGGAAAATAAAGATGATCGTGAAGCACTTCACATTAATTTCAGAGGATATAACGACATCGCTTTACTTTTTTCATCTATAGACCGCGTTGAACCTCGCTCCTTTCAGCCGTATCGGTTCACACCATTTCAATATCATACTCTCGCAACGGATGCTTACATCCGCTTTCGCGTTTTCAAAGTTTGACCCCAGTCTCACCAGTAGACTTTCCAGTCTATTGCATTAGTTAAACATCACAAAGGCAGTTTTAACTCTCGCGTCAGGCGGGATTCTCTCAATCATTTTTCTTAAAATAATTTATCAAACGATTTATGAAACGCGTTTTCATTTCAATAGTGAGCCTGGGTGTTCTTTTATACACCTCGGGCTGTTCCTCCAAGCATGAGGAAAAAGAGGAAGAATATAATTTTAAAGTTACCAGCGGACTAAAGCGTGACACGCTCGTCACCCGGCCTTACGTTTGTCAGATCCATGCCATACAGCACATTGAGGTCAGAGCGCTGGAAAGAGGATATCTGCAGAATATTTTTGTCGATGAAGGCAAGTTTGTAAAGAAAGGACAGCTCATGTTCAGGATTATGCCGCTGCTCTACAAAGCCGAACTTCAGAAGGCAGAGGCTGAAGCTAAGTTTGCCGAGATTGAATACCTGAATACCAAACAGCTCGCTGACAGCAATGTCGTTTCCAGCAATGAACTGGCATTGGCGAGAGCCAAATTTGATAAAGCCAACGCCGAAATGTCTCTCGCGCAAGTGCACTTGGGCTTTACCGAGATTCGCGCGCCGTTCGATGGCATTATGGACAAATTCTATGTTCGGTTGGGAAGTCTTATCGATGAAGGTGATCTGCTCACCACCTTGTCAGACAACAGTCAGATGTGGGTGTATTTCAATGTGCCTGAAGCAGAGTACCTGAATTACAAAAGCAATGTTAAACCAGACAGTCTGATGAAGGTGAAACTTCTAATGGCCAACAATGAAATGTTTGAATTTAATGGCGTGGTCAAAACAATTGAAGCCGATTTCAACAATGAAACTGGAAACATAGCATTCCGTGCAACATTTCCCAATCCCAATGGGCTGCTGAGGCATGGCGAAACAGGTAATGTTATTGCCACAGAGCCACTTCGTAATTCGCTGATCATTCCACAAAAAGCAACCTTCGAAGTGCTTGAGAAGAAGTATGTATTCGTTGTTGATGGTGACAACATCATACGTCAACGGGAGATCACTATCCACGCAGAGCTGCCAGACCTTTACATCATTTCAGGAGGCATTTCTGTAAATGACAAGTTCATGTTGGAAGGTATCCGAAAAGTCAGAGACAATGAGAAGATCGCTGAGTATGACTATGAAGATCCAGCGGATGTGCTTCCTCGCCTAAAAGTCTATGTTGAGTAAGGCAATCTAAAAAAGACATACAATGTTTAACGCATTCTTAAAGCGGCCGGTACTTGCTATCGTGCTGTCGCTCGTGATTATTTTCATGGGCGGGTTAGCCATCAAAACACTGCCAACATCGCAGTTCCCGTCTATTGCTCCTCCAATGGTAATGGTTTCCGCATCGTATCCCGGAGCCAGCGCCAAGACCCTAACAGAATCTGTGGTGATTCCCATCGAACAGGCGATCAATGGCGCGTGGGGTATGCGATACATGACTTCCGATGCAACCAGCGCCGGTGAAGCCAACGTACAGATAATCTTTGAACCCGGCACTGACATTAACCAGGCACTCGTTCAGGTTTCCAATCGTGTTGAACAGGTGAGGAACAGACTACCGCCGCTCGTTCAACGGGAAGGTGTGATCATCACTCCTGTTATTCCAAGTATGCTCATGTACGTCAACCTCTACAGTACGGATAAGAATGCAAACATGAAGTTCTTATTCAATTATGCAGGGGTAACGATGATCCCGGAACTTCAGCGGATCAACGGTATTGGGCAAGCCAGGATTCTCGGTAGCCGTCAGTATGCTATGCGCGTTTGGCTGAATCCGGAACGCATGCGTGCTTACAATATATCGCCGGATGATGTAATGGAGGCGCTGAGTGATCAGAGTGTTATTGGAAAACCCGGACGCATCGGTCGTGGTGACGGCAAGCGAGCGGAAGCCCTCGAATATGTATTAGCTTACTCGGATCGATTCAATGACGCAAAGCAATACGAAAATGTGATTATCAGAGCCAATGCCAAGGGCGAACTACTAAGACTGAAAGATATCGCGACGGTGAATCTTGGAAGTGAGTACTATGATATTTATTCGAATATCAACGGCTATCCTTCAGCGGCCATCGTATTGAAACAAACGTATGGCAGTAATGCGAGCGAAGTCATTGCTAACGTAAAAAAGAAACTGGATGAATTGAAGAAAGACTTTCCTCCGGGCATGACCTACGAGATCAGTTACGATGTCTCGAAGTTCCTTGATGCGTCTACGGAGAATGTGGTCCATACCTTGAGAGATGCCTTCATCCTGGTGGCGTTGGTAGTGTTCATGTTTCTTGGTGATTGGCGCTCTACATTGATCCCAACACTTGCTGTGCCCATATCCCTGATCGGCGCTTTTATATTCATGAGTGCCTTCGGGCTTACGATCAACATGATCACCTTGTTTGCCATCGTGTTAGCGATTGGTATTGTTGTGGATGATGCAATCGTGGTGGTGGAAGCCGTGCACGCCAAGATGGCGGAGGAAGGGATATCACCGTACCAGGCAGTTAAGAAAGTTCTGAATGAGATCAGTGGTGCTGTCATTGCAATTACGTTGCTGATGACCGCTGTATTTGTTCCCATTGCATTCATGTCAGGTCCTGTTGGTGTTTTCTATCGTCAGTTCTCCATCACTATGGCCAGTGCCATTGTCCTTTCCGGTCTGGTGGCACTTACCCTTACACCTGTGCTGTGTGCGATGATCCTGAAGAACAATCATTCCCATGGTAAGAAACATAACTTCTTCACCAATTTCATCGACAGCTTTAATATCCTCTTTGAGAGGTTGACCAACCGATATGTTAAGCTGCTGCAAATTATTGCAGGACGGAGGTGGGTGACCGTCGCGCTATGGTTAGGTTTTGGCGCAGGTATAGTGATTGTCGCCAGTAGCCTTCCGTCCGGCTTTATTCCAAACGAGGATCAGGGTATGATCTATGCCATCGTGCAGACTCCACCCGGATCAACCCTCGAACGGACCAATGATATTTCTCGTCAGCTTCAGGACATCATCATGAAGGTTGACGGGGTTCAATCGGTTTCATCCATCGCCGGTTATGAAGTCTTGACGGAGGGACGAGGATCCAATGCAGGAACTTGTCTTATCAACCTAAAAACATGGTCGGACCGGCACCATACCGTGCAAGAAATTATCTATGAATTGGAAGAGAAGGCCAAAGCACTTCCGGGTGCCACTATTGAGTTCTTCGATCCACCAGCCGTTCCTGGATTTGGAGCAGCAGGAGGATTTGCATTGCAGCTCCTGGACAAAAATCCCGACGGTACTTACGATGACCTGGAAAGGGTGAAGAATGAATTCATGGACAAACTTGAAAAGCGGAAGGAACTCACGGGACTCTTCACGTTCTTCAGCGCCAACTATCCACAGTATGAAATAGAGATTGACAATCAGTTGGCCATGCAGAAAGGTGTTTCCATTGGAAATGCTATGAATACACTTTCAATTTTCGTAGGCAGTACCTACGAGTTGGGATTCATCAAGTATCAGCGATTCTTTAAAGTCTTCGTGCAGGCGGCGCCTGAATTCCGGCAGCTTCCTACCGATATCATGAGCCTGTGGGTGAAGAATAACCGCGATGAGATGGTGCCCTTCTCGGCATTTATGAAAATCAAAAAGAAGCAGGGCGCGAACGAGATCAATCGATTCAACATGTACAACACTGCGGCGATCCGGGGCGCGCCGGCCAGAGGATTCAGCAGCGGCGAATCAATTGCAGCGGTACAAGAGGTTGCCAAATCATTACCACGTGGATTCGACATCGACTGGGCGGCACTCTCCTATGATGAAGTGAGGCGCGGAAATGAGGCAGTGTATATTTTCATCATCGTGCTGGCTTTTGTTTACCTGGTGTTGGCAGCACAGTATGAAAGCTTTATCATTCCATTTGCGGTTGTGCTCTCATTACCAGCGGGAGTCTTTGGCTCCTTCTTAATGGTCAAGTCGGCTGGTCTTGCCAACGATATTTATGCGCAGGTTGGATTGATCATGCTCATCGGATTGCTTGGCAAAAATGCCGTCTTGATTGTGGAGTTTGCTGTTCAGAAGAATCGTCAAGGAGCTTCGATACTCGAGGCTGCGATAGAAGGAGCTAGAGTGCGCTTCCGTCCTATCATCATGACGTCGTTCGCGTTCGTGGCAGGATTAATTCCATTGGTAATTTCTCATGGAGCCGGTGCTATGGCAAACCGCACTATCGGAGTCTCGGCCCTTGGCGGAATGCTTTTTGGAACGGTGTTCGGAGTCATCATCGTACCCGGCCTCTACTACATCTTCGGCACTCTTGCTGCCGGTAGAAAACTTATCGGTGACGAGAACGAAGACCCACTGACAGAAGGCCTCGTCCACAGAATTGACAATTTTCCTCAAACCACTGAAACCATTAATAAAGATGGACAGCACTAGAAATATTTCAAAATACAGCGGGATAATCTTGATCCTCATTGGGTTCGCTTCGTGTGTTCCTGCTGTAAAACAGAAGACCGCAAACAAAAACGTTCCGGTCGTATACAATAACTCTGCCGATACAATCAATTCGGCAAATGTGCAATGGAAGGAATTCTTCACAGACCCTTACTTGAATGCACTCATTGATACGGCACTTCGCAACAACCAGGAGTTGAACATCGTGATGCAGGAAATTAACGTAGCACAAAACGATGTGAGAGCACGAAAAGGGGAATACCTGCCCTTTGTTGATCTGATGGCTGGCGCTGGCGTGGAGAAAGTGGCACGATACACCAGATCCGGATCGGTTGAAGCGAATTCTGAAATTGAGCCTGGCAAGGGATTTCCTGAACCCCTCCCCGACTTTATGGTGGCGGCTAATTTTTCCTGGCAGGTAGATATCTGGAAGAAACTAAGGAACGCGAAGCAGGCCGCCATGCTGCGGTACCTGGCTACAACCGAAGGCAGGAATTTCACCATCACCCATCTCGTTGCTGAGATTGCTGATGCCTACTACGAACTGATGGCACTCGACAATCAGCTGGATATCTTGAAGAAAAATATTGAGATTCAGCAAAATGCATTGGCGATCGTTAAACTTGAAAAGACGGCAGCGAGGGTTACCGAACTAGCAGTCCGCAGGTTTGAGGCGGAAGTGCTTAAGAATCAAAGTCGAATCTTCGTTATTCAACAGAGCATTTTCGTGACCGAAAACCGGATCAACTTTTTGGTTGGAAGGTTTCCCCGACATGTAGATCGGGATTCGCAGAGTTGGCCGGACCTTGTTCCCAAACTAATGGATGAAGGAATTCCATCACAGTTGTTACAGAACCGACCAGACATCCGGCAGGCTGCACTTGAATTGGCTGCAACTCATTTCGATGTCAAGTCGACGAAAGCAAATTTCTATCCGACACTTAATATTTCCGCTTCACTTGGCTTGCAGGCTTTCAATGCGAGTTATCTGGTTTCTAAACCTGAGTCGATGTTGTATTCAGCATTTGCCGGGCTTGCACAGCCAATGGTGAACCGGAATGCAATCAAAGCAATGTTCATGAGTGCAAATGCCCGTCAGATTCAAGCAGCATACAACTATGAGCGTACCATTTTAAATGGCTACATCGAGGTGACAAATCAGCTTGCCAACATTTCGAACATGAAAAGCAGTTATGATTTGCGAGTGCTGCAAGTTGAGGCACTCACGCAATCGATAGACATATCTACCCGGCTTTTCAGATCGGCCCGGGCAGATTACATGGAAGTGTTGCTCACGCAGCGCGATGCGTTGGAATCAAAATTCGAACTGGTCGAGACCAAAAAGCAGCAGATGATTGCAATGGTCAATGTGTATCAGGCTCTCGGCGGTGGATGGAATTGATGATGTCGCTCGAACGTGTGCAGTATGAAGCACCAGGAATTCTACAAGAAATATAAGATGAGCTACCCTCCCATGATCAGTCCGTGGAGTATCGTACTGATCATGGCCGTGGCGGCGGTGGTTGTGCCGCTTTTTATGTACAGAAATGTAAGGACGTTGTCGTTCTCGCTTTCCGAATACCTGAAACAAGTTGAGTATTTCCTGTTTATTGGGGTACCGTTTGGCTTTTTTCTCTTCTGGGTCAATTGGCGGGAGGCAGCAAAGCGGAAGAAGCGCTACTGTTGGATGGGAAAATTCGAAGTGACTAGCAAAACGTCATCATTGTTGTTCTGCTACCTGAGTCTAGTTCCCGGCAAGGAAAATAAACTTAGAGTAGACAGACGTTTATTTAACAAAACCAATATTGGAGATTACATTATCATTCGAAGAGATGCTTTTGGCAAAGTTGATGAAGTCAAAAGGGTTAACGACGTATTGAATCGTCTGACAAGAGCTCAGTGAAATTTTACTTTCCTGCCAGCCATCGAAAAAACCCGAAAGACCAATAGGCAGGATGTTCACGTGAGGCATCCAGCAGATGCGCAAAACATTTGATAATTATTTGGAACCATCTTTGCCTCGCTGCGTTGTAACGTCCGTGAGGTGAAACCATCAAACGGTGCTCAATACCGACTTTACCCCAACCGCCCGGCGTTCAGGTTTGGTACAAAAAGTGGTAAATCCTGATCAAAAAGCGGTTTTATAGATAAAATACTTCGAAATTTCAATCAAATCATCATAAATACCCCAATATTAAGGGGAGTCAAAGGGGAGTTAAAGGGATCTCAAGCCATCCTCTCCGAACAGTACCTATACCGCCACTGTTGGGTACCCCTCGAAAAAAGAGTGTGATTCCTACGCCAATCCATTTCCGAATTCCTAAATTGTTGCTATGGCCACAATCAAAAACAACGCTCTTCTTAAGGGTGCCAGTGGGAAGTTTGGTGTTACACATGTTTACCGCACCGTCCGCGGTCAACTTCAAATGATAAACACCCCCACTAGGAATAGAAAACCATCTGGTTCACAGCAGGTTATGTCTTCTAAGCTCAAGCGTGCGGCGAGGTATTGGGCCCGCGTTAAAAAGCTTCCGGAATTGGTGCAGGCTTACGAGAAACGGACAACGACTGCGTTGTTCAGCGCCTACCTTGTGGCTGTCAGCGACTCGATGAACTCCCCTACCGTTCACTATATTAAAGCTGATGGATACACGGGTTCTATCGGCGACACCATCACGATCAAAGCCACGGACGACTTCAGCGTTACACGCGTGATAGTGACGATCGAAAATGAAAAGGGTAAAATCGTTGAACAAGGTGATGCAACGCGCGCGTATCACAACAAGCCACAGATTTTTAAATACACAGCAACGGTAGACAACAAAACTCTAAAGGGAACTGCGATTAATGTCCGCGCGTATGATATACCCGGGAATGTAGGCTCGAAAGAAGTTGTGTTGTAATTCTATTTAAGTTTAGCTGGTGACAAGAACCCTGAACCCTGAACTCTGAACCTTGAACCCTGAACTTTTAGCTTTTGACCCGAACCTCACTCAACTCCTTCCCTATCTCATTCAAACCTTCGACAATTCTTTCAACTTGTTTCCCCGAAGGTTTTTTTCTGCCTTGTATGTACTGTGATAATAACGTGTAGTTCATTCCTATGCGACCTGCAAAATTCCGTGTGTTGATCGGATACAATTCAAAGAGACTTGGAATAGAGAACGTTATTTCTATATTTTTTCTTGAGGCAACGGTTGGGCTACCGGCCTCCTCAAAATAAAAATTGAGAGCTTCGATGATATTGCTGGTAAGCTCGATTACAGTCCCGCCGGTTGTATAAACCGAATATTTTTCAACGTAGGCAGAATAACCTGTATCGGTTTTTTCAACAATAACTTTTAGATTTTTCATAAGCCAGCCTGCTTTCTTATTTTCTTTTCCAGACCTTTTCCTACTTCTTTTGAACTGTGATTCGGAAACACAATGAAATCAGTTCGATCAGGATGCACTAATTTCATATGACTTCCCTTTTGTCGCTGCGAATACCAGCCGGCTTTTTGTAACAAGCGCAACAATTCCGAAGCCTTCATCAAAGGTATATTTTATTATACTTTTAGTCAAGAGTTAGTGGCAGTTATGATCTAAAAACGCTATTTGGGGAGAGACAACTAAAAATTGCTCTGACGGAATTCCGGACGAGTTATTCAATATTGATGCGTAAGAGCATCGGTTAGGGTCAACCCCGCATGATGAGATTTTTATGAAGTCATGAATGGAAAACAATAGGGCACATTCAATACTCCAAAATGAACTTGGACAGATTCTGGAGCGCATCCAATCCGAGTTTCTTGCGCAGCCGATACCGGGCCACTTCCACCCCGCGCAGGGAAATACCCATCAAATTGGCTATTTCTTTCGTGTCCATTTTGAGCCGCAGAAATGCACACAATTTCTGTTCGCCGGGGGTAAGGTCCTTAAATTCAATGGTCAGCCGCGATAGAAAATCGCCATGCACCTGGTCAAAATGATGTTCGAATTGTTTCCAGTCTTCCTGGACTTTTAAGCTTGTGTCAATTTCTTTAATAATCCGCTCAAGAGCGCGCTGCTTATCTTCTACTTTGTCAGTTGCCTTGGCTTGTCGTATCTCCTCTTTTATGTTTTCCATAAATTCATTCTTCACCACCAGATTCATGGTGGAGGCCGCCAGAAGATTATTGACATGACGCAATTCACTTTTTATTTGATCTTCCTTTAGTTCCTGAAGTTCATTTTGCTTTTGCAACAACTCTTCTTGTTTGCCTTGCTCCAGTTTTACCTGCTTTCTTTTATAATACTGCCGCTGTAGACGATAGACCTGAACCAAAATCGAAAGGCCCAAAACAATATACAGGATTCGCGCAGTAAGACTTTTAAAGAAAGGCGGAGTTACCACAATCACCAGCGGCTTACTGGTTACAATTTCCCCTTTTGAATCAAACGACTGAACCTGAAACTCATAGGTGCCAGCTTTCAAATTGGTATATTCTTTTACACTTGTATTAGTCCATTTGCCAAAGCCTTTATCAAAGCCAATAAGATTATATCGAAATTGTTGGTTGTTTATATCCTTAAACTTGAAAGACTCCACCACAAATTGGAGAACACGGGCAGTCTCGCTGACGCGGATTGGATCAATTATCGGCGCCCTTGCCTGAAACGGCATGCGAACATACAAGACACTATCCTCTGCGACACTAGATACTCTGCTTACCATAGGTTCGTTCATGATCGAAGCCCTGCTCTCCTGATCTGGATTGTAGTAAATAAATCCTTCATTGGCATTAAACAAAATACCGTTTCTCATATTATAGGAAACATGCAACAAGTCATTGTTAAAAAATTGACGTAACTGAAACAGCGATGATGGCATATATACATAGTTGCCGGGACTCACCTGCCTGAAAAGTCCAACCAGATTTTCCGAATAAACGTAGACATTCTTTTGCTTGTCTTGAACCAGTTGATAGACCCAGTTTTTTCCTATCGCGGCAGAAAACACCTTTTCTTCTTTTATAGTATCAGTGATCTGGTCTAGCTTATAAATTCCTTTTGCCGTACTGACATACAGTTCATCATCGATCCTACTTAAGAAAATATATTGCTGAATGGGAAGTTGGTACAAATCTGAAATTTTCTTCACGACAACTGCTCGTAGCGAATCGGTCAGGGTTAGTTGGTACAAACCCTTGTAGTACTGCCCAACCCAAATCCTCCCCTTTCTGTCCTCCTCAAAAAACCGACTCGTTTCATTGAACCCTGCTATTTTTTGAACCTCTCGCAATTCGCCATTCGCATTAATCTGAAAAAGAAGAAGGCCCGAGTAGGTACCTCCTATGGCATAGGTAGGATTAGAACTCAACTGTTTAACTTGCCAAAGTCCTTCGCTTCTGGAAATACGGGTGGCTTTTCCATTTTCCAGCATGAACAAACCCGTATGATGCCCTGCATAAAGTTTTTTATTAATAAGCTGCATGCCGTAAGCAGGCCCCTCTGTTCCCGTAATAAACGAACTTGTTGAGCCACTAACAGGCAGGAAATAAATGCCATTTGAAGTGGTGTAATAAGTACCTTCATTTGTTTCGAACGCTTCATAACCACTTCCCTGCAGGTTCACATTCTGATTTATCAGACGCAACGGAGAATTTATATCAATAACAGCAATCCCGTTTTGCATACCTACCCATAGATTGCCACTTTTATCCTGTAAAACCCGCAGACAGGCATTTGAAATTAATCCTTCAGCCGTAGTAATATTTTCCAGTTGATGAGACTGTATATCATATATAAATAAGCCAGCACGTTGCGTAGAAATGACTAATCGGCTATCCGAAATTTGTGTAACATGATTGACATACTTGCCCGCGAGAGACTGGGCCAGGTCTGGGAACATATCACTGGCACCAAATGAATCAAAAAATTCAATTTTTCCTGAATTGTAAAAAAGCACCTGACCTATTCCACTTCGAATTGCACCCGCAACAACTTGATTTGCATGGCCATTTCGGTTAATAGGAATTAGTTTGCTTCCTTCAATTTCAAACAATTCACCAGACGGCGATTGAGTAAACAATTTACTGCCCGCTAAAAAGGAGCGATTGAATCCACCCTCGCGCCTGATGACAGAAACCTGATCACCATCGTAGCGATAAATTCCCTGGAACGTGCAGAAAAACACCTCAGAGTTGAATATGAAAACATCCCACACTTCGTCAAAGTCGCGTAGCGCCAATGGGATTTTGTCGAGTAACGATATATAATGCCAATCGCGTTCGAAAAAACCAAAATCCCCTTGTGACCCTACATAAAGCCGATTAGCACTTTCGTCAAACGCAAGGGAACGTTGCTTTTTACCGGTATTCAAGGCGTGCGTTTGCCATTGATTGCCATTGAATGACAATATCCCAAGGTTATTGGCAACGAATAGTGTAAGATCCCTATTCTGGGCAAAATCTATGTTCTGAATGCCTGCTCCATAATCAGCAGGTGCAAAATTCTTGATGCTGTATTTGCCAGGGTTAGCCTGCACTGCGAGGGTTAGCAAGATCCCGGCAACCGTAAACGACAAATTCTTTGAAGCAAACAGCAACTTGTACATAAAAGCCTCTTGAAGGGCCTCTGAAGTGACCCTGTGCATCAAATGTATTGATTATATCCGTCCCAGAAACAATGAAAGGGGTTTTTGTAGTAGTCCTAAAAGAGAATTGATGTAGTCCAAAATTTCAAGTTTCCAGGATAACCCCATAGATTTCAAACGTTTTCGGAAAAAGTATTGGACCAATCGTTTTCGAAGAGAGTATTGGCACATTTGGTCAAGGCAGGACTCTAATTACGAATCAACCTATGAAAATGAAGATTTTCTACGCAGTCATCGCGCAACTTTTGATAGCCGTTAGTGGGTATGCCCAGCAGGCGCCTGTAACAGTGATACATAACAACACGGGAATGAAGTTGCAGGTAAATGGTAAGGAATTCATGGTTAATGGTATGAACTGGGATTATTTTCCCATCGGTACCAATTTCTCTTATAGCCTTTGGAAACAGCCTGATGACATTATTATGGCAGCGCTTGATGGGGAGATGTCGCTGTTAAAAAATATGGGTGTAAATACCATACGGCAATACACCGGTGTGCCAGCAAAATGGATTCAGTACATCTACGAGAAATATGGTATTTACACCATGCTCAATCATTCGTTTGGAAGATATGGTTTAACGCTGAGTGGTGCATGGGAGCCAAACACCGAATATTCAGATCCTCGCGTTAAAAAATTATTAATGGCGGAAGTGGCCGCAATGGTAGAAACTTATAAAGAAACTCCGGGCCTCCTCCTCTATCTGCTCGGTAACGAAAACAACTATGGCCTGTTTTGGGAGGGTGCTGAAACGGAAAACATTCCCATCGTAGAAAGAAAATCTACTATTCGGGCAGCCTCACTTTACAAACTTTTCAACGAGGCGACAGTCTCCATGAAGAGTCTTGATAACATGCATCCTGTAGCTATTTGTAACGGTGATCTTCTCTTTCTGGATATCATCAAGGCGGAGTGTAAAGACATTGACATTTTTGGAGTCAACATGTATCGAGGAATTTCTTTTGGCGATGCCTTTCAACGGGTATCTGACGAATTGAACAAACCAATACTTTTCACTGAGTTTGGAGTCGATGCGTTCAACACCGTGGAAAATACGGAAGATCAGCAATCGCAGGCTTATTATCTGTTAGGTAACTGGAAGGAAATCTATCAAAATGCTGCAGGATTAGGTAAAACCGGAAATTCCCTCGGTGGTTTTACTTTTCAATTCAGTGATGGCTGGTGGAAATTTGGACAGACGAAAAATCTAAGCATTCATGATAATAATGCGTCATGGGCCAATGGTGGGTATCAACGAGATTATGTAAAAGGAGAAAATAATATGAACGAAGAATGGTTTGGCATATGTGCCAAAGGCCAAACTTCGCCTCGGGGATTGTACACATTATATCCCAGAGCAAGCTACTACGCATTAAAACAAGCACATTTATTAAATCCTTATGCTGCAGGGATTACTTCGCAAGGTGTTGAAAAACACTTTGGAGAAATAGAATTAATGGACGCGGTAATTAAGGCCCGTGGTGATCAGGCTGCTCTCGTGGGAGAGAGCTCTGCGAAACTGGGCATTAGCGAGTTACGGGCGGAGTTTACAACATTCACCACTGGTGGAAGTCTGATAACCACTCCCAAGAAACCTGATCCAAATAATGTGACCTATCCAAATCATTTGGGTTTTGATCATATGGAGTCCTTTTATGTGGGCGTAGAGGCAAACCCCGCTCCCAACATACATGCAAATGTTTCCTTTAATATTTTGGGCAACGTACCGGGGAATCCCATCAATGAAATTTTCTACGAAAACAGAGGCAGACCTTTAAATGTGCAAACACAAACGGGCATTACCACTGTTAATTCTTTGAATCGGCTTCAAGTTTATCGAGCTGACTATTCCTGGAGTCACAAACTTTTTGATTTGCAGGGCTTCTATAGAACAGGCCACTACCATTGGGGATATGAAGGTGACTTTTTTGGTTTATATCCTGAAGCAAATTACGGTCCTAACATTGATATCTATAATGGCTTGGCACCTCAAGGGGTAGAGATTACTGGGAAAAAATATTTAGACGGCTTTAAGATAGCATATGGTCGTGAGCTTTGGTGGGGAGCCAACCCAGCCCTCCTGCTAAAGTATAGACGACAAGTAGGAAAATTTGATCTGACCGGTATTTATCATGAAGACCTGGATGAACCAGGCGCAGCCGTTAGTTCTCTCGCTGTGCCACAACCAAGGACAAGAAGAGTTACTTTTCAAGGATCCACAAAATTGTTTAATAAATTAAAAATTGAAGCTGGCGGAATCTGGGGAGGTCAACCGCTTGTAGGTAGACAGTTTCAATTTGTAATTAAGGATGGAGATAATTATCAGGTCTATAATGACAAAGTTCAAGAAACCGATACCTGGGGTGGAAAGCTAAAACTTAGTTACAGCTCTGGACGCATAAACTGGTATGCACAGGGCGCGAGCATGGGCTTGGTTGCAAATGGCGGTAATGACAATACAAAAACCTTTACTGGCTGGGCCCTGAAAGACAGTGGAAGCGGAAATAAAAATAACTTCTTAACAGGTTTCACTTATAACGTTGGAAAGTGGCAAATAGCTCCCAATTTTTTATGGCAAAAACCGTTACTGGGTCCCATTCCGGGCGATTTGGGAGGGGTAGCACGACCGAGAAATATTTTGGACGACCCATTTGTGGTTCGATCCAATCGGGAGACGGTGGCAGGTGAACTCTTGTTAACCTTCGACCCCACTCCTGGCACATGGATGTACGAATGGGATAATGATCGGGCAGAAGATTCTAAATTGTCTTTCAGTCTCGGGATGGTTTACCGACACCTCCCTACCACACAGGACGCAGCGGTTATTTTTCCAGGCACAGGGCGCGTACCGGTAGCAGCTAAGGGAGCAGCCCCTGCATTGGATTTGTGGGAAGTCAATACACGTATAGTCTCCAAGTTAAGTCCGCAGCTTGGAATAATTGCTAATCTATACGGAGGTAATGGACAAGCGAATGGTTCGGATCCAAGAACCATTCAACGCTTCGGTGGTGATGTACGCGTGCTTTATAAAACCATGAAGCTCTCCTCGCACATTAAGGTAAATGATTGGGGACCCTTTGACTATCACCGCGATTTTAACTTAACGTTTCCATTGCAGGTAATGGCGGATCTATCTACCTCAATCGGTAAGCAAGATTGGTTCCTTTTACCAAGCACTTCGATTGGTCTACGGTTTACCTGGCGTTCGCTAAACCAATATTCTCCAAGGTACTCTCCTAGTCAGGCGGCCCAATTTGCGACTGCCCCAATCATAAGCCCTGTTGGTTTCCCCAACGGAGATGAATGGGAACTCAGAACCTATGTAAATATCAATATTGGGAAATAAACAAGCAGAGGCATGAGAAAAATCAAGACTTCATACGTATTGACAACGCTGGTAACTGTAATTACTTCTTTCCTTATTTCTGGATGTAACAGAAGTTTATCGGGTGACGTTGAATTTGCAACTTACCCTAAAAACCCGGCGGTATTTATCGATGGGTTTAGCGGCGGATTGCAGTACCTTCCTTTTGAAGGATCAAAATTGAATGCCTTTACCGTCGATACAGATGTGCGGTATGCGGGCACTGCATCCATGCGATTTGATGTACCCAATGTTGGCGATCCCGGTGGTGCATTTGCAGGGGCAATCTTCCCTGATCAGGGCGGACGTAATCTAACCGAATTTGATGCTCTTACATTTTGGTGTAAAGCAACGCAGGCCGGTACTATTAATGAAATCGGATTTGGAAATGACTTTGGTGAGAACAAGTTTATGGTGACGGCTAAAAACTTGAGAATTACCACGAATTGGACAAAATATACTATCCCAATTCCAGATCCTGAAAGATTGGATTTTGAAAAAGGATTGTTCTGGTACGCAGAAGGTCCCGAGAATGGAAATGGCTATACCTTTTGGATTGATGAATTGAGGTTTGAGAAATTGGGTACAGTTGCCCAGCCTCGCCCCGCTATTTTTCTGGGGGAAGACCAAAAAGTCGACGCATTCATTGGTACAACCATCACAATAACCGGGCTTACGCAAACCTTTAACCTTGAGTCGGGTGGTAACCAAACTGTTTCTCCAGCACCCGCCTACTTTTCCTTTCAATCTACTAATAACGACGTAGCGCTTGTAAGCGAAAGCGGATCAGTGTCAGTTGTAGGTGCAGGTAATGCCACGATTACAGCCATTTTAAATGGGGTTAAGGCGAAAGGGTCGTTAACCATACAATCGCTTGGAGCTTTTGTGCAAGCACCTACTCCTACCCGAAATCCTGTCAATGTGATTTCAGTTTTCAGCGATGCCTATACCAACATTCCGGTTGATTTTTACAACGGTTTTTTCGCACCCTTTCAAACAACGTTGGGAGGCGCAGATCTAAAGATTGGCAATGATAATATTATCAGGTATACACAACTAAACTTCGTAGCCACCGAGTTTAAGCACCCCACAGTTAATATTTCACAAATGACTCATCTTCATGTAGACATTCAAATAACCGAGTCAATCAATCCTGCCGATTTCATAGCTATTGAATTAGGTGATTTTGGGGCTAATGGTGCATTTGGAGGTGGCGATGATTCCAGTGGTCGTGTCACTTTCGCCAGCTCATCCCTATCAAGCAATAATTGGATAAGCCTTGATATTCCTATCACTAGTTTTGGATTGACTGGAAAAAATAACCTGGCACAAATATTTTTCATTTCAGATGCCACGATTTCAAACCTGTTAGTTGATAATATTTATTTCTATAAGCAGTGACCTTTAAAAAGAAAGTAAAATGAATCATCTTATTCAATTCATACGTCCCATAGGGCTTTCGTTATGCAAACTGTTTTTACTCGGTTCTTTTCTATTGATTGCCTTACGTTGTGATGATAACCAAGTGGTAACAACATTTAGTCAAATTGTATTGCAAGAAGAATTTGATAAGAATGGTGCTCCTAATCCTCAGATTTGGGGGTATGACATTGGAACGGGTGCGAATGGATGGGGTAATAACGAATTGGAGTATTACACAGACCGCACTGAAAACGTAACAGTGCAAAATGGTTACTTGATAATCACCGCAATAAAGGAATCGTATAAAGGATCTGGCTATACCTCAGCCAGACTCTTGACCAAGGGCAAATTTGATCAAACCTATGGGCGCTTCGAGGCTCGCATGAAATTGCCGTGGGGTCAAGGGCTTTGGCCTGCTTTCTGGATGTTGGGTGCTGATATAGATTCAAATCCATGGCCAGCAGCTGGTGAAATTGATATCATGGAAAGCCGCGGGCAGGAACCTACTATTGTTCTAGGTACTGTTCACGGTCCGGGATATTCGGGAGGGAAATCCATTTCAAAAAGATATGCCTTGAATAATGATCGTTTTGATACGGGATTTCATGTATTCGGCATTGAATGGGGACCTAATTACATTAACTATTATGTAGATGATGTGCTATACAATCAAATCACACCCGCTAATGTGACTGGTGAATGGGTATTCAACAAACCTTTTTTTATTCTGATCAACGTTGCGGTTGGTGGATCCTTTGTGGGTTCGCCAACTAGTGAAACGGTCTTTCCTCAAACCATGCTGGTTGATTACGTAAGAGTGTATAAAAAATAACAAGCAAGAAAATCATTAAACTTATGAAAAAGTTACTTTTAAAAACCACGCAGCAATTCATACTATTGTTAGCCATACTAACCTTCTCCTGTGTAAAAGAGGAAGGCAAGTTGCCTGTAGTAGTTGCCGGATTTACGCAAACCGTTAATGTAAACACAGGTGTGATTACGTTCATTAACACATCCACAAATGCAACTAAATACGTATGGAACTTTGGTGATGGAACTACTTCTACTGAAATTAATCCCATTAAGACATATAAGTCCGGAACGTACATAGTAAAATTAAAAGCGTCGCATCCTTCGGGCACATCAAATTCGGTCGAACAGACTTTTACTCTTCTTATCAGCGTAAAACCAGCGTTGCCCATAACGTTTGACATCAGCACTGTTAATTATACTCCCACGGTTTTTGCAGGCGCTGCATTTGCAATTGTTGATAATCCGAGCGTCTCAGGAAGTAACAATAAGGCCTCAAAGGTTGGTGCGATAACCAACAGCGGTGCCGCTTTTGAAGGATTGTTCTTTGACCTGGGCGCGGTGATTGATCTAACCACTAATAAGAGAATACGAATGAATTTTAGATCAGCTGTACCTATAAGCGTGCTGCTAAAATTGGAAGGAACGGGCCCTGCAATTGAAAAAACTACAAACCATGGTGGCACCGGCTGGGAGTCAATCTATTTTGACTTTGTCTCTTCCAATAAGTATTCAAAACTAACTTTATTCGTAGATGGTCCGGGCACTACAACTGGGACATTCTTTTTCGATGACATTGTGCAAGAGGCAACTCCGGCTACCTGTACTGCAGAAACGGAACAATCGTTGAGTGCGGCGAATTTTAATTTGACTTTCAAAACTGATCCCACTTCAAGTATTATTTCTGACAATGCAGGCTTTGAATGGGCAAGTAATCCTAAAGAAGAGGCTCTAAACATGTCGTGCAAAGTTGGTAAAATATCGAGAACGGCTGCTTCACTTTTTGCTAATAACCAAATTAACCTGGATGCTAAATTGGATTTTGTAGCCAATTCAGGATTTAAGATGAAGGTATACTCTGATGTAACCGGCTTTAAAGTCTTAGTAAAATTAGAAGACAAGACTAATGGGGGAACATTCACCGAACTAGAATTAACTACAACCAAAACCAATCAATGGGAGGAATTAACATTCCCTTTTGCCAGCAGTCAGACCAACAAGTACGACAAGATCATTATCTTCTTTGATTTGAATACAAGCAGGGAAAAAATCTACTATTTTGATGACTTAAAGCTCTATAAACCCACTGCAAGCGGAGGTTGTTCTGGAACACCTGTCGCTGCTCCTTCCCTACCAGTAACGTTTGAGGATTGTAAAACATTTCTTTCTTCTGAAAATTTTGGGGCTGGCATTACATCCGAACTCTTTGCAAATCCATCAAAGACAGGAATTAATACGTCTAATTATGTTCTCAAAGTGAACAAACCAACGGGTTCAGATTTCTACGCAGGTATTCAAAATACGTTTGCAAGCAATTTTAATTTGACGACAACAAATGTCTTTAAGGTTAAGGTTTATTCGACCAAGGCAAACGTAGTGTTCCGTTTTGAGTTGGCAGTAAATCCACAAACTGTGCCTGTTACAGGCAACCCTGCACCCGTTTTCAAGACAATTGCTAACGCCAATGAATGGACAGAAGTCTCATTTACTTTTACCGGTTTACCCGGTGCGCCAACGGCATATAACCAACTGGTAATTAAGCCAGATAATACTGCAACCGACAGCCCGATTACAGCGGGTGGCACTTACTACATCGATGATCTCTCCCTTGGAGCTGGAACTGGCGGTGCAACCTCACCTACCACGGCGGCACCTACACCACCGGCACGCACCGCATCCGATGTGATTTCTATCTTCAGTAATGCTTACACCAATATTACAGGAGTAGACTATAATCCCAATTGGGGGCAGGCAACTGTAACAACAACCATAGATATTGCAGGAAACGCTACGCTCAAGTATGCCGGTCTTAATTATCAGGGCACAGATTTCAGCGGAAATGCGCAAAATGTATCGGCAATGCAATTCATGCATATCGATTTCTGGACAGCTAATTCTACTGCCTTGAATGCATCGATAATCAGTCCAGGGCCGGTTGAGAAGGCTAAGGCACTTACAGTTCCAACCGCCGGAAATTGGACCAGCATAGATATTCCTCTTGCTGACTTCTCACCCGTTAATCTTGCAAATATATTTCAGTTAAAATTTGATGGAACCGGTGACATCTTCCTCGACAACATTTACTTCTACAAAACCGGAGCCCCATTAACTTCTCCAGCCACCGCAGCACCTACTCCACCTGTACGGGCCGCTGGTGATGTGATTTCCATCTTCAGTAATGCCTATACTAACATCACAGGTGTGGATTACAACCCGAATTGGGGACAGGGCACCGTGACCACAACGATTGACATTGCTGGAAACGCTACCCTTAAGTATGCTGGTCTAAACTACCAGGGAACTGACTTTAGTGGAAATCACCAGAATGTATCGGCTATGCAATTCATGCATATTGATTTCTGGACTGCTAATTCAACTGCCTTGAATGCATCGATAATCAGTCCGGGGCCGGTTGAGAAGGCTAAGGCGCTTGCAGTTCCAACCGCCGGAAATTGGACCAGCATAGATATTCCTCTTGCTGACTTCGCACCCGTCAATCTTGCTGATATTTTTCAGTTCAAGTTTGATGGAAATGGCGATATTTTCTTAGACAACTTATACTTCTACAAAGCTGCTGGTGGCGGAGGTTCTGGTACAAGAATAGAAACGAATGGAAACTTTGAATCAGGTACTACAGGTTGGATGTTGTTTCAAAATGGTGGCACTGCCGCCTTTGATAATACGGTCAACAATGGTGGAACTTCATCAGGTAAGCTGGCAACAGGTGGCCCGAGTAATCCTGCCTTTAAGCAGGAAAGAATTGGAGCAGGAACGGTAAAGGCTGGTGATGTGGTTCAGGTAAAGTTTGACCTCAAGGGAGCTGTAGTGCAACCAGGTGCCGTGTTTAATGTGTTGCTCTTTGGAGAAGGCGCAGGTCCCGGTGCTTCATTCACGTATGTTTTCAATCCCGCTCCGGTATTAGGTGCTAGTTGGACGACCTTTACAGGAGCCTTTACCATTGCCGCAGGTAAGGATGTATCCTCAGGAATTTCCGTTTTGATAGAGGCGGTTTGTGGTGGCGATGCAGGGTGTAGTGTGATAGCCAATATTGATAATCTTACGGTTACCCTGAATCCGTAATAAACGAAAGTGATTGTGAATTAGGTCGGGTGAGAAAACCCGGCCTAATTTTTTTATCGTCTGCAGAAGGAACAGATAGCAATAATGAAACACGTTAAAACTACCGAAGAGGCTTTGCTAAGGGAGGTTCAAATCGATAACCAACCTTACTATCAAATTCTGAATGTCGATAAAATGCGACCATTCTTCATGAGCATAGTCAGTAGCTCAAATCATTGGTTGTTTATCAGTAGCAATGGTGGATTGGCTGCAGGTAGAAAAAACTCTGATCACTCTTTTTTTCCGTACTATACAGACGATAAGATCACAGAATCTGTTGAAACCACAGGATCGAAATCAATTTTTGTAGTCAGGCTCGAGGGCGAGTCATTCATATGGGAACCATTTTCGATCAGAAACGCAGGCAAGTATCAAATACAGCTAAACCTTTATAAAAGTTCGTTTGGCAATACGATACGCTTTGAAGAGATTAATTACGACCTGAACTTAACCTTTCACTATCAATGGAGTACAAGTCACTCCTACGGTTTTATAAAAAAAAGCACATTAATCAATAATAATTCAACGCAGGTTGATATTTCCGTACTGGATGGCATACAAAATATAATGCCTTGCGGAGTAGACAGTTCTGTGCAAAATCTTGTGAGCAATCTGGTTGATGCCTACAAGCGTAGCGAACTTGAAAAAGACAGCGGCATTGGAATCTTTGCCTTGAGTGCCATTATCGTTGATAAACCTGAACCCAGTGAAGCACTAAAGGCAAACATTGCATGGTCGCTTGGTTTAGCGAAACCCAGGCACCTGCTCTCTTCATTGCAATTGGATAATTTCAGAAAAGGTCTGCCCATCATCGAAGAAGACGATATCAAGGGCGAAAAGGGAGCTTACTTTGTAAATGGTGATGTTTCACTTTCCTCGCGACAAGAAAAAGAATGGCTGATTGTGGCCAATGTGAATAACAGTGTATCTCAACTGATAGAAATCTCTAATAGCATCCGAAATGACAAGCAACTCGAGCGAAAGGTAAAAGCAGATATCGAAGCGGGAACAAAACAATTGGTTCAATTAAATGCTGGGGCTGATGGTTTGCAACGAACGCAAGACAGATTAAGAGATACCCGGCATTTCGCCAACGCTCTTTTTAATATCATGCGGGGTGGAATTTTTGACAATAACTACCTGCTTGAAAAAAACGACATAGCCAATTACCTTTCTAAGACTAATAAGCAGGTTTTAGCGCACTGGCAAAAAGTAAATCAAAGCCTACCTCAACAACTTTCGCTCGCCACTTTTAAGGAATTGATATCCCAATCGGATCAGCCAGATTTTAGAAGATTGTGCCTGGAATATTTGCCATTAACGTTCAGCCGAAGACATGGGGATCCCAGCAGACCCTGGAATCAGTTTTCTATCAACTCGTACAATGAGACAGATGGATCAAAAATTCTTGACTATCAGGGAAATTGGAGAGATATATTTCAGAATTGGGAGGCATTAGTACATTCCTATCCCGGGTTCATTGATGGAATGATTTTCAAATTCCTGAATGCTTCAACCTTTGATGGGTATAATCCCTATCGAATTACAAAGCATGGGATCGATTGGGAAAGAATTGAACCGGATGATCCATGGTCATTCATCGGTTATTGGGGAGATCATCAAATCATCTACTTGTTAAAGTTCCTGGAATTCATTGAAAAGCATTATCCGGGAAGGTTAGAAAACTATTTTGAAAGACAGGATTTTGTTTACGCCGATGTGCCTTACAAAATAAAGAGCTACGAAGAGATACTAAAAGATCCAAAGGATACCATTGAGTTTGATCATGAACTTGATAATAAGATAAAGGATCGTTGGCTAACGCTGGGTGCCGACAGCGCTTTACTACAGAATAAACTGGGTTCAATCTATCATGTCAATTTTATCGAAAAGATTTTAGCCACTGTTTTAGCCAAGATGTCGAATTTTATACCCGAAGGCGGTATATGGTTGAATACACAGCGACCGGAGTGGAACGACGCCAACAATGCATTAGTTGGAAATGGATTATCAGTAGTGACCCTATGTTACCTCCAAAGGTTTCTGACTTTTTTTGACAAACTTCTGCATAAGAGCGCGGTTAAGGAAGTTAATATTTCGGAAGAGTTGGTGACGTTTTTTCAGAGCATGTCCGAAACGCTTAGTAAAAATCAACACCTGCTGTCGGCCATGTTTAGCAATAAGGATCGCAAAAGTATAATGGATGGTTTAGGATTGGCCGCCAGTAACTATCGACTTCATATTTACGCCCACGCTTTTAGCGGTAGTCAAAAAACAATACCAATTAAAGACCTCCAACAATTTACGCAGGTGTGTATTGCCTTTTTGGCTCACACGATCCGTGCAAACAAAAGACAGGACAACCTCTTTCATGCTTATAATTTGATGACGGTTGAAAATCATCAGGAGGTTTCTGTTTCTTATTTGAGTGAAATGTTAGAGGGACAGGTGGCGGTTTTAAGTTCAGACTACTTGTCATCTGCTGAGGTATTGGATTTATTAGATGGCTTGAAAAAAAGTAGTCTTTATCGAAAGGATCAAAATAGTTACATACTTTATCCGAATAAAAACCTAAAAGGATTTCTTCAAAAGAATACTATTTCGCAAGCGGCTATTTCGAGCTCTCCTCTGTTAAAGATCCTTATCGACACGGGGAACACCCAAATAGTGGAGAAAGATGCCAACGATGGTTGTCACTTCAATGGAAATTTTAAAAATGCAAAGGACCTCCGGGGAGCGTTGGATTTACTTTCCTCCAGTGAATATACGCAGCTTACTGACGCAGGGAAAGATAAAGTTCTGGAGATATTTGAAGAAGTTTTTAACCATAAATCTTTTACAGGACGATCCGGTACATTTTTTGGCTATGAAGGTCTTGGTTCCATTTACTGGCATATGGTTTCAAAGCTTCTATTAGCCGTACAGGAATGTTGCCTGAAGGCAGTTGAGCGTAAGGAAGATGAGGAGTTGATCAAAAAGCTGGTCAATCATTATTATGAAATCAATGCAGGCATCGGACTCCATAAGTCTCCTTTGCTTTATGGTGCTTTCCCTACTGATCCCTATTCGCATACTCCTTTTGGCAAAGGCGTCCAACAACCCGGAATGACAGGCCAGGTCAAAGAGGATATCTTAAGCCGGTTTGGAGAGCTTGGAGTTTTTGTAAGCAGCGGTAAACTCTGTTTCAACCCTTCGCTACTAAAGAAGGAAGAGTTTCTGGAAGAACCACAGCTATTCATCTACGTGGACGTTAATTCAAATCAGCAGCTATTGAAATTAGAATCAGGATCACTCTGCTATACGTATTGTCAGATACCGGTCGTGTATAAACTGGCTGATTACAATGAACTTGAAGTAATTATGAAAAATGGGTCGAGTTCAAAGAGCAAAGATTTAAGTCTTGATATTGAAATGAGTAAGAGCATTTTTGAACGTACCGGAGGCATCACTCAGATTTTATTGAATTTAAAGAAAAGCACCTTGAGGTGATACTGAAAGCTAATTTGGTCGTCAGTATTCTTATTTTTTATGAACTATAAAGATGAATAAGGGAATTGAAACGGATAAAACCGTCGAACAAAAAATCGACTCATTGCTTGCGATGATGACCATTGATGAAATGATAGGTCAGATGACACAAGTACGGCATTTCGATGATATTTCCGGAGATGATGTAAAGACTAAGTTTATAGGTTCTGTTATTCATACACAAGGTTCGGTTCCGGGCAAAGATGCATCCGGTTGGCAAGACAGATTTAAAGAACTCCAGGAGCAAGCCTTATCTACACGCCTTGCCATACCTCTATTGTTTGGTGTTGATGCGGTGCATGGACAAAACTCGTATGAAGGTGCTACTATTTTTCCGCATAACATTGGGTTAGGAGCATCCGCAAACACCGACTTGGTGGAGAGAGCCGCTGCTATCACTGCGCTCGAGTCGAGAGCCACCGGGTTTAGTTGGGTTTTCTCTCCGTGTGTCGCTATTCCATATAATGAAAAATGGGGCCGAGTGTACGAAGCATTTTCGGAAAGCACGGACCTCACTGCAGCACTGACTAAAGCATCTGTTCGGGGGCTTCAGGGAAATCTGGATTCGACAACAAACGTAATGGCAACTGCCAAGCACTTTATTGGTGATGGAGCCACCGATTTTGGCGTAGAAGGAGGTTCGTCCTCGTTGAACAGAGAAGAAGTTTTTAAACGACTACTTCCCCCCTATCAAGTAGCTATAACTGAAGGTGTTGGTTCTGTGATGGCATCTTTCAATCAATTGGAAGGCTGTTCCATGCATGCGCATAAACAATTAATAACCGATACCTTGAAGGGCACCTTACAATTTGATGGAATTGTGGTCTCCGATTGGAAAGGATTCTCGCGGTTCGGTGAGACTGATATCATCAATGCTGGCATTGATATGGTGATGGCTGTAGATGGAGATCTGGTACCTTTTCAGGAAGGACTAAAAAATGCTGTATTAAATGGAACTGTATCTCAGGCAAGAATTGATGACGCCGTACGTAGAATCTTAAGACAAAAATTCAGGTTTGGTTTATTCGATCATCCCTTCCCCAACAAAATACTCATCGATAAAATTGGTAGCAACGACCATCGCTTAATAGCCCGGCAAGCTGTGCGCGAGTCTCTGGTATTACTAAAAAATAAAAATCAGACACTACCCTTGCATAAGGATTCTAAAGTTGTTTTAGTAGGAGAATTTGCCAATAACTCAGGATTGCAATCCGGAGGCTGGACGGTAAACTGGCAAGGCACAACTGAAAATTATGCAGGAGCAACTACCATACTGGAAGGTTTTCAACAAGTATCAAAAGGAGAAATTCTGTATGACAGAGAGGGCACTGGAAACTATGACGCGGATCTTGCTGTCATTGTCGTGGGTGAAACTCCTTATGCTGAATTCTTCGGTGATATTGGTGGAGAAATGAATGCGTATCATCTCGTACTGTCAGAAACCCACCAACAGTATATCAATACCTATAAGGAAAAGGGAACTAAGATAGTCGTAATACTTATTTCTGGCAGGCCGTTGGTTGTAACGAAGCAAATTGAACTATCAGACGCGATGGTAGTTGCGTGGTTGCCAGGTTCTGAAGGTGCTGGCATTGCAGACGTGCTCTTCGGCGATTACGATTTCAAAGGTAAACTTCCACACTCTTGGCCGAAATTGGAAAACGACTACCAAGGAAAATATGGACCCAATTTTTGGGATAGTTCGATTGAACCACTTTACCCTTTCGGTTATGGATTAACGTATCGCGATTTTGTGACCAAGAGCAATGATCTACATTCAGTTGACAACCAAAAATAATACTGTGAAGTGGATACTGAGATTAACGGTGATGGGGATGATTCTTTTTACAACTCTGTCGCATACGCAAAAAAATAGTATGAAGGAATCGAATCAGACATCTAAAAAGAAACGAGTGACTGCAAAGGATATTTTAGGCAATCCGGATTATCTCGCTATTTGCTTTGAAGGTTACAGGCAAAATTCCAGAGAGGTGCAACCAACGGTACGTCAGCTAAAAGAGGATTTGAGAATACTGGGTGCAATGGGAATAAAGATTGTAAGAACCTATAACGTTCAGTTCCTCCATGCGGCCAATCTGCTCCTGGCAATTCACGAGCTTAAAGTTTCAGATCCGGATTTTGAGATGTATGTGATGCTCGGTGCTTGGATAGACTGTAAAAATGCCTGGACGGATCAACCTCCCGATCACAACATTGAAAGTGAACAAAATGAGGGTGAGATCGGTAGAGCTGTAGCTCTTGCAAATCAATATCCTGACATCGTTAAGATTATTTCGGTCGGGAATGAAGCAATGGTTAAATGGGCTTCAAGTTATTATGTGCAACCTGCCGTCATACTAAAGTGGGTTAATCACTTGCAATCTTTGAAAATTACGGGTAAGCTACCAAAAGAACTATGGATTACCTGCTCCGATGACTTTGCATCATGGGGTGGCGGTGATTCGGAATATCATACGGAGGATCTTAAAAAACTGATCAACGCTGTGGACTACGTTTCCATGCATACGTATCCCTATCACAATACTCATTACAATCCTGCCTTTTGGCAAGTACCAGCTGCCGACGCCCTGGATTCAGACATAAAAAAAATTGACAAGGCTATCCTGCGCGCGACGGAGTTTGCACAGAATCAATATAAGGCAGTGGAAGATTATATCAAGAGCCTTGGCATCGATAAACCGTTGCATATTGGTGAAACGGGCTGGGCCTCTGAGTCAGATGGATTTTATGGATCAGATGGGTCAAAGGCTACTGATGAGTATAAACAAGGCCTCTATTACAAACACATGCGCGACTGGACGGGTGCTGCTGGTATATCCTGCTTTTACTTTGAAGCATTTAATGAGCAATGGAAAGATGCTCAAAATCCAAAGGGTTCCGAAAATCATTTTGGACTTTTTACTCTTGCGGGAGAAGCAAAATATGCGCTGTGGAAATTGGCAGATGAAGGCGCTTTTAAGGGTCTGGGAAGAGATAATATTCCTATAGTTAAAACATTTAATGGTGATGTAAATGCGCTGATGAAAAATGTATTACCCCCTAATAAGAAATAAAATTCCGCTAACTAAAAAATTAAATAATGTCTGCAACCCTAAGTAAAGTTCCGTTCGGGCAAAAAATTGCCTTCGGTATTGGAATGTTGGCCAACCAAATGTTCCCGGCCGTGCTGGGTATTTTTATGGTGGTTTTAGTTCAAGACCTCGGTTTCCCTGGCTGGATGTGGGGATTAATATTCTTTCTTCCGAGGGTTTTCGACGCCGTTACCGATCCTATCATGGGTTATATTTCTGATAATACCAAATCGCGTTGGGGCAGACGCAGACACTATGTATTTATGGGTGCGATCTTGATGGGGATTTCGTTTGTAGTCATGTGGCAATTATATAGGGAAAATGGGATCAACTATAATTTCATTTTCTTTATGCTCTGCTCCTTTGTGTTCTACTTAGGCTTAACCCTTTTTAGTGTTCCCTATGTGGCTATGGGTTATGAGATGAGTAACGACTTCCATGAACGCACCAATATTATGGCTATTGCCCAGTGGATCGGTCAATGGGCATGGGTAATAGCGCCTTGGTTTTGGGTAGTCATGTATGATAAGCATTGGTTTGCATCAGCCGATGTGGCCACCAGAACACTTGCGCTCTGGGTAGGTATCGTTTGCATGATCTTTGCCATGGTGCCAGCTATTTTTATTAAAAGCAAGTCCACGCTAAATGAAAACTATGCTCCCCTAACGCTTCGGTCAATAGGTG
This sequence comes from Cytophagales bacterium, assembly GCA_038229375.1. Taxonomy (GTDB): domain Bacteria; phylum Bacteroidota; class Bacteroidia; order Cytophagales; family Cyclobacteriaceae; genus ELB16-189. The sequence continues at coordinate 60,276 of JBBRON010000007.1, read as the reverse complement.
GTAGCATGAAAGCAATTATACAAGGTTTCAAAGAAGCGTTTGAATCTGAGCCTTTTCGCAAATTGTGTATCGCTACATTTCTTGTTTTCAATGCTTTCAATACGATTGCCAGTTTTTCCTTCTTCATAGTGGTTTACTATTTATTTAACGGAGATGCTGGAGGAGCTGGTGTATGGCCAACACTATTTGGAAGTCTGGGCGCATTATGCACCACGTTTTTAGTTATTCCTATCGTTGAACGGATGTCAAAAAAAATGGGGAAAAAGAAAGCGTTTATCTTATCTCAAGGTATTTCGGTTCTTGGTTACATCATGCTTTGGTTTTTATTTATCCCAGGCAAGCCCTACATGTTTATTTTTGCGTTACCGTTTTTCGCATTTGGAATTGGGAGTTTGTTCACATTAATGATGTCAATGACAGCAGACGTTATTGATCTGGACGAACTTAAAACCGGTAAAAGACGTGAGGGGATTTTTGGTGCTATCTACTGGTGGATGGTAAAGGTTGGCTTCGCAATTGCCGGTTTGTTAAGTGGAGCTATCATGACTATTGTTGGTTTTGATCCAAATGCCGCGCAACAACCGGAAGGCGCGCTTATGGGGCTGCGTATATTTTATTCCGCCATTCCAATACTTGGAACACTCGTGGCCATGTATGTGATGCGGAATTACGACGTTACCGAGCAACGGGCCAGGGAGATGCGTGCAGAGTTGGATAGACGTGAAGCAGCCAAAACAAAAAAATACACATCCTATTATCAAAAGGAGAAATTTTTATCTGTTACTAAGTTTTCATCCTTACCAACAGATATTGACTTTACCTCAAAATCCAATGCAGAGGCAAAACAGTTATTCGGTGAAACGCTTCGGCAGGGGCTCCACGGAATTTCCTTTAGCCCTTACCTCGAAGGACAAAATGCAGGTGATATCTTATCAGAAGATCAAATTCAAAAAAGGATGGCGATTATTTCACCCTATACAAAGTGGGTGCGTTCCTTCTCGTGTACAGAGGGGAATGAGTTTATTCCAAAAGTGGCTCGGGATAAAGGTCTTAAAACAATGGCTGGTGCCTGGATTGATAGCAATAAAGCAAATAATGATAAAGAGATCGATGCGTTAATTAATCTCGCACAAAAGGGATATGTTGACATTGCAGTGGTTGGAAATGAAGTGTTGCTACGCAATGATCAAACCGAACAAGAATTGCTGAACTACATTACACGAGTGAAGAGGGCGCTACCAAATACAGTGGTTGGTTATGTGGACGCCTACTACCAGTTTAAGGAATACCCTTCGCTGGTAGATGCCTGTGATGTTGTTTTAGCTAACTGCTACCCATTTTGGGAAGGTTGCAGCATCGATCGGGCATCAGGCTATCTAAAACAAATGTACACCGTGGCCAAGGATGCCGCGAAAGGAAAAAAAGTTATTATCACAGAGACAGGTTGGCCCGATCAAGGCACAGGCAACAATGAGGCTCAGCCGTCGGAAGATAATGCCATGAGATATTTCATAAATACACAAAAGTGGTCTCAGCAAGAGCACATTGAAATGTTCTATTTCTCCTCATTTGATGAGTCATGGAAAGCGCGTCACGAAGGTGATGTAGGGCAGCGTTGGGGAATATGGGATAAAAATGATAATTTAAAATACAAATAGCCATGTCATCTAAAGCTGAAAAATTATTATCATTAGCCGGCATATCGTATGAAGGTGCTACAACAGAATCTTTACAAGAGCTGTTTCGAAAAGTCTTAAATGTGGGTATGCATGGCATTGGCTTCAGCCCATACGTAGAAGGGCAAAAGCCAGGTGATATCATCACAGAGAAGCAGATACGAAAGAGGATGGAGATCATTCAGCCTTACACGAAATGGGTTCGATCATTTTCGTGTACAGAAGGTAACGAGTTGATTCCGAAAATCGCCAAGGAGTATGGGATAAAAACGTTGGTAGGTGCCTGGTTAGGTAACGATGATAAGATCAATCGGCAGGAAGTGAAAAACCTCATAAGAATCTCCAAAGAGGGTTATGTAGATATAGCGGCAGTCGGCAATGAAGTGATGTTGCGTGGTGATTTAACTGAAGACGAATTGCTTGCCTTCATGGATAATGTAAGGAAGGCCATCCCTGCTGGTATTCCTGTGGGGTATGTAGATGCGTATTACGAATTCGAGATTAAGCCCAGAATTACTGAGGCTTGTGATGTAGTAATGGCCAATTGCTACCCTTACTGGGAAGGTTGTCACATCGACTATTCGTTGTTATACATGAAGGAGATGTATAACAGGGCCGTTCGTGCGGCCCATGGAAAGCCAGTTATAATCAGCGAAACGGGTTGGCCAAGTCAAGGTACTAACTTTGCTGCAGCCATGCCATCCGATGAGAATTTTATAAAATATTTTGTTAATACACAGAAGTGGTCGAAAGAAGACAACATTGAAATTTTCTATTTTTCATCATTTGATGAGTCATGGAAAGTGGGGGCCGAAGGAGATGTAGGTGCCTATTGGGGGTTATGGGATAAGGATGAGAACCTTAAGTATTGAGGGCTAGTTGGCAACCTGGTGGAATACCTATCAGCAACCGCGGGGTGAAGTAGATCATTGCGAGGTTAATCAGTTAATGACTTTACTCAAGAGTACATGAGAATTTTTAATCTTTTTTGTTTTCTGTTGCTCACAACCGCGAATGCTATAGCGCAGCCCATGATTGCAGCGCCCACGCCGCCGGTAAACGCAGCCAACGTGATTTCCATCTTCAGCGATGCGTACACTAATGTCGCCAACACAAATTTTAATCCGAACTGGAACCAGGCAACAACGGTAACGCAAGTTGATATTGCGGGCAATAATACTTTGAAGTATGCAAACCTTAATTACCAGGGGACTCAATTTGCCAGTGGTTTGAATGTGACGGGAATGAACACATTGCATGTTGATTTTTGGACCGCAAATTCAACAGCATTAAGCATATACTTGATCAGCCCGGGTCCCACTGAAAAAGCATACCCGTTGCCCTTAACATTGAATCAGTGGGTGAGCGCTGACATACCGCTGACGGCATTCACAAATCCCAATGTAGATTTGAGCAATGCTATTCAGTTTAAGGTTGAAGGAAACGGAACCATTTATCTCGACAATATTTATTTCAGTACAGGCGGCGGCGCAGGTACCAATGAATATACCCTGGTATGGTCAGATGAATTTTCTGGAACGGGGCCTGTAGCTTCAGATCTCTGGTTCAATCAGACACAGCTTCCTGCAGGCGGGAGCTGGTATAATGGAGAAGAGCAACACTATACCGATAGGATTGAGAATTCAAGCACTGCCAATGGCTATTTAACAATAACAGCAAAAAAAGAGAGTTATACCAACCAGGGAAGCACCAAACAATATACTTCGGCGCGATTAAACTCAAAATACGCGTTTACCTATGGGCGGGTGGATGTGCGTGCAAAGTTACCAGCAGGTGCCGGCACCTGGCCAGCAATTTGGATGCTCGGTAAGAATATCAATGAACCGGGAGGATACTTCTCCAGCCAATTTGGAAATGTAAACTGGCCAGCAACAGGAGAGATCGATATCATGGAGCATTGGGGCAATAATCCGAATGTAATCCATGGCTCTATCCACACTCCTTCAAGCTCTGGTAATACTATTAATACAAATACTAAAACGATCTCACAAGTAAGCACCACCTACCATACCTATTCTCTCATCTGGGATGAAACTAAAATTCAGTTTTTAGTAGACAATGTAGCCTTTTACGTCTACGAGCCATCTGTAAAAAATGCCAGTACCTGGCCATTTGATAAACCTCAATATCTGTTGCTTAACATTGCAATGGGAGGAGTCGGAGGTGCGATTGACCCTGCGTTCACGACATCTACGATGGAGGTAGATTATGTAAGGGTGTATCAAAAAGGAGTTACACCACCTCCCACAAAAAGTGACCAAACAATCATTTTCCCGGCAATATCGGATAAAACTTATGGTAATACCGGCTTTGTGTTGATGAGCACTTCAAGTTCAAATCTGCCGGTTATCTACTCAACTGTTTCAGACAAGGTAACGATCATTGGCAGCACCTTGGCTATGGTAAAAGCCGGACGAGTAATCATCAAGGCCAACCAACCAGGAAACGATTCATTCAACGCGGCGCCAGAAGTGAGTCAATCCTTTTGCATCAAACCTGCAAAACCGACTATCACAATCACCCAAGCAAATACTGAAGCGGTTACTCTTACTTCAAGTGCAACTACAGGAAACAAGTGGTTTTTAAATGGAACACCTATTCCATCCGGAACCAACACGACTTTTGTGGCCGCGGCAGCAGGTACCTATAAAGTGCAAGTAACCGTCGATGATTGCGTGAGTGAGTTTTCCGCTGATGCCCCAATAATTGTTACCGGTGATTTGGCGGGATTTAGTAATTCAGTGAATGCGTACCCAAATCCTGCTGAAAATTATTTTGAATTATCCGGAATTGAGGGTGAGCTGTCTAATGCGCAACTATTCGACCCTGCCGGAAGAGGAAGGTTCATCGAATTTGAAAAACACGGTGGTATTTATCGGGCAAACGTCCAACATCTCGCTATAGGCGTTTACCTACTCCAGATACAACAAGGAGGCGCGCTACTCAGAGTCAAAGTAGTTAAAAAGTAACTTTCAATCCTTTGAAAAGAAGAAAATAAACTTTCATTTTCGAAAGTGATGCAGGCCGTTTTTGATAGGAGTTACATGAAAGATTTGAGCCCTAACGAACTTGCTTGCTTTCGCAGGGAGGCAAAAAATGCCAGTTTCACAAACAGATTAGTTTGTTGGAAAGTATTCATCGCAAAAAAAGATAGACTCTAATTCCACATTCGATCTAAGGCCACCCTACCGGTATATTAAATGCGTTAGTATATTTGATGTTTTCCCTATCACAAAGTCTTTTTCCATTATTGCTAGCTCTTACAATCATGAAAATCAAATCAAAAGCCGCTATCGCGGACTGCAAGGAAAAGTTCTCCATTCAGGAAATTGAGATTGATGACCCCCAAGGCGATGAAGTCTTGATAAAAATAAAAGCAGCGGGCATTTGCCACACCGACTGGGACTCGCAATCGTGGGGTAAACCATTGATCATGGGGCATGAAGGAGCCGGTGTAGTTGTAAAAAAGGGTCCGCACGTTTCGGATTTAAAGGAAGGGGATTCCGTTATTCTCAATTGGGCAGTACCCTGTTATACGTGCTTTGCCTGTCAGGAAGGAAACCAGCATTTATGTGAGGTCAACTCAGCTGTTGTAGCGGGCAATAAAGTAAGTGGTGGCCATGCACGTTTACACGCCAGCACATTAGAGGGTGTTGCAATAGAACGAGCTTTTAGCCTTGGTACAATGGCCGAATATGCGCTGGTGCGGGAGGCAGCTTGTGTTAAAATCATTGTAGATATACCATTCCCTTCTGCAGCAATCATAAGTTGTGGAGTGATGACGGGGTATGGATCGGTGGTGAATGTAGCGAAAGTAAAAGCAGGATCGTCAGTAGTGATATTAGGTGCCGGTGGTGTTGGACTAAATGTTATTCAGGGAGCCAGAATTTCGGGAGCCACCAAAATAATAGCTATTGATATAAACGGTACTCGTCTTGAAATGGCTAAACGGTATGGAGCTACTCATACCCTACTGGCTTCAGTTAAAGACGTAGGTCTTTTAGAGGTAGCGAAGGAAGTGAAGATGCTTACCGGAGGACGGGGAGCAGACTATTCTTTTGAGTGTACCGCCATTCCAGCACTGGGTGCGGCACCATTGGCCATGATCAGAAATGCAGGCATGGCCGTACAGGTAAGTGGTATCGAACAGGAAATCAAAATAGATATGCGCCTCTTCGAATGGGACAAGGTTTATATCAATCCACTGTATGGAAAAGCGAGACCTCAAATTGATTTTAAAATCTTACAGGAATTGTATGCCAGCGGCCAGTTGCTGCTGGATACTATGGTCACGCAGACCTATCCCCTTGACCAGCTTGGGAAAGCTTTTTCCGATATGCATAAGGGATTGAACGCGAAGGGAGTCATCGTGTTCTAGGTAAAATAAATTAAACTATTTTGTTAGCGCCCCTACTCCTTTGCAGGGAAAATTAAAGAACTTGTATAAGAATACTAAATACACAATGTCTAATTTTTTCACCACCGAGATTTCCTATCCTGAGAATGAGTTTGATCATCTTCGCTGGATTACCGTAAAAAGCAACGCCTTGCAAAGAAGGGTTGATATTACCGTTTACGTTCCTCCAAAAATTAATACTGATGTTTCACTTGATGTGGTCATTCTTCTTCATGGAGTATTTGGTTCACATTGGGCGTGGGCCATGAATGGTGGAGTGCATAAAACAGCTGACCGTTTGGTTGAACAAGGTAAGATTCGACCTATGGTTCTGGTAATGCCTTCTGATGGCCTCTATGGTGATGGCAGTGGCTACCTTTCTCATCAAACTGAAGATTACGAAAAGTGGATTGTGGAAGATGTCATTGATGTGGTAAAAGAACAGATAGCGTGTGTGGGAGACAATTCAGATTTCTTTATTACCGGCCTTTCCATGGGTGGATATGGTGCACTGCGGCTAGGAGCTAAATATCCCACTGTTTTTCGTTCTTTCTCGGGGCTTTCATCCATTACAGAATTTTCGCAGATGGCTTTGTTTCTTGGAGTAGGTGAGTTTGCCAGACTAAGTGGCGCTGTCATGAAGAAAGAGAATGTAATAGATTGGTTACTTACAAACAAAGAAAGACTCCCTGATTTTCGCTTTGATTGTGGAACCGAAGATATTTTAATTGAATTCAACAGAAACCTTCATCAACGCCTGCTGGAAAATAATATCAGGCATAGCTATAAAGAGAATCCAGGAGCCCATCAATGGGATTACTGGCGAACCTATATTGAAGATTCACTTTTGTTTTTTAACGGGTTTGCCCCTGCCGTTCACTAACCTCAGCTTTCCTTCTCGTTCACGTTTCTCTGAGTGTGTGTAAAAAGGAAGGTAGAGTAATAATCACCAACTCACTCCAAAGGCTTCAGTTCAGCTAACGTAGTTGGAATCAGTTCGGACACCGTAGGATGAACATGCACGGCACGTTGAATAACGGTATACGGTACATCAGCATACATAATGTCTAAAATGGAGTGTATAATTTCATCGCCCTCAATCCCGAGGATGCTTGCCCCCAGTATTTTTTTGGACTGCGCATCTACCAGTATTTTCATAAATCCATTGGTCTCTCCTTTTTCGATGGCGCGCGCAATCTTACTCATCGGCCGCTTTGCGATCAGCGCCTTCCTGCCAGACTTCCTCACTTCGGCTTCTGTCATTCCCACCCGACCCAGTGCTGGGTCGATGTACAAAGCATAACATCTAATTCTGTCTGACACTTTACGCGGGTCGTTGTCAAACAAATTGGCAGCAACAATTTCAAAATCGTTGTAGGAAGTGTGCGTAAACGCGCCTTTTCCATTACAATCTCCAAGTGCCCAAATCCCATCAACATTGGTACGCAATTGATCATCAACCTTGATGAACCCGCTGGCATCCATTTGAACACCTGCCTTGTCCAGACCAAGATCATCGGTGTTGGGTTGCCGGCCGGTGGCCAGCAATAGGTGACTCCCTATTACATGTTTATCCCCACTGCCACAATCAATGCTGACGTTAATTTGATTTCCTTCCATCTCACCACTCAGGCAATTGGCATTCAGTCTGAAGGTAATCCCTTCGTCACTTAGTATTCGTTTGATTTCTTCAGAGACATCTTCATCTTCGCGGCGAATTAATCTCGGGCCCCGGTCAATTATAGTGACCTTGCTACCAAATCTCCGATACATTTGACCAAATTCAAGCGCGATGTAGCTCCCACCGATGATGATTAAATGTTCTGGCACAAAATCAACATCCATGATGGTACTATTCGTCATGTACTTCACATTGCTAAAACCTTCTGGCACCATTGCCCTGGCTCCTACATTGATAAAAATTTTTTCAGCCTTTAACAACTCATCTCCCACCCGTATGGTATTAGCACTTTCAAATCGTGCATGACCTTTGAATACCGTTAGATTCTTAGTATTCCTCAACCAATTTTCGACACCATTGGTGGATTGACTTACAATCTTGTCTTTCCGCGCCTTCACTGCTTTCATGTCAACCGTAATATCGCCACCAATTGTTACTCCAAAATCAGCAGCGCGTTTGGAAACATAGGCAGTTCTGGCGCTCGCTACCAGCGCCTTTGTGGGTGTACATCCGTTATTTACGCACGTGCCACCGAACAATTTCCTTTCAACCACTGCGGTTTTTTTACCTTCAGCAGCGAACCTGGCGGCTAGTGAGGGTCCTGCTTGTCCGGTTCCAATGATTATTGTATCAAATTCTTTCATAAACAAATGGGTTACCAAGTAATTTTCAACGTGTGACGTTTATTGAGGGCAGCTATATACAAACTTGTATTCGAGATAAGAAATTGCGTTCTAATTGTTATCGATACAACAGAAGTATGTTTTGAAGCCACCGTTAATTGACTCGAGATAGAATTGGAGCCGGATTGAAGATTTAAAAAAGTGATCACCAATAAAGGTCGCAATAAAATTCCCGAATACTAAAAGTTAAAATTGATGGCAGGCGTCCAAATGTAAGAAGTGGCAAAACGCTTCTGGTATTTCCAGGTAAAGTAGACGTGATATTGAAATACCTGAACTTTAGACCGTTATTCAATGCATCAATGACAAAAAGTTTACTAGTTTATTTTAATAGCAAACTGGCGGCCCGATAAGCAGAAATAACAGCTCCTTCCATATAGCCGGGATTGAATGGTGAAGTCTCTGCGCCTGCAAAGAACAGACGGCCATCAAAATGAGACTGTAGGTAAAAGGAATGGCCATTATTTTGATGCGGTAGCAGGTTCGTGTTATAGTTTTTATGTTTTTCATCAACGAAATATTCCCCCCACAGAAAATCATCATACGCCAGAATATGATCTTCATGAATGCCAAAAAGTTCTTTCAACTCCCGGGCGACTACCTTTTTTCTGCTTTCAAAATTACGTATCAATTCTCCCGTTGGGCGAATGAAGCCTACCAGGCCAAACGACTTGCCATCGTGAGCGCTATGATCTTGCATCTCGCAGATTAACCCATAATTTGAAGACACAAAACCGGAAAGATTATTAGTTTTCCAATAGTCTCGATCCAATAGAACAGTGAATTTTGCAGAATCTCCCATCCAGGTATGCGTTAGTTGCATTAGTTGATTGTCTAGTTTAGGGCTAATGCGTATTTGATGCGCAATTACATTTGGAGGAACTGTGATGATGACTTTAGCTCCAGTTATTATTGATCCATCATCTATCGTCAACGTGAAATAGTCATTTTGATAGACCAAAGCAATTACTGTCTTATTGAGGAGAATACGATCAGCACCAAAGTGATCAGATAAAGCTTGAATGATGGCGCCTGTACCATTTTTGATCTTGTGATAAATAGCTCCGTTTGTCACCGAATTTGTTGGACTCCTTTGAATCGGACTGGACGGGTCATATTTGATAAGTGCATCACCCTCCAAATATTGAGGGTAAAGATCCAAACCCAACTCATCAATGAGTTGTTTAAGCATCTCATCTTTAAATATCCATGTTGCTCCTAATTCAAATGACTGATTTCCGATTGATTTGGTATATATCCTACCTCCTAACCGATTAGTTGATTCAATTATCAAGGGGTTTAGTCCTTGCTTTCTTAGCCTGTATGCCGCTGTCAGTCCAGCTATTCCACCCCCTATAATGACTACTTCCTCTTTCATAACTTTTATATCCGATTTGTAAAGTAAAGAACTCTATAACTGTGCATGCAACTTTTGACTCAGAAGTGTAATCGCCTGGAGTTTAGCCACATGTATCCGCCTCTCCCACCCACTTTTCTAATCCCTCAAGAAAAGCAGGCCTATTATGAACACTATTTCGCAATTTTCGTTGAACCATCTGGCGTGAATTAACCTTGTATACCCATGACCGAAGATTTCATCAAAAAGTTATATCAATCCCATAAGGCTTGCCCCACATGCCCTTCCCCAGCCGAAGTATCGGAATTTTATAATCAGTTGCTAGGCGCTCTGTTCCCTGATTTTTCCTCTGAATCATTTACTGATTTAGCGAGTTTCGAAGCTTATCTTCAAATGCTTCAAAAAAAGTTGGAAGAAATGCTCTCCCATACACCTGGCCACACACGCACAACCGGTAAGGAAATTGCTGCCAGTCTTTTTAATTCACTTTCAACGATCCACCAGCAACTGGAGCAGGACATTGTAGCCATGTACGCTGGAGATCCGGCTGCCAAAAGTACCAGTGAAGTTGTGAAAACGTATCCAGGGTTTTATGCCATTGCTGCTTATAGAGTGGCAAATACATTGCATAATCTCGGCTCTGCTGAAATTTCCAGAATAATTACAGAACACGCACACAGTAAAACAGGAATTGATATTCACCCGGCAGCAAAAATTGGAGACCACTTTTGCATTGACCATGGAACAGGGGTAGTAATTGGGGAAACGACGGTAATTGGAAATCGAGTAAAAATCTACCAAAGTGTTACGCTCGGTGCCTTAAGTGTAGACAAAAGCGATGCACAAAAAAAGAGACATCCTACCATTGAAGATAATGTGGTGATTTACGCGGGCGCAACCATTTTAGGGGGAGAAACTACCATTGGTCATGATAGTATTATTGGTGGCAACGTCTGGCTTACTCGTAGTGTTCCGCCACACTCCAAAATTTATTACCAGGCAAAAATGCATACCGAAGCGGATCCAGAGTCCGATCTCATTTTTATTAGGTAAGAAAAAACACTTCATTAATCTGACATATGAAATTAGCGGAGCTGATCGGCAATACACCTTTAGTAGAGTTGCAACATATTCCTGTTAACAAAGGGGTAACTATTTTTGGAAAATTAGAGGGAGACAATCCGGGAGGTAGTGTGAAAGACCGCGCAGCGTACGGAATGATAAAAGGTGCGCTAGACAGAGGAGACATTAAGCGTGGCGACCGCCTTGTAGAAGCAACCAGTGGCAACACAGGAATTGCATTGGCAATGATTGCAAGAATTATGGGCCTGGACATGACGTTGATTATGCCTGATAATTCTACGCGCGAACGTGTGCTAGCGATGGAAGCGTACGGAGCAAAGGTAATTCTCACACCCAGCGCAAAAACAATAGAGTACTCGCGCGCGTTGGCCGACCAGATGGCTGCGGATGAAGGATATTATATTCTTAATCAGTTTGCCAATGCAGACAATTACCTCGCCCATTATAAAACCACCGGTCCGGAAATCTGGAGCGACACGCATGGGAAAGTGACCCACTTTGTTTCTTCGATGGGAACTACCGGCACAATCATGGGTGTTTCACGCTATTTAAAAGAAAAAAATCCTGCTATTCAAATTGTAGGTACACAGCCAACAGAAGGCTCTAGTATTCCCGGCATAAGAAGGTGGTCGCCAGAATTTCTTCCAAAGATATTTGAGCGAGATAGAGTTGATAGAATTATTGACGTGAGTGAGGCTGAAGCAACTTCCATGACGCGTAGACTTGCCAGGGAAGAAGGAATTTTAGCGGGCATGAGCAGTGGCGGCGGACTCACAGCTGCATTAAAAATTGCAAGTGAGTTAGAATCAGGAATTATTGTTACAATTGTGTGCGACCGTGGAGATCGCTATTTAAGCTCTGATTTATTTGGTTGATTTTTTTAATGACTAAACATTTCTACTGATATCGCTATTGGATCGCTAGCGCATAATCAAAGACTGCCAACCAATCCTTGCCTGTAACCCCGTGGGGTCGTTCCTTTGAGATTTTTTGTGTCATTCAGGCCTAGTTCATGAGCAATTTCGGAAACCGACTTATCAGAGCGATCAAGCTGCTCGGCAAACTTCTCAATCCTAAGGTTAAGGATGTATTTGTAAACAGGATATCAGGTGGTTTCGAAAAAACGCTTCTCCAACGATCTCCGTAATAATGGCACCTCGCGACGTCGGATGATGCCGCGAAGCAGATTCTTGTGATATTCCTCCGTAAAATCAAGAAGCAGCGCAATCCTTATCTTGTTCCCTGAGTCATTGAATTATTCTTAACCCAAAACTTTAACTTACACAAAAAAAGGGGATTTATTTACGATTTTTGCGCACTCCAGGCAGAGGTGATTTATTAACATTGTACTAAACTAATGACAGTGAATCAACGGTACGTATCACTCGATGTGTTCAGAGGAGCAACGGTTGCTTTTATGATTCTGGTTAACAATCCAGGGACATGGTCGCACATTTTTCCCCCGCTCGAACACGCAGACTGGCATGGCCTTACTCCTACAGACCTTGTCTTTCCTTTCTTTCTGTTTGCGGTCGGAAATGCAATTGCTTTTGTGGTTCCACGTCTTCGGCTGGAAGGCGACACCGCATTCTGGAAGAAAGTGATTACCAGAACCATATTAATTTTCCTGATCGGTATATTTATCAGCTGGTTTCCTTTCTATCGTTGGGTTAATGATGATCTTATCTTCCGGGGTTGGGAGTGGACGCGTTCCGATGGATCGATCGGTGGTATCAGGGTACTCGGTACGTTGCAGCGCATAGCACTTTGTTATTTTTTCGCCTCCATCATTGTTTACTACTTCAAACCACGAACCGTTATGATACTCTCCGGAGTTATACTGACGGCTTACTGGCTGTTGTGTATCGCAACGAATCCGGAAGATCCTTTTAGCCTCAACGGTTGGTTTGGTAGACAAATCGATCTTGACATTTTTGGTGAAGCACACGTTTATCGCGGAGATGGAGTTCTATTTGAGAACGAAGGTATCGTAAGTACTCTTCCTGCCATCGTACAGGTACTACTAGGATTTCTTCTTGGAGATTTTATCCGGAGGCGAAGCAGTCAGCCAGAAGCAGGTCAGGAAGAATTGACTTCCGGAAATTTATTCCGCACGCTAACTGAGCTTTTCGTCGCAGCCGCGATCGTCCTCGTTATCGGATATCTGTGGAGTCTTGTTTTTCCTCTCAACAAAAAGATACAGAGCAGTTCTTTCATACTCGTTACCGCTGGGCTCGCCACTACGCTACTCTTGGTGCTTATCTACTTTATGGAAATAAAAAAGGTTTCCGGATGGTGGTCGCGATTTTGCCTTGTGTTTGGAAAAAATGCGCTCTTCATTTACGCATTAAGTGGACTGGTGCCACGCGTTTCAAACCTGATCAGGATTCCTGCTGGTTCCGGGACGGATGTTCAGGCGAACTATGTTGACCCACTGAAATGGTTCTATCAAAACATTTGCGCTTATTTTCCAGGGCCACCGGAGTTAGGCTCGCTTTTCTATGCTATCTGCATTGTTGCGTTGTACTGGGGAATAGGGTATTGGATGGATAAAAGGAAGCTTTACATTAGGGTGTAAACAAAATAATGCGCAGCGCATGAAAACGGCAATCGCTATAGCGGCCCACCCGGATGATATAGAACTGATGATGGCAGGAACACTGCTTTCGCTGAAGTCGATCGGATATGAAATCCACTACCTGAACCTTTCGTCAGGCAACCTAGGTAGTGTACACCATGATGGTGGCACCACGAAGCGAATTCGTCTGAAAGAAGCCCAACAATCGGCTTCCATACTCGGGGCACACTTTCATGAGCCATGCTGTGATGACCTGGAAATATTCTATAATGAAAAATATCTTCGCAGAGTTGCCGGGATTATCCGGGAAGTAAAGCCTTCGGTCGTGCTCACACATTCGCCTTCCGATTATATGGAAGATCATATGAATACCTGCAGACTTGTCGTGACCGCTGCCTTCTCCAGGGGAATGCCTAATTTCATAACATCTCCTCCCCTCCCGGCGGGCAACTACGACTGCACCGTATACCATTCGTTGCCTCATACATTGAGAGACCAGTTAAGAAATCCGATTATGCCCGGTGCATTCGTGAACACTACTTCCGTTCATGAGAAAAAGATGGAAGCCCTGCGATCCCATCAGAGTCAACAGGACTGGCTGGATGTCAGCCAGAAGCTGAACTCGTACCTGCAGACCATGGAAGATATTTCGTTGAAGATAGGCAGGATGTCTGGAATATTTCTGCATGCTGAGGGATGGAGACGTCACCTTCACGATGGATTTTGCGCACAGGATGCAGACCCACTTCTGGAATTGGGCACTGACTATCGGATCAACGAAGCTTACGAAAGGAAATTAGCCTCGGAATTTTAACGTCCTTAACAATAGAATTTGTATGGCAAGAAAAGTGAGTTCAATTGCCCCTGACTGGTGGGACTACACAACGATCGATTCTGAGATCGTGAAAGGAGCGGCAAAGCTTACGCCAGAGACACTGATGAAGCTTTCTCGCCCGGGATTCAAGGTAGCATTCTATGATTCGCTAGAGGATTTTTACCTCGCGGAGGCACTTGAATATATCACTGCCTGGAAACAAGCCACAGATGATAATCCTGTCGGCATTTGCGGGCCAATCGGCCCTACGGAACAGCTACCGCTTGTAGCCCGGATTGTAAATGAACTTGGTCTTTCGGTCCGGTCTGCTCACTTCTGGGGAATGGATGAATGGTTTCATGGTGGCAGCGAAGTTTCTCCCGATCACCCACTCTCATTTGAGAAGGCTGACCGGTCCTTATGTTTTGACCTGATCAGGAAAGACCTCGTGATGCCAGACGAAAACTTACATTTTCCCAAGGCTGACACAAGCGGTTATATCAAAAGCTGGGATGGTGTTCGCTGTGCAGTGATGCAGGGAGGACAAGGCGATATCAAACACTGGGCATTCAATGATCCGCCAAAACGCGAAGGTGCGTATGTAGACAATCCTCCTCCCCCACAGGAATACCTGAAATTGACCACCCGCGTGGTAGATCTGCATCCGCTCACCATTGCACAAAACGCGAGGACTTCCGGAGGAGGCAACATCACAATGGTTCCAACGAAGGCGATAACAGTCGGGCCAGCGGAGACATGGAAGGCAGAAAAAGTTTCCATATGGCATGCCGGTATGCACGACAATCCTTTTGGGCAACGGCTGACCGCCTATATGATCTCTAACCGTATTGTAGATACGAGCGTACCAATGTCACTACTTGCTTTGCATCCCAACGTGCAGTTTAACTATTACAGGGGTGGCATCGGCACGTGCGAAGTGACCATGCATTAACCAACCCAAATCGAAAATTGAAAGACAACGCAGGACACGGGGCACTACACCTTTCAACACGTAGCACTATGATAAAAGTACATCACCTGACAACACTAATTCTTTGCATCTTCATCGGAAATGCATCAGCACAAAGTATTAATTTAGTTAGCATTATTCCCAAACCCGTGAAGATGGAACTGAAAACGGGGACCTTTGTCGTCACTAACAAGACCACCATAGTGGTTGAGAACGGAGGTGCGGAACCCATCCGGGTTGCGAATATGTTGGCTGAACGATTCAAGTTGGCGGGAGGTCTGTCACTTAAAGTAAATGAGACTAAAAAATACTCACCTGGAAAAAATGTCATACTCTTCACCTTGCGTGAGGCTGATTCAAGCATTGGAATAGAAGGATACCAATTGTCCGTTTCATCTGATCAAGTAATTATCAAGGCATCTGGTGCGGCCGGCCTCTTCTATGGTATGCAAACCATCTTTCAATTGCTTCCGGCGGAAATACACGGCAACTCACCGGCGACGAATTTCGCATGGCGCATTCCCGGGGTGGAAATTATTGATAAGCCGCGATTCACATGGCGTGGCATGCACCTCGACGTGGCACGGCATTTTATGTCTGTCGAATTTGTCAAGAAGTACATTGATAACCTGGCCATGCACAAACTAAATGTATTTCACTGGCACTTGACGGACGACCAGGGATGGAGACTTGAGATCAAAAAATATCCGAAACTTACAGAGGTCGGTGCGTGGCGCAAGGAAACACTTATTGGACATTTTCAGGACAAACCGCATACGTTCGATAAGCAACGTTACGGTGGATTCTACACTCAGCAGGAAGCGCGGGAAATCGTTGCGTACGCAAAAGACCGGTTCATCACTGTAGTCCCGGAAATAGAAGTGCCTGGCCATGCAAAAGCTGCGATCGCATCCTATCCTCAGCTAGGCGTAATGGGCCAGCCGGTTGAAGTAGCCACTTCCTGGGGAATTTTACCCGACATTTTTAACGTGGAAGAAAGTACGTTTTCTTTCCTCGAAGACGTACTGACAGAAGTGATGGAGATCTTCCCCAGTGAGTATATCCACATCGGAGGAGACGAAGCCATTAAAGATCAGTGGAAAGCATCAGACAAAATCCAGAAACGAATCAAGGAGCTGGGGCTGAAAGATGAACATGAACTGCAAAGCTATTTTATCAAACGCATAGAGAAGTTCGTCAATTCCAAAGGAAGAAAGATCATCGGGTGGGACGAAATACTCGAAGGCGGGCTTGCACCTAATGCCACCGTGATGTCATGGCAAGGCATTGAAGGCGGTATTGCTGCTGCGCAAGCCAACCATGATGTAATTATGACACCCTTTCAGTCATTGTACTTCTGGTGGTACCAAGGAGACAAAAAAACCGAACCTCTTGCCGCGGGGGGGTTCATTTCACTTGAGAAAGCGTACCGGTACGAGCCAATACCATCTGTCTTGACACCGGAGCAAAGCAAGCATATTCTCGGTGCACAAGGTTGCGCGTGGTCCGAATACATGGAAGACGAAGCGAAAGTTGAATACATGGTCTTTCCTAGAATAAGTGCACTCGCAGAAATTGTGTGGACTCCGAAGGAAATAAAGGGTTGGGATGATTTTAAATTGAGGATGGCGAAACAGTTCAAGCGTTATGATCAGCGTGGAATTAACTATGCGAAAGTTCCCCTGGACATTGGCACTGATATTAAGAATGATTGATTATTCAAATAAGGACACACTTTGATATTTTCCGCTTTTGATATTAGGCAGCAGCCTTGCTACCTTCTTCAAACTTGAGCCCACGCTGAGATACCATCAACAGAGTTAAAAATGTTATGTGAACAGTTCATCTCCTATTCCGCTCACTGAAACACCCTGATATAATCCACAACCATTCGTTGAGGAAAAACTGTTGTGCTGTTCGGGCTGCCTGCCCATTCACCGCCCACTGCCACATTGAAGATGAAAAAGAATTTCTTTTTGAATTCTGTTAAACCAATGGGAGTAATGTCAATAACATGGTATTTCACATCATCCAGGTACCATTTGATTTCAGTGGGTGTCCAAACAATGGAGTACACACGGAACTGGTCTCCCAACAAGTGGCCATCATACAAACCCTTGTGACCTCCGTAAGAAACATGACCAAGGCTATCCCAATGAGCAGTGCCGTATACCAAACTATCTCTGCCACCACCCCCAATAGTTTCCATGATATCAATCTCACCACACTTAGGCCAGCTAACCGTAGAAAATGAAGAGCCCAACATCCAAAGTGCGGGAAAAAGTCCCTGACCTTTTGGAACCATTGCGCGTATATCGACGCGTCCGTACTGAAATGCCTTTTTGTTTTCTGTAGTGAGACGGGAAGAAGTATATATTTTCCCGTTTACCTTTTCTACTTTCGCTTTTATGATCAGGTATCCATCTTGTACCGTTGTGTTTTCCTGCTTGTAATATTGCAGTTCGTTGTTGAACGGACCCAATTCATAATTCCAGTCCGACGTGTTAAGACGATCGCCATTAAATTCATCCCGCCAGACAAGCGTCATACCCGAATAGCTTTCTGGTGAGGTTTTTCCAGCGGTTGGGATAGGAAGTTCGCTGACTTGAACCGTGACACTAACTGCTTTATCAACAGAAAGATTGTCTGACGAATAGGCAAGCATTTTGGCGTTGTATGTTCCTGACGTGAGATACGTGTGCGAGATAGTTCCATCAGTATCGTTGAAGGGATCATCCAACCCTTCACCAAAATAAAACGTAAACTTGACAGCATTGTCGGCTGAAGCCTGAAAAGTGACTATGCCTGATCCATCGGTGGAGATCGTTGTCGTTACCTTCAAGTTGTTGGGAGTAATCTTTACGGGTGTATTGTTTCCTTTACAACCTAAAAGAAAAATAGACCCACAGGCCAATGAGAACACGAGAAAGATTTTCATATTGACTAAATCAGGATAATAATATAGATAGAATTTTTAGGTTCTGGAAATGTGCTAGAAGAACTCTTCGACAATGACGCTTTTACGGCGTTAAAAGCATCATAATTGAGCAGACTCCTTAACTCTTGAAAACGTTTCTTGAAACCTTATTTCAGGCTGATTTGCATCTTTCGGTTGAAACTGCTACGAACACTCTTTCGTACGATAGTCTGAAATGAATTTTGACACCACACAAAAATTAAATCTATTAAAAATTTCGGTAAGCCTGCCTTAATCGAAGCGGCTCTTTGCAGGCAAGCCAAAAGCAATATTAACATAGCCTTCGCTAGCTTTTACTGGTTTAGTTCCTGTGCATTAGTCAAACCGAATTTAAGTCTTTTGGCAAAAGCAAACCTTTTTTTGCGCCTTGCCAGTCTGTTTAACTGGCTAACATACATGCCTTTATTTCCTTAGCCAACTCCAAATGGTCGGTAGTGAAATCATTTTTCCAGGCAATGCCTAGCGCTTTTAAATCGAAGTGTCTAACAATAGTGCCGGCGGAACCCAGCGATCCATCTTTCATTTTTGGATAACCAATAATATAGATG
Organism: Cytophagales bacterium; assembly: GCA_038229375.1. Lineage (GTDB taxonomy): Bacteria > Bacteroidota > Bacteroidia > Cytophagales > Cyclobacteriaceae > ELB16-189. Next base: position 41,492 of record JBBRON010000007.1, on the reverse strand, counting down.
GAGTCGGCTAACTCACTGGCGAGTTCAATATCGTGCGTGCTGAAAATAATGGTGTTAAGGTCGTGGCCCATTTCAATGAGTTCAAATGACTGCCGTGCGTTTAATATGTTGCCCACATCAAGTCCGGAAAACGGTTCATCCAAAACCATATAATGTCCGGAGGATAATAGTTGCTCAATAATGGCCACCCGCTGTCGTTGCCCACCTGATAATTCATTTGGAAATTGATCCTTTACTTTTTCGAGTCCCCACTCCACCAGGTATTTCATCACTTTTGCTTTCTTGTCTTCGGCGCTGGTTCCTGATTTTCGAAGTGAGAACACAAGAGAGTCATACACAGTTTTATGCCGAAAGAGTGTGTATCTCTGATCGACAAAACCTACATCACCTTCCTCCACAGCCTTTGCGGGCTGCATGCCATCTTTGGGAGGTTGAGTATAGTCCGGGATTAGAACTTTTCCTGATGATGGAGCAACAAGCCCCGTTAACGCGCGAAAAAAAGTGGACTTGCCACGGCCTGAGCGACCCAGCACGGCAATTACCTGACCCTGATTCAAATCTTTACGGACAACATTCCTCTCAACCAGGCTGACGTCACGAATGATTACTTTATCGCCATAAGCAACGCTCAGGTTTTCAACTTGAAGAATAATTTCCTTCTCTTCGTATAGAATATCCATCAGTTGAATTTTGAGTAGCGGAAAAGAGATTTGCGTAAGGAATTGAGGGCGAGATCAATTCCCAAGCCCACCAGGAGAATTACAATTTGCAAAGCGAATATCCTTCCATGGTTCATAAACTTGTCGCTGTTTTTTATCAACACGCCAAGACCACCTGCTGCCACCAAAATTGATTCCACCGTAACAAGCATCATCCAGGTGATGGCTAGGTTTTGTCTAAGCACATCAATTACATAATCAAATCGACCTTTCACTATCACCTCCCATAAGATTTCCCAGCGACTGCATTTCAGAGATCGGGCATGGTCTATTTCTTCCTGCGGAATATCTTTTATTACCGCCATGAGTGAGGTAATAAAGTAAAGGCTCATGAAAATAACCAATACCCATACTTGCATGGTTCGTGCGTTGGTAACGAGTATCGTGAGGTAGAATGTGATTCCTGTTAACGGTAAATACCGCAACTGGCTCATTGTTTTCGCGAGGGGCCTAAGCAGCGGAATTGGATACGCGTAGGCGATAATCAAAGAAATAACAATTGAAATCGCGGTGGCTTGCAGACAGAGCATTAAAGAACTGCCTATGTGCACTACCAGGCCTTCGTTATACAACGCAGCGAACCCGTGCCATACCTGCTCAGGAGATGGAAAGAGTTTTTTAACGCCTGAAGTTGCTATAAACCAATATAATCCAACGAAGACAACCCAAATAGCCGCAATGGTAAATGAATCCTTTTTCGCAAGGTTCTCAAACGGCTTTATCCAATTTTTAAAGTTCATTGGGAACAAGCCGATTAATTTAGCAAGGTAACGACAACTCGCCTGTTTTTCGCTTTTCCAGCAATGGTTGCATTGTCGCCGACGGGTTCGTCCTGACCTTTGCCATCAATTTTCTGAAAGCGGGTTGAAGGGATTCCTTTCTGAATGAGATAACTCTTCACGGCTTCTGCCCGCGCCTGTGAAAGCGAGTAGTTGCTTTCTTGCGTGCCGGTGTTATCGGTATGCCCAACAATTTCAACTTTTGAATTTTCGGCTTGAATCAGCAAGTTGTAAATCTGTTCCAGAATATCTTTGGTCTCTGGCCTGAGCGCCGCACGGCCGGATTCAAATGTAATGTGCCACTCACCCGATGCCAGCACCTTAGTCCCCTTCTTAGTGTAATCCGCAGCGTACGCATCGCCGGAAGCAATATTTTTAATGCTTTTTAAGAATGAAAGGTTGACGGCCTCTTCATAGGTTACAACACGCTTCACGTTTTCGTTGAACCCCGCAGGGTTAAGTTCTTTTAAGTAACGAGAAACCTGGTCGAATACCGCCTTGTAGCGATTAACACCATCAGTGATTCCAAAATATTGATTGGCGTCTGCAAAATTGAAAACGCGTGAGCCACCCATATTGTATGAAATACCATTTTTCTCTGCTTTTTGTCCTTTAAACATGTTATACCAATAGTCGGCTGTTTCCATGTTAAAAGTTTTCGCGACACGCTCCGACGCTACCTTTCTCCAGGAATCAAATTGTTTCATTTGATCGGACGACTGGTAGGAAGCTTTCAATACACCGCTGATTGTTTCCGGATTTTTTTCTGCCCACTGTTTCACTGAAATGATTACAGTGGCCATTTGATTGTTAAACTCTTTCGTGGAAACGACATCGGTGAAACCTGACAGCTCATCGAAAACCAACTTATCGCCAGGCGTCCACGTGGCGCAGCCATCCACTTTTTTATTAATGCTTTTGCCGGTAAGCTTTCCATCCTTCACTTCTTTTAATGGAATCGTCCATCCCTCTTTCTGAGATTTAATTAACTCTTTGGCCGCTTCAATATAATCATCGTTGGCTGATGGAATAAAATTGACAGCAGTAGCATCATACGTGGAAGGGTCAGGATTTATTTTAAGTCCGTTGATGGAGGCGTAATTGACAGCTACCACCCAATCGCCATCTCCCATGACGGCAGATATTAGTGAGCCTTTCATTGTTTGCGGGTCCATCTTCCAGCTAGGAGGTCCAATAAGTTTATCCTCTCCAAAACTAAGCCCCACTGCACCAACCACTTGCAAAGTATATTTGCCAGCGCCGTATTTATCATCTAAAGCCTGCTGCACCGAGCTAATATAGTAGGGTGCGCCATCGCCCATGATAACCACGGCACATACGCCTTCCTTAGGATTGGCATTTCCCTGATCGTATTGTTCGATAAACTTGAGGTGGAGATTTCTCAATTCCGAAAGCCAGTCCTGCCGAATGATCTCAAGGTTCACTCCATTTTGTTCCATGAGGGAGCCGGCGCTGGTGCGCGAACCACCATTGGCAACTATAAGGGCTGACTGCGCATTCCATGCGTAGCCGGCGATACGAACCAAAGGTTTATCGGCAACCACTGAAGATTGTTCGTCCTGAGGCAATGGAAACTCTTTGGTGCTGCTTACGTTGTTGACATCCTTATCGCTCACATCAAGACCTTGAAGTTGCTTAGACTCACCTACACGCAAGCCGGGAGAAAAATAGTAAACAAGGCCGCCGACGGTTCCGGCTATAAGCAATACGATAATCGCCTTTGCGAAGAATGTTAATTTAGACCACTGCATTTTTTTATTGGATTAAGTTAGAAGAAGGGGAAGGTTATTTGAAAATGTCATCGAAACCCTGCGTTTCCGTTTTGTCTTTGTCAGACAGTTTGTAGTTTGGGTTCGCATATTTTTTAGCCTCGGGGGCATCATAGCTTTGCGTCTTGATCTGATCAGATAGTTTTTCCAACTTCGAGTAGAGTTCATCACTATCGAGTGAATATTGACTTGTTAGTGTATCGATATCCATAAGATTTTCGCGGGTAGTGGCCAAATCCAATGCGACGGTTGACGTAACCACATCCAACGCATAGTCCAACTCCCAGCCTTTCGTAAATAACATAGCCGACTTAGCCTGCTCCGTAGCACTCTTGGCTGCCTGCGCAAATGCACTCTCTTTTTTCAACATATCAATGCTCACCTCGAAGTCAGCAATTTTTATATCAATGGCGGTCTCCACCATATTCAACTTCCTGTCAAGTTTTCCAATTACGTGCGCCCGGCTGCCATACTTCCTCACAAGGCTAGCGCTTTGTGTGAGCATGTGGCCAGTTCGTTGCGCATCCGATAGAGTCTTCATTAGGTCGGTTTGCAATTCAACATATTCATCGGTTTCCTTTGCAGCTTCGCCTTTAGTTTGATCCATTTGCGTGAGCTTGTCCTTCGATTTAGCGGCACGCCCCTGAAGCAACAGTACTTTCTCCTGATATTCTTTAGATTCTTTTTCGGCCTTCACCGATTCGGACTCCATGTTCGTTTTAATAGCCCTGATCTTAGCCTTAGCTTCTTTAAAGTGTTGCCGGTTCTGAACCATTTTTTGCTTTTGCTCTTCCAGTTCACCGAAAGGGTCGTACCTGATGATTAACTTGTGAAATGCGCGAGCCAGTTTTTTTAAACCCTTGATAATAACTGGAAGGAAAATGAAAAAGCCAATAACCAGGATTGTTGACAAGATTGCCCCCAGCACCTGGCCTACCATTCTCAGTACAGTGGGTAAAACATAGGTAACAACACCCCAACCTGCCACAGCCAATAAAGCGATTCCTATTACACCTGCAATGCCTTTTTCTCCCTTCCGCCAATTATTGGGACTAAATGATATTTCAGATTTTTCAAAGTGCTTGAGTATTGGAAGCTCAAGTATTTTAGGGCTTTCATTAGAGAGTTGCTTCATGATTTGATGTTAATCTATTTGATGTATTTTAAAATGCAAGCTTTAACTGTATTCAGTTTTTGGATACTGATTTTCATGGCATGATCGTTAGCCTCCAATTTCAACTTGATAACATCTTGTTGAGGTCTGTGTTTTCCTTCTACCTGCGCCAAATTGCCTTTTACTTCGGATAATCTACGCTCTAACGACAATATTTCCTGCCTCAATTTATTAATGTCGCTTTCCATGCCATTGGCCTGCAGCGAAAGATTTTCCTTCTCTGTTTTTAACTCATTTTCTAAACTATGTAGTTTCTGAGCTCCTTTTTCGGAGTAGGTGCGGTATACCTCGTTGAGTTTGCCAATGTAGTACTCGGCATCGCTGGCCAGTTTCTGCGGATTAATATTCTTATCCATGGTTTTACCCATTTGGTAAGCCATCTTGTAAACCGCCTCATTTTCAGCGCCTGAGGCTTTCACGGCCAGATAGAAATCGTAGAAATCATAGCCCGGCATATTGATGCTCTCCAGGCCTTTATCATAAACATCAATTATTTCAGCCAGGTATTGGTTTGATCCTGTGGCAGGTATGATGTTCTGGTCACTAGAAGTAGTATTGGAATTGGAGACCGGAAATGCCAATTGCTCACTCGGTTGCTCCTCCTCACCTTCATTTTTGATAAAGAGGTCTTTAATTGATTTCATGGGCGCTAGCGGTGGTAATTTAGTCCTTAAGTAAGCAAATTAAAATTAATTAATGGGCTGTTGCAAACAATGTTTTGGGGGTTTTCGGCGTCGAATTCAAGTTGACCGTGCCCAGACCCTTCGGTATCAGCAACCGCAGAGTAAAACCGGCCGCAACGTGCCGTTGGGTTGTGGCGGATAATTTTGCGTTAGATGCCCATCCGAATGAGACAGCCAGCTCAGGCCGCATTCCGCTCAGGTCAGCGCCCGGTATTGCTTAATAAATTTGCCTTCAATAAAATCACATTTGGTGTAAACCCAATACCTTGGGCACGACACTTAGCGAAAGCTTTCGCTATTTAGATAAAAGGACAGCGACTTTTAATATTTCATTTGAATCGACTCTGACCAATACTATTTCGTTTTTGATTCAACAAGTATCTTTTTATACGAATCTCTCGCCGATTCATAAATCTTTCTCGCTTCCAACTTTTCAGCTTCTGAGAACTTTGGCGATTTCTGAGACCAGCATTGGTCTACAGCTTGCAAGCACCATTCGGCACTTCGCCTGGAGGATCGAATTGGTTTGTTATCGACAAGAACAAAAATGGGGTTAGTATGGGACGATGGCATGATGCGTAAAGCGACCCAGCTACTTGTATTGATTTTGGTGTCGAAAATGATGTCCTGGATTTTCCCATCGGCTACTATATTTTTTGTAGCAACTACTTCTCCATTTACAATCAATTCAACGGGGACCGTTCTTGTTATACCAATTCTTGACCTTTCAATATTCCAGAAGGGTTTTTGTACCCATACGTTCTCACGAATATTTAACGGGTGGATCGCAGGATCGATGGTTTCGTTTAGTAAGGCCGACACCTTTGCGGAAATCTTAACAACACTAGCTTGCGTAAGGTTAATTTCGCTTTTATTTGTGCCAACCTCAACCCCGTTCACTGTGAAATCCATTAGGTGACTTTTGCCGTCGGAGGTATATGTTCTTCCAAGCTTTAGGCCTTCTGTCCAGTCTTCAAAATTTAATTGCTTGTCGAGCTTAACGTAACTTCTTCCGTGTGCTACTTTTTCGTCACTCATGCATGGGAAATCCGTTTCTCCGCTAATCCGTGTTCGATAGCCGCAGTTCAATGTGTGATACCAGATATTCAATTCCCAGGTTGGAGGAGTATCCATTGTCGAAATAAAGTCTACCAGGTTTTGCGTTACTGCAACGATGTACTCATTGGCGCCAATGCCATCAAATCTCGGCATCTCATAATTCGGCAAATGCTCGTCTTTCACTTCTAATCCTAAACCTGAATGAGCATACCCGGTAATGGCTCCTTGATCCTTTGCCCATTTCAAAATAGGTATCGTCCAAGTCGGCCAATCTTCAATTTTTTGTGTTTTGGGATAATCCTGATCCTTTAAACGGAGTAAAACCAAGTGCCCGGCGTGCCCGGAGGGAAACCCTGAAACTTCCAAATCATATCGCATGATGTTTTCTGATGTTGACAGAACATTGTCTTTACCTTCAAAGAAATGCTTTTGATGATAATATCCGGGACCCCACGTGAGCACGCTACCCACATTAACTCCTTCACCTAAAATATGTCGCATCATATCCGCGGGATCTACACCTTCACTAGGTGTGGTATAGTGAGAACAACCGGCAGCGTGGATATGATGGTCGCCAGAATACCATCCATATTTGGAAGGGTCAATCCACCGTTCCAAATTTACTTTCAGTGTCTGATCTTTGTTTCCTGTGACTGAAAAGGGAATTTGTTTTGTGTAATACTCCGGACCTCTTCCATAGTCAATTTGATACTCTCCTATTGGTAAATCAACCGTTTCACCATTTCCGCGATAAATTTGTGGTTGAAAGAAGAAGTCCGGAGCAAGCCGTTTTGACTGGCTGGGATAAATATGATTCTGTTTGTCTCGGATAATAAATGAGGCTGTTGATGCTTTTCCATTCTCATCCCTTACTTCCAACTTCGCCCTGGAAGAAGGGATACACTCAAATAAGATGTTCAATTCATTTCGAAAACCTATGTCCTGAGTCGCCTGCCCACAGTTGAAACTAAAACTCGCTGCACGCTTGCCAGCATCGCGACTATAGAGCTGAATGATAAAGTAATCGGTGCTTAGACCACTCAGCATTTCTTTCATGGGTTCCTTGGTATACAAACTTAAGTCCAACCACCGATCTGCTATATCTTTTGCCGACAGGGAAACAGTTTTATCTTCTTTTCCAAATCCGTAAAGTTTTTCGCCCCCATCATAATTTCGCTTTGCTTGTTCACTTGTTACTTCAAATAATGCAGTGATACCTGCCTGATTTTCTGCCTTTATTAAGAAAGTGCTCCATCCATTCTGTTGAAGGATCACCTTTGCTCGTCCTTGCTTTACTTTTACACGGCTTTCCGGATTGATTTCTACAGTGAACAAAACGTAAGAATCCAGTACTTTTTGGATTTCTTGTATTCCCACTTCAGTATTTTTTAAAACACTGCTTTCTATCGTTGCTTTATCTATTGATGATATAGGTGCGCCTAAATAGTCTAGGGTTTCAATTAGTCGTTTGGTTTGAAAAGTAAAGGGTTGAAGCTCAGAGCGTTGTTGACCGTGTGTTTGAAACACAAAAGTCAACATCAATAAAGTCAACAGGCGAAATTTTGTAGTCCCTTTTGATAAAATCGCACGTTTGGCTGTATCTGCGGACAAATTTCTTGTTCCCTTTATTAATTGACTGATTCTGGTTTGATCTACACCTATAGCCTTTGCTAAATCGTAAGATGAAATTTTCATTTCTTCCAGAAAGTCCAACTTCAGGATTTCACCAGGGTGAATGTTTTTTAACCTTTTCATTTTTAATTTAATGATAGTCCATTATTTCAACATCAAATGCATTTCCGTTCAACCAATTAACGGCTATTCTCCACTGATCATTGATACGAATACTGTAGGACTCACTCCCTTAAGTCTCTCAAGTCTATTTCCTGGAAGAACTCGCAGGTCATCTTCTGCTTCGGCATCAATAGGAATTGCTCAAATCAACATTGATCTTGACTAGTCCTTCCAGTCAACACCTGTATCTTTCCAACTGCGTGAATTGGCAGAGTCAATCACAGCTTCGCAAACCTTTTGTGTTTCTAATGCCTCCTGAAAGGTAGGAGAACATGGTTTTCCGGTTTCCAGACTCTTCAAGAAGTCAGCCACTTGGTGAACAAAGCTATGTTCATAACCAATACCTAGTCCAGGCACCCACCACTTGTCCATATACGGTTGATCTCCATCTGTCACATGAATGGAGCGCCAGCCGCGCACGAAGGATTCATCTTTATGATCAAAATATTCAAGAAGGTTCATGTCGTGCAGGTCCCAGCGAATGGAAGCGTGTTCGCCATTGATCTCAAACGTATATAATGCTTTATGTCCACGGGCATAACGAGTTGATTCAAAGAGACCTAAGGATCCATTATCGAAGTGGCAATGAAAAAGACAAGCGTCATCAATGCCCACCCGTTGCACTTTGCCCGTCAATTGATGCATTCGATCTTTGATAAATGTTTCAGTCATGGCGGATACATCCTTAATACCTCCATTGAGCCACATTGCCGTATCAATACAATGCGCCAGTAAATCACCTGTTACGCCTGATCCTGCAACTTCAGAATCTAATCGCCACAGGCCTGCTCCCCCCTGGGGAAGGTCTGCGCTGATGGTCCAGTCCTGCAAGAAATTGGCGCGGTAGTGAAAGATTCGTCCGAGTTTGCCGGAAGCAATGATCTGTTTGGCTAACGATACTGCTGGAAGCCTCCGGTAGTTGTACCAGACCGTGTTGGGTACGTTGGCTCTTTTAATTGCCTCGACCATTTTTTGCCCTTCGGCTAATGTTCTGGATAATGGCTTCTCACACAAAATCATTTTGCCTGCCTTTGCTGCTGCAATGGCAATTTCTGCGTGCGTGTCGTTGGGTGCACAGATATCTATCGCATCGATATCATTGCGTGCGATCAGTTTTTTCCAATCCGTTTCAAATGATTCATAACCCCATTGTTCTGCGAAGGCTTTGACCTTGTCTTCACTGCGAGCACACACTGCTTTCAAAACGGGGCGATATTCCAGTTCAGGAAAGAAATCACCCACGCGTTTATACCCATTGGAATGAGTTCGGCCCATAAAACCAGTTCCGATCAATCCTATTCTCAGTTGCTTTCTGTTGCTCATAGACATTAACTATATGAAGTAAAATTTTTTATATTTATTAAAGACCTGCTTCTAACAGCAAGATTGGGCCTCTACTATTAAACCTCAGCTGGAAATGATAGCATAACTTTTATCTAAGATTCATGCCAACCATGTGCATCACGCACTTTGATCATCGTTGCCAGAATATCATTCCACGTTTGCTGACGATTCATCACGTCGTTGGGAAACATGCATCCATCCCAACAGATATGCTTAAGCGCTTTGGTGAGGTTTCCTTTTTCATCGCGCAACCAATAGCCAGCATCATGAACGATATCTAATTTTCCGTTAGGGTCGGTCGCCTGGCAATGTCGACCTGTTTTATCATGCGAACCAGAACCGAATACGGAACCATCATTCTGGGCCACGTGGAAGTCGAGGGTCCAGGGGCGAAGTGCCTTTGTCAAAGTCTTCAGTGCCTCATTCAATGCACTACGGTCTTTCCAATCAAAATCTTTTGGCAGGATTCGATCTTCAGGACTATTGTAACCCAGCGTATACAATAATGTATGCGCCATATCCGCCTGGAAGCCGATGTTCGGACGACCAACCATTTCCAATGTATTCAACATAGCTTTCCAGCTGTGCATGCCGCCCCAACATATTTCACCTTCGGCTGCAAGCTTTTCACCATATCCAGCGGCAACATCGCAAGCTTCACGAAATGTTTGGGCAATCAGTTTCGTGTTACCGACCGGATCGACCGCCCATTTTTCGGGGGAGCTTGCAGAGTCGATACGCACTACTCCGTATGAACGAACGCCTAACTCATTCAGCCGCTTTCCAAATTCGCATGACTTGCGAACCATATCAACAAAGGTCGCCCGCTCCTCTTTAGAACCCATCGCTGGTCCACCCCAGATCGGTGCTACCAGGCTGCCAACATTAAGTTTGAGCCCTTTTAATTTATCAACAAGTCTTTTGATGTCATCATCAGTGAACGTACCCAGGTCGATGTGCGGACCGAAGAGACCTAAGTCAACACCGTCAAACTTAATACCATTCACTTCTGCATTGGCTGTGAGTTTCAGCATCGTGTCGAATGGAATGGGTGGTTCTGAATCAGGACCTTTTCCTACAACGCCTGGCCATGTGGCATTGTGAATTTTTGGATAGTTATTTGACATGACTTATTTATTGATTTAGTGATTTAATGATTATCCCACGACAAGATCAGGATTACCCGGACCAAAATGCTTCAGCATCACGATGGGATCAGTAGAAGATGCGTTGGTTATCTTCACTCCTTCCTGTGCTGATTTTTCTGTAATGAAATACTCATCGTGTGTTAACTGTCCGTAGCGAATCAGCGCAGGTGTTTCCACATCCCACACGCCCATCTTGCCATGACCTTGCATCATAATGATGCCATAGGCCGCACTATCTTTAATGGTGACACTTGCGCCAGGTGCCACAGTAAGTTCTTTCGCACTAAATGCATCTGACTTGTAACAAACCCAATTTTCCACATATCCTTCCGCTTTCATTGCCGCAGTTGAACCAACAGGCTTTGGAGCCATGAAACGAGTTTGAAGAATATTCGGATCGGTATTGAGGTCCCAGTCAAGCACGTCAATCAATTCATCATAATCACCGATCTTATCTTTCGGTGTCCCATTCCACAGTAATTCTTCAGGAATGATCGCTTCATTCACCAATGATTGATACATAGCAAATACATCTGAAGCTTTTTGTGGTTCGTAAGTACACATACTACCCGGTGCATGAAGCATTCCAGGAGGGACATCCCAACCAGTGCCTGGCTCGAGTTTGAATGCGGATGAGTAGTTGGTAATCTTGTTATCTCCTTTTGTAAAGTTGACGAGACACTGACGGATTTGTGCCTTGGTCGTGCCCGGGGAAATTCCAAAAAACGTATACGGAAAATCACCTCCGTGGTTATTGAGTTGAGGTGGAAAATAATAGGCCTCCGGTTTTCCCAACTGACCAATGAGAGCGGCCTTCTCGTCATTATGATGAACATGGTGTGGTAGCGGACCCATATTATCAAAGAACTTTGAATACATCGGCCAACTCTTATGTTTATTCCAAAGCCGATCGCCAATGATTGTGCCCTTCAATTCCTCGATTACGTCTTTTAATAGCAATAATACTTCGTTTGAACCATCCTTAAATATTACCGGACTCAATCCCTCATATTCTCCGGTAAGCGGACCATTTTTAGCGGGTGTTGTCGAAGATAACCAGCGTTCGTCAATGCCTCCACGATTCCCACCTAACACATAGTAATCATCGGGATGTAACTTTATTCTTCGGCCGGGTACACAAAACGAGCGTGGTACCCAAGTGGGTGCTAATCTCAATATGCCTTTTCCTTGTTCTAATGCTTTTGCTGCAACACCTTCTTTTTTTGTTATTTTCATGTGTTTAAGATTTTTTTTCACTTGTGCTTCAAGAGTTCATTCAATCGATCGTTATTGTTATGAATGACTTCTATTTCGAGATCATACATCATCGTTTGTCCAGGAGCAATCTGTACTAACTGATTTTGTTCTTTTGCTTTTGCCTGACCGATAACAGGATTGGTTCCTGGCTCAAGCCCCAACACATATTCTCCTTTTCCCCAATGCTGCCAGTTGGTGAGCCACGGCAATTGTTTTTTCGGAAACCGAATGGCCACACCGAGTTCAAGTTTGCTATTATATAAACCTGCGGTGGACACGCCAGCATTGTCCGCATCAATATCGACAAACGCACAATCTTCACCACTGCCGTTATGATCGTCGATTGGAGCCGGACATCTCATGAAGTCGTTACCTTGTTTATAAATCTTGCTATTGCTTATTGCCGGCTGCCATTTCCCTCGCCAAATGATTTCGGTTCCCTCATCCACCATGGGCCATCCAAAATTGCAATGATATAATAACATCAGTGGTGCAATGGTATTTGCTTTGTTCACTACTTCATCATGAATGTAAATAGAAGATTTTCCAACGGTACCGGAAATAGTACGCCTCAGTTCCAGGCTGGGGCCAAATATCTTTGTTTCCTTGATTTTACCGATAATACTGAAATCCATCTTGCCTGCAACAGGATCCGGTTGAATGATGGACTCAATTTCAGCCGGTGTATTGCTGATCCATCCATGAAGACCCCGCTCACCAAATGCATCTTTTTCCGGCGCGCCATAATGACTGAGTCCACAGGTGACAAGCAATCCCCCGCCAAATGTTCTAAGCCAATCCAGTTCCCGATCAGAAAAAGGTTGAGGAGCTGTAACACCCAGGTGACTTAACCACGCAATGCTGTGTTGATTGTAGAATGCATCGGCAATATCCATTGCACGATCCAGTACCACTTTATATCGGAGACCAGTGCCGGTATTGATCCAGGCAATACGTGTTCCTCGTCCGGTTCCATTGTCGATCACGGAGGTTTCTATCCCACCCAGTTGAGCGTGATTGGAAATCTTATTGGTCCAGGGTTGCGGTGTCAATGGGCTTAATTTTTAATAGTCTGTTACCTCTCAATTATTAATCATAGGTCAACTATGGTATATCTTGTTTCTCATGTCGAAAGCGTCATTAGTCGGTACCCAAATTAAAAAATACACACAAACCATCCTTACCCGCTACAATAATATCTTTTCTTCCGGTTTTATTTAAATCAGCTATGGAGAAGAAGACGCCTGTTCCTTTACCTTCACCCAATGGTCCGTAGCTGATTACATGCTTTGTAAATGATTCTCCATTCCATTTAAAATAATAGAGGGCTGGCGAATTATTATCACCCGGATCATTTCCATTGTGCGCCCGGTAACGATGGCCCGTTACCAGTTCCATCTCACCATCGCTGTCAATATCTACCCATTCCATGGTGTGATACTGCGAATTGAAAGGATCAATGGCGTGCTTTGTAAAGGTGATGATCTTTCCTTCGCGCTTTTGCTGATACCAGTCGAGACCGTAGTTATGAGCTTGTCCAACAATGAGGTCATTCAATCCATCTCTATTAACATCGGCTATAAGAATCGGCACACTGGCCGTTCCCAGGTTAAAATCCGCATGAAGCCTCCAGGGTTTATTTTTCCGATCATCAGGGGCTTCGAGCCAGCCGGAGGCTATAATAAAATCATTTCGGCCATCACCATTGATGTCGCCAAAGCCCAGACCATGACCGTGCGTTTCTGCCACTTGTGTTTTCGAAAACTGCCCGATTCCTTTTCCTTTTTCATCTCGCAACAATGTATAGTACACCAAAGGCTTGTTTGGGGTGTTGGGTACAATTTCTTGCGATCCGTCTCCATCTACATCCCAGGCACGCGTAGTTTCAATGTTACCCGTCTTGATGATATCATTCAGCTTCCACGCTTCATTATTGCCTGGGTTCTCGCGCCAGCGCAGGGTTTCATCAAACCATCCACCTGTGACAAAATCCATTTTTCCATCACCGTTCACATCCATGGGAATGGTTGAAAAATCATCGTAGTACTCACCTACTCTTTTGACATTACCAATCAGGTGACGCTTTAAAAAACCAGGGCCTTCATACCAGTAGCTTCCCGACACAATATCTAACTGCTGATCGCCATCCACATCAAACACACCCACAGACTCATTACTCTCAGCAGCAATCATCTGCTTTCTGAACTTCAATTCACCAGCTGGTTGAAATGAAAGTGATGGTAAAATTACAAGTCCTGCCAAAATGATACCATACCTGCTCATTGCAAATGGAGTCTATTGTTTTAGTCGGATATTTCGGTACTCTACTTTCATGGGTGGGCCTATATGGACTTGCACACCGACCAAGCCTTTCATTTTTCCATTAACCGGATCATTATCGGTGACGTCGCTCATTAACACGCCATTCACATAATGCAATAATCGATTGCCTTTTACCACCAGGTGAACTTCATTCCAACCTTCGGCCTTGATAAAGTTCTGCAATGAATCTTTATTCACCGACTTCACGAGTTCTACTTTTGTCCACGCATTGTTCTTGACATTATCGCTAACCGTTGAATTCTGCTCCCCTGGATTAATAGTTGTCGTTTGTCCGCGATAAGCGAGTGTCGTTCTTCCGCGTTCTTCATAATTCTGGCCGGTATAGCGGTTCATCCCGTCGATATCTGCCTGATATCCTTTTAATGCAAAGGGCACTTTTGTAATCTGCTCGCTGCGATAGTTGATGCCGCTATTACCTTCTTTGGTAATGTGGTATTCCAGTTTCAACTCAAAGTCTTTTGGTTCACCGCCACGCCAAATAATAAAGGTGTTGGATTTTAATAATTTGTCAGCAGTTATTTCTCCTACCAGGTTACCGTTTTCAACACGCCAGTAATTGGTATCTCCCTCCCAGCCTTTCAATGTCTTACCATCGAAAATTGAAACAAATCCATCCTTCTTTTTCTGACCTGAAACAAGCGTAGGCAAACCGTAGATCATCAGACCGATCACAAAAAGTATCAATGCTGATTTCGTTTTTTTATTGATGGCTCCCATAAAAATTTATAAGAAAAAATTTAATTGCCAGACGTGGCTTTTGTTTGGCTCTTGCCTTTATATACCTCATGATCTGGATTACCTCCGGCTACCAGATAAGCAATAATGTCTTTAATTTCCTCATCATTCAAACGGCCCAACAGGCCCGGAAGCATCAATGAAACTTCTGATAGTTTAGTTGAGGTAACGTCTGCTTTCGGGATCTCGCGCAACGACTGCGGCATGAATGGATTCTGTGAAACAAAATATTTTCCACCTTCCTCGTTGATCAGTCTGCCTACAATGGAACTACCGTCTTTCATTTCAAAAACCGTGGCTGCATATTGATCTGAAATTGCTTTGTTTGGATCAATAGTGCTTTCCAGAATATCTCTGGCTGAAAAACGTGTTCCCAACTGCGATAGATCTGGTCCAATGGCGCCGCCCTCACCGCGCATGCCGTGGCACGAACTGCACAGCGTGGCTGCATACATGTTCTTTCCATTCACAAAATCACGATTAGCTAGGGGTTCATCCAGTAATGCCAGGGCCTCTTCCTTGGTTCTTCTCTTGCCGGGGCCTTTTGGCTGAGGGAGATCAGCAAGATCGTTACCTGATTCCGTTAAGAGATCAGCGCCTGAAAGTTTATCGTAGTATTCTATTTTATCCGTTGGAGTATGAGCCAATCCTTTCTTTCTTGCCTTGTCAATAAAACCAATATAGCTCACACCTCCTTTATAGGTAAACGCATTGGCAAACCATTTGAAATATTGCTCATGAAGTTCGGGTTTCCAACCGGTGCTGGCCTCAGAAAGTACGGTGGCAAAATAAGTCTGTTGGGCTGGAGGAACATTGGATAACATTCTTGCGATATCCAATCCATACTGCGGATTTCTCATGATGAGGTCACTGGAAGAAGTTACTGTCTTCTCCATCGGATCATCCTTAGCTTTCGCTAACAAAGTCAATGTTTTTTCTACCGAACCAGGTGCACCAACATAAACGAGCACCTTGCTCAATACACGATCCAACTCATTGGATGACGACGGATAGTTCGGATCGAGGTAAGCTACTAGTTGATCTTTTGTTATGCCTTCAGGTTTGCCCATGCGGAAGATAACAACTTCAAATGCACGAACAATGTCGATCTTCTGAGAGGGAGTAAGTTTATTAAAATCAACTTTAACGAGTGTCTGAATAATCTTGTCTTTCAATGCCGGCTTTCCATGCCGCGCCAATGCGATCATCGCCAACACGAGGCTTTCTGGATCAGTTTCTTTTAATGCACGTTCCTGCCATTCCACCAGGGGCTGGTGCTCCACTGCTATGCGCGCCGCGTATCGCACAAACCGGTCTTCATGTTTTAAGTTTGGCCACGCCGCATCGATTGCTCCCTTTTTAGGTTCATGATATTGTTCCAGGCTTCTTCGTAATCGGTTTGCGTCAGTAATGGTCGTTGCTGCAGCAATGACGTTTGCGGTTGTATTATTCTCAATAGAGGTGATGCGATACAAATCAGACTCTAACCTTCTTCCTCCCGTGAGGAAATACATGGCGCCATCCGGACCGATGGCCCCATCTGTCAAGGGCAACGGGGCACCCGATAGAAATTCTTCCGCTTCAGCAGAGTAGGTAGCGCCTTGTGGAGTAAGATGGATGGCGTAGATGATCCCAAAACTCCAGTCGAAAGCAAACAATGCTTTTCTGTATTTCTCAGGAAACTTTGCATTCAAGCCATTCATAAAGTTGGTGGGTGAACCCTGCCCGATGTTGATCACGGGAGGAAGATTGTCAGGATACAGCGGTGACCATTTTCCGTTACCCGTTCTCCATCCAAATTCACTTCCGCTGGTTACATGACAAATGCGCGTAGGACGATACCACGGCATTCCAAAATCCCATTCCATATCAGAATCATAGGTAAACAAATCGCCTTCCGCGTTGAAGGTGATGTCAAATTCATTTCGATAACCTGCACTGACTAATTCCCATTTTTGCCCTAATGAATCGATGTGTGCGATCCATCCGCCAGGGGCTTTGCGGTTATTGGCGTGGCCTCTTGGATCTTTAATCTGGGGAAATAAATTATCATCTTGCCAAACCGGTAGGACACGATAAATGTCAAACTGAGGAACGTCCACATGGTTTCCTGCCGTCATGTAGATTGACTTTCCGTCAGGTGACAACTTCATACTGTGTGGGCCATGCTCGCCAGGTTCCCCTTCAAATGATTTTAACAATGTAACTTTATCAAACTGATCATCTCCATCCGTATCTTGAAGCCGGTAAAGGCCTGTATTCTTATTAAAATTCTTATCGCTGTTATGATTAACCATCACATACAAACTATTGAAGGCATAGAGCAAACCTTGTGCAAAGCCCATCCCTACTTTTAGCGTAGTGGTATCAGCATTCCGATCAGACTCGGATCCGATAATCAACTTTTCCACTTTAACTTTGCTCGTATCACCTTGAACGGGTAATACTATCCGATAAATTGCACCGTATTGGTCAGCAGTGATCATCCTGCCCTTATTGTCAAAGGCCATGGCTACCCATGAGCCTTGTTCATGTTCTTCCGGACTGTATAAATGCTCAGCTTTAAATCCGGGTGGCAATTTCAGCTTGTCGATTTTCGGGTTGGCAAGTTTGTCAGGCTTTTGATTACATGAAATAACCGTGAGACTGATGAGAATCGATGAGAAAAGTAATTTGAGCAATGGAAATTTTGGATAGTGCATGAGATTTGATAAGGGTTTACTGGTTTCTAAGCAAAAAGTACCACATCAATATAAATAATGTAACGATTCTTAGCTAACCGTTTACGGAATTTATAACGATTCAAGTACTGATGAATGATAATGTTTACTGCACATGTCTTTAATCAAGGCCAATCCCCTTTCCGCCATGTCCCACGGTTGTGAGTATTCACGCCACACATTGATGGCGTTGGCAAAATTCGGATCGTTGCGCGTAAAAGCTTCGATCGTCAACCAACCTGTATAGTTTACTTCCGCGAGCGCAGAGAATGTTTCATCCCATGGAATATGTCCATCACCGGGAGTACCGCGATCATTTTCACTGATGTGAACATGGGCTAGCACAGGAGCAATTTTACGGATAGCCTCACCCATTTTTTTCTCTTCAATATTGGCATGATGCGTATCAAACATTGCTTTCACATTAGGATGTGAAACACTATTCACCAATCTTAATAATTGATCCATGGTATTGCATAAGTAACATTCAAAGCGATTGAGGGCTTCTAATGTCAGAATTATATTAGCGGGTCCCGCATACTCTCCTGCAGCATGTAATACTTCTGCACTCCATTTATATTCATCATCATTCGGCGGATGTCGATCTGTGAAAGTGGCAAAGGCTGAATGAAACGGACCACAGATAATTTTTGAGTTGATAGCATGCGCACAATCAATGGCTTCTTTCAACCGTATGATTGCCTTGTCGCGGATGGCCTTCGATTCACTGATAGGGTTTTCATCCGGACCCACTCCCAGCACACACGTTGCCTCGAGGCCAATACTCTGCAGATGATTTCCCAGTTTTTTATAGGAGGCACTGTCTCGCTCTTCCATAAAACATTCAATGCCGTCATATCCAATCTTTTTTAGTCGGTCTGTGATCGGCAAGAGTGTAGCTGGCAATCCTCCCGACCAAACCAGCAGATTGAATCCAATTTTTGATCTCAAAGACGTTTCTTTCATTTTTTATCACCTATTAAATTGAAACAAATTGAGTGGCTTTATTTTAAATTAAAATCAGAAGGCTTCACGCCTCTTTTAAATTTATCGAATCCAAACATGATCGGCTCATAGATGCCAACGGTTTCTGCATTACTCATGTCTGCTATTTGGGCTTCCATCTCTAATGCCCAGTAACTTGCATTAATTAACATTCGTCGTAGGTCTTCACTTTTTAAATCCATCGATGCGCCCATAGTAGTAGCAAATATTTTTGCCTTCATACCCTTTTCTGTTTGGTAGGTTGTCGTCCAGCCAACAGGCATGATTGATTTTGCATAACTCAGGGGAGCATCCGATGTCATTCCTAATGATGATTGACCATATAGTAATATAGTAGTATTCTCATTTAAGCCGTTTACTGTGTAAACATCGGTTGGTCCCCAGATATCTTTCACTCCCTTCAGGATAGGATGGCTGGCATGCAATCCGTTGATCAGGCCTCTGGTTCCTTCTGAACCATGCGCGCCATGATGAGAAATCCATGTCTCGCCTACAACTTTCTTTCCAAAGCCTCCCTCCCAGTTTTTGGCTTTACTATTGTAACTGTACCTGGCATACTTGCTTTCTTTATTTCTTGAATAAAGGAAGGCATGCGTAGACGTGCGTAAGGCAACAATCGACTTTCCAGATTGTACATACTCCTCAAAGTATTTCATTTGATCATCTGGTAATTCCCGGAAGCGCATACACATAAACAGCAAGTCGGCTGTTTGCAATTGTTCCATTCCGGGGATATTGGTTTGTTGATTCGGATCAATGGTACCCGTCCTTGGGTCGATCGCAAAAAGCACTGTACATTTAAAACCGTGACGCTGAGATAAAATTTTGGCCATCATAGGAAATGACTCTTCTGATCGATACTCTTCATCACCACTTATAAAAACAATATGCTTGCCCTTGCCTGGTCCTTCTTTACCCTCATAGCTAACCCATTGTTGAATTGGTTGAGCAAAAGATGAAATGGAGGAAGCGAGCAACAACCAGTTAAGGGATATGACAAATACAATTCTGCTTTTTAATTTCATATGAAAAATTTATATGTTGTTTAACCCTTACTATTCCCCTACTTTATGGATCGTATTTTGAATTAAGCCAGTCACTTTTTTTCCATGAATGTCAGTCAATTCATAGGTTATTTCCATTACCCAGGTGGACTTTATTTCAGGGATAACGAGTATCACGGTTTTGCCATCCTCGCTCACTTTAGCTTTTTCAACTTTAAGAGGTTTAGTATTATAATGCTTGGAACCATAACTGCGTGACCGCTCCAGGTCCCAAGTTTCTATTTTGTAGTTAGCTGGGCTCTCTGCACTTTTCACATCCACTTTGTTGGAAAAAGTGATTTTTATTCCGTGCTTTTCCACATTAAGTCCTGTTGGGATAATGGCATTGGTTTCTTTGTACCTTATTCGATAAAGGCCTCCTAAGTCGGATTGTGTTGAGCCCCAGGCAGAAAGTCCGCATGCATAAAGATTTCCGTCTGCGGAATTAAAGCGACCGCGCATTACCCCTGTTGCGAACCTGGGAAGCGGCAGTTCGAATACGCCGCCCTGCATTTGGGATCCTATTTTCTCATGCATGACATTTAGAATTTTGCCGTAACCATATGATAAGTTCAACAGGCTTCCATTTAAGGGACCCCAGTTTTTGCTGTCTACCCAAAGAAGCTCTGATGGCGACTGATCTATACTTCTTTCAACCCATACTAGGGGCTGCTCCATTCCAGCATTCGAACTGTCGGCAGGCGGATTATACCCAAACATGTTACCATAAAACTTGCCCTTTGTTACCCAGTTGATCCGGTTCATTGGATTCCAATGACCTTCCTGATCGGTAACAATAAACGATCCATCGGGGTTGATGCACACTCCGTTTGCTGCCCGGAATCCGGTGGCGATAATTTCAGTAGTGGCCCCATCTTTACTTACTTTTAATAGCGTGCCATGTTGAGGCACCAAGGCACGCCTTGCATGTCGTGCACTCTTTGCATAGTAGAAATTTCCCTCTGCGTCAGTTTGTAATCCCATGGCAAACTCGTGAAAGTGGTTTGTAACCTGATGATCACTGTTAAAGCTTTCATAGAAATCCGTTTCACCGTCACCATTCAAGTCGTTAAGCTTTACCAACTGATCGCGGCACGTAACGAATATCTTTTCATTTACTATTTTGACACCTAACGGCTGAAACAATCCGGACGCAATTCGCTTCCATGAGAGCGTTCCCGAAAGCTGAGTTATTCCCTCCACAAGCCAGACATCTCCATCAGTAGAACAAATCACGGCCTTGCTCTTATCTGCTAAAAAGTCAATGCCACTTAATCGCAATTGATTTTTCCACGGACTGTTGAACGGAGGAGTTAAGACGTCAACCTGAAATGATCCTTCTTGATCTCCCTTATTGATCAGTGTCTTTATTTTTTGGGGATATTGCGATGCTCCTCCCCTGGTATAGTTTTCCAATACTTCCACCGCAGATAATGCCGCAACGCTATCTATGGATTTTTTAGTTGTTTTTGATATCAAAAGTTTAAACCTGGCTGCTTTTGATTTTGGAATTTCTAAAAGATAGAAACCATTGATTTTCTTAATAGAAGCGCCTCCGCCGATTAACGCAACGTTAGTTGAAATAGGCGCCACCCGCATTGTTAATCTCGTTTTGGATGGCCCAATGTTTAGTGTTCTGGTGAATATAGGCGTGCCATCTTTCATCTCCTCCACTCCAAACATTTCCAGAACCGCAGCATTACCAATGGTATAAGAAATCACTGTTTTACCCTCATATTGATAAAGACCTTTGTAATGGGCCCACTCACGAGCAAGGGGTCCGAACCTTCTTTTATCTTCTGCCAAAAAACGATTATCTCTAAACGACCCGCTTATTGGATCAGCCCATCCAGGCCCCACTGGGTTTTCAAACTGAAGGTCTCCAACGGTCCGGGGCGAAATGTTGTGTGTTCCATTAAATAATATTCCTTCCCAATCAATAAAGCCATTGCCGGTCCATGCACCTGCCACCCTCATTACATCATGATCAAATATTATCCAATGCTTTCCATTGGCAACGCCACCATCACCTTTATCCAAGCGAATAGCAATTCCTTTATAAGCAAAGTTGGCATCTGTCAAATTCTCATCTTTTAGCGGTGCCTTTCCTTCGGATCGCTCACGAGGTTTGGCATTAACGCCAACCAATTCGTAGGTGTTGACAAGAAAGTTCCCATAATTCATTTCAGCCCATGGTTTCTGTTCCGCGGGAGCGGGACCCCTGGAAGATCCTGGTGGCAGGCTGCGCAAATAGGCCGAGTCAACAACGAAATATTCATCTTTATTTAGCTTTAATACAAATTCATTTCTGATGTAGTTGATAACATCATACTTTTCTATCGGGGTCAATAAAGGTTGAGGCGGCATCGAGCCATAGCCCTTTGTTAATGTTTGATAAATCGAATACGGATCATTTCCTACTTTAAAGTGACCTTCCCAAAATTTGAATGAGATCGGGATCGATCCAGCTTGCAGTGGATCACCATGACAATTAGAACAGGTTTTGCTATAAATGTATTGCCCGGTTCGAAGAGATTCGTCATAACGGTCTTGAATCGCATTGATAAGACCTTTGTGATCGATATCCTTTTCGTAAGTTGGTAGTTGTTCTTCCTTCAGCGTGAATTCGACATTGGGTTGCTTATCGGCCTTTTTAGAAATACATGCTGTAAAGAGGAATATAAGCAACAACAGATTACACGAAGGCAACATTGATAATCGCATGTTAAAATAAAGTTTTAGTTACCAACATCTAATCACTTCTCCATCGGGTATTGCTTCAATAACTCCTCCGGAGAATAAAAACCCTTTTTGTCCTTGATCGCTTCACGCACCTCTTTCACCTTGTTGGCTGTTACTGCCGGTGCTTTGTTTCCAAAGGCGTTCCGTACATAAGTGAGTACTGCCGCAATTTCATCGTCGTTAAGCATTCCGCCAAATGGGGTCATGGGTACCTGACCTCCATACTTATTTCCGTTTACTTCTATGGGACCATACATGCCATTCAATGCAATTTTTATCAATCGCTCCTCATTTCCTGACACCCAAGGCGTTCCCACCAAAGCTGGAAAACCTGAAGCTGAAAGTCCACCACCATCTGGTTGATGACAGGTCGCACAATATCCATCCCGCGAATAGATTTCCTTTCCTTTGATAAAGGACTCGCGAGCGGCTCCAGTGAGAAGTGTTTCAACTTCCTCATCTTTTTTCTCTTTCAACGAGACGCCGTTTAAATGTGCTACCGCAGTTGCGTACGCATCAACAGTCCATTTGTCCATTGGCATCTTACCTGCTGCTTCTACAATCGGTAGCCCAACTTCTTTATCCAACCAGGTGGCGGCTACCAGCGCTTCGAGCCGAACACGACTATGTTCATCTTGTGCTGCTTTCATCAACAAGTCGGATTGATTTTTTATTTGATGGCCGCTGTAGCGAAGCACTCGCACCGCTGCTGCCCTTGCATGATAATCATTTGCCTGAAGGACCCGATGTAGTAACTGTTCATCTACCCTATTTAATCCCCATGTTACCCATAACGCTTCCAGCAGGTGATGTTCATAGCGTTGATCTTCAATATTTAATTTGGCTACCCATCGCTCTAATTGACGAAGTACTTCACTGGCATCGCGTCCACGCAACTCACGTCTGGTACGATAGCGCGTTCTGAATTCGGGAAGCTTCAGGTTATCCAATAACTCGGGAATACTAGCTCCTGCTACTTTGGCGGGTGTTACTAATGGCCTTGATGGATACGTAATTCGATATACACGTCCATGTACATGATCGCGAAGTGGATCACGCGCGTTATGTTGCATATGACCAATTAGAATGTTGTGCCAGTCAATCAGATAGAGTGATCCGTCAGGTGCAAATTCCATGTCAACCGGTCTGAAATTCTTATCTTCTGATTGTACCAGATCCAGTCGGTGATGACTCTTATAACCCGTGCCGTCATCTTCCATCGTATGTTCCTTCATTCCTAAAAAGCCAATGGTATTATTGATCAATAGATCT
The DNA here is from genome assembly GCA_038229375.1 of Cytophagales bacterium. Lineage (GTDB taxonomy): Bacteria > Bacteroidota > Bacteroidia > Cytophagales > Cyclobacteriaceae > ELB16-189. The sequence continues at coordinate 17,885 of JBBRON010000007.1, read as the reverse complement.
CCCTGCACCTCATCCGGAAAATGTCCGCTGGAAACAAATTCCAATCCAGAAGTTGGGCGCACGCGGTGTTTCTCTTCAATGAGGTTGAATGATTTATGAGTCGATACCCCATAACGAGGCTTTATCGTTCCAGGCATCATCCATCTAACATCGGGCCCCGATGTTTCTGCAAAAAAATTCTGCCCCCAGTCGTCGAAGGCAATTCCCCATGGATTTGGAATGGCTAACTGTGCCGTGCGTTCAAGATGATGGCGTTGGGGAGAATATCGATAAAAACCACCATTGGTTCCCCTCACTGGGCCGTAAGAGGTTTCTACATTGGTATGTAAAAAGACACCCTCGGCCATGTAAATAGCGCCGGATGGATCTGCAGCATAGGCGCTATGTGCATGGTGTGTATCGTGATCATCAAAACCACTTAATATGATTTCCTTTTTATCCGCCTTGTCATCACCATCGGTATCGGTGAGAAGAATCAGGTTAGTTCCTTGAGAAACATATACGCCTTCCGGTGCGAATTCAAAGCCCACTGGCAGATGTAAGCCGTCGGCAAATGTGGTTTGTTTATCGGCTTTGCCGTCGGCGTCAGTATCTTCAAGAATAATCAATTTGTCATTAGGTTTACTATCCCCTGGTTTATAATGAGGATAACTCGGCATCGTTGCTACCCACAAACGACCTTTATTGTCGAAGGACAACTGAACTGGATTTGCCAAATCAACAAATTCCTTTTCAGAGGCGAAGAGATCAATTCTATATCCGGGTGGCACGCTCAATTTTTTCAGCGCATCTTCTCCATATAAATATTCCAGGTTGCCATTTTTTTCAGGATCGTAATTGGTTTCCACTTTTGGTAGCGTTGAGGTATGTTGATCGGCAACGGCTAGATCTAATTTCTCTCCTTTGGTAGCGAGCCAGATCGCAGAATCGCGGATAGAGGTAAGCTCACGAATTTTTTTTAACTCAAATGGATAGTTGTCTCCTCCGAACGGATCATGTCTCCGTCCAAACACGTGGACACCGTTAGGAATTTTATAGTCGTTGTGCCACATCCAGTTTTTTTCCATCACAGCAGCATGCACCAGGTCTCGATGCGACTCTTCCTTTGGCTCTGTTTTCCCAAAGACCTTATCAGCAAGCATTTTTGAGAATTTCTGGTAACCGGCGTCGTTTAGCTGTGAGCCGTCGATCGTCAACGTTTCATCACTGCTCTCATACCAGTCTTTGGAGGGTTCGAATGCATCGATAAAGAGCGCCTTGTTCTGTGCGGCAACTTCTTTCATCGCTTCCGCATATAGCAAAAGATTGGCGTTTTCTTTTTTGCCATTCGGAAGATCTTGCTGATTCGATAGATCTTCAAAGGCAATGGGCGATACAATGGCTAGTTGCGGTGTTGATTTTCCATTGTAGTTCTGGGCTACTGTATGCTTGATAAACGCGTCTAGTTCCGCTTTGTAGTTTTCCAGGCCAGCTGGGCCCTGGAAGGATTCGTTGTAACCAAAGAATGCGATGATGACGTCGGCCTTCAATCGCGTGAGCCATTGGTCGGGTGTTTCAAAAAAGCCTTCACTGCCGGATGGATGCGCTAACTCTGTCTGAAATTTTTCAGCGCCTGGAAATGCCCATGGCATCATCCGTCCGGAGTGGGGACGGAATCCGGGTGTGTCGCCTCCATCACACATGTTGCGGATATAGAGTAAACTATCTGGATAACGCACTTGCATTTCCGTTTCGAAATATCCGTAGTTCATCATCCTGGAGCCCAGGTTATTTCCGATCAGGAGAATGTGAGCATCTTTAGTAAGTTTTAACGTGGCTTCTGGCTGCGAGCAATGAGTCAGACCAAACCCTAGTAGCAGCAACATTGAGATTCTAAGTCCTTTTTTGATTTTCATTTCATTCAATTATTGGTCATGCAATCAGTAAGGGCACATCCCATTCATTCTAAATGTAACGATAACCTTCGAAAAATAAATAGCCGTTAATCAAATTCGGACAGGAAAGTGATCACTCTTTTCGAATTGAAACCCTCTTGATTAAGATAACCTCAATTTCATCAAGTAAAATAATTCCATTTGTTCTGTTCCATTGCCATCCGGAAACCTAAGGTACTTAACCCCATTAGGCATTGATGCAGGCTTTCTCCTCAATGAATTGCGATTAGGAAGCCTGGTGACAAAAAGCGAATAAAATTACAATGTTACCTTCGCGACTCCGATGAGAATTTCTATATCTTCTTTGGATCGGCGAGTTGTGACTTATCATACATGTCTCGCATAATGCCGACATGCGGTGTGGTAAGTGCAGAAATAAAAATAAAAATAAGCAAAACAGGTGACCAACCTTGTAACAATACAACTGTAACAAAAAGTATTAAACCACTGATCGATATGATGCTAAAGGGGAACGCCTCTCGCACCATTTGAGCATTCGTATAATTCAAATGGGTCCGTATATGTTTTAAGGCATGTAAAGAATGCCAAAGACCAAAATAGAAAGAGAACGCCGTAAGCAAAGGAAGAGGGTATAGAAAAATTAATATTATCACCGGAATAAAAAAATTAACCCTTGTAGATAATGCTGCATGACTTATCAGGAATTGAGCAGCTGAAATCGCAAGAACAATAGCAAAACATAGCAACCAAACCAAGTTAGTCTTACCGATCAGCAAAGCCGGAAAATAGTCTTTAGCTGAAAAAACGGGACTTAAAAATTCCAATACTTGCCAAGTCTCCGTAATTTGGGCAGAAAGCAAGCAGCCGAGGACACCCAACCCATACAGTGTTATGATTATGCCCTTTGGATTAACCATGAATTCAGGAGAACGCAGATCCGTCTCACCAAAGTGATATCCGGAAAAAAGTAAAAAGCCAATGAAGCCAGCGGAAGGGGAAACAACCCAAATCACGCATGTAATCAGGATTTTTAAACAATAGCTCTTTAAAAATTCAAGCAGACTCCAATGATCAATATGGGCTGAAATAGCCTCTACCCGGTGGTCAAGTGCTCCATGTGGCAATCCAAAGAAAGCCAATGTAATTCCTAAGAAAATGAACGAAAAAACTTGACCTAGAGGGTTAATAAATAGATGGAAGACAGCTAATAACAAGGAGAGAATTAACAACCTATGTTTGAGCAGAGATGACTGGTTAATAAATAAATAACTTCTCATACACTTACAATTAAAACAAAAGCCCGGAACGAGTCGCTACTGAAAACTCACCCCGGGCTTTTGAAATTTGGCTAAAAATTAACTACGACTTCGATAATTACTACGCTCTTTTCAACGATGCTTTCGCTGTTTCTGAAGTAGCAATACCATATACCACTAGGCCGAAACCAATTTTATTGACGGCGTCTCCTATGTTATAGATCAAATCCATGTTGCTTGGTTGTAACAAACCAGCGCCATCTGGCCCAAGCCATCCACCGGGCATAGCCATGTAGCCAATTGGATAAATAGCCCACCCTACCAGTACGAACCACGCTAGGGCGTTGATGCCTTTCTTCACAGCTTCGGAGTTTGAACTTGCCGCCAATTGCTTGGCTTCACCAAACCAGGCTGAGTATAGAATATAGATGTATCCAAGTGTAGATAAGAATCCATATAACACTGAGTGACCCATTGAGCCATCTCCAAATGCTTCACCAACATAGCCCATCACCAGCATCAGAACAGAGGCTGCGATCAGTTTCCACATAAACGATTTGGACGCGCCAGCTGGTTTTAACAACAAGTAGAATTCAACGCACATCAATGGTACAGTCAATGTCCAGTCAATGTAACGGAGCGCGGTTGGAGTAGTACCAGTTGCCATATAAAAATCGCGCATATAATAGTAATGCACTGCGGCAATTCCGGTAATCATACCAGAGACCAATAGTGAAGTCTTCCATTTTCCGTCAACGGATCCCCGCTCGAAAAGAAAAAAAATGGTAGAGGCAAACATGGCCATGTAGCCAATAAAGAAGGTAAATGCAACTGGATCATCAACTTTGATCGTCAGTACTTCTGCTAATAAAGTATTCATACGTTATTGTTTAAGGGTTTAATATAATCGTTAAACAAATGGCTTATTAAATAGTTATCAAACGATTGAAAAAACCGCAAAAATTTTCGCACTACCCGCTTTACGTCCCCATTGATTGCATAGGCTTGCTTAATCAGCTCATTTGTGCAATTCTAGTATTCGGTACGCCAGGGACCAGCAGACGCGCCCCCGCCTCTGCCTACGCTGAAGCTCTGACAGGCACGCCTACACAAGCTGTTTTATGGCACGTTCTGTTGTCGGAGGTAGATTTTACTTAGACAAATTGCTCTTGGCTTTCATCACTTGATAATTTGCCAGCAACTCTCCCATCTGGTTTTTGGGCAGCGAGAATAGATTTTGAAGTTCTTTGTATGCGTTGGTGAATCCTGCCAGTTTATCTTTTATTGCATCGACAGGCAAGCCCAGGTATTCTGCTACTTCGCTTCCTAAATAGTAGCGCATTTGCGTGCTTACAAAGTTGGCTTGTTGGGGCGGTAATACACTTTTATAGTAGGCTATAAGTTCTTTCGTAAGGGTTATTCCTTCTTCTGTTTTTCGAAGTGTTCTCTTTTTGATGGTTTCTGACAATAATCGAGCCTGTTGAAAATCATTGGGCAAGAGTGTTTCATTAATGCCGAGTTGATACCCGATGAATTTCCACACATACAAAAAATCCTCTTTCTCTCGGTCCGACAAGACATGACCCGATATTTGTAGTCCCAGCAAGATCACATATGAAAACGCCATGTTGGTGCCGGCCATATCTTCTTGATTGATGGGTACGCCCCATGAGGTATCCCAACTACCTTTTTGCAGATAGTACCGAGCCATGGCATGGATCAATCTCGTTTTATTAATTTGAATTAGTCCGATTTCGCCGGGCTGTAAGTTTCCTTTTCGAAGAACACTAATTGTAAATTCTCCCGTTTCGGCCAATCGCTTACCGGGCGACTTTCTCATTTTCTCTGTCAGATACAATGCTTTGTTGCCTGGTGATGCTGCATAGCAATAGGGCAAAGACATCACGCCAAGCAATGTCATGATCGGTATGGCATAATTTTCAAAAACTGCCTGCCCACGCAAAATCCTCTTTTCATCATACCAAGTGGGTAAGGACTTTGGAGTAAGTAAAAACTTCTTACCAGGATGGATACTTTCTAATTTTAAAATTTCTTTCTCTGGTAGGGTGAATAGTTTGTAAAATTCTGCCTGCTGGTTTTTTTTGAAGATACCCGAGATTAAAACATCAGCTTCATGATCGCCAACCTGGCGTTGTCTATTTAAGAACTTGCTATCAATATTTAGGCTTTTCATATCTATTAGAAGGTTATTCTGTCCAAATTGTTTAGCTAAACATAGATGGTTGCAGTTGTTTTTCACATTTCTTCCAAAACGAGAAGAAGGAAGGGAAGTAACCCGTGACAGTCGGATATATCCACTCGCGGCTGTCTTTAATACCAGGGTAATGCGTAAAGGCTGGATGTTCTTTAGAAATCAATGCGCCAATTCCTAACTCGGAATTAAAGTACACTTTTTTCAGTTCCGATACTTCGCCCACGATGGTTTGAATATCTAAAATATTACTGGATAAACGTAATATGACCTCCATTACCTTATTACTGACAGGAAATTTTTCAAAGTGTGAAGGCTCTAAGAGCAACACCCGATTTACATCTTCTTCCCTACGCCATATCGGGTCTAAATTGTAGGAGTTGTAAATCAGCGTAGGCTTGGTAACATCGAGATTAGGAGATACTATTGCAGGTAGCTCTGTCGTGAGTATGGGCCTACTTACATTTCTCAATTGATCTGGAACTGAAATGTCGGCAAGGTTTTCTACAGGCCTATCTAAGAAAGAATGATTTTGACGAGAATGCGTATACCGATTGATGTTCTCTTGATTGCAATAGTATTTTTTTGACGAGAAGGTCCCCGCCACCCATTGCCAACTGCAAGTGTTGCTGGCCACATCACCATCGAGTAAATGATAATACATCCATTGCGAAGGGGCAGACCAATGTGCACCACCGATGTTGCAGGCCATACTTGCCACGTACATCCGGACATGATTGTGCAGGTATCCCGTTTCATAGAATTCAGTGATCAATTCATCGATGGCAATAATGCCTGTTTTGGCTTTCTCGATGGAGTCAATCATTTCGTAATGAAGTACCGCTGATTGTGGCTGCTTCATATCTTGGAATAATCCATCGCTTTTGGTTTGCCACACACGTTGAAAATATTCCCGCCAAGCCAATTCCTGCAAAAACCTTAAAATGGAGGTAGCATCATAACCCTTGCGAAGCACCGATTCTTGTATTTGCCTTACGCTGATGACTCCCCGAGAAATGTAGGGAGATAAATATGTGACCGCTCCATCCATAAAATTTCGGGTTCTGCCATATTGAATGGGGTTGATCTCTTCTATCCGTTGAAGAATGGATTGATAATCGGTAGGAAATGAAATATTTGGCATCACTTGTTAAAACAAGTAATATCTAAATGTGTTTATTCGACGTTCGTAATTACCTGGGTGAAAAAAGCGTTTTTTAGAAATCGAGAATAAGAGTTAGAGACAAATTACCAAAAATGGTACTGGTAGGCCGATTAGCTATTGGTTGTTTGATTTAGTTTCTCATACTGATTGTGGATACTTAGAATGGCCACTCCGATCAATACAGCTACCACCGTTAAGATCGTGTTTAATAGACCTTCTATTCCAAAAGATAATTTTATCAAAATTGTTGATATAATAAATCCTGAATTTCTTATTACCTGATTGAATTTATCGGTGTGCAAAAAGGAAATCAACAGCAACAGCACATCAATTAGAATCAATACCGTAAAGAATTCATCAAAAAATATCTTGTTACTATCCCTAAATGAATCTACCAGCCTGCCTATTGAAAAGAAGTTCACATATACCCACTGACCTAAATTATAAATAGCCAGCACAACAAGTACGGGTACTAAGCAGGTAGCAATAATCTTTTTCATTTTAATAAACTTCACCATATCCAGTGATAGTGGACGATCCTTTTCCTCCTCTTCTTTTTTTTCATTAAGTCGATAAAATACAAAAATCAAAAAGAACAAAATAATGGCTGCAATAATATCATATGTAAACTGGAGGTCACTTTTAACGCTAAACCAGTCGGATGTAAACTCCAATTTGGATAGGTCGTTATAAATTTTTCTGATTATGATCAACGTAATGATCTCATATTGCTTCCCAATATATTTACTGATTGACTTTGGGAGATAGTATACGAGCAGATAAACCTCGTAAATCAATATGAATGAGAAGGGTGTATAAATCGCCACCAATGGATTCCTAAACAATTCAGAATAATCAGTTAGCCGGACAATATCAAAATGGACTAACGTTATTAGTAATAGGTGGAGAATGAAACCGTTGATGGCAACGAGAATGATAATCAGCTCGCTTTTCTTCCTCGCCTTTTCAGAAAGTAACTTTGAATAAAATAGATTAAAAACGAACTCGTATCTGCTCATTGCCGAAAAGCGTAATACTCCTGATATTTATGGACGACAGCCAGTTCTGATTTTGACTTACAACGTTAACAACCAAGGTGGGTAAATGTTTTCAGGTGAACTTTACTAAATCTAAAAGTATTGCATTCGGCGTCCGTGACGCTATACATTGCTAATTAGGAGCTTGAGATGAACCTTAGTTTACCGTTCACCATGAGCTGAATACTGATTGATGGATTGGAACGGAAGACCCTCCGGTGGTGGGCTCGCGATGAAGGAAATGTGCGTTGGAAAAGCAGTGAGAGCTTGTAGTGGAATGCCGAAATTTTTTAATATCGACATATTAGTTACCTTCGGAAGCAAATTTTTAAATATGAAGAACAAACTAAAAATCTCAGATATTTTATTGTTACTGTCTGCTTTTTTGTCTCTCATTTTTTCAGAGACACTATGGTTCAAAGGTGAAAAGGAAGCTGCCATATTTATTGGTCTTTGGGTACCTTCCATTCTTGGATTTGCAATTTATTTGAAACTAATAAAGAATCAAAAGGATGAGTGAATTAATACCTTATTTCGCCGTACTGATAACACTGTTGTTTTCTGCAGGGTTCTATTTTGCAATTAGGACAAAAGAGAATGACGTTAATTCATAAGTTGACGGCATCGCTATTTTGTTTTTTTTAAGCCCTGTGACTTGGTTTGTGTTCCTACGAATCATTTTCAATTCAAACGATTCAGTTTATTGAAGACTTGAACCGCGAGTTTGAGGTGAAAATTAGCTTCACATTAACTAAGCACTAACTACTGTGTGGAGATTCCTGCCTGCGCTGCAGCTTCGACAGGCAGCGAAGTGGAAAATCCACACTGGAGCCTCTAGGCCACGTGAAATTGCATCGGAAAGCCCGAACCGACTGCGTCACAGTCTAATTAATTGTTTCAAGATTCAATCGTTGAAACAGACGTCGATGCTTAACGTGGGCTTCGTGTCCTGAGCACGGAGACTGTCTGACATCGAACTATCTTTTGCTTATTTTATTATTAGTGATTGACTTCTGTCTCGAGCATTTGAAGCGGCCAATCTCATCATCACGCAAAGCAGCATGTTTAGTACGTTGTCCGTTGGTGCGAGCTCGCCACAATTTAAAGCTGGTGGGCTTTAATTCTTTTCGCATTAGTTTGATTACATCGGCTTGCTTCAATCCGAATTGCAATTCGATGGCTTCAAAAGTAGTGCGGTCCTCCCACGCCATTTGAATGATGCGGTCAATGTTTTCTAAGCTTAGATCCGTTTTCATGTTCTTGGATCAAGTTGTTTCAAAAATGCGTTAGCTTGCTGCAAATGTTTCTGTTGTTTAGCACCATCCATCTTATCAAACGTCTTCACCAGCATACCTAGCCTTGGGTTTTTTAAAAAGAAATCTCGATGCGTGTTCATGAAGCGCCAGAACAGTCCATCCCATACCGGTTGCCAATCTCCTTTTTGGTAATCGCTCATCTTCATCAAATAATTACTTCCGCTGATGTAGGGTTTGGTTGCCATCAACCCGCCATCGGCAAACTGACTCATGCCGTACACGTTCGGTACCATTACCCAATCGTAAGAATCTATGAACAGTTCCATAAACCATTTGTAAACTTCATCGGGGTCGAACTCGCACAGCAGCATAAAATTCCCCAGCACCATCAACCTCTCAATGTGATGACAATAGCCGGTGGCCAGTACTTTTTTTATTGTACTGTCAATCGGAGGTATCCCGGTGGTGCCGTTCCAGAATGATTGAGGAATTTTTCGCGTGAACTTCCAATAGTTGGCGGATCGCTCCTGTGTGCCTTTGCTGAGGTACACACCCCGAATAAATTCGCGCCACCCTACGATCTGACGAACAAATCCTTCGCAGGAGTTTAATGGGATCTTGTTTTTGTCAGCGAATGCAACGGTTTTGTGTATAATTTCTTTGGGAGTTAACAACCCTACATTCAGCATGGGCGTCAATACGCTATGGTGCAAGATGTTTTCGTTGATAACTAACGCATCTTCGTAATCACCAAATTCTTTAAACCGATGTTGTAAAAATTGTTTTAGCCAATCGCGGCTTTCAGTGAAGGTAGTTGGATAAATAAACGAGTTATTGATTTGACCATAATGGTCCGTAAAGTTTTTTTCCACATAGTCTACCGCTTCTCTCCAATATTCGTTTTGTTTAGGGAATTGAACGATCGGTGGCTTTTTATTTTTTGGGTATTTTAATCTGTTCTCGGTATCGAATGTCCATTTGCCACCTTCTGGCTTTAATTTCTCATCTACCAATATATTAAAATGCTTGCGTTGATGTGTATAAAAATCAGTTTGGTAAAGTCTTTTCTTTCCCGAAAAGTATGCTTCTACTTGCTCATTGCTCAACAAGAATAGCGGAGAATTGTATCGGACTATTTTTAATTTAAAAGATTTTGCTTGCAGAGTGATTCTATTCTCCAGCCAATTATCCACCGTATCGCAATAGTGAATTTCATCGATTCCTTTCTCTGTTAAATGGATAAGCAAGTTTCCAATATCTGCTATTTTGTCCTTGGCTTCAATATAATATACTTTATAACTGTTCTCTTTCAAAAAATTGCAATAGGCCTTCATACTCGCGCGATGAAAGACCAGTTTTTGTTTGTGAAACTTATACTGAGTAAATAAGAGAGGTTCTTCAATCAAATAGATAGGATTACTTTTATTTAAAATGGGATTGTTTTCAAATAGTTGATGTGGGAAAATAATCGAAGCAATGCTCATCTCAATTCTTAGATTTATTCATTCGGCATTTATCGCTGCAATACTTTACATCGTCCCATACTTTTTCCCACTTTTTGCGCCACGCAAAGGGACGTGCGCAGACCACGCATGTTTTAGTTGGCAGGTTTTGTTTCTTCTGGATTTTCATGACTAGATTCGAACCAACTTCTTTTCTCTTAAATCGTCTAGCATTAATAGATTGTCGTGATTGGTTTTGAATGCCGCTACCTCAAACAAGAACACTATATGATCGCCAGCATCTTTCGCCCAGCGTTTTTCTAGTTTTACCCAGGCAGCGCAATTGGACAGAACGAGCTTGTCATCCCAAATTTGTAATTGTTTTTTTTTGGTGAGGTACTGCTCTTTATTATACTTTTTTCCACTCTTTTTGCCTAAAACATTAACAAGAGCGAGATGCTCCTTCCCCAATAGCTGAAGTACGGCCGTATTACTTTGCTCAAGGTTGAACAGTGATTTCGTATTACGATAGACCGCCACCATGTAGCGTTTAGGATCCATACTCACGGCAGACACATAAGTGCAGATATTCATGTTTACGCGCCCACCATCATAAGTGGCCAAACTATAGACTGGAATATTCGCAAGATTCCATGGACGCTTCATTATCAATTACACCTTTAGACTAGACATGCCGCCATCCGCATGAAGAATTTGCCCTGTAATCCAACTGGAGTTTTCTGACAACAGAAATTCAGCGAGGTTAGCCAGGTCTTCGGGCTTGCCTATTTTTTTGAGTGGATGGCGTTGCGCATTTGCTTCTTTTTTTTCTGCACTATTGAGGAGCGTTCCAGCAAGTGGCGTATCGGTAATCGAAGGCGCAATACAATTGACTCTGATTTTTGGGGCAAACTCAGCAGCTAGCGCTTTCGTAAGACCTTCAACAGCTCCTTTAGAAGCGGCAACCAGCGAATGAAAGTTAAACCCAGTTTGGACGGCCACCGTAGAAAATAAGACAATTGAAGGGTCGGTAGAATTTTTCAATTTCGGTAAACATGCTTGAATTACTTTTACCGCTCCGACTAACTGTAATTGATAATCGGCGATGAAATCTTCTGGCCTAATGCGGGCAAAGGGTTTTAAATTGACCGTGCCTGGGCAATACACCAATCCATCCAAAATATCCGGTACAAAACTTAAATCAAGGCTTCCGTCCAACACATTAAGTTGCTGAAATTTCATAAAGCCATCGATTGAACTGCTAGATTTATTGTAGGTACCGCAGACCTGATGCCCTTTTACGATCAGTTGTTTTGAAAGGGCGGAGCCAATACCTGAAGAAGCGCCTATGATTAAGATGGTTGCCATACTTGTAAAACCCTTCTAAGTTCTAATTGTTCGTGCCTTCTAGTGAAAGAGATGGTTTCGGGATAGGTGAGTTGTCAGAGTTTGGCCTTGTAAAGACTTTCAATCTCTTTCTCCAATTTATCGATAGCCTCTATCTTTAACGCGTACAATTTTAGATCGCCCGAGCGCTGCACATGCATTGCCTCTTCCAGCAGCTTCTTGCGTTTGTTCTCGAGGTCTTTGATGGGATCTTTTTTGAATAGTGAAAACATTTTCTCTTTTTTAAAACGTCAAACAATGTACAAACTTCAATTAATCCACAAATTTCAAAAAAAAATGACCCGCACTTTGCAGCGCGAGTCAATTTTTTCTACTTTCTAAAAAACATTATTTAGGCAATGAAACTGCGTCCGTAACGTGGATTACACCATTCGATGCTTTTAGATCTGCAGCCACTACTGTAGCCTTGCCACCTTTTGCATCAGTGATCATCACTTTACCGTTGACAACTGAAGCTTTCAGTTCTTGACCATTAACTGTTTTTACGACGGCAGTGCCATTACCTTTCTTGATAAGACCGGTAAGCGTCGCTGCATCTACATTACCAGCTACCACATGATACGTAAGGATACCACTTAATGCAGCTTTACTTTCTGGCTTCAATAAGCTTTCTACTGTTCCTTTTGGCAATTTGTCGAATGCTGCGTTAGTCGGAGCAAACACAGTGAAAGGTCCTGCGCCTTGCAATGTTTCAACTAAACCCGCGGCTTTCAGCGCAGCTACTAACGTGGTGTGGTCTTTAGAACCAACGGCTACATCTACAATGGTTTGTGCTCTTAAAGAGGACGCAACCAAAATCAGGCAAAGCAGACTTGCAATTTTTACAAAGTTTTTCATTTTTAATATTTTTAAAGTTAAGCTTGTACAACAATGGATATTGTACTTTGTTTAATCATCGTGAAAGATTTAGATGATATTTAATGGAAAATCAGATTGACGACTGAAAGCTTCACTTTTGCGTGATTGATTAAGATATTTACAAGCTTCTTATAACAATTTTAGGCGCGAATTGTTCTAACTCTATTTCGTAAAGCGACTTTTCCAATTTTCAAAGGGCTGGGCAGCAAGTGCCGCTTTCAAAGGGCAAGTTTTAGGTTTGAAGATGTTTCTATAATGCGTGACTTCCTGCAAACCCTGACGAATGGATGAAGCCAGCGTTACCAAACTCTTCCCGACTTCTGCATGGGCGCTTTGGCGATCGATCAGCCCATGGACAATCGAGCTTTTGATCATTTTATACCGTGACAACACCTGTCGCGTTTCGAATACATCCTCCGACTTTCTACATTTGCGAAACGGAAATCGCGCTATTTAAAGCCCCATTTCTTCATAATCTCCAAGTCTTGTTTAACCGATTCAATGGCAGTTTTGCCTTGATAGGATTCCTGTTCGATAATAAATTGAGTAGTACCGCCCGAATTTTTACCCAGATCAATAACCTCTTTCACATTCACAATCCCAGCGCCCAAAATAGTACTTTCATATTTTTCATTACCTTCTTTGGCAAGGATCTCATCTTTTACATGCATCGATTCAAATCTTCCCGGCCATTTCTTCACTACATCAATAGCTTTTGCGCCGCCGTTATATAAGTTACCAATATCCAATTGCTGCGTTACCAATTTGGGATCAGTGTTGGAGAGAATAATATCGTACACAGTAACACCATCAAAGCTTTCGGCAAATTCAAAATGGTGGTTGTGATAGCCAAACTTCATTCCCGACTTCCTGCAAAGCTCTCCGCTTTTATTGAACACCTCCATGTATCGCTTGAGATCATCGCTCGTTTTTCTCAAGGTCGCATCCAACCAAGGGCTAATCACAAACTGTTGTCCCGCTGTAGCAGCATCTTCTACCGTGTATTTCCACGAGTCAGCAAAATCTTTTTTGGTAGCATCCCAATGCTGCTTGCCCATCACAGTGTGACCGCTTGGCATAGATAGGCCTAGATCGCCCAATATCTTTCTGAAATCCTTTGCTGAATAGCCATAAAACTTGCGATCTACGTAATTGGCATGCTCCACATTTTTGTAACCCATTTGTGATAGTAATTTCAATGTTCCCAATGGGTCTTTTTTCATATCGTCGCGAATGGAATAGAGCTGCACCCCCATAAGTTCAGAAGATTTGGGGGAGGCCAACAGTGATTTTGAGAATATGGCACCAGCTGCGAACGTAAGCGCACCTGTTTTAATGAAAATTCTACGTGTTTGATTCATTTCTTTTTTCGTTTTTATGAGTAATTGTTCAAATGATTTTCATTTGCTTTATGGATGGTCTTTTCATGCGCTATGCGATCTATACACAAGCCGTTGATCTGAAAGTACAAAGCTTCTGTCGTGAATCCTACTGTAAAGGGACCACTGGTAAAAGTGCGCGCGTTTGCCAGGCATGATTAATAGAGGGGTCGGAGATGGTTGGCTGATCTTTACTTCGAATTGGCTGCATTTCCATCAACTCTGGTAAATTCAAAATACGCAAAGTTGTTCCCCTTATTATAGTGGAAGGTTAATAGGTGAAGTCCTGGCTCAAAAAAAGTAATCGTGCCAATTTCTCCTTTGTTCCAAACATGGAAATCACCTGTCGTTAAAGGAAGCTTACATATGCTGGATTGTTTTTGATCTACATCAAATAGTATCGTAGCGTCCTTGTTGGCATATAAGGCATCGATTTTATAGGTGCCTGCAACCTTGACATCCACAGTGTAGTTAAGCCACTCGTTATCTTCTGTCCATCCTATATAGAATTGATTGACTCCCGGTATATAGTAATTCTTTTTGTGATTAAAATCCGCAAAGTCTTTTGTATATGATATATCTACGCTTTCGTCCTTTCGGAATTCCCATTCATATGGAGTAGCATGTGCGCGTTGATGACGGAGATTTACATTCAATCCACCACTACCACGATTTTCCGATTCAAAATCATGATACGCTATTCCTTCCCCGCCAAGATCATATAAGGCTAATTCAACTTTACCGGGAATTACCTGAGGACCAGCTGTGTGACTTGCATCAACGAACGGTCGGCCAAGATAGCTGGATGGGATAAATGTTTTTATTGGTTTTAAATCTTTCACCATGAGGTTTCTAAACCTAACAAACTGCTTTACAAATTCCGGATCTTTCGGAACCTGTAATCCAATTCTTCCTTTCATTGAACCTGTTACTTTTTCATCCAACACCTTAGATTGATTCAGATACACCTGGACGTGGTCGGCTACGCAGATTATTGCCAGGTGGTTCCATTGATTGGGACGGAGCTGATTATTGCCTTTTGATTCTTCGTGATGCAACAGACTTCCTGTCAACTTTCGTTGAGGCAGATCGGAGATTTGGACTTCATAACCATGCACGTCAGGATCCCCCACCGAATCTTTGGGCATGCGAATGGCAATGCCCGTGTTACACTTTTCCGGAACCAAAAAATCGAGTTCTAATGCAAAATCGTCCCACTCATCACTCGTAAACAGCCACGAGTCTTTTTTTTCTGATGCGTCTTGTTGGCCAACGATTTCTCCCTGCTCCACGCTCCAACGTCCATTGCCTTGCATGGCCCAACTGCCAAGGTTCTGACGATTAAAAATCGGGGAAAAACCTGTGTGATTATCCGGGGCGTAATCACCCCCGGAAGGTATGAGGGCGTTTTTAATAGACACCACCCACTCGTCTTTGTTTATATCATAGACAATAAAATCTGAATCGAATTGCCAGTAGGCCCAACTAAATCCTAACGCTTCAGCAGTCCGGGCCACAAATGCAGTATAGCGTCCGCGCGATTCTATATCTGCTTTATCATACGAACCAAACTCGCCCAGAAAAATAGGCCGATCATTTGCTTTTGACCAATTTGCAGCCACCTTCAATTTAGTTTCGATTAGTTGTCTTTCTTCCGGAGTACCTGTCCATTTTATATTAACTAAATCTTTATTGTCTTTGGACCAAGGTGCCCCTTGATGCGTAAAATTCATAGGGTGATAAAAATGAACCGTCACAATAATATTTTTATCTTCTTTTGGCAGCGTCAATGTTGGCAGACTTTCAATACCATTCCAATTGGCAGGCCCGATAATTAACGTTCGATTTGGATTCGTTTCCCGAATCAGTTTTATCGCATCTAACAGGTATTGATTCCAAAGTTCAACAGTGAGTTTCCCGTTGGGCTCATTTAGCAATTCAAACACTACATCGTTAGGCTGATCCTTATACCTGGGAGCAAGCTGCCTCCAGACAGACATGAACATTTCTTTCTTTGCAATAGGATCATCTGCCATCGCATTGAACTCATGCATGTCGAGAATGATCATAAGCTTTGCCTCTAATCCTTTTTTAACAACCCAGTCGAGTGTTTCCAGCCACTTTGGATTGAGCGCATAGGTATTATCCATATGTCTAAATGGATGTAGGTTCACCCGAATTGTTGAAAAGCCACCTTCCTTGATCATCTTGAAGTATTTCTCTTTAAAGCGGCCAGTAGTGTTGTCTCTCCAGAGTGCAGCATCATAGCCAATGATGTTGATGCCCCGGCCGAGACCCACATTTTGTTCAACGGCAGATCCCTTCGAAATCTTCACCTGAGCTGGAGCAACAGGAGAAATCAGAATACTACCAAGAAGGCAAAGAATTATGCTAAGTAGTATTTCGTTAGTTTTCATGGTTATAGACTTCCTTAATGGCAGCCGTCAATTCGGTAAGCATGGCGGGAACTAAGGCAAAAGGATCGTACGGCCTACCTTTTACCCTGAGTGTTTCAACAGGTAAATATCCTTTGTAGCCTCCATTTTTAATGATGGTGACCAATCGCTTATAATCTGTTAGTTTATCACTTCCCAAACCAAAAACGCTCGTTTTCACCTGCCAGTTAATTGCGTATGAAATAACAGCCTCAATGTCTTTGTAAGGATCTTCTGTTTTAAAACTGCCAGTGTCCAGAATAAGTCCGACCCATTTGGAATTAACTTTATTAAGCACATAAATACATTGTTCTGCAGTTTGCAGCATATCACCATGATTTTGAATGCCTATTTTAACGCCATACTTTTCTCCGTAGGCAACACATTCTTTAAAACAATCAATCATCCATCCAGCAACTTCATTCCATCTATTTTCATATCCTTTCGGAATTTCACCGGCAAATACGCGCAAAATGGGAGCGCCCATTTTAGAAGCCGCTACTATCCATTTTTTTGCCCGCTCCACTCCCTCCGCGCGAACCTTGGGATCAGGTGAAGCGAAATTATTTCGTATGCCAGTGCCTGAAATACGAATGCCTAAATCGGCCGCCTTGTCTTTAAAGTTTTTTAAAAATTCATCAGACGGCACTTCCGGATAGGTTGGGAAGTAATACGCTGTTGGATCGAGTGCCTTGATATGTTGCGTAGCGCACCAATCCAGCAAATTAAACAGAGTAAATAGCTGTTGATTGTTGCGGGGATCACGCGCCATCAGTGTATCGTTAAACGAAAAGGCATTCAATGATAAGGTTATTGGAATTTTTCCTTTTACATTTTTTTGAGCGATGCATTGGATAGCACCTGAACCAAAGGAGATACTTGTGAATATAACAAGCCAGATACGCTTCTTTATACTTGTCACACTGAAAGTAGTATTCATAATTTAATCATTTAAAAGATCAAATTACTTAAAAAAGCGATCTCTTTAGAGAGATGTGAGCACCGAAGCGATGTAAGATTCACCGTCTAAAAACCTCAACTCTTACCTCCTCGCCGTCTTTAATATCAATCACATAGTCTCCTTTATCCCCCGGCCGCTGCTTCGAAAACACCTGCTGATTAACGATGCTCGGCGATAGATCACGTTTGCGAAGAAATTCTCCCCAATCTTTGATATCCTGATCGGTTAGCGTATTGTCGCGCTGTTTGGTCATCATCTTTATCATAAATGGATCGCGTGAATTACTCATCCACCGTTTTGCATCCTGCCTCATCTCTACCCGGTACTTGCCAGGTACCGGACCATAACTTTCTGGAATGAGAAATCGTCCTAACTCGCCCGTGCCAGTATTATTAATGTAAGCAACCACTGGTGGTGCATTAAGGTTTTCGGCAGGTGTAAAGATCACCATACCTTTCAACAATGGAGATCCATCGAGCTTCGCCGTGCCGGATAATGAAACTTGTTTCTTGTCAGTAAAAAATCCTCCAGCCCGTAGCCACGTATGCATGAGCGTCGGCCATTCACCCAGGATTGGATCGC
>JBBRON010000006.1:0-208857 GCA_038229375.1 Cytophagales bacterium | reverse complement strand
CAGGTCGGATTCTCTTATTTGCGAAGTGATTAATTTCAGATCAGTTGGAACGTCTATTCCGACTTTGTTAAGTTGTTGCCAAGGCGATTATCAACTAAGGTCAAGTGGCGCGTGGGTGTTCCGCCAGCTGGCGGAAGCGGCGCAAACCGGGCATGTGTGTTGGTAAGAGCGGAGGCAAGTGGGTGGCCAAAGGCGGGTAGGTGCGCCCGCCTGGTCGGCGAGGCAAGGCAGTCATTGGTGGTGCTCCCGAAAGCATTCGGGATTCTTTGGTTACTTTCTTTTGGGCAAACAAAAGAAAGTGACAATATGAGAGTGAAACCAATTTAAAATAAACGTAACCAGTGATTGAATATAATTTTGGATAATTTGACAAAGTAAAACTATTTGTTAATAACTAATTACAAACAAACCAATGGAAGTAAAGCTCAATGAGAATATTCGCTTTGTGCGGAAGCAATTGAATCTTACCCAAGACCAGTTCGCACAGCAGTTGGACATTAAGCGATCACTAGTCGGGGCGTATGAAGAAGGAAGGGCAGAACCCCGTCTTGAATTGCTTCAGAAAATGGCAGCGATGGCCGGTCTTTCAGTGGACATGCTGATTGGTCGTGATATAAGCCAGCTCAAAGATTACGAAAAGAAATCGTTGAGAAGTAAGGAAGTTCTGGTTGTGACTGTTGATGATAATAACAGGGACAACATCGAGCTAGTGCCGCACAAGGCAGCAGCGGGCTACCTGAATGGATATGCAGATGTTGAATATATAAAAGAGTTACCGCGCTTTAAGCTCCCAATTCCGATTCTTAGCCGGGGTACTTTTCGTGCGTTTGAAATTACCGGTGACTCCATGTTGCCAATACTTCCAGGTACGATTGTAATAGGAGAGTGGCTGGAGGATATCCAGAATCTAAAAAGTGGTAAGTCATACGTGCTCGTTACTCAAAGAGAAGGGGTTGTTTACAAACGGGTTTTCAATTATCTGAAAGAGAACGGAAAGCTGTTTCTAGTGTCTGACAACCGCCAGTATGCTCCTTACCAGATTGATGCTGCAGAGGTGATCGAAGTATGGGGTGCGAAGGCATATATCAGTGTACAGTTCCCGGACGCCAACACCAAAAATGAAATGTCAATGGAGCAGCTTTCAGGTGTGGTCATGGAATTGCAGCAGGAATTGAAATCAATGAAGTCTGATAAGACGTTAAAGAAGTCTTCTTAAGTTAGTTTATAACTAGTGTATTTTGGGCGGCTCAGTAGCGGATGAGAATGAATTAAATACCCGTTCATTGACAAGGACAGACAGGAAAGTGAAATCAACGTGATGAATTGTAGCGTTCGTCCTGTTAAAAACGAAATTTGTAGAACGGGACTAACAAGCTGGCAGACTGTACCGTTGTAACAGCATCCCTTTTTTTAAGGCGGCGGCGGGATTGACCCTTAGTTTTTAATGGTTTTCAACGTCTTCATCCGATCAATTTTCTGAGAGTCGGTCTCCAGGAACGTATCAGCATAAAGAATCAATCTTGGCGACTCATATTTTTCAAGACCTAACCGCATTTCCGATTTTGCCCTTTCTTCAGTTTCGCTTTCCAATGAAGTTCCCTCTATAATCAGCGCTACTTGCTCTCCAAGTTTGTCATCTGCAATACCTGAAACGAAGAATCTGTTTGTAATCTCCAGTTTCTTAAAGATAATCGCAACGGCATCCTCAATTTTCTGCGGATAGACTTTGACACCACCTGAATTGATCACCTGATCATAGCGCCCCAGCCATCTGAATTTATTGTCGTCGATCAGACTCACGACATCATTTGTTGTGATAACATCTGTTCCAAGGTGCGATGCTTTGACAACCAGACAACCACGATTATCAATAGATGCTGTAATGCCAGGAAGCAATTGAAAATAATCGCGCCGATCGGGGCCGTTAAGTTTTTGAAGAGCAACATGGGTAATGGTTTCGGTCATTCCATACGTAGCATAAAAGTCAGGAGATAATGATTGGAGTGACTTAATATCATCATTCTTCAGCGGAGCGCCCCCGATGATTATCGTCCTGAGCGTATTAAGTTTCGCGCGAGCGTGTTCTATCATGGTGGTTAATTGATAGGGAACAAACGCCGCGAAGTCAATGGGATCAGATAAATTTTCCAATGGATTGGCAGTAGGCGCAACAGTGATCATATTCATGCCGGTTACAAGACTTCTCACCACCATCATGGCACCAGCAATGAACTCTGTGTTGAGGCAGATCAGCGAGGTATGTCCCGGTTTAAGATCCAACGCGCTGGCGGTTAGTTGAGCGCTGGTAATTAGTTGCTCTCTGGTAAAAACTATTTTCTTGGGTGTGCCGGTAGAACCTGATGTGTGAAATTCGAATTCATTTTGTTTACCCAGCCAGGATTGACAGAAGAGGATTACCTTTTTATCGAAATCGCTTAAAGAACCAAATGATTTTGTATCTCTGACGTCAGGCAGACTCAGCAGATGATCTCCCGCCTTTAATGTCGGCCCAGTCATATTAATTCCCTTTTCCTGGATGGACTACCAGTTGAGAGAATCCATACGTAAGATCATTCTCACGACCGAACTTAACATTCGTCAGATCTTCAACGATCTCCGGTGCAGTATGGATGAGGAGGTCGTCAAGCAAATGTACTGACATGACGGCACAGTGAATTTCTCTTGACATAGACGCTATTGTAAGTCTTATGGGAATCGCGGAAACTTTGAAAAATCAGGGTCGCGTTTTTCAAGAAATGCGTTCTTACCTTCTTTTGCTTCCTCGCTGAGATAGTATAAGAGTGTGGAATTGCCTGCAAGCTCCTGAATACCAGCTTGTCCGTCAAGTTCAGCATTGAATGAACTTTTTAACATCCGTATAGCCAAAGGACTTTTTCTGAGGATCTTCCTTGCCCAGTCTACGTAGGTTTCCTCAAGTTTTTCAAGAGGCACTACTTTGTTGACAAGTCCCATTTCTATGGCTTCCTGCGCATTGTACTGGTCGCACAAATACCAGATCTCGCGAGCTTTCTTTTGCCCCACTATTCTTGCCAGATAGGATGCTCCAAATCCGCCATCGAAGCTGCCAACCTTGGGTCCGGTCTGACCGAATCGTGCGTTCTCTGCCGCAATCGTAAGATCACATACAACGTGTAGCACATGTCCTCCTCCAATAGCCCAACCAGCCACGGCTGCGATAACCGGTTTTGAAATAGAACGGATTATTTTTTGAAGATCCAAGACGTTCAATCGCGGTACGGTGTCGGTGCCAACATAACCTCCATGCCCGCGTACACTTTGATCACCACCACTGCAGAATGCCTTTCCTCCTTCTCCTGTAAGAATGATAACGCCTACCTCACTATCTTCTCTGCAAACATACATGGCATCAATCATTTCTGTCACCGTAAGCGGTGTAAACGCATTGTGAACGTGCGGACGATTGATACTGATACGGGCTATGCCTTCGAACTTGTGAAGCAGGATCTCTTTATACTCTTTAACGGGTTTCCAATCGTGAATTAATTTCATAAACCTTGATTTATCTTCTTTTTAAATTCTTCAAATATTAATTTATTTTCAGCTTGAGTTGATTCAATCTCAAGAATTTTAACCTTCCCGTTGGATTTAAAAAAGTCTGTGAGGTTTTTCATGTCGACCGTTGAATACGAAAAGCCATACTCCGTTGCCAGTGATTTAGCAGAGAGTTGCTGCTGCGTAATAAAAAATTCCTCAGATTCAGGCAGTCCTGTCGGACCATCGATCAGATTGAAAATAATTCCACCATGATTATTCAGTACCACGATGAATAGATTGGGTAACGCATAGTTGTGCCAGAATGCATTTCTGTCGTAGAAAAAAGCAAGGTCTCCGGTTATAAGAATTGAAGGAACATCCGAGCCCAGCGAGTGGCCAACAGCAGTACTCGAACATCCGTCAATGCCGCTCGTTCCACGGTTGGAATAAACGGATATTCCTTTTTGTGAATCTTTCAATCCAATGTGATTGGCATATCGAACGGTCATGCTGTTCGCAAGGTGAAGGTTGCACGATGATGGCAATGACTCAAGTAGATTTTTCAAAAGAACGAATTCACCATTCGTTTTGTTCTCAAAGAATGATTGAACAAGGTCCCTGGTCTTTTTCTCTGCTCGAATCCATCCATCTTTAAAACTCCGCGAAGAAGTTATTGGAGTAAAATTCTTTAGTAGAGTTGAAAAAAAATACGTTGGTTTTACAGGAATGACCCGTGAGATTGACTGAAAGGTATCAGCCGCATCACCCGCAGTTTGAAGATGCCAATGTTCCCTCGGACGGTACTTCCTCAGAAACAGTTTGAGATTTTTTGATATCAACGATTTGCCAAAGGTGATCAGCAGATCGGGTTGCAATATTTTCTTTTCGGAATCAGCAAGCTGACCGAGAAACGTATCAGTATGATTACAAAAGGATGGAACGGAGTGAAGGTTACTGAGTATATCTCCCACAATTGGCCAGTCGAAGGTCGCCGTAAACTCAGTTACCGATTTAGTTAGGCTCAGGTCTGGATCATTTTGTCCGGATACGATCAAAATTCTTTTAAATCCTGATAGTTGTTGATAAAGTGATGACCAATCTTTTTCTGATAACGTATGGTCGGGAATCATTTTCTCGATTACCCGCACATCTTTTGCGTCCAAAGAATTGGTGGATGGATAGGGTGGATAGAGTGGTTCGCGAAAAGGTGCGTTGATATGTACTGGACCTTTCAGACCCGATTGTGAAAGATTAATGGCTTCGTTTATAATTCTGTTAACATGCCATTCTGAATCCGGATGAACTGAGTCCTGAGGGAGTTCATAATATTTTTTGACGTGATTGCCATATAATTCTTTTTGACGGATTGTCTGACCATCCAGTTGATCAATCCATTCAACAGGCCGGTCAGCCGTGAAAACGATTAACGGTATTTGTTGAAAGTAGGCTTCGGCAATAGCGGGTGCGAAATTATAAGCCGCCGACCCGGATGTACAAACAAGAACTACAGGAGATTGGGTTTGCTGTGCCAGTCCGATTGCGACAAAAGCGGCGCTTCGCTCGTCGCTGAATGTTCTGCACTTGATATTTTTGTTCCTGGCAAAAGCCAACGTAAGCGGAGCGCTTCGTGACCCAGGGCAGAGTATTGCATGCCGTATGCCTTTTTTGGCACAAAGCTCGGTTAGATTCTGAAGAAGGGCGGTATTCACACGTGCAAGGTAACGCAGCGAAAAATTACTTTCTAATCGTCCTGTCCAGGGTATTCATTTTCATCTCCGTTTCCTTCCATTCTTTTTCAGGATCTGAATCCGCCATTACGCCCGCACCGGCGTACAAGATGGCATCATTCGCAAAAAGCTGCATGCATCTCAGGTTGACGTATAGATTGCTTTCACCCTCGATATTGACCGGACCGAGGTATCCGCTGTAAAACTGCCGGTCATAGCCTTCATTTTCTTTGAGAAATCGGAGACTTGCTTCCAACGGCATTCCACACACGGCAGACGTGGGATGAAGGAGTTTTAACATAATAGAACCGAGCTGAGGAAAATTGGTTGCCACCATATCTACCGTGAAATCAGTTTTTAGATGCAACACGTTACCCGCTATAATTGTTTTTGGTCCTTGTTCTTCGTATTCGCGGAGACGGATTTTTTTAAAGCAGCTGATGATGTATCGCTCTACGAGAGCCTGCTCTTCTATGTCTTTTTGTGTCCAGCTGATCGATCGCAAATCAGCCCCTTCCTCATACGCCTGCGTGCCAGCAACCGCCACGGTATGAAATTGCTGATCCTTGCTTATGCCTACCAGTATTTCGGGCGTTGCGCCGACCCAGGTGCCAGTAAGCGGACTTGAGAATACTGAAATCATCCCGTTAGGATATAGCTGACAAAGCTTATTGAACGTACCGATTAAATCAAAGTCGCCAGGAAGAACTATCGTCTTCGATCGTGAAGGCACGATTTTCTCAAAGTTGCGTCGGATGACTTCGTCAACGCATTTTGTTACCAGGCTTTTATATGAGTTCTCATTTGTTTGAATACCCTGTGAGCGGTTGGATGCGTAATAGGGTGTTAGTTTTGATTCTTTAGCTATTCTCTTTGCAAGAATGTCTTCTCCCAGACTCCCCTTCGAAGAGGCAAGCTGACCCGATTCGAACGTGTAATACTCATCCGATGGCAGATGAATTTTTTCCTTTAAAGGGTCAAAAGGAGCAAACAAAAATCCCGGATTGACTTCTTCGAGATTAATTTCTGTCAACAGGGATGGATGTTGGCTTGCGGCAAGATGGATAACGTTTGAATTGGGAAGACGCCACAGAGAAAATGAAAAATTGCTTTCAACGTATTTAGATACTGCAGATGAGATGAAATCAGATGTCGATATCTTTGCAATGCTATTGGTTCTCTCCATAATTTCTAACGCTTGTCTATGACTGCCATGGTGATCCGGCTGATGCAAACAAGCTGGTCTTGTTCATTGGTGATCCTGATCTCCCATACCTGTGTTCGCGCCCCCACATGAATCGGCCGGGTCACGCCCCTCACAAATCCGCTTTTCACACTTTTAACATGGTTTGCATTTATTTCTAATCCTACGCAGTATTTGTTTTGGTCGTCCACCGTGAGGTGTGCCGCCAGGCTCCCCAAGGATTCGGCCAGGGCAACCGATGCACCTCCGTGTAACAAACCATAGGGCTGATGAGTTCTGTGGTCGACTGGCATTTTTGCTTCAATGTAATCTTCTCCGATTTTAGTTACCTCAATACCAAGATGTTCCACCATTGTATTCCTTGAAAAAGAATTTAATTTTTCTATTGTGATCTCAGGATTAAATAATGGTTTCACGAGTCGTTGGATTATGATAGGATAACGATTTATTTATCTTTGCGGCCTGTTTGTAAGCGGTATATTTCAAATATTTCTGCAAAGCAGGACCAAATTAGAAGAAATTGATCTCTCAAAAAATTTATTTAATACGGCACGGTCAAACTGATTATAACCTTCAAGGTATCGTGCAGGGTAGTGGGGTGGACGCCTCCTTGAATGAAAGGGGCCTGGCGCAGGCGCAGGCATTTTATGATCATTACCATACGACCCATTTTGACAGGGTATATTTTTCAAAGCTGAAACGGAGTAAGCAATCTATTGACTCTTTTCTAAAGAAAGGAATGCCCTTTGAAGAACACGCTGAGTTAAACGAGATCAGTTGGGGTAATCGTGAAGGGCAAAAGATTACTCCCGAGGAGGATGCTTATTATCATTGGATCTTAAAGCAGTGGCAAGAAGGAAAAACGTCGATTCCCATCGAAGGGGGAGATAGTCCTGACCAGGTGGCTCTACGTCAAAAATTGTTTATCGACCTAATTAAAAGCAGACCGGATGACAAGTCAATTCTTGTATGCATGCATGGAAGAGCAATGCGGATATTGCTCTGTCAGCTTTTGAATTATCCCTTGAGTTCCATGGATATGTTTGAGCATGAAAATCTTGGGTTGTATTTGCTACATTATAATGGAGGTCAGTTTTCAGTTGAATTGTACAACAATACGGACCACCTTGTGAAGCTTAAGGAATTGGATGTTGCTTCAGTTGTGACTCCGGGGAAATAATTTTGCGTCATCTGATTTTCCGGGCATTAAAGTCACTTTCGGGTCTTCTATTAAAGTGAAATGAAAAGCTGGGCGAGACTTATGTGTCAATGCGGTGAGTGAATACGGCGACGTCGCTGGGTGTAATTAAATCACCTATTTCTTCCACGACTCCAGCGCCGACTTTGCCTTACTGTCAATTCCATTTTTGTACTCGTATCGCTTATAGCTGAGGGCTTTCTCGTAATATTTTTTTGCCGATGCGAAGTCGCCCTGAGCCTGGCTTATATAGCCAAGTTGTAAGGCTGCATTGGGGGCAAAGTACCACTGCCGGGTTCCAGTCATCTCGATGGTCTGCTGGTAGAAAAGTTTAGCAGCATTGAAGTCTTCGGTTTTGTGTGAAAGCCTGCCTTTTCGGTAATAAAATTCTGTCGCATCTTTTGCGGTAGAGAGGTCGGCAGGAGTGATGGTCTTTACCACGTCCTTTGCCTCTTTGTAATATCCACCGTCTGTAAAAAATCGCACTTTAAGAATTTTCAGATTAGGTAACGTAGTTTCCTCCAGCATGGCTGCTGCATATTTGTCGGGATCTGCTGATGTCTTGCCTGAGTTTCGTGCTGTTTCAAAACTTTTTTGAGCAAGGGATGCATTCCCGGCCAGGTAATAGCAGAGTCCGATTTTGTAATATGAATCCTTCCGGTAGCTCTGACTTTTATAGTTTTTCAAAAACCTCTGGTACGCCTGCACTGCCTGAAGATAGTCGCCCCGCTCCATCAATGCTTCACCCCTAAGATATTCTATGTAGTCCATAGCCATACCGTGAGGCTTGGTGTCAAGTGTATGCATCAGTTTGAGTGCCTCTTCGCTTTGAGAATCTTTCATCAGCATATTAATACCGAGGAATAGGAGCAATCGACTATCAGGTTCTTTTATCAGGCATTCCTGAAATCCTTTCGCAGCCTCACCGAATTTCTGATTGATAAAACCTTTAATCGTATAAAACAGAATGGTGGCCTCCAGGCTTAGTGAGGATTTTGAAAGCCTCAATTCTTCTAATTGCTTTTGTCCAACAATCACCGAACCCTTCATTCCAAGCAGGCTCATAAACCATTGGTATTTGTCGGGCACGGACCCCACCATCACCTGAATCACGCCATAGGTTTTCTTAATAGGAATGAACGCCGGATATTTCTTTATACACTCTTGTGTCGCCTGGTATGCCTGACGGATGGCTAGCACAGCATTCAACTCCTGGCCCAGATTCAGCAAATTAAATCCCCGTTGAAGGTTCAGTTCAGCTTTTAGAAACAGGATTTCTGCCGTTTCCGGGGATTGAGATAGTTTGTCGATGCGTTGCTTAAATCCTTCATTGATCTTGTCAAATCGCTTTTCTTCCTCGGTGATCAGCAGATCCGTTGTTTCCAAAAAACTCTGGAGATAAAGCCGATGAAGCTCATTGACGTTTTTCAACTGAGGGAGTTCAGTATACGCCTGATCAATCTGAAGATTGAGGATAAGCTTATAAATTCGTTCCAGTGATGGCTCAAACTGCCAGGTATTGTCGACGGCAAAACCTGGAAGGGATGTAAATAAAAAAAAGCAGACGATAGCGACTGCCTTTTTTGAATATTGAATGATACTATTAGCCAACTTTCTTCGTGCGTCTGACGGGTGCAGCTTTCTTTGGTTTTACCTCTTCCTCCATTGATTCCATATCAACATCTGCGAGGATTCTGCCAGAGTGCTCGTCAATTACAATTTTCTTTTTCTCACGTATCTCAGCAATCTTTTGAGGAGGGATGATAATGTTACAGCCTTCCGCAGCGCCGCGTACTACACGAACGACAGCCAATCCATTGGATAAATTGATACGGAGGCGCTCGTAGTATTTAAGGAATTTGTCTTCGATTTTTTTGGCAGCTTTCTCGCGATCGCTCAAGAGTTTCTTTTCTTCTTCATGGCTTTCGCCCGAAATTTCTTCAAGTTCTTTCTTCTTATTTTCAAGATCGTCACTTCGCTCTTTGATGAGGGCTTCGATCTTGGTGATCTCCGACTTTTTATCCTCTATTTTTTCTTTGGATTCCTTAATTTTCTTTTCGCAAATCTGAACCTCAAGTTCCTGAAGCTCAATCTCTTTGGTGATTGCATCGAACTCGCGATTGTTTTTTACGTTTTTCTGTTGCTCGTTGTATTTTTTTACAAGCTTTTCAGCCTCTTTAATTCCTTCTTTATTTTTCTTGATGGCGTCCTCAACCTCTTTCTGATCCGTCTCAAATCTTGTCAATCGGACCTTGTACCCTTCAATTTCGTCTTCCAGATCCTGAACTTCGTCTGGCAGGTCTCCTCTCAATTTGCGGAGTTGGTCAAGTTTTGTGTCAATGGACTGTAGCTTTACAAGGGCTTCTAATTTCTGTGTAATTGTCTGATTTTCCATCATTTACAGGTAACTTATTGGATTGGTGACAGTTTTTGAAAAATTGATCGCAAAAGTAGTGAATTTTTTACTCAAAACCTTGTTTAAAAGCTCCTTCGTAAACTGCTCGCTCTCATAGTGTCCGATATCTGCAATGGTTATTTTTCCCTCTGCGTCGAAGAATTCATGGTACTTAAAGTCGGAGGAAACAAAAACGTCGGCTTCCTGCGCAATGGCCTCTCCCAAAAGGAAGCTTCCCGCCCCACCGCAGATAGCGACTCGCCTTACGGGCTTGGCCGAAAGAGCAGTGTGACGAACCACGGATAAATTCATATGTTGTTTTAAACGCTGCAGGAAAATTATTGGTTCAACATCAACATCTAATTCACCGATAAGACCGGCACCTACCTCCTGATTTGTATTGTCAAGCTTAGTGATGTAATAAGCAACTTCTTCGTACGGGTGTGATCTTTGTAATGCTGAAAGAATTCCTGGTCGAAGATGAGAGGGAAATAGTACCTCAACTTTTAACTCGTTTACCCTTTCTGCCTGTCCGGTTTTTCCAATGAATGGTGAAGCGTTTTCATTAGGTTGAAATGTGCCAGTGCCTTCGGATTGAAAGCTGCAATTTTTATAGTTCCCAATCTGACCTGCGCCGGCAGCATGTAGTGCCTCCATGACCGCCTCGAGACTCTCTTTTGGGATGAAGGTTTCAAGCTTTGAGAGTGTATCACCTCGAGGCAGAAGCACCTTTGTATTCTTAAGTCCGATTTTTTCCGCAATCATCTTGTTAACACCTTCGTGTACATTGTCGAGGTTGGTATGAATGGCATATATAGCCACCTCATGACGAATTGCTTTTATCAATGTTCGTTCTACATAGGTTTTGCCTGTTAGCTTTTTTATTCCTTTAAACAAAATCGGGTGGTGGGCAACGATCATATTGCAGTTGACGCGAATGGCTTCCTCTATAACCGCTTCCGTACAGTCCAGCGTTACCAATATTCCCCGAACTTCAGCATTGGGGTCTCCTGTGAGCAGGCCACTATTGTCGTAGGATTCCTGATAAACCACTGGTGCCAGGGATTCTAAATAAGCGGTTACATCTTTTATCTTTGCGCCTTCCATATAAGGGATTTTGTCCAAATTTATAGAATTGGGGCCAAGAGATGATCAAAATACTAAAACTCCTGTTGTACCCGTTCGCAGCCCTTTACAATCTGGGGACGGCGATTCGCAACTATCTTTACGATATAGGACATAAATCCTCGTTTGAATTTGAGACCACGGTGATAACGGTAGGCAACCTGAATGTAGGTGGCTCTGGAAAAACTCCAATGGTCGAGTATCTCATTCAACTATTAAAGAAAAATTTTGCCTTGGCTACTTTGAGCCGTGGCTACCGCCGACAGACTAAAGGTTACCGGATCGCCGAATCATCAGACACAGCACGCTCGATTGGTGATGAACCTTTTCAGCTTTTTAGAAAGTTTGGAAATGAAATAAAAGTGGTGGTGGGAGAGGATCGGGTTTTTGCAATACCAAACATCCTGCAGGAGTTTCCGGATACAAACGTGATTCTACTCGATGATGCATTACAACATCGGTCAGTAAAGCCGCAGTTGTGTGTTCTTGTAACAGATTGCGCCCACCCTTTTTATAAAGACTTTGTCATGCCTTTCGGACGACTGCGTGAATCCAGACGAGGTTCGCGGCGATCCGATATTATCGTCGTGACAAAGTGTAAGGAAAGTCTGTCATTAAAGGAGCAAGAAGAAATGGCCCTTGCGATTCAACAGTATGCCGGAGAAAAGCCCGTATTTTTCACCGGTATCCGTTACCATAAACCCCAACCAGTGGGAAGCCAGGAACTGTTGACACAAAATGTGATTCTGGTAAGTGGAATTGCTAAAAATGAATCGTTGAAAGTATTTTGTCATTCCAACTATACCATCCTTAAGCATTTTAATTATCCGGATCATCATCCCTACACGGTGAATGACATGATAGAGATTGAGGCATTCTGCAAGATTCAATCCCAACCATTTTCAATCATCACAACGGAAAAAGATATGGTGAAACTTCTTGCACCTGAACTGAAGCCCTACCTCACCAGCTTGCCCTGGTTTTATTTGCCAATCGAGCAGTTCTTTTTACAACATGGACTGAAATTTGATGATTTGATTTTTAGGGCGGTAAAAAACGCTGCGGAAACTAAATGAGTCGTTTAGCTTTGTCTGTGATTGTCTCGAGAATTCTCTGCCTGGCTGCCTTTTTTGCAAGCTTTTCTGCATTGGCCCAGCGCCAAAAGCAGGTAGTGAGCCAGCGGGTTGGCTCTTCGATAGTTGATGACACCACCCGCAATGTATATGGCCCAGCAACGACAAAGTGGACCACCGAGCGGGATTTATTTGAAAATCGTACCAACTATCAACCGCTCGATACGAGCATCCAGAATTATCATCGGTGGACATACGTTCAGCGGTCTAATAATTTCTATAAGGATCTTGGTCCCATGGGCACTGCCTTAAGCTCAATTTTCCCACAGGTTCCCTCTTCCATAGGTGCGTCTCCTGGATTTCAGGTTTATGAGCCTTACTATACCTCGGAGGAGCCACGCTATTTTGATACCAAGTCGCCGTACACACGAATGTATATTGTCTGGGGAGGAAATGGTCGCGCTACGACGAAAATAGACTTCAGTAGAAATATTAATCCGCGCTGGAATTTTGGATTTAACTACAGACCCATTCTGGTCGAGAAGCAGCTCCAACGAAGACAAAAAGGCGACTATCAGACCGTGAGCCATTACTATGACTTCTATACCACCTATAAGTCGAAGAACGAAAAGTATAAGTTATTATTCAACTACAGGAGAATACGTCACCGAGTATTGGAAACAGGAGGTGTCTTTAATCTTTTGGGTCAGGATTCAGTGAAGTTGTACTATGATACAGAAGCCCGACCGATTCTTGTTGCAGCAGAGACAGAAGACTATCGTAGAAATATTCATCTTGCTCAGTCATATCAACTGGCCAACGCATTGCAGATATATACTATCACGGATATCTATAAACAGCGCAACAGCTTTAAAGATGTTCCTGCTCAGGATCCTAACACCCTATTTGACAACTCGGAAAAATTAGACTCAAGCTGGAGTGATACTGCCACGCCCAGTGATGCTGTGAACTTCGAATCCAATCAACAGGAAATAGGTATAAAAGGGAATGTTTTGAAATTGTTCTATAGTGGATACTATCGATTTCGGAATTACTATTATTCCAATCCGCACTATCTGAATGAAATACCTTCAGCGACTGGGCGATTCCCATCGGGCCAATCCATTATAGGCACGGAAAGCTATTTGGGGGGAACGATGGCATTACAGTTCGATTCTTTGTCCAGCGTGCGCGGATCAATTGAGTATCTTTTTCCGTCGTACTATAGGATAGAAGGGCAGATTCAAACCCCATGGATTGAAGGATCATTTAAAAGTTCTTTGTCCAAGCCTGGATTCATGCAGCAACGCTATCGTGGTATACATGATTCGTGGAACCAGTCATTCGTTGGAATTAACTCCACAGAAGCAAAAGGATATTTGAAATGGGACAAAGGTCCGTTGAAACTATGGGCCGGGGGAACATTTACGTTGTTTAATAACTTTGTATTCTTCAAGGAAGTATCACCTGTCGAACCATTGGTAAATTCTCAGCGCGTGTTGCCGTACCAATCTTCCGGTACACAATCAACCCTGTCGCCAGAAATCAAAGCGACCCTACGAATCTTCAAACACCTTTTTATCAGGCCACAATATATTATCACGAAGCTCATTTCCAATGATGATAACGCGTTGCAAATTCCAACACAATTTGTGAATCTGCAGGTGACCTATGAGAATGACCTTTTCAAAAATCATTTGCAATTGCAGACCGGAGTGGATGCTCATTGGCACTCTGCCTATGACGCCCTTGGATATGATCCCGCAATCCAGCAATTTTATTCTCAGACGCTTTCACCGTCAAGTCAGGCATTTCCGTTGATTGATGTTTTTTTGACTGGTAAAATGAGGAGGGCTCGGTTCTTTGTAAAATATCACAATGTCGTTCAAGCGGTTACGGGGCTTGGGTATTTGCCCACCGCTGGCTATTTAGGTCAGGTAGGACAAGCTCCGGGGCAGTATACCGGCCAGCGAAATGCTATTGATTTTGGTTTTGATTTTCTTCTGTTTGATTAATGGAGAAGCATGTACTAGGGCTTGTATTGCCAACGGATCCTCGTTGGGTAAATGTTGCGGAGAAGAATATTCGCGAGATACTGATTGATCACGCCTACTGTGAGCAGAAGGCAACCTCGGCCTGCATTTCTCTGATCATGCTTTATCCGGAGAATGATAAGCTTGTAGAAACCTTGACGCCGATCGTTGCCGAAGAGTGGTCACATTTTCAGCAGGTATTGGAAAAACTTCGGTTAAGGGGTTGGTCGCTGGGTCCTCAGCGCAAGGATGAATATGTAGAAGAGATCCTGAAGTGCTTAAAAAAGGGCGGTAGCCGCAGACAGCAAATGATCGAGAAGCTATTGTTCAACGCGCTGATTGAGGCCAGAAGCTGTGAGCGGTTTCGTCTTCTCTGGAAAGAGATCAAAGATTCCGATCTTTCACGATTTTATTACGATTTGATGGTCTCCGAAGCCGGTCATTATAAGAGCTTTTTACATTTGGCCAAAGAGTATGAAGACTCTGAAATCGTTGAGACACGCTGGAGAGAAATTCTGGTCGCCGAGAGCGAAGTCATTGCGCGTCTCACTCTCCGTTCAGACCGGTTTCATTAATTTCAATTTTCAGCCCCCAATTTCAGATTTAAATCTCTCTACGTTTTCTGCTTCTTCTTCTTGGCAGCCGGAAACAAGACATTATTAAGGATCAACCTGAACCCTGGAGAGTTTGGGTGCAGCTTCAGATCGGTAGGTTCTTCATAAACAGTATGCTGATAATCTTCGGGATCATGGCCTCCATAATACGTCCAGAAGCCTTTGCCGAAAACTCCGTGCAAATACTTTGCTTCGTTAATCTCTTTGTTTTCGCCCATAATAACAACGTCCGACTTGATTAGATTTTTTTTGAACCCAGTAGTCTGACCGTAGAAGCCACGGATAACCTTCGTGTGATTTTGAGTAAGCATGGAAGGGATCGGATCCCATTTTGCTGAATATTCAAACACATTGAAATAATCATTGTCTTGGCGCAAGCCTCGCTCTGCCGCATTATTATCAATGTCAGAGAACTCATATTGATAGGGATCGCGCACAAGATGAAAGTTGGTGAAGGCAAAGGTATTATCGTATACAAGTTTCTCCTGAGCTTGTGGATCGGACGGGTCACCATCATACATACGTTCACAGATATCAGTTCCTTCAGCGGCTACGGCAATATCAAATGAATCGGTAGCAGAACACATGGCAAACAGAAATCCGCCACTGCCCACAAACTCTTTGATACGTTTGGCAACGGCAAGTTTTAATTGAGAGACTTTTGGAAATCCGTGTCGACGTGCCATGTCCTCGGCTTCCTTTTGCTGCTCGAGATACCATGGCATGTTGCCAAAACTATTGAAGAACTTTCCATACTGTCCAGTAAAATCTTCATGGTGGAGATGAAGCCAGTCATATTTTGCCAGATCACCTTTCATTACTTCGTCATCGAACACAATGTCATAGGGAATCTCTGCATAACTCAATACCAGTGTTACAGCATCATCCCACGGCTGCTTTGACTTGGGTGAGTAAACTGCAATCTTAGGATACTTCTCCAACTTCATGATGTCATAATTCAACGCGGGACTGGCAATCTCTGCCAGGATCTGATTTGCCTGGGCGTCGGAGATAATATCGTAGGTAACACCGCGAACCACCAGCTCGTTTTGAACCTGGGGATGGTACTTACACATGAAACTTCCACCCCTGTAATTTAATAGCCAGTCGATCTCAGTATCCCTTTTCAGCACCCAATACGCTATTCCGTAGGCTTTCAGATGGTCATTCTGCTTGTTATCCATTGGGATAAAGATGTAGTTCGCCCGCGCAGCCAGGCCGCTAACCAAAAAACAGAACAAAAGGAGATAGCGCATCGTTAGAGGTACCATTGTCAAAGGAACAAATTATTACAGATAGTATTCCTCAGACAAACGTAAAAGGAGGTATTTTTGTGTTTAATAACTGATTTTTTTCTGTTCCTATGCTGGAAAATATAAGAGAAGGCCTTCGGTCCATCAAAGCTAATCTGCTACGCTCGATCCTTACGGCTGTCATTGTCACTTTCGGGATCACTGCACTTGTTGGCTCACTCACAGCGGTGGATGGCATTGGCTATACTCTAAATGAAAGTTTGGCGTCGCTGGGTGCGAACACATTTGACATTAGTTCTAAGAATAATCGGGGTTCCAGCCAGCGCGGCATTAAAGACCGCGTATTCAAACCCCTTCAGCTCAATGAAGTTCAGAGATTTCTTGAAATGTATAAGGTTCCCGCCAATATAAGTTTGTCGGCGGACCTTAGCGGAATTGCTGAAGTAAAGCACGGCTCGCTGAAGACGAATCCAAATGTCCGTATAAACGGTATCAATGACGACTACATGTATGTAAAGAGTCTGAGCTTTGAAAGCGGTAGAAATTTTTCAGCTCTTGAGATTCAGTATGGTGCGAAAGCGGTGATCATTGGCAAGAAAGTTCGCGATGCAATATTTGAGTCGAATGAGGAACCAATAGGTTCTGAAATATCATTTAAGGGCACACAGTTCCGGGTCATTGGTGTGCTGGTTGAAAAAGGCAATCTAGCGGATGATAATTACGACAATATGGTTTTTGTTCCTGTTATCGTGGCCAATCAGATGGCATCGGGACGTCAGTTGTTTTACGAAGTTACAGTGGCCGTTCCAGATCCTACAAAGTTGGATATGGCGATGGGAGAGGCAACGGGCTTGATGCGTTCAATTCGCAGAGATCAGATTGGGAAGCCCAACTCATTTGAACTTGATAAAAGTGATACGTTATCAGACCTCAATAACCTGATGAGTATCATAACGTGGGTTGGCCTTGGTATTGGTTTTGTGACCCTTCTGGGTTCGTCAATCGCATTGATGAATATCATGCTTGTGTCTGTTACTGAAAGAACACGCGAAGTGGGTGTTCGAAAGGCGCTCGGTGCAACGCCGGCAAAGATTCGTCAGCAATTTATTATCGAAGCGGTGGTAGTCTGTCTGTTAGGAGGAATCGCTGGTATTATCCTTGGTGTAATTGCCGGAAATCTGCTTGCGCGACTCATGAGTATGGCCTTTGTGCTCCCATGGTTGTGGATGATGGTGGGGCTGGCGGTATGTATTGCCGTTGGTTTGCTTTCTGGATATTACCCGGCCAACAAGGCATCGAAGCTGGATCCTATTGAATCATTACGATTCGAATAATCACTGTTTCAATTTTTGAATTTTCCTCCCGGAGAGATGCCAGAGCGGCTGAACGGGGCGGTCTCGAAAACCGTTATACTCGCAAGAGTATCCAGGGTTCGAATCCCTGTCTCTCCGCATTCGCGCGTAAATGCCGTTAAAGACATTCAGACAAAATCCGATCTGTTGCTACAACAAATACGGAGACACCCTACCTTACGTTTTGTAAACGCGTTGATTATCAGTGCCTATCTGGGAGAATTGCGCCAGGTTTGCATGAGATTACCACCGCTTCCTTATTGACTATAGGTTCATTGGAGCATCATTATAGCTTCCTTCGTCGATCCTGATACAGTGAGTGTTCATAGGGTCACCGTGAGCTCACCGTGAGGTGACCGTGGGGTGACCGTGCTCTGACCGTGCTTAAATAGTTATTTTCTTCGTTTTTGGGCTAAATATTAAGGCCAATGCCCTAAAAAGTGCGAATTTGTCCGGGATATTAGGTTTTATGCCTATGTATTCCTCAAACTATTGAGGGATTACCTACCGGCTACTGGTGCCATTATAAGTTACGAAAAAGGAGTGAGCTCGTTACATATAACTTAGATAATTTATCACCGCTATACTGCTGGCATTTTTATAACATTTCCCTTTATCTTAAACATCGCATTCTTGAACTCCGAGCCATTTTGAAATTACATGTTCGTAGTTTATGCATGAAGGGTACACTGTTCACCAAAACGAGGCTCACAAAAGTTCCTGTTCGTGATTGAATTTGCTTGGTCTGTTTGTTTGAGATTGGATTTTTATTTGCAACTTGTCTTCACTTACACCCCTAAGCGATGAAGGTTTTTATTCTTCTGGCCAGTCTTATGGCATGGTCATCCATTTCCTTTTCCCAAAGCAATGTGCCTAAAGATTCCGTTGTTTTAAGGATAATCTACCGCGATACGATAGTCTATCGCTATGATACGGTCAGGATCAGGCGATTTATCCAATCTGACACACTGTGGACTGGGACACGGATATCATCGGTATCACCTAAAGCTCCTAAAAAGAAGGGCCTCATTAATCCAAATAGTTGGGGCATTGGTCCATCGGTGGGTGCGTACTATTCGCCATATAATGGATTTGATGTCAACTTCGGCTTTGGAATACAATATTACCTGTTAGCGGTGCCTTCTTTCAGAAATCCTCACCTCGGAAGGAAAAGGCAGAAGTAATAACAGCTAAATTTATGCACATGTTACTCCATGAACTTCTATGAGGGCACACAATCATATTTTAATTTTGATAAGGAATGTATGTTTATTCGCCATTCTCCCGATTTGCTTCATAGGCTGCACTTCACCGTTACCAGCAGACCTTATTTTATACAACGGAAAAATTATTACAGTCGACAGCCTGTTCTCAATTCAAGAGGCGATTGTCATTCGAGGTAACAAGATCTTAGCGGTTGGTAGCAACACGTTGCGAGGCCAGTATAAAGCAAAACAGGAAATCGATCTGAATGGCAAAACGTTACTCCCTGGTTTTAATGATACGCACATCCATATTTCCGGAGCACCAACGCGTGAAATTGACCTTCGGTCTGTTAAGTCGATTGATGAAATAGCAACCAAGATTCATGAGAAAATAGTGTTGCTTGGTGAAGGTCAATGGATATCCGGCTACGGATGGGCCGAAGATAACCTGGCCGAACAGCGCAATCCAACTAGGGAAGACCTCGATCGCATCGCACCTAAAAATCCAGTGATGCTGATAAGGGCAGGAGGCCATAGTTCGGTTTCCAATAGTCTTGCACTGAAGTTGGCCGGTATTGACAAAAACACTCCCGATCCTGAAAGCGGAATGATTGAGCATGCCAGCAACGGCCTTCCAAACGGAATCATCCGTGAACGTAATGATCTGGTAGCGCGCCTCATTCCTGAAGCTACCTTTGAGGAGGTCCGTCCAAACTTTATAAAAAATCTCAATGACCTTTTTAGTCTAGGTATCACAAGCATAGTGCCAGCCGGGCAGACAATAAGAGAATACGGCGAGTGGGAGCATGTCTACGCCGATTCGTCTAATAATCTCCCGCGGGCTTCGGTTCAGATTTATTGGGCAGGAGCAGAAGCGATGAAGGCATTCGGAAAGAAATCCGGCGATGGAACTGATTACTTGCGGGTGGGGGCCGTGAAAATATTGACTGATGGCGGCTTTACCGGACCTTCTGCTTATACACTTGCACCCTATAAGGGCCAGGCCTCTTTTCGGGGAACTTTGAATTATAAAGAGCAAGAGCTTCGATCAATTATTATGGATGCGCACCAGCTCGGTTGGCAAATGGGTTTTCATACTATCGGCGATGGGGCCATCAAGCTCACCGTTGACTATTTTGCTGAAGCGCTTACGAATAATCCCAAGAATAATCACAGACACTACCTGAATCATTTCACCATTTTGCCACCAGAAGAAACGCTTCAGAAAATGGCGGATTTTAACATCCTGATTTCGCAGCAACCTAACTTTACCTACACATTAGAGAAGCGGTATGTAGACAATCTGGAAGGAGCGCGACTAGCCCATAATAACCCCTTACGTACACCGATGAACCATGGAATTTTTGTTGCCTTAAGCAGTGATATACTGCCAATCGGACCTATGGTCGGTATTTACGCTGCCGTTACCCGAAAAGGAAAATCAGGAGCCGTCTACGGACTGGAGGAGGCCCTGACGATTGAGGAGGCAATCCGCGGTTATACAAGGAATGCTGCCTACATCACATTTGAAGAAAATATCAAAGGCTCGCTTGAACCTGGAAAGCTTGCCGACATGATCATACTTTCAAAGGACCCTTTGACCATTGCTTCAGACAGTCTGATGACGGTGGCGATCGAACAAACATTTCTGGGAGGTAAACTAGTGTATTCAAGAAAATAGCAGTTGTCCTGCCGTTGCTTTTAATGTTGTTCTCCAAACTCCGGATTTGTAATAATTCAATTGCTCAGGTGTCTCCGCCAATTTCTCTTTAAAAAGAAAACGCAATAAATTGGTCCAGGTTGGATAATTGCGGTCTCTCCGTAGCATTTCATTAAGAACAGGATTGATCTTCGTCTCACCATACGTAATGAAAGACTCCCGTATGGTCTGGTTGTTATTTAAACCGTCTCGGAATTTTTTAAATTCTTTTTTGTGAAAATCCACATCCAATCTGAATATTTTCTCCAGATGATCCCATATTTTTTCGATGTCTGAAACTTCAATCACATCCTGAATGTTTTTTGTTATTGTGTTCATATCTATTTTTTTTATAAGTGTCTTAAAAGTCAATTCTCAACATCTTTCATCGAACTCAGCAGCAGGCCAGGTACGGTATCCTTGACAAACAACTTCAGCAGACTGTCAATTTCGGAGTAGAACAGCTCATTTGTTAAATGAGTCGTTGGCTTTGTCTGAACCTGATTTACTACTTCTTTAAATGTTTCCATATTCACATTCTTGTTTTTTAGGTACACAAGTTTTTCCCTGATCTCATCTATCTCTCCCGTTGTTACCTTCAGTTGAAAACGATAGTACAGATAAGTAGGCAGATCGCTCATCAGACGGTTGATAAGGATCTCCTGGTGCTGATGGAGCACCTCCCGAAGTTGTGACAGCAGCAGGTCGGGATCTGAATCATCCAATTTTTTGAAACCGAGTAGTGCAGATTTTATGATTTTCATAGCTGTTGTGAATGGTACACAAACTTACAATTACTAAATAAATTAGCAAGATATACTAATAAAATTAGTTAATATCCTTGAATTCTGTTGAAAATGGCCTTGGATGAGCTGATCCGGTGCTAATTTTTAGCCGTGTGTGACCAGTGTATTAATTGCTGTTGATCCGGTTCCAAACACACAGTCAATTCTGGCGTCCTTCGCTTCAGAATGAAAAAGCAATATAAAATCGCGGTCCCGTCAACCGATTTTTTAAAAAAAATAAAACAGTGGCTGTGCTGCCGCTTCAACCTATTCAGCGCAATCGGTTGGTGTTGACAAGTAAATCTGCATCACGAATTTTAGTGCACCGTGGCTAGATGCTCTTTTATGAGGCCGTCAAATTTGATTCTGGATACGTTGTATTGATCCGGAAGAACGTGAACTGACTACCCCCGACCTGCCTCCTGACGATTGACTCTAATCCCCACCCAGTCAGGGTGAAAAATCTACTTTTTTTGGGTTTTTGTCACTTTTAACAAGGTA
This sequence comes from Cytophagales bacterium, assembly GCA_038229375.1. Classification (GTDB taxonomy): domain Bacteria; phylum Bacteroidota; class Bacteroidia; order Cytophagales; family Cyclobacteriaceae; genus ELB16-189. The sequence goes on along the minus strand of JBBRON010000006.1, from coordinate 187,177 downwards.
TTGATCGGACTCCGTTTCAAAGTATTGCTCCCATTTTGTATGTTGTACAAAATTTCGACCATGAAAGACTTCCTCTCCAAAATATTTATCGTTGTTCTTGTTTTAGCAATGGCCTGTAAGAAGGATGATCCCGTTCCGCTCGGAGCTCAGGTGAATGCAAAGCTATTGGCGGGCGAGGCAGGCAAGAGTAAGACATGGAAGCTTATTTCGATCAAACTCGCTACCAACACCAATCCTTATACCCTGGCTACCTGCTTTACAGACAATCTGTATATTTTTTCAAACAATGCAGCACAAGACTACCAGGCAACTGAAGGTGCGACAAGGTTTGACGCAACTGGTAATTGCGTTGCAGGCGCAGATACCTCGATTGAAAAAGGAACGTGGGCTTTTACCCTTGATGGTATTTTGATAAACATCAGTGTAGACGAGATCAGCAGCTTTAACGGGCTTTTTTCACCAGACGCGATTGTTGCCGATCTTGATGCTAATGGCGACCCTTTTGGATTTCTTTTAACCTACCCGTACCCGGCAACGGTGGTCAAGCTCACCGCTACTGATATGATATTGGAAATGAACAACGTGTATGGAAGCACAACCTATAAGTATACGCTTACTTTTTCCGCTTTATAATTTTTTTGAAAATCACAGTCGCTGTTCTTGCTGGTTTGTTGGTGTCCCTTTCGACTTCCGCCCAATCAATTAAATACCTCGCGCTTGGTGATTCATACACCATCGGCGAAAGTGTTATGAAAAAAGACCGCTGGCCGGAACAGCTAGTTGCCCTTCTGAAGAAAAAAGGAAAAAAAATTAGAAAGCCAACGATCATTGGCGTTACAGGTTGGCGTACAGATCAGCTAAAAAAAGCCATCCAGGAAGCCCATCTCAGGAATGAATATGGAATGGTCTCACTTCTGATAGGAGTGAATAATCAGTATCAAAAAAAATCTGTTGAGAGCTATGCGCCTGAGTTTGAAGAGTTACTTCAAATGGCAATCATTCTGGCCGGTGGAAAAAAGGATAATGTTTTTGTGGTTTCAATTCCTGACTATGGTTACACTCCATTTGGCAAACCTAACCAGCCGGGAATTACAAAAGACATTGAACAGTATAATGCTACCAACAAATCAATCACAGAAAAAAAGGGAGTTACCTATATTAACATTACCGACCTTACTCAACTCGGTCTTGATCATCCCGACTACGTAGCGGAAGATGGTCTCCACCCGTCAGGAAAAATGTATTCTCTGTGGGTAGAGCGAATCATCCCACTGCTTACACGTTAAGCCACACCGGACCACTTCATAGCAATGGCATCAGAACTTTGGTAATGTTTCCGGCAACAATCCTATGGCCTTCTGCATTTGGATGAATACCATCAGCCTGATTTAATTTTTCGATACCACCAACACCTTCCAGCAGGAAAGGAATTAATACAGCATTATTTTTTTTAGCGATGTCTTTAAATAGATTCTGAAAAGAGGTCGCATATTCCTTACCCATGTTTGGAGGAACCATCATACCGGCCAGTACAATTTTACATGAAGGATATTTTGCTTTCACCTTATCGACGATTGACTGAAGATTATTCCTGGTTTGTTCAATCGGCAATCCCCGCAAGCCATCGTTGCCACCCAGTTCCAGCACAAAGACATCGATTGGCTGACGAAGTATCCAGTCAACCCGTGCCAGACCTCCGGCGGTAGTTTCTCCGCTTAAACCGGCGTTGACAACTTTTACCTTCAGTCCATTTTTTGTCAGTGACTTTTCAACTAACGCGGGGAAGGCCTCTTCAGGTGATAGTCCATATCCCGCCGAAAGGCTATCGCCGAAAAAAAGCACCACTTTTGCAGAAGTTGACTGAAAAAGCAGGGCTGTCACAATAAAGAGGAATATCTTGCCGACCATAGGTTATACAATTGCGTTTAAAACAATTTTAAGTAATTAACGATTTATTTTACGATCCAATAGACGTACTATGGCAGAAATACTTTTATCGGTTGAACACCTTACCAAAGCCTACCCCTCCGGAGGCAGGGAACTCGTGGTGCTCGACCACGTCTCGTTTACCGTAGAGCAAGGATCGCGCCTGGCCCTCATCGGTCCATCTGGAAGTGGCAAAACGACACTTCTCGGTCTTTGTGCGGGTCTGGACGTGCCCACCAGTGGTACGGTTTCGCTGATGGGTGTTAAGCTTAACGCCATGGACGAGGACGATCGGGCGTATCTTAGAAACCAGTACACCGGATTTGTTTTTCAGAACTTTCAACTCCTGTCAACACTCACCGCCATCGAGAATGTAATGGTACCGCTGGAAATTCGTGGAGAACGAAATGTGGAACCCAAAGCCAAGGAATTGCTTGCCCGTGTAGGTCTCGGCGACCGGCTTGATCACTATCCTTCGCAGCTATCGGGAGGCGAGCAACAACGCGTAGCCATTGCGCGGGCGTTTATTACTGCGCCAAAAATACTTTTTGCCGATGAGCCTACTGGTAACCTTGACGAAGAGAATGCAAAACAGGTTATCGACCTTTTGTTTGGAATCAACGGAGAAGAAAAAACCACCCTTGTATTAGTGACTCATAATATTGAGCTCGCCAATAAAACAGATCGCATCCTTCAAATGAAAGGTGGAAAAATAGTGGACGAGAGGATATTAGTCACAGCATGATCGAGTACATTCTTAAAATCAAGCGAAAGATCCGTCCGGTATGGCGCGACCGTTGGGTGTGGATTATGGCCTGGCGAGATGCACGTAAAAATTTCTCCCGATTATTTTTACTGGTTGCTTCGCTCATCACTGGAATTGCCGCTGTAGTATCCATTGGTTCTCTCAACTATTCCTTACAGGATACCTTGGATCAAAATGCAAAAGAATTACTTGGTGCGGATCTTGTCATCAACAGCAACAAGAAATTTGAAAAGGAAATAATAAGCACGCTTGATACGGCGAACCTAACAAGAGCAGGTGATGCAGAAATGGCATCCATGGTGATGTTCATGAATACGCGGCAATCGCGTTTGGTGAAATTGACAGCGTTGTACGGGGACTTTCCTTTTTACGGAACATTGGAAACACAGCCGTTCAATGCGTATAAGTTGATGAAAGGCGGTCGTTACGCAATGCTCGATGAATCACTCGCCCGTCAGTATGAAATTAGTTCGGAGGATTCTATTAAAGTGGGAAACTCGATATTCCGAGTGGCGGGAGTAGTTACTAAAATCCCAGGAGGAGGGGCATTGACTTCCACCATTGCTCCCTCGGTCTATATCGCAATGCAGGACCTTGACTCAACAGGGCTTGTTCAGTTCGGAAGTCGTGTCAGCTACAGACTGTTTGTAAAAACAAATAGCAATGACGAAACAGAAAAAACGATCAACACAATAAAGCCAATTGTTAAGAAAGCAGGATACTCGTATGAAACGGTTGAGAGGAGAAAGGAAGGGTTGGGCCGGAGTTTCCGCTCAGTGTATCAGTTTTTTTCGATGCTTGCATTTATTGCGTTGATCCTGGGATGTATTGGCGTTGCAAGCTCTGTTCATATCTATGCAAGAGAAAAACGCGATGAGGTGGCTGTGCTTCGGTGCATTGGCTCATCGGGGTGGCAGGCTTTTAACATCTACTTTATTCAGATATTTTTTCTGGGACTCCTTGGAAGCGTGCTAGGTGCCGGGGTTGGTGCGTTGATTCAGAAAATAATCCCCATCGTCTTCAGTAATTTTATTCCTGCAGAATTTGCGTTTGCTATCTCCTGGGGAGCCATTGCTGAAGGTGTAGTGCTTGGCGTGTTTGTTTCAGTATTGTTTGCAATTCTTCCACTGGTTGCTATCCGGTTCGTTCCGCCCCTTACTGTGTTGCGTTCTGAGTCAACGCCGACAAAGACTTTTTCAAAAATGCGATGGACGGCTATTGTACTTATAGTGCTGTTTCCATTCGTAGCTGCTGCGTATCAAACGCAAAGTTTGATCACCGGATTGATTTTCGCTGTTGGAATCGGTGCCGCCCTGGGGCTGCTAGCCCTGGTAGCGATGGGTTTGTTGAAATTAATCAGAAAGTTCTTTCCAAAGAAAGCAAGCTTTGTTTTTAGACATGCACTCTCTAACCTTTACCGCCCAAATAACCAGACACGTATCCTAATGGTGACAATAGGTTTGGGTGGATTTATTATTGCTACGCTCAATATTGTTCAAAATAGTTTGCTAGGACAGGTTGAATTTACAGGAAACAAGAATCAATCAAATACAATTTTGTTTGATATCCAGCCATCGCAGAAAGAGGGTGTAATTAAATTGATTAAGGACCATCATTTGCCACTCAATCAGGTGGTGCCGATCGTGACGTGCCGGATCCAGGAATTGAAGGGAAAGAGCGTTCAGACATTAATGCTTGATACGACGAGAAAGATCCCTGAGTGGGCATTGACCCGTGAATATCGTGTAACCTACCGCGACAGTCTCCACCGCTCTGAAGAAATGCTGAAGGGCGAAGTTCAATACTACAAACCCAATCAGAAAGACTCGATAGGGGTCACCATCTCAGAAGGTATGCAGGAGTCATTGAATGTGACCGTCGGTGATTCGCTTGTGTTTGATATCCAGGGCGTACCGCTAAAAGCATTCATAAGTGGAATCCGCAAAGTTGAGTGGCCCAAGGATCCTCCCAATTTTATCTTCGTTTTTCCAAATGGAGTTATTGATAACGCACCGCAGATCTGGGTAGCAACTACCAAAGTAGGAGAGGCAAGTGAGTCGAATCGCTTTCAGCAGGAACTTGTGATGGGATTTCCCAATGTTTCTCTTGTGGATCTTCGCCTGATCCTCAGCACGGTTGAAAATTTATTTGGTAAGATCAGTGTAGTGATTCGATTCTTGGCACTGTTTAGCATCGTGACGGGACTTGTTGTGCTTGCTGGAGCAGTGGTTAATAGCAAATTCGTGCGAATTAGGGAAAATGTTTTGTTGCGAACCATTGGTGCACGATCAAGGCAGATCATGCAGATAACCCTTATAGAGTATGCGTATCTGGGTTTATTTTCGGCTCTCACGGGAATTATTTTATCGCTGGCTGGTGGCTGGGCGCTGTGCCGGTTCTTTTTTGAAGTAAGACTAGGTGTGGCGTGGCTTGATTTATCGCTGGTGGGTATAACGGTAATGTTGCTAACTGTTTTTATTGGGTGGTTTAATTCACGGGAAGTGATATCGACACCGCCGTTACAGGTGCTGAGGAAGGAGTGAGGCACAAAATAGTTTGGTAATGCAATTGATTGGATTATTCCCTCCCATACTTTGTATAATCTCCGTAGCCGGTATCCTGTAGCCAGAGAACACGCGCTCCCTTCACGCATGAAAAGAACGCATTGTATAAACGCGGCTTTCCTTCAAGGTCTGAGAAATTAATCTGCCAGTTGTTGGCCATGGAAAACTTACCGTTTGACTTAGCGCCATTAAACTTAAGGTTACCTACGACACCACCAGCAGTACTGATTTGCCAATGATAACTGCCATCAACTAAGAATTCAAAGGACTGGGCGGAGGCGTATGAAGTCGCACCAGCATCGGCACCGGTATAGGCATTTACATATTGCTGCATGCCACTAAATTGATTGCTCCATTTTCCCGTAAGGTCGGATGCAGCGACGGCGAATTTATTATAACCATCAATTTTTTGTAATGGAGACCATGCTTCGTCCTGAACTGCACCATTTAATTTGGAGACGTCGAACCCGGTAACCTCGCCGAACGAATTAATATCCTGTGCAACAAATTCAATCCACGCACTATTGTCACGCTTGAAAAGTGCAACGTATACGGTCCTGCCCGTTTGGTTTTCGGTCAGAGTACCTGATATAAATGAGGCCTGGATATACGACAAGGTATTACGGCCTATGAAATAGTTCTGCAGATTGGTATAACGTGGAGCAACAAGGGTATTCCAGGCTATTCGTTTCGCTTCATCACCGTCCGAATAATATTCGCTAGTAATCTTATTAGGGTAATGGATAAGAGCCTTCACATTTCCCTTTGTTACTTCCACCCAATTTTCCTGTTCGGTGCTGATCCAGCCATCATCAAAGTTGGTCGTATTGAACTTGAAGTTTCCTGATGTGGTCGCTTTTTTTACAGGTTCAGGATTAGTCACAGCTGGCGCGGTGATGACAGTTGTGACCTTTACTGGAGTGCTAATTATTGTTTCTTTAACCTGAGTTGTTTGGGTTGTTTGGGCGACTTGAGTTGCAGTGGTTTCGATAGGTGCGTTGATCGGTGCCACGTAAAAGGAAGTCTCTTTCTTTCCAGACTCGAGGTACAGCAACAGCTGTTGACTATTTTTTTGGATCTGATAAAACTTGGACTGCGGTCTTGGTTGGGTAACCTGCCAGCCCAGTTCTTTCGCCCGTTGTAATACCTGGTTTTTAAATTCGTTCGTAGCGGAAGGTGGCAAACTAAATACTTCAATATTCTCAGACACTTTTATTCCATAGTCATTAGCCTCCATTTCCATTAATGTTTGGGCGGCTGCTACTGGGAAAATTCTTTTGTCCTGTTTGCTTCCTTCTGGAAGACCGATGCCGGTAAGTTCAGACTTGTTGATTAGAGTGAGCTTGGATTGTGCACGAGTGTCAAATTGCAAAAACAAGATCGCAACAATAACGGAGGCTATTTTTCCCATTTTTAAATATTTTGAATTTCTTGCGCTCAAATTAATAAATAAGTTTGCTTTGAAGAGTCTTGAAATAATTTGCTTTAATACACCAAATTCAGAATACTTTTTCGGTTTGCAAAACCAGTGAAGCAGTTTCGAGGTCTTTAATAAGATCATCGACATCTTCAAGGCCAACAGACAAGCGAAGAAGCCCATCGCTAAGGCCAAAATTAGCGTGACGTTCCTTTGGAATGGACGCATGCGTCATGGTGACAGGATGAGCGATAAGACTTTTAATGCCACCCAGGCTCTCGGCTAGCTTAAATAGTTTGGCGGCTTTCGTGAATTGCTTAACGGCATCCAGTGTTCCTTCTTTTAATGTGAATGAAACAATCCCTCCAAAATATTTCTGCTGACGCCTTGCGATCTCATGTCCCGGATGTGAGGGCAGCCCTGGGTAATAGACTTCCTCCACCCAGGGTTGTTGTTGGAGATATTCTGCCACGGCAAGGGCATTAAGAGAATGTTGTTTGAATCGAAGTTCCAGTGTTTCGAGTCCCCGAATAAGCAGCCAGCTTTCAATAGGACTTAATATTGCGCCGCTTGCGTTTTGAATGAAGAGGATTTCTGCTCCTAATTTTTTAGTGGCGGTTACCACAAGTCCTGAAATAACATCACTGTGTCCTCCGATATATTTTGTTGCGCTATGTACCACGATGTCGGCACCCAGTTCGATAGGTTTTTGTCCTGCCGGCGATCCGAAGGTGTTGTCGACACAAAGCAAAAGATTATTAGCCCTCGTGATTTTAGAGACAACCCGGATATCAACAAGTTTTAGTGATGGATTTGTTGGCGTCTCGACCCAAATAAGTTGAGTGTTGCCTTTGATAGCGTTCTGAATTTCAATTTCATCCTGGAGATTTACGAAAGTCACATCGACGCCAAATTTCTTGAATATAGTAGTAAGTAGCCTGTAGGTGCCACCATAGATGTCATTTCCCGCGATTACATGATCCCCGGATTTCAACAGTTTTAAGACCGCGTCAATCGCTGCCATGCCACTGGCAAAGGCGGCGCCGGTTGTACCTTTCTCATATTTGGCGATTAGATCTACGAGCACTTTACGGGTGGGATTTCCGGAGCGGGTGTAGTCATATCCCTGATGCTCGCCAGGAGAGCTATGTACGAATGTGGTTGTTTGATAAATGGGGACGGAGATTGCGCCTGTCAATTCATCAACTGGAATGCTGTGAATGATTTCTGTGTTTAGTGACATGGATTTTTGTTTCAGTGTTGGATGATTTTTGACATTTTCAGACAACACTTAACAAAAAAGTCGCAGGGTTTTGATGCAAAAGGTCCGCGGATAAAATCGGAAGAGCTGTTTACCGCTGACTAACCAGGTAAAATTCGCTTTCCAACTCATCTTTCCCCGACGTACGTCGAGGCTGGATTTGGCACCAGATAGAATCATTTCTGATCCTTTCGGTTGCCAAGGCTTCATAGGGCCAGTCCCTCTGCCTTTCTTGATAAGTATTGTTACAAAGAACGTTGTAGGGCAAATGTAGCAAGTAAAAAGACATAAACAACAAAGTCTATGGAATTAGTAGAAAATTTGTTTCTTTGTATTGAAAATCTACGCTTATGAGCCAATTCATTGAGGAAATTGATGTTGCGAAACAAACGAGGCAACTCAGAATTTCTGAAAACAATAGCTATATTCATTGGCTTAACGAGGGTGCGAACTATTTTGGGAAGGGTGCTTCGAATAATATTATTTATCCAGGTCAGGAGGCAGCGATGTTTTCTGGAATCTTATTTCTTAATAGAGATAGGGTATTGATCAGGGTAGCCGCAGGTGAGAGGATTATGCATAAGAAGAAATCAATTGATAACATTCTTATCTACGAACGAAATACTTCGCTTGTGCTGGAATATGGTTCTTTCAAGTTCCAGGTCATTAACGAACAGGGGCGATACGGATTACTATTTTTTTTATAGCATCAGATATATCCAACCCCCCAAAACGTCACATACCCCGCCCATTCCTTAATTAATATACCCCAGGTGCCAATGGCTTCCGTTTTTGGTATGAAGAGAGTGTCAAATGAATAGTTTCGGAAGTGACTTAAGACGTCGGCGCTGAACCTGTCGGTCGGCCATCCTGCTTTCGCGAAGCACGCAATGGCGCGTCGCATATGAAACGCTGACGTGATCAGGATGCATTGATCTGGGGTAGTAATTTTTTCTATTATCTTCTTAACCTCGACGGCAGATTCATGTGTATTGCGTGATTGGTTTTCAATGATGATGTCACTTCCGGGTACGCCCATAAGTTGAAGAAGATCGGAGAGTTGATCTGCCTCACGCTCGCCAACATCAATCAACCTGCCGCTCCCTCCTGAAATGAGGATTTTTTTGATGTAGCCCATCCTGTATAGCTGAAGGGTGTGATTGACACGATCTGCCGCTGAGCCAATGTACACCCGATCATGTGGACCGACCTCCACTTTCGCAACGCCACATAAGAGAATTCCGTATTCGTACTTTTTCATGAGGTCGTTAAAAGGGGTCACTTCCATTTCCCAGCCCCGCATAAATTCGTTAGCTATAAAATCGTTGGAAAAGAATAGGAGCATTGAGATTGCGACGACAAAAAGCCTCTTTTTCCAACGTTGGTTTCTTAAAAACCACGAGAGCAGAAGAAGCCCCACGATGATCACGAGGGGCTTCAGAATGTAACTCAGTGTCTTTGATAAGAAAAAAAACATGGCTATTTCCTAAACGACAAATTTTCGAATCCTCCAATGATCTTTCTTAAAATATTATAGTATAACGTCAGATAAAGAATAATTGAAATTGACCAGATTACACTCAGATTGAAATAAAGGGTATCAATTTTAGCATTCAGGAAATGTTTTGTTGGCAGATAGAATTGTGCGTCAAAATCTATTAGGTGATCGGGCGCCGGATCTTTGTAGATAGGATAAATTTTCTGGATAAGCTGGCCCTTTGATTTAATTATTCGGACGGGTTCATCCTGGTTCTTAACCAGCATAGCAATGGATTCATTTTCATACGATTCCCGGAATTTTTCAAATCCTTTTTTACCTTGCTCACCAGCCGAAAGTCTGTCAACTATCAATTGCTTTTCTTTACCAGCCGCGGTCGACTTGTTTATATAGTATTGTTTCAATACCTGGAAGAATTTTCTTGTCTTTTCATAAACGGAGGAATCATATGTATTGCGTTGCAAGAGCGCTACCTCCAGGAAATGCTGGCGGCCGATGGCATCCAGCTCCAGCTCAATTTCTTTCTGAATTAACTTAAGAGTCTCGTCGATCTCCGCTGGGTTTGTCTCCTTTTTAAGATAATTCTGGTTGACAAAGTCCAGGTTTGATTCAAGGGTCGGAATGTAGTAGATGCGCTTATAGTCGGCGTCTGCAATAATTTTATCCTGCGCATAGAACTCCTTTTCGAAGCGATTGTCCTTGAATTGCGCTACCATCGACGCCTCGAATGCCCATCGCGACGTCATCATGTCGCCAACAAATGGTACAGTTTCAGAATTCCCAATGAGCGGATTGAGCTTATCGAATTTTACAACCACACCGCTTAGTATCAATTGTGGGATCAATAATATAGGAATGAGAATATAAATGGTGACTGCCGAATTAAAGGCTGAAGAGATGTTCAGGCCAAGCATATTGGCGAAACACGAAACCGTGAAAAGTATTCCCCAATGGATGAACAACATTCCGTTGATTTCAAGAATAGTGTTTCCGATCAGCACGAAAAGAAATGTCTGTATGGCGGAGATCATAAATAATATCCCCATTTTCGAAACCAGGTAACTGCTACGACTCAAGTGAAGGAACGCTTCTCGTTTTAAGATCTTCTGGTCACGTATGATTTCTTCGGCGCTTACCGTCAATCCCATAAACAGCGCGACAATTACGCTCATGAAGAGATATGCTGGAAGGTTGAGGTTCTTTATAAAAACATAACCTGAGTGGTATTGGTCATCTGAATTGTAGTACCGGGTAATAAATGCAAGGATAAATGCAAGGAGTGGGGCTTCCAGCAGATTGATCGCCAAGTATTGCTTGTTGCTTAATTTGGACAACAGGTCGCGTAAACCAAATAATCTCATTTGTCGTGTCCACCCTGGTAGATGCAGGGTTGAGTGCGGTGGCTCAGAAGATGAGATGAGAGTAGGGATCTTAATTTTTTCCCTATAAAGAACGTTCCACTGCTCTGGTACTATCTTACGGCTGCTTGTAAAGTTCCCGTACTCATCGATCACTTTTGTTTCAATGATATTGAATATCTGTTCAGGATTTACGTTGCCGCATTCAGGACATTCGCCCTGATCGCTATTAACAAGATTTATGTTCTGCTTAAAGTAAGTAACGGCATCAACAGGATTGCCGTAGTAAATCTGGTATCCTCCCGTATCTAATATCACAAGCCGGTCAAACATTTTGAAGATGTCAGAACTTGGCTGGTGAATAACGGCGAACACAAGCTTGCCCTTCAGTGCCAGCTCTTTTAATAGGTCGATGATGTTTTCCGAATCCCGTGAGGATAGGCCAGAGGTAGGTTCGTCTACAAAGAGAACAGAAGGTTCGCGCAACAGTTCCAGCCCGATATTAAGGCGCTTGCGTTGTCCTCCGCTGATTGTCTTGCGGAGGGGTGAACCGACCGTCAGATCTTTCGTTTCACTAAGTCCAAGATCACCTAGTGTTTTAAGAATCAGTTTATCTATTGCTTCATTCGATAGGTGATCGAAGCAAAGTTTGGCGGCAAAGTATAGATTCTGATAAACTGTAAGATCTTCTACTAGAAGATCGTCCTGTGGAACAAAGCCAAATACACCTTCTACTTTTTTAGGGTCGCGGTGAATATCAATACCATTAATCAGCACCATTCCACTGGATGGTTTTTCTGATCCATTGAGTACCTGAAGTAAGGTAGATTTTCCCGCACCGCTGGCACCCATCAATGCGATTAGATTCCCTGATTCTTCGTGGACATTCACTTCACGAAGTCCAAGCTTGCCATTTTTGAATTCATAATAAATATTTTTTGCTTCAAAGGTGGTTCTTGCTCCTTTATTAAGCTGTTTAAACAAGCTAAGGGCCTCTCCAAAATAGACCGGATCAGCACCTTCCCAGCGCATACTGCTCCCGTGAGCGAGTGGATGGATGTTAGAAGATTTCTGAGGAATGCCATTGAGATAGATGTCACCCGTGCCGGTGAATTTGAAGAAATAAAGATCTCCTGAAGTAAGGTGCAGGATCGCTATGGTACCATGCAAGTGATCTCGAAAGATGTGTTTGCAGTTGCCCGGTTTGTCCTGAATGGAATCTATCACCAGGATACTTTCGGAGTTGTAAGAATCCCGATGGCTTCCCAGGATGTAATGTGTCATTAGATCGATATCCGATTCGCTGACATTGAGGTAGCTGGCAATCATTTTTGCGTAGCTTTTTTCCTTTTCGGAAATCACGCCATCTGCAAGGATCACCGTCATTAGTTCAAGAAGGATAACGGCCTTTTGCTTCTGCGTAACATCGGAATTGATTTCCTGACAGTACTGCTGAATATTTTTTTCATGGTCGGGAGAAAGTTCATTAACAAACTTGTCGAAGAAAGCCATTTTTTCCATCACAGCTTTCCTGCCCAGGTGGTCATTCAGAAATGCCAGAATGTAATCCCGCTCTTGCTGGGTGACAAGATCTTCTTTTGCTACTATGGCAAACAGCCGGAGTATGGATTTAAGGACAGGTTCACTCATAGGGGTGGAGATTAGATTCTAAATATAGCACCTGACGGTCAACACCGGAAACAAAAAAAAGGATTGGCTGGCGACCAATCCTTTTTTTATTATTCGTTTTTGACTTACTGAACGATATCGCTCCTTAGTTTTTCTGTAATTCTTGTAATGTCTGCAAGCGTTTTATCGGTAAGGGCAAGATTTGCTTTGTTGTTCTTTATCTGCTCCTCGATATTCAAGGCAGCGTAGCTGGCCTCAAGGCTTTTCAGGTCTGCTACGATTGCTGGTATGGGCCCAGTCTGCTCAACAGCGCTTAGCATTTTAGTTACTTCAGATACTGATTTCTTCTGGTCGATGATAATCCTCATCAGGGGAGTGAGGATCAGGTTTCTTTTATCTTCTGGTAAGATGTCTTTAGGGTAGGACTTAACAATTCCCGTAGAAATGTAAAGGCTCTCCACGAAACTTCCTGTTACCAGTAGAGCTCCCAGCTTGCTGCGGTTGTCGTCTTTAAGATACTTGTCAGTCTTCTTCATGGCGTCATTCAAAAGTGCGGCCAGCGAGTCTTTGTTGGCAATATTGCTTTCGAATTTCTGCAGCGTCGCACGGTCGAATGAACCACTTACGCCCAGGTCGTCTGCCAGTGCTTTACAAGCATTCAAATAATCAATTGATTCTTGCGTCTTACCATACGAGCTCAGGTAGCCTATATCAGCGGTGTAGACGCCAAGGTTAAGAGCAGCTTTGTCGGACTGGGCCTTATAGCTATCGGTTTTTTTGCGGTCGTTAACCAGACTTTGGTTGTACTCGGCACCGGAAGCCTCCAGCAAATAAGGGATCTCAGAAGGCGGGGGGATACTGTAAGCGATGTCCTTAATTTCTTCTTTCAGAGACTTCTCAGCATCTGCGAATTCAGCTGAGTTTTTGTCCTTGGCGCCTTTAGGGCCACATGATGAAAATACGAAACAAGCGATAAAAACCAGGAGCAAAGCATTGAGTTGAAATTTCATAAGGTGTATAATAATTTGTTATTAAAAGGTCATATGACTGCCAATTCGGGTAAGACCATGTGAGATGAATCCTTTTAACAGGTATTTCACGGTTTTTACGTTTAGGCCTCCAATTTTAGCACATTTTTCCTAACGGACGAACACCCTGGAAATTTAAATTTTAGACGGTAGAGGGACTGGTGGGCATCGACCACCGATTTTTTCGCCAACCGTCGTTGGATCTGGGTGCCATTTGGTGCTGCACCTTCCAGTGGTTTTAGGAGAAATGCTCAGGAGAGGAGTTCAAAAACCGATTCCCCCCATTTTCAAAATTCGGGGGCTATATTTTATAGTGGGGATTAAAATCTTTAAACTTGCAGCCTCGTTGAGGGCCCTTAGCTCAGCTGGTTAGAGCACTTGACTCATAATCAAGGGGTCGCTGGATCATGCCCAGCAGGGCCCACTCATATTTTGAAAGTGTCACCATGGTTTTCGTGGTGACATGTTTGTTTTTAGGCGAACTGTACGGGCCGCATTGGAAATAGGTGACTATTTTTGGGCGCCTGATATTAAGAACCGTGCAGAAATCCTGACTGATGACGAGTAGCAAGACTTTATTTTTTACTTCGGTCTTTTTGGCTGCATTTCCAATTGCTCTGTTTTCGCAGTCATCGCCCAAAATTCAGTATGTTGAAAATAAGAACCAGTGGCCCGCGGATATCGACTTTGGCCTTCGGGTAAGTGGCGGGTCAATGTTCGTAAAGCCCGGAGGGTTCACCTATTACTTTCTGGATCAGAAGAAGATCGAAGAAATGCATGAACGCTCCCACCAACTTCAATCGGAGGCTGAGCTTATTCCTGAAAAGGAAATGATCGATGGGCGCATGATGGAGGTGAACTTCATTGGATCAAACATAAAATCTGAAGCCAGGCCGCTTCAGCCAATCAGTACCTACTACAATTATTTCCTGGGTAGCAATCCTGCTGGTTGGGCATCGAAGGCCAGGGCATTTGAAAGTGTTTATTATTCCTCGTTGTATGAATGTATTGATTTGAAGCTCTACTCGTCGGGTGACTTTATAAAGTATGATTTTGTTGTAGCGCCCGGCGCTGATCCGGGCCAAATAAAGTGGCAGTACTCTGGAGCAGATGAAATTGTTGCATCAAACGGAGGGGTTATGGCGAAGTCTCCCCAGGTGTCAATCATTGAGGGTAAACCTGTTGCCTTTCAGATGATCAATGGTGTGAAAGTCGAGGTGGCTTGCGAGTACTTGATTTCAAATAATGTTATTTCGTTCAGCTTCCCACAAGGATATGATGATTGTCAAGAGCTTGTAATCGATCCACTGCTGATCTTTTCAACATATTCCGGATCTACGGCAGACAACTGGGGAAGTTCGGCAACGCCGGGCGAACATGGGAATCTTTATTCATCGGGCACAACCAATCATTATCCCGGAACGTCCTTTCAGGGAACTTTCCCAGCCACGCCTGGAGCATTTCAGACAACCTATGGCGGAATATTTGATGTTGCTATATTAAAGTACGACTCGCTGGGTGAACACCTTCTATACGCGTCGTACCTCGGCGGTGAATTTTCAGAGTCACCTCACAGTCTGGTCGTGAACAAAAACAATGAGCTACTTGTGCTGGGCACGACCAGTTCGTTCAGCTTTCCAACTACCCCTGGAGCATTCGACAGGACGTTCAATGGAGGTGTGTTTGAACGAAATGTAATCGACTATGAAAATGGCTCCGATATTTTTGTAGCCAAAATTAGCAGCGACGGAAGCAAACTTTTGGCGAGTACCTATCTCGGAGGAGCTGCCAATGACGGACTCAATCCGACCAGCAGTATCCTTACCGCAAATTACGGCGACCAGTTACGGGGTGATATTCTTCCTGACGCAGACGGAAACATCTATATCAGTTCGGTGACATCTTCGAGCGATTTTCCTGTCCGCAATAGTTTTGATTCAACTTATAATGGCGGTATTACAGATGGGATCGTAATAAAACTGAAGCCGGATCTTACCGGAATTATTTGGGGCACCTACTGGGGCGGATCGGCGGCGGATGCTTCACATACAATCAAGTTGGACCATGGCGATGGCATTTACGTTGCAGGAGGAACCGCAAGTTCGGATTTTCCCACTACCGCCAACAGCTATCAGGAAATACTTGCCGGCTCCGCTGATGGATGGATAGGATTTATGCCGCAGGACGGGCATCGCCTTTTTGGAGCCACACTAACGGGCACACCGGCATTCGATCAAGTCTATTTCCTGGACATCAATCAGTATGACGAGGTTTACGTTTACGGTCAGACTGCCGGCAGCTTTCCGGTAACCGCTGGAGTTTATAGAAATTCCAACAGCGGACAATTCATTCAGAAATTCACACCTGATATTTCGACATTATTATTTTCCACGGTCTTTGGATCCGGGAGGGGTATTCCTGATATCTCGCCGACTGCCTTCCTAGTGAATAGTTGCAACAAAATCTATGTATCGGGCTGGGGTGGAATTCTTAATACCGGAGAAGGCTTCTGGCCTGGAAGTAGCACGTTTGGAATGCCTTTGACTGCAGATGCCTATCAAAAAACTACCAGCGGTTCTGATTTCTATTTTATGGTTCTAACCGATGATGCTTCAGAATTTGTATATGGCACCTATCTAGGGGGCACGCAATCAAAAACACACGTTGACGGTGGTACGAGCCGGTTTGACAAAAGCGGGGTAGTATATCACGCCGTTTGTTCGGGATGCCAGGCGTTTAATAGTAGCGGCCACAGCACCTCCGATTTTCCAACTACTCCAACCGCCTGGTCGCACACCAACAGGAGCAGGAACTGTAATAACGCTGCATTTAAATTTGATCTCTCTTCCCTGAAGGCAAGAATTCAAACCAACAATATAAAATTAAATGCCCCCGGACTTACACAGGTATGCTATCCAGATAAGATAGTATTTCAAAATCAAAGTACTGGGGGGGAACACTTCGACTGGAAACTGGGAGACGGCACGACGCTGACCAAGTACGACACATCCCTTATCATACATAAGTACGCGGCGCCTGGCCAATACACGGTGAAACTAAAAGCAGTTGATTCAGGCACCTGCATAAAATCGGACTCCACGTTTACGATTGTGAATGTTTATTTAGCCCAAGGAGTTGCTGGGGCCGACCAGGCGATCTGCAAAGATGTGTCAACACAGCTTTCAGCTTCGGGAGGAGTGGCCTACGAGTGGAAAACTGCGGATGGAACCTTCACGTCAACGCAGGCGTCTCCAACTGTCACGCCGGCAAAAGACACACAATATTATATCAAGATCACAGATGTGAACGGCTGTATAAAGAAAGACACTGTAAAAGTCAGTGTGGTGCCGGGTATTGCTTTTAAATATGATTTAACCCAGTCGTATGGGTGCACCTCAAGGCCACTGCTCCGGGTAATCAATCAAACCGACAGCTTGGAGGATACGTTTTTTGATTTCGGGGATGGTACCACGTCTCATGAGAAAGTGGTACAGCATGAATACAAGCAGGATGGGACCTATGCATTTAGAATTGCCGGCAACAAGGGAGTGTGTGTGTATGATAAGCTTCAGACTCTGCCGGTGTATACGTTATTTATTCCAAACGTGATCACACCCGGCGCGTCAGAGGGTTTGAATGATACCTTCAAGATAAAATATGGAGATCAGCTAATCTCACAATCCGGTGTGAAAGTATCGTTTGTGGTGTACGACCGGTGGGGAGTCAAAGTTTATGAGAATGCAGACTACAAGGATAACTGGGCGGCGGAGAATCTGTCGGCGGGAACTTATTTCTACGAAGTTAAAATTGACGGGCAAACGACGTGCAAGAACTGGGTGCAGGTGATAAAGTAGTTAAAGATAAAAGACTAAAGAGTAAAACTTAAGACCAATCTTATTGTATTTTTGCCCGCATAACCTAGTTGCGCCATCCCGAGGGTGGTGCATTTTTTTTGACTGGAGACTATGAAGGAATTAACGTTTAAGAAGATCGCGCTACATGCTGGCCTTTTCCTAATCACTTTTGTTACTACAACTATCGCCGGATCTGAGTGGGTTTACGGCAAATATATTCTGGCACCCGACTATACATGGGCCGACTTTGTAAGTGGTATGTCGTATTCAATACCATTCCTGTTGATTTTGACGGTTCATGAATTTGGTCATTATTTTATGGCAATCCACTACAAAGTCAGAACAACGCTTCCATATTTCATTCCCCTACCACCTTTCCAGTTAATGCTTGGTACGCTTGGTGCAGTGATTCGACTTAAAAGTCCGGTACATACAAAGCAACAGAATTTCGACATCGGCATTGCCGGACCGTTGGCAGGATTTGTAGTGGCGTTTGGAATACTCTGGTATGGATTTGCCACGTTACCGCCACCTGAATATGTTTTCCAGTTTCATCCCGAGTATGCACAGTATGGATTGGATTATGCCAACTTCGTTTACTTACCAGAGAATCTTCCAAAGGGAACGATCGATATTATCACGGGCAAGAATCTTCTCTTTTTGTTTTTTGAAAAGTTTGTTGCTGATCCCGCGAGAATACCCAATGGACATGAAATTATTCATTATCCATTTTTGTTCGCGGGTTTTCTTTCCCTCGTATTTACTAGCATCAATCTTCTTCCTATTGGGCAACTGGACGGTGGACACGTTGTGTATGGCCTGCTGGGTTTCCGGGGTCATCGCCAGGTAGCGTCAGTTGTTTTTATCTTGTTTTTGTTTTTTGCGGGTCTTGGTGTTGTAGTGCCAGCAAAAACACTTGAATTTCCTTTTGATATAAATATCCCGTATCCAATGTCAATTCCGTTTTTTGTAGGATTTATTTACATATGTCTTACGGGTCTGAAGTGGAAATGGCAGAATCAATTGATGGCTGCAGTCATCATGTTTTCTGTTCAATATCTCTTGGTCATTGTTTTTCCAGGAGTTTCCGGATATCCTGGTTGGTTGTTGTTCGCCCTTTTGATTGGGCGTTTTATGGGAATATTACATCCACCATCGGAAATTGAAGCGCCTCTTACCCGGGAAAGAAAGATATTTGGATGGATTGCGCTTGGTGTATTCATAATCTGCTTTACGCCGGCACCTCTCGAATTGATTGAAGCTATTGTCCCCGCACCATGATTTTTTCGGTATACAATTTTCCTTTTAGGTTGTATCGGACAATAACAAGGCCTGAAATGGAAGATATGAAAGTCATAGATTTACGATCCGTCAGATTCTGGAGTTCTGTTTCGATTCGTCTTCCCGTCACATCAACAGCGTAGATAAATTCCGCGTCAGCGGGAAGGTAACAGATCCGGGTGGTAGGATTTGGATAAATAGGAATGTGCACTTCATTCTCAACTCCGGTAATTATTTCGGGTTTGCCCGATCCAAATCCGGGACGAACCATCATACTTCCAATCACGGTGGTGTTCTGTATCCAGGTGCCCGTAGTATTATAATAAATCTTGTCGGCACTATCGGTGTTCTTGTCCAGCCCGAACGGGATCGAAGCATTTGAGACCTGTTTCCACCCAACGTAGAAATCGCCACTGATCACCACAGCCGGATCCAGCGTATAGGTTTTGAAAATATTTTTTGTTGAGCGGTTGACAGTCACCTGGCCCTGGTATAGGATAGAGGAGGGTGTATCGGATAGGTCTTTTCGTACCTGAAGCAGGATTGACTGGCTGGTGTTGTCGCCAAACTCTGGAAAGTAAATATCAACTGAGACAAGCGTGTCTGGCTTTGTTCCTTTAAAATGATATTTGAACGCAACATACGACCCCGCCTGATTCAAGCCCGCGCCATATTCCGCGACACCATCATCATAGGCATAATAGTTTGATAATATTGATTTCATAAGCGTGGTATCATTCAGTCTGAAATCAATCGGGCTATACTTAACTGGATCATAATCACCGTTCAAAGGGCCAGGCAATACATTGTCTTTTGTGTTGACCGAGAATTTAAATTTTATCCCAATGGAATCGGCATTTGCCTGAAAGGCACTTACGGGTAGCGTCTTGTTCAATGTAAGATTATAAAATGTCAGTGATTTTATCGGACTATCGTCGTCCGGTTTTTGGGCCTGGTCAAGTATTATTTTTACAGAAGTCGTTGTCTGGCCTTTTTTTGTTGTGACCACTGCTTCAGAAGAATAACTAAATGGTTGATCGCCGTCGCCTGGAGTAACAGATGTTTTCTTTAAGTTATACAGTTCGATTGAGGGCTTCTTTAGATTTCCCGCAGGATTTTGTAAAAAATGCTTCGCGGGCATTGAATAGTATTCGTCAAAAAGTGACGTGAGGGAGGTCGAAATCGTGCGATCGGTATAAGATGTGTCATCGGCATTGCGATTAACATTAACATAAATGTAGTCGAGGTTCCAGGTGTCATATGGACCCGAAAGCCTTGCGAAGTTGTGAAAGCGGAATTGAAAATCCTGGTGATAGAAGCGAGCGTCGGCGATCGGAATCACTGCCTGATAAAATCTATCTGGAAGGAGCGAAGCGCTGTTTTCAATAGAATAGATGACTTCCCATTTTTTATCGGCGTTCAGATAAGACAAAACCAGCTGATCTCCCGGGTCGGGTGATTCCCCACGCCCCTTTACCTGGTAGAAGAAGCTTATAAAGACAGTCGGTCGAAGAGCGGGGTCCACGAGGTCCAGCCGGATCCTCTGCGAGATCAATTGATCGGCAAACCCTTTGGCAAGAACGTCATTGACGCTGTATGGCTTTCCCTTGTGATCAACTCCATCAAAGGTGGCTACATTTTTCGATGGCGGATGAATTCCAATTCCATTGTTCACAAATACGGAGTCGCCTGAGATCCAAAGATTCTTATTGATCGAAGAGTCGGACGTTGAAAAGTCATCCCAAAAGGGGAGGTTTAGGGTAACGGCTTGTGTCCTGGAGGTTGCTTTATTTTTAGCTGGGTAATTTCCATACGAACCAATAGGATACTCTACCAGTTGTGCATAGGCAGGGGAAAGCGTGAGGAGGCTTACTAACTGAAAAATAAAAATCTTCAAGCTACGGTTTCGTTGGTTGTTCATCCTCCTCTTCATCTTCCTCAGGCACAGCAGTGCCTTTCAGACCGATCCAGAGATCAATAGGGTCGCCTATGCTGACTGAGTCTCCAGCAATGGGGAATTGCTTGAGAACGTAGACAGTGACATCAGTAGTATCAAGATCGGCGGGTATTGTGGATATTGAGCCTTGGTGCAGACTCAGGTTTCCGAGCCGCAAAATGGCATTTTTGATAGGCATTCCAACAAAATTCCCAACAAGGAAGTCCCTTGGGCCAGCGCCATCGCCCACTACCAGATCGATGACCGAGCCTTTTGGAATGCGGATTCCGGGTGTTACAACCTTGCCATCCATTCTTATTTCAATAAGCAAATCCCGGCTTGGGTGGCGCTGATAAATGACTCGACCGCGCACAAGTTCATTGCTTCTCAAAAGGGCTTCAGCATTCAGTAATGAACCAGAGTTGCCTTCGCCGAACAGGTTTGGCAACGGCAAGGTTGGAGGGGATGCTCTGTTAACAGAAAGATAGATCTTGCGATTTTCTTTTACAGCAGCACCGGGCTTTGGAAACTGTTGCAACACTGTCAGTGGAGGAAAGTCGGCAGAATAGGCCGAGTCGCCCACTTCATATCGAAGTTGCAGGGGTAATAGCAAGGCTTCAATTTCCGAAATGTTTTTTCCAGTCAGGTCTGGCACGGGAATTTCCTCGCCGTGATTGGTTGAGCTAGGCAGGAATATGTAGAAGTAAAAAATACCAAGGAGTAAAACAATTGAAATCGACAACCCGATGGTGGCCAAAACATAACCGAGGGTAGACTTTCCTTCAAATGGAAGTTTAAATTTCATTTGTCTTTCAGAATTTTAGAGAAGAATTAAAATTATGCTGGATGCGGTCATTCAGTTTATTGCGCTCCAGCGAAAGGTAAATCAATTTCGAAATCAAGTCGGAAAATGAAATGCCTCGTTCTCTCCACATCATTGGGTACATACTTGAATTTGTAAAACCCGGAATGGTATTGATTTCATTAACATAGACGTCACCACGTTCTGTATAAAACAAATCAACGCGGGCGTAATCTTCACATTTTAACGCCTGAAATGCCCGTACTGATATCGAGCGGATTTTATCTACTGCATCAGCCGGTAGTTTTGCAGGCACATCAATTATCACCGCATTCCCATCAACATATTTGGCATCAAACGTATAAAATTCATATTCCTTGCTGATGATGATCTCACCTGGCAATGATGCCTGCGGTGGACCGTTGCCAAGGATAGCACATTCGATCTCACGACCCTTCACATACTTTTCAAAAAGCAATTCATGATCGTACCGGAAAGATTCTTCGACGGCTGGTGTAAACTCAGCTTTCGATTTTACTTTTGTTACACCAACGGAAGAACCCAGGCTCGCTGACTTCACCATAAACGGAAGTCCAAGCTTCTCTTTAACCTCTTCAAATGTTGGCTTCGTTGGATCATAAAAGTTTACTGGTATAAAATCCGTTACCGGAATGCCAGCCTCTCTCATGAGGCGCTTGGCAACAATTTTATTCATGGAAAGTGACGATCCGAGCACCCCTGTGCCAACCACTGGAAGATCAAGTGATTTTAACATTCCCTGAATGCTGCCGTCTTCACCATCCGTGCCATGCAGGAGTGTGAACACAACATCAACCTTAACTTTTTGAGCGCCACTTTTGAGGATAGGTTTCTTTGGATCAAGTTCTACGGAAAGGGGCTTGCCTTTCTGTATGCCCTTATTGACGGCCTTGGTCAGGTACCATTTTCCCTTCTGTGTTATGCCGATGGGGATAGGATTAAATTTCTTCCGGTCGATAAATTCAAAGATGTTTTTGGCGGAATTTACGGAGACAGCGTGCTCGACAGAGCGTCCGCCATACAGGATTGCAACGTTGATTTTGCTCATTGATTTTTTAAATCAATCCAAAGATAGAAAATCCTGTTAATGCCCTATGAATACTTTCGTTGTGCTGACCTGATTGTCGATTTGTAGCCGGAAGAGATAGAGCCCGGAGGCCTGAAGACCGAGGTCAAAATAATAGGTTTGATTTATTGTTTCCGGGAGGATATTATCCGCCACTACCTGGCCCAGGAGGGAGAAGATCTGAAGCCGCACATCTTTCTTTTGAGGAAGGTTGAACGACAAGGCGATATCCGAGAGGGTATTGCGAGTAGAATAATAAAGTTTGTAGGGCTCATTCAGTATGATTGGACTAGGACTGTCGTCTGCAAAGATCTCAAGGTTATCCATGTACAGATTATTACCATGATCATTAGAAGCAATGAAGGCCATCCGTATGTTTTTCTTTCCTGAAAGTTCATCGATGTTTATATATTGACGACTCCAGTCAGAATTGGAGGTGGGCGTCCACTCCGAACCCGAAGTAGTAACGCCAAACACACTTCCGGCTTCATCAAAGAGAACGGTCTTATAGGTTAGTCCGCAATCATCGGAGACCACAAGTTTCAAGCGATCATCCTGAGGAACTCGTTGGGCATAGCTGACATCAAAGAAAAAACTGTTTTTTGAATTCTTTGAAAAGTCGAGTACGGGACTTACCAGCCACGCTTCCTGGCCAATCATACTATTGTTGAATGCCTTGTAAACCAAAGACTTATTTTTAGAAGTGCTAACAAATTCCCAATCCAGGTTGGTACCAGGATTGGCAATCAACCACGGTACCTCCGTTGAATTGTCAAACGACAGCCGTAGAGGTGCAGTTTCGTTCGTTTTGTCAACATAAGTAACAAACGTCAATGTGCTATTGGCGGGGATATCATCAGGAAAACCATTTGGATTGATGACAGTAAGGGTGATAAGATTGCGACCTGACATCAAGGGTGATGCTGTAAGTTCAAATTGTTTCTCATCACCAATATCGATCAACACGTTGCTAAACGTCTGTGTTACCGCAACACCTCCGTTGAAAACCTTCTTTAGCTGGAAACTTGTGATCGCAGAGGTACTTAGATTTTTTAAATTGAACTGGATCATCGGTGAGGTTACGCAATGAACCAATCCCGGACTTACGATCGACGTGAGTTCAGCATCGTTAACCTGGTCTCCGGAAGGTACTGCACCCTTAGAAGAGAGTAAACTCAATCTCCGCGGACTATTTTCGATAACAACGGTCATGCGCGCTCCCTGGCCATTGGTGAAAAGGTTCATACATACGTCGTTTGTATAGTCCATGAAATCTTGAAACATCTTTGAGGGCTTGGAGGGCACGTCACAAGATGCCTGTGGATGTGTCGGGCAGTTGTCAGTGTTTGTTGTTTGATATGGAGTGTCATCAACATAGTCCGTCGCGCAATTGGCATCTCCCCACATATGTCGAAGGCCGAAAAAATGTCCCACCTCATGGGTAGTAGTTCGGCCTTTATTATATTGTGTGAGCAGGTTAAAAGAAGTGCCAGAACCAAAACATCTGTAATGAATAAAGACGCCATCCGTCAGTCGATCTGGTGAAGCATCTTCAAGACCCAGGAGTTGAGCTGATTCCGGCAATTGAGCGAAGCCAAGTAAATTCCCCGCAAGGTTTAACACCCAAATGTTAAGGTAATCCTCTGCAGCCCAATAGCTCAGTGCCTTGAACTGTTTTTCATCAGCCATTGTCCATGACGTTTTTGTTCCAAGCGTTCTGGTAACTCCATTGGTTGGCAGGCCATCCGGATCTTGTCTGGCGAGAACGAATTGAATATTCAGACTACCTGCTGCAGGTAAAAATACGGCAGGTGTGCTTGAAGCATCAGCATTCATGCGGTTAAAATCTTCATTCAGAACCTGGATCTGGGAATTGATCTGTGCGACGGAAAGATTTGTGCCGGTGCCGATTGGTTCACCGCTGTGAATGATGTGAACCACCACCGGAATTATATAGGTACCTGCCTGCGTGCTCTCCAATCCAAATGTCCTCATTCGGGGCTGATTGATCTTTGACCGCATCCATTCTTCAAACTGACGATCTCTTTCAGCGACGTTCGAGTGTCGGATTTTATCAAGTTCAACAGTACCACATCGGGTCTGACCTAGCCCCGTTTGTGGGGAAAGAAAAAGCAGGAACCCACTCAATAAAAATATGAGAGCATGGATACGGTTCATCAGGCTAAGAAGTCTGTGAGGTTAGAGTTGGATTCAAATCATTGGTTTAACGACGGAAAATGGAATCTATGATTAATCCCTTCAGAAAGTAAAGCAGTAACCCTAAAGTGGGGTCAA
Organism: Cytophagales bacterium; assembly: GCA_038229375.1. GTDB lineage: Bacteria > Bacteroidota > Bacteroidia > Cytophagales > Cyclobacteriaceae > ELB16-189. The sequence continues at coordinate 162,457 of JBBRON010000006.1, read as the reverse complement.
ATTGACTACTTCGATCGAACGAATCTCAGGGAATGACTTTTTTATAGCCTCCTCTACACCAGCCTTGAACGTCATGGTGGACATAGGGCAGTTTCCGCAATTTCCAAGAAATTCGAGTTTTACCACAAAATCTTTTGTGATTTCCAGGATTCTCACGTTGCCACCGTCAGCCTCTAGGTAAGGCCGGATATTATCAAGCGAAGCTTCAATGCGCTGGATCAGCTCTTCGGATTTGGTGGTTGTGGTCATACAGTGATCTCAACTTTTTTGGTATGTGCAAATGTAGCATTTCTAATCGCAATCTGTCGGGCAACTGCTTTCGCCAGATCGGTGAACGCGGTAGCAGTAATCCCCTCTTTCATCACAGCCGGAAGTCCACTGTCTCCGCTTTCGCGAATGCTTTGAACCAACGGTATTTGTCCGAGAAGGGGAACATTAAATTTTTCCGATAAGTTCTTTCCACCGTCTTTACCGAAGATAAAGTATTTATGGTCCGGAAGTTCGGCAGGAGAGAACCAGGCCATGTTTTCCACAATTCCCAGTATCGGTACATTGATCTGAGGCTGCCTGAACATGGTAAGACCTTTTGTTGCATCAGCGATGGCAACCTTTTGTGGAGTGGTAACGATTAATGCACCGGTTACAGGCACTGTTTGCACAAGCGTAAGATGAATATCACTGGTGCCTGGAGGAAGATCAATAAGCAAATAGTCAAGATCGCCCCAGATAGTATCGCTGATGAATTGTTTCAGCGCAGAACTTGCCATTGGACCGCGCCAAACAACGGCGCTATCGGGTGGAGCAAGGAAGCCAATGGAAATCAACTTTACTCCATATTGCTCCAATGGTAGAATGAAATTTTTTCCATTGATAGCTTTGACCTCAGGTTGGTCACGTTCGCAGTTAAACATAACGGGTATTGACGGACCAAAAATATCGGCGTCGATCAAGCCTACTTTTGCACCAGACTGCGCCAGTGCAACAGCGAGATTACTTGTGACTGTCGATTTACCGACGCCACCTTTCCCTGACGCAATTGCAATAATATTTTTTACACCTGGCAAAAGGGGAGTGTTATCCCTCATTGTGGTGACCGAAGAAGTTATGTTGATAAGTACCGGAAAGTCCTGTCCCACCACCTTCCGTACTGCCGCTTCGCAGTCTCTTCTGATTACTTCTTTCAGCGGGCAGGCGGGCGTGGTTAACACTACAGTGAAACTCACGTTTTCATCCCTGACTTCAACATCGCGGATCATATTCAGCGTAACAAGATCCTGTTTCAGATCCGGGTCGTTCACGGTAGAAAGGGCCTTTAAAATATCTTCCTTTGTCAATGTGTTCGGTTTAAAGGTGCGAATTTAACGAATACCGGGGGCATAGGCATCAGGCATCGTGAGATTGGGTAAATTTTACTTTCGCGTGCCTCAATGTCTTTTTGGGCCGTTTCTCAGTTCCCAACAGTTCAGTCAAAAACCGATTTTTAATACTCTTTTGGGCCATATTTTCTCATGTTGTTCTAATGTCTAATGCACCCAGTACCTTCGGAATAACTATCTTTGAAGCCCAATAGTTTAAAATTGTCCTGAATTAGTTTTGGAGTGATCAACCGCGAAACCATAGATGAAGTCAAAAGCCGCGTCGACATTGTCGATGTAATCAGCGACTTTGTTTCCTTGAAGCGGTCAGGTCAGAATTACAAAGCACTCAGTCCCTTCAGCAACGAAAAATCGGCTTCGTTTTTTGTTGTTCCCGCCAAGGGAATTTTTAAAGATTTCAGCAGCGGCAAAGGTGGGGATGCCATAACGTTTGTGATGGAGCACGAGGGAATGAGTTACCTCGAGGCGATCCGGTTTCTCGCCAAAAAGTACGGAGTAGAAATTCAGGAAACGGCTCAATCAGATGAATTGCGTGAGCAGCAAAGTGAACGTGAGGGATTATATATCCTCATGAATTTTGCAAAAGATTACTATCATCAGAATCTTTTCGAGTCAGAGGAAGGCAAGGCAATAGGATTGAGTTATTTCCGCGAGCGTGGGTTCAATGACCGCACTATCCAGAAATTTGAACTCGGTTATGCGCTTGAAGGTTGGAACAATCTAAGCGATGAAGCAATAAAGAAAAATTACAATAAAGATCTGCTTGAAAAAACAGGCCTGGTTGTAAAGAATGAGGAGGGAAGGACCTATGATCGTTTTCGCGGAAGGGTAATTTTTCCAGTGCAAAACCTATCCGGGAAGGTAATTGCCTTTGGCGCCCGGATGATGGGTAAAGATAAGAATCAGCCCAAGTACATCAACTCACCTGAAACAGAAATTTATCACAAGAGCAATGTGCTCTATGGACTTTACCAGGCGAAGAATATTATCCGGCAAAAAGATAATTGTTTTTTGGTGGAAGGTTACACCGATGTCCTCTCGATGCATCAGGCGGATGTGGAAAACGTAGTAGCCTCGTCAGGTACGGCGCTTACGGAAGAGCAGATTAAACTCATTAAAAGGTTTACGGAAAATGTAACAGTGCTTTTTGATGGTGATGCCGCGGGTATCAAGGCGGCACTACGTGGTATCGATTTGATTTTGAAGGGAGGATTGAATGTTCGCGTAGTGTTGTTGCCAGACAACGATGATCCTGACAGTTATTCCAGAAAGGTTGGCACGTCAGAGTTCCAACGTTACCTCGCTCAGAAGTCGCAGGATTTCATTTCGTTCAAGTCTGGGCTGTATGCGAATGAGGCGGGCAATGATCCTATTAAGAAAGCTGAGTCCATAAAAGAAATAGTCGGGAGTATTGCGTTAATTCCAGATCCTATCAAACGATCTGTTTATCTTCAGGAGACCAGCCAGCAGTTGAAGATCAGTGAGGCGGTGTTACTAACTGAGCTTAACAAGTTACTTGTTGACGAGCGTAATAAAAGACAGAAAGAGAAGGGTCAGTCATCGAGGCCGTCTGTTAGTGTTGACAACAATGAGCTTGTTGAATCCACTGTTGATGCAAACATTGGTCCAACTGATGATCAAGATTCTGTTTTTTATCAGGAAAAGGAGACTGCAAGATTATTGATTCGGTATGGAAGCGTTTCGGTTGGAGAGCATACCGTTGCCGAGTATTTGATCAGTGAGCTTGATGATGTTGAATTCACTAGTCCGATTTTCAAAGAGATATTCGATTATTTTCATTCAGGACTTCAGCGGAGTGAAATTTTAGATGCCCAATACCTTATCACTCATGGAAGTAAAGAGATGAGGAACGTGGTTGCTGAATTGATTACCGCCAGAGAGGAAATAAGTCCTAACTGGCGAAAGAAGCACATCTATATTTCTGAAGAATCAGAGTTGTTGACTGAGATGACGCACGCCAATGTTAATCGTCTTAAGTTCTGGAAGGTTAAAAAAATGATGACCGATAATTTAAATAAAATCCGCGAGCTGGGAGCCGATGGTCCGGAAAAGGAAGTTGATGCCTATTTGGAGCAAAGGGATAATTTAAAAAAGGCGGAGCGCGAACTGGCATCCCTCCTGGGTATTGTTGTAGCGCGATAGGAACTGCCTTGAATTGATTTTTGTTAGCAAACTGAAGGTTGAAATAAAATGAGCGAAGAGATAAAGTTGGACAGTATTGAAGAGGGCATTGCGGCGATCCGGGATGGGAAACTGATTATTGTGGTGGATGATGAAGACCGTGAAAATGAGGGCGATTTTATTTGCGCCGCGGAAGCCATCACTGCAGACATCGTCAATTTTATGGCCCGTGAGGGGCGAGGATTGATTTGTGTTCCTCTTGTGGAGGACAGGTGTGACGCGTTGGGCCTCGATATGATGGTTGGAAAAAACACCGCTGTTTTTGAGACGCCGTTTACAGTGTCGGTCGACTTGATAGGTGATGGGTGTACAACGGGTATTTCTGCCCACGATCGTTTTAAAACAATTCGTGCGTTGGCAAATCCGTTAACAAAGCCGGAAGTGTTTGGTAAGCCTGGCCATATTTTCCCGTTGAGGGCACGACGCGAAGGGGTGTTGAGAAGAGCGGGGCATACAGAGGCGGCTATTGACCTTGCACGTTTGGCTGGATTCAGTCCGGCGGGTGTACTGGTTGAAATTATGAATGAGGACGGTACCATGGCGCGACTTGCTGATCTCAGAAAAGTTGCGGATAAGTTTGGACTTAAGCTCGTATCAATCAAAGATCTGATTGCGTATCGAATGAAGAAGGAGTGTCAGATCCGGAGGAGGGTGGATGTGGCGATGCCAACGGAATACGGAGATTTCGAGCTCGTTGCTTATGAACAAATTGATAGCGGTGAACTGCACCTGGCATTGATCAAAGGAGAATGGAAAAAAGATGAATCGGTGCTGGTACGTGTACACTCATCGTGCGTGACCGGTGATATTTTTGGGTCCTGCAGATGTGATTGCGGTACCCAGTTACACGTGGCGATGAAGATGGTTCAGGATGCCGGCAAGGGTGTGGTTTTATATATGAAACAGGAAGGCCGTGGAATTGGGTTACTCAACAAGTTGAAAGCATATAAATTACAAGAAGAAGGACTGGATACCGTTGAGGCAAATCTTCAGTTGGGTTTTGATATGGACAATCGTGACTATGGAATTGGCGCACAGATTCTGTATGATCTGGGGATTACCAAATTGCGACTCATCACTAACAATCCAAAAAAACGGGTGGGTTTAATGGGATATGGCCTGGAAATTGTGGAGAATGTAGCCATCGAAACAATACCCAATAAACACAACGAACGTTACCTTAAAACCAAACGCGATAAATTAGGTCATACTATCCTAAAGCATCTATGAGGTTTAGTTCTATTATTTTGTTTTTCCTGATATTTTCGTCTTCGGGAACATATGCTCAGAAATTTGCCTTTGAGTTCTGGCATGAAGGAAAAATAGTTTTGGAGCAAGGAGATACAGTGAAGGGGAATGTTAAGTATGATCTGCAAAGTGATTTGCTGCAGTTTGAAAAAAACAACAAACTCGAATCATTTACTGCTCGTAAAGTACTCTTCTTCGAGATCTTCGATCAAACTATTAAGCACTACAGACAATTTTATTCGCTTCCTTTCGCTGCGGCAACGGGTTATAAGGCGCCAGTTTTTTTTGAATTGCTTACAGAAGGAAAAATAACCCTTCTGTGTCGCGAAGCACTCGAGTACCGGAGTTATCCCAGTTCCTACTATTATTATGGATCAACCAGCCGTCTTGTTTTGGTGAACAAGTTTTTTATTCTGAAAGACAATGGGACCATTGAGCCGTTTGATGGCAAAAAGAACGACCTGATTTACTTGATGGGAAACAAGGGAGATCAGGTGGAGCGATATATGAAGACCAATAAACTCAAGATAGACGATAAATATCAGTTTGCCCAGATTGTAGAATATCACAACTCCCTTTATAAATAAGCATGACCAAGCCTTTGATTTTAGTTTCTAACGACGATGGGATTACATCGCCCGGTATTCGCAATTTAGTTGAAGTCATGAAGGAACTCGGAGAGGTTCTGGTGGTAGCACCCAACAGGCCTCAATCAGGTATGGGTCATGCTATTACTGTGGGTGATACGCTACGGTTAAAAGAATCAACCATTTTTGAAGGTGCTCGTGCGTTTGAATGTTCAGGTACGCCGGCGGATTGTGTGAAGATGGCGCGTCACTATATTTTGAAAGGTAAACGCCAGCCGGATGTGGTGGTCAGTGGCGTAAATCATGGGAGCAATACTTCTATCAGTGTGTTGTACTCTGGCACGATGTCTGCGGCGATTGAAGCGGCCATTGAAGGTACGCCGGCAATTGGTTTTTCACTTTGTGATTATGGCAATGATGCCGACTTTTCTCACACACTGGAATATATCAAGAAGATCACCAGCCAGGTTTTAACAAAAGGACTACCCAAAGGAGTTGCCCTTAATGTTAATTTTCCCGCAAAAAAGAAAGAACCACTAAATGGCATTCGTATTTGTCGGCAGGCCAATGCCAAATGGGTGGAGGAGTTTGACGAACGAAAGGACCCCAATGGCCGCAAATATTTCTGGATGACTGGCAGCTTTGTCAACTTCGACAAAGGTGAAGACAATGATGAATGGGCGATTGCAAATAACTATGTTTCGGTGGTGCCCTGCCAATTTGATCTGACGGCGCATCATGCTATTACGGTTTTGAATGATGACTGGGATATATTGGGTTAAACCTATTGAGGCGTTACATTCGATAGTGGGCATTCGACTTCGACCTTCAAAATTATTAGTATTAATATTGAATATTGAATCACGAGGTGGCTGATTTCAGATCGACTATTATCACTACTTTGTAGCGGTATAAATATGAAATTCTTCCTGTTCCTGGTTCTTATTTGTCTTCCCACCCTAGCTATCAGTCAAGCCAGTATCAGTGGCCGCGTTCTGGACGCAGAAACACTTGAGTCACTCCCATTCGCAAATATCTTTATAAATCACACCACCTTCGGAGCAGCTGCGGATGACAAGGGTTTTTTCAGATTGTCCAATTTGCCAGCAGGTGAAGTTGAGGTGGTGTTTTCATTCGTCGGCTATGAATCCTATCAGAGGAGGATTACGCTGAGCGACAATCAATCATTGGAACTTACTGCCAGGTTGTTACCAGATAAGAAGTTACTTGATAACATCCAGGTGCAAAGCAAGCGCGATAAAAAATGGGATGAACAACTAAAGAAATTCAACCGTGTTTTTCTCGGTGAGACCAAAAATGCCTCTTCATGTAAAATAATCAATCCATGGGTCCTCGAGTTCAAGGAAGGCGAAGCGGGCGACGGCGACCTCTTGTTTGCGACTGCATCTGAACCTGTCCAAATTGAAAATCTCGCGTTGGGATACACACTGACTCATTTTCTTACAAGCTTCACGTCCAACAAACAATCGTATTCAATCAGGGGTAATGTACGGTTTGAAGAAATGAAAACTAATGATACAACGCTTGCGAAAAGGTGGGAAGAAAATAGAATGAAGGCATATTTTGGTTCGTATACGCATTTATTTCGTGCCATCCTTCGGAGCCAGACCAAGTCGGAGGGCTTTGTGTTGTATAGCGACAAGCTTGGATTCGAAAAGAACCATGTCCGGTCGTCATATTTCACGAGAGAACTTGGAATCTCAATAGAAGAGATGGATCCGTCTAAAATTACCGTTCTGATTGATCGAAAAAATGGAAGGTCAAGGTTGATATTTAATAATAAAAGCAAGATAGAAGTACATTATCAGAAGGGCGAGACGAAATCCAGAACATACATTGATTTCAATTCGCCTGTTTCCTGGATTGAACTTGCGAACGCGTCAGTTTCTGTTAATGATGAAGGTATCGTTCAAGATCCGGAGTATATGATTGTTTCCGGATACATGGGCCAATTGAGAGTAGCGGACTTGCTGCCTTACAATTATCAGCCAGAACAACCCGCTCCATTGTTGAGGAATATTGATACGCTAAAATCTTCGACGTGGAAAGAACTTCAGGAACAGGTTTATATTACTACCGATAAGCCCTATTATTATCCAGGCGAAGTGATTTGGTTTAAGGCGTTTCTAAAATATGGCAATTCCCAAAGGATGGATACTCTGAGCAGAGTGCTGTACATGGAGTTAATTGATTCTCAAAAAAAGATACTCCACTCTTACTCGTACTTTATTGATCAGGGAAGCTCTTTCGGAAACATCGTGTTGCCGGACACCATGCAGCCGGGATCATATTTTCTTAGGTCCTATACCCGATGGCAGCGCAACTATGGGGACAAATATTTTTATATAAAGCCTATCCCTGTACTTTCTCCTATGGATTGGCCATCAGGAACGGTTGTTTCCCCCACGCCCTCAACTGGAGCTATTCTGGTTGACATTAAACCGGAAAAGGAAATTTACAATGTTCGGGAAAAGGTATCTCTTAAGGTCTCGTTGAAAGATAAGGATGGCGAGGCACTTTCAGGCAACTTCTCGGTTTCGATTACCGACCTAACACAGGTTACTCCTATCGCCGGATCAAAAAATATCGTTGATGAATTTTCAAATCCTCGTAATATATTCATGGGCAACTTAAAACCTTTCTACAATATTGAATATGGCATCAGTCTTCGCGGAACTGTCAAAAATGAAAAGCAGAAAGGCAAAAGCAGTGTAATGATTATTCAAGGATCTGATCATGACGTTGCATCCGTCAAAACTGATCCGGAGGGTAAATTCATGATAACAGGTTTTCATTTTATCGATTTTATGGAATTTGCATTTCTGGCAAAGGGTAAGAGAGGTAAGCCCAATGGAACGGTTGTACTGGACAAACCTGATAAGATTCCTGTTTCCAATCTTCCTGATCAATTGAATCTGACAATTGAACGAAAGGTAACGCCTCAACGAGCCAGATTTAATTATCAACTTCCGTCAAGTTCTAAAATGTTGAAGTCGGTATCTGTTGAAACTACCCGTCATGAAAGTAATGAGGCGGGTAAGAAACACTATGAACCGGACTATATACTACAGGCCGATTGGATACGAAAAGGAAAATTCAGTTCACTTATTCAGGCTCTGCAAAGTAAAATTCCGGGTTTGCGTATTGTGCCCTACATCGAAGACAATATCATCAAGTATACAGTCAGCTTTAATCTGGTTGTGAATAGCCAGGAGCCATTGCTGGCTATTAACGGTGTCTCTTATTTTTCGCCGGATGGAATTTATCAGCGTCTGACCAAAATCAGTCTTTCTTCTATTGACCATGTGGATGTTTTAAAATTCAACGGATCAATGGATTATGGTGTTCGGGGCACAGGATGGCCAACCTGGATTATTTAACAAACGATATTTTCAGGTGATGAAAGTAGAAGGATATTCACCCGTCATACCATTTTCTTCTCCCAACTATGCGACTCCTGTTGAGAGTCAGGAAAAGGTCGATTTTCGCTCTACCCTGTATTGGAATCCGGATGTTGCGACTGACGATAAAGGTGAGGCTATAATTTCATATTATGCCGCTGACTTAAAGACTCGCTATAGAATTGTCTTGGAGGGGGTGACCGTGTCAGGTAAACCGTTTTATGCTGAACGGATTGTTGAGGTGATAGATTAGCTCACCCTGACAGGCCTCATCAGGCCACTTCTTCATCTTGCTGCAAACCAATAGCGGCCCGGAACTAAACCGGATCCACGTCGAAAACAATTTTACAATTTCTATATTCCTTGATCTCCAGCAATGACGAACATAGTTCAGTCAATCGTGATTTTATCTCAGTCAACCTGCCTTGATTTCTTGGAATCTTCAATAAAATAGATTGTAAATACTCATTTCTGATCTTGGAGATGACCGCCTGCTCTGGGCCGAGAATTTTCACTCCTTTAAGTGCGTCATGAAGTTCCTTGACCAGAAGATCCGCCGCATGGTGTGCCATTTTTTTGTCAGTATGCTTTACGGTAATTTCTATAAGCCGAGAAAAAGGAGGGAATGTATGCAGCTGACGATCTACAAGTTGTTCATCCAGAAATCCTGCGACATCGTGTCGTAATATAAAATCAAAAAGTTTATGCTTTGGGTCTGACGTCTGAACAATAACAGTTCCTTGTTTCTCACGACGACCAGCTCGTCCGCTTACCTGAAGAATTAGCTGAAATGCCCGCTCGTAGGAACGGAAGTCAGGAAAATGCATCATTCTATCAGCATCAAAGACACCCACAAGATTCACTTTGTCGAAGTCAAGTCCTTTAGTCACCATTTGAGTTCCAACGAGGATATCCGTGTTTCCTTTTTCGAAATCTCCTAGTATAGTTTCATAACCTGTTTTGGTACGCGTTGTATCCAGATCCATCCGGCTGATCCCTGCTTCAGGAAAATGGAGTTTAAGTTCTTCCTCGAGTTTCTCGGTCCCATATCCTAAAGTGAGAATCCGTTTCGACGTGCAGACTGGGCATTGCTTTGGCAATTCTTCGCGGTATCCGCAGTAATGACAGATCAATGCGTGCCGGTATTGATGATAGGTGAGGCTTACAGCGCAATTGATACAGGTTGGAATCCAGGTACAATCTTCACATTGCACGATGGGGGAATGCCCTCTGCGATTTTGGAAAAGAATGACCTGTTCTTTTTTGGAAATTGTATCTTTTATTTCCTTTAACAGAAGGGAGGAAAAATTTCCCTTTATTGTTTTTTGTTTACGTTCTCGTGAAAGATCCGCAAAAACAATTTCAGGTAGTTTGCCTTCACCGAATCGTTCAGTCAACTCAACAAACCCGATCTTTCCGTTCTTTGCCAGGAAATAACTTTCGCAGGAAGGGGTGGCTGTGCCCATCAACACTTTGGCATGATGCAGGTGCGCCATCATGAGGGCAACATCGCGGGCATGGTAGCGGGGTGAAGGATCCTGCTGTTTGTACGATGGATCGTGCTCTTCGTCGACTACAATCAATCCGAGATTATCAAAAGGAAGAAAAATCGAGGACCTTACCCCAACTACAAATCGAAACTTTCCATTGAGTACACCGTTCCAGACCTCAACCCGTTCATTGTCGGAGAACTTAGAGTGATAGACGCCCATCGAAGCGCCAAAGATTTTCTTCAGGCGAAAAACGATTTGAGTTGTCAATGCAATTTCCGGAAGGAGATAGAGAACCTGTGACCCACCTTCCAGCGCTCTCCGTATAAGGTCAATATAGATTTCTGTTTTGCCGCTACTGGTTACGCCTAGTAATAGCACTGTGCCCTGCTGTTCAAAGCTCGCGAGTATTTTATTTCTGGCTTCTTCCTGTTTTTCACTTAGCAACAATGGGTGAACTACTTCAGGATCTTCAAATCCAAATCGGGGCACGACAACTTCAAACTCTTCCAGGATCTTGTTTTTGACCAGAGTAGTAAGGGAAGATTCCGAGATATCGGTTCCCAAAAGGGCAGCCTTGGAGATACCTTTCTCATTTAGTTCTTTATCATGGAAAACCGGTACCTCCTGCAAGTATTTTAGTAACACTGATTCCTGTTTTGGCTTTGCGGCAAGCATTTCAAACAGTGCTTCAAGCTTTTTCCTGTCAACATAGTCAGGATGAATGCGTAGCCGCCTTTCGGTTTTCGGCCGGTATTTTTCTATCACTTTTTCAAATAGAATGATGGCCTCTTTCGAACTAAGAGACTTAAGAATGCTATAGATGGATTTTACATCAAGCAACTTAGCCACCTCTGTATAGGATAGCGTTTCTAACTTCAGATGGGCGAGCACGAGGCGCTCTTTATCCGAAAAATCGAACGGAGTTTCTTCAATGTCAAAAGCAGGGTGAATTTGTACCATCGATTCGCTCGAGAGCTTTAAACCGGCGGGAAGTGCTGCATTCATTACTTCACCCAACGTACATATATAATAATCAGCAATCCATTCATAAAGCTGAAATTGGAGCGGAGTGATTATTTCTGATTCGTCCAGTAATTCAAGTAAATATTTGGCTTCGTATTCTTTGGGTGGCTGATGGTGAAGTTTCGCTATGACACCGGTAAGAATTTTCCGCTGCCCAAAAGGTACGATCACCCGCTGGCCCGTTTTCATCAAAGCATTCCATGCCGCAGGGACTCTATAGGTGAACAATTTTGGAATAGGAACAGGCAATACCACTTCGGCAAAGATTGTTCCGTTGTCCGCTATTTGATCAAAGATTTCCAATGTCTTAAAAATACCATTTTGCCATTAAGGCCCAAAAGGCACAAGGGTTTGTGTGAATTGAGTCAACAATCAGATCATTAATACAGTTCAACATTTGAAATAGCCAGACAGCCTTTCGATTCAGTAAAATTGATCCGGATTTTTTCTGTGGTAATTGGTTGGAATTTTAAAATTCTTTTATGGCCAATCGTTGTCCCCTCCGCTATCTTGAGCCATTGGTTTTCCTTCCATGCTTCAACGGAAAATGATTTTACCCGTTGTCCCAAGGGCAGGAACTCTTGTAACAGGACGTATTTGATTGTTGGTGGCGTAGTAAAATTGATTTCAATATTGGCCGCGGCAACGTTGTCAGCGGTTGCCCAATATGTGGCAGGATTTCTGTCATTAACATTGGTAACTGAAAATTCTTGTTTATTCCCTCGCGACGTGCTTGCAGTAATTTTGGAATTTACGGCAAGATTTGTTTTGAACTCCTGATCGAGAATTTTTTTGAATCCCTGCAACGAGGCCACATCATTTTCGTGAAGCAACCCTCGACGATCGGGGGGCACATTCAGCAATAGAGTAGAACCCCTGCCTACTGATGTGAGATAAATTTCGAAAAGCCGTTCGGGAGATTTTACGAGTGAGTCTTCACGGGAATGATAAAACCATCCTGGCCGGATAGAAACATCTACTTCTGCAGGAATCCATGAGGTACCGTTTTCAGATCCGGAATTCAATACCTTTTCAATACCGGCCTTGCCTGCATAAAGTGTATCTGTCGAAATTGTGTTCCAATTCGTTTCCCCGGCAACACCTTTTTCGTTTCCGACCCATCGTACCCCCGGCCCGGCATCGCTGAAAAAGATGACGTTGGGTTCCAGTTTCCGTACACTGTCAAGCGTGGCGGGCCATTTATAATAAGTGGCGCCGTTGATGCTACGCTTTTCCCTTGAGCCTCCATAATAGCCGTCTCCACCATTGGCGCCGTCAAACCACATTTCGAATACGGGGCCGTAATTTGTAAAAAGTTCTTTCAACTGACTTCGGTAGTAACTCACATATTCCGGCTTACCATAATCTTTGTGGTTACGGTCCCACGGTGAGAGATAAATTCCAAATTTAAGATCATGCTTCCTGCAGGCGTCGGCTACGTCTTTCACTACATCACCTTTCCCGTTTTTCCATGAACTTGCTTTTACGGAGTGATCTGTATACTCACTTGGCCATAGACAAAATCCATCATGATGCTTACAAGTTAGAATCACGCCTTTGAAACCTGCCTCTTTAAATGTTATTATCCATTGTTCAGCATTCATCGTTGATGGATTAAAAACAGAAGGCGCTTCATCACCGTAACCCCACTCTTTATCAGTAAAGGTGTTTGTGGTAAAGTGCACGAACGCATTCAATTCCATATCATGCCATACCAGTTGGTTTACATTTGGCAATGGTCCAATGGGGGAAGGAGCTTCGGTCTTATCGGAAGAACAGTTCAGAAGTGTTGCGCAAAGGATAAACAGTACGATTCGCATATTTCAAGAGGTGCGTTTAGTTACAAGTTGATCGAGAACATCATTTACGCTTTGGACAGGCAATTTGCAGACTTTATTAAAGCACACGTAAATGAACGTTTTATTGTCTTTAACCTCTCTTCCTTCAAATATCGGAAGTGTGCTGCCGGAGGTTGTTCCAAGAACCTGTGCGAACGGAAGATAATGCTTATGTAATTCCTTTCTTATTTTTTCAGCGTCTTTTCCGACGATTACAATTTCCGCCATCGTTGCAGTGATCTCTGAAAAAAGAATTCCCCAATTGGAAGAATAGCCTGGCTCGGATTCTATTAGTTGCGATAATTTAGATGTCATATCGGTTGCAATTTTTTTCCATTCTTCCTTGTCAAGCAGGCAACCCAAACGCAAAAGATTGCGTGCCATTACTGAGTTGGCTGATGGGATGACGTTGTCGAATATTTCTTTCTTTTGCGCGATGAGCTTTTCTGCTGTGGCAGATGAGAAGTTAAAATAGCCATCGCTGACATCGTAAAAATTATCCATTACATATTGGGTCCACTTGCTGGCTTTATGCAACCACCCTTCTTCGAAGGTCACCTGGTAAAGGGATGTATACGCCTGAATGAGAAATGCATAGTCTTCCAGAAAGCCTTCTGTTTCGGAGCGTTTATTTTTAAAAGCCCTGAAAACTTTAACTGTAATAAGATTTGACTCGAGGAACGAGATATTTTTTAACGCCGCATTTAGAAAAATGACATCGTCAAAGGCTTTATAGGCATCGATAAGTCCCTGCACGGTCATTGAATTCCAACCAGTAAGGACTTTGTCATCAAGACTAGGTCGAATGCGGGAGCTTCTTGCATGGAGTAATTCACGCTTCATTACTTTTATTTCATCAGGAACAGCACCATCGGGCCGCATCAGGATATTCCTTTCATGTTCCCAGTTTCCTTCTTTGGAAAAACCAAAATATTTCCACGCTATATCCATTTTCTCTGATGTTGGGCTGCCCAAAACCTCTCTCAGTTCGGAAATTGTCCATGTATAGAATTTCCCTTCGATACTTTCGCTGTCGGCATCCAGCGCTGAATAAAACCCACCTTGTGGATGAGTCATCTCGCGTTCGAGCCATTCAACTGTTTCGTATACTGTGTTTTTGAAAATTTCTTCTTTGGTCAGGCTAAATGCTTCTGAATACAAACTGAGCAACTGTCCATTATCATAAAGCATTTTTTCAAAATGGGGCGCGAACCATTCAGCATCCACAGAGTATCGTGAAAATCCACCGCCAAGCTGATCAAATAAACCACCTTGCGTCATTTTTTTTAGGGTGAAGGCGACCATCTCACGAGCGTCCGGATTTTTTGTGAGTGCATGATAGCGAAGAAGGAAGAGCCAGAGAGTTGGCATCACAAATTTTGGAGACTTCTCTATTCCACCCCACTTGGTGTCAAAACGGGAAGAAAGGATATTGAACATCCTGTCGAGACCTTCCTGGGTAAATTTCTCAGGTCCGGGGTCTTTTGCAAATCGCGAGAGGTCACTTGTCTGCAGATGTTTCTTTAGATCTTCCGAGGACTCGTCAATTTGTTGTCTTTTTGAATCAAACGCTTTGTCGATCTGTAGCAAGAGGGTAGCCCAGTTCTGAGGTGGGAAATAAGTGCCTCCGTAAAATGGTTTTTGATCTGGAGTAAGAAATACATTAAGCGGCCAGCCACCCTGTTGTTGCATCGCCTGAACCGCTTCCATATAAATCTGATCGATGTCTGGTCGCTCTTCACGGTCCACCTTGATACATACGAAATGATCGTTCATGATCTTTGCGATTCCATCATTCTCAAAAGACTCGCGCTCCATCACATGGCACCAGTGACACGACGAATAACCGATACTTACCAATATTGGCTTGTCCTCTTCTATCGCTTTGTTTAGCGCTTCCGGTCCCCATTCAAACCAATCGACAGGGTTGTGAGAGTGTTGTAGCAAATAGGGACTGGTAGAGTTTATGAGACGGTTGGGCATTGGAGACGATGGAAGATGGAAGATGGACGATGAAAGATTAAAGATGAAAGATTAAAGATTAAAGATTAAAGATTAGGGATAAAGGACTGGTTACTGAGACTAATTACCGATCACCCGAGTTGCGATTTCATACTACTGATCTCTCGTTCAACATCCACCAACGATTTTAGTTCCTCAAGGCGGACAATGGTTTCTTCTACAAACTTTTTGTGGGAATTACCTAAAGGATGAAAAGGACGATGGGCAAGGGCCTGGCTGATTTCCTGCCATTCGCGCAGAAAGTTTAATGTCTTCTGATTAAAAAAAGTGGCTGAAAATTTTTGCCAGATGTAGGCTTCCGCCAATTCTGTTGGATGGATCAGATCATCTTTATAAAAACGGTAGTCCCGCAGGTCATCTATCATGATCTCATACGCCGGAAAATAACTCACTTCTGAAAATTCTTCGCAAAGTTGATGACAGGCTACCCGAAGTACCGATTTGCTTACATTATTTAGTTCAAGGGTGTCTTTCACGTGACGCACTGGACTTACGGTAAGAAATAAACGAATGCCTGGATTGATTGATAAAATAGTTTTATAGACCCTGCGAAACGATTCGTTAATCTCCTCGACTGTTGTTAATCGTTTTGTAAATAGCCCGGATGGCATTTTGTGACAATTGGCCACCGTCTCGCCCGTGTCGCGCCGCTCATAGATCCAGGATGTTCCATATGTCAGAATTAGAGCCTTACAATTCTTCAGCTGATAATGAAGTGAACCGATGGTTTCGCTGATTATTTTTTGTAGGTCAACTTCTTTAATGTTGTTAAACATCGAGTGGAAATCATAATTGAGATAGACTCCATGGTTTTCAAGAAATGTATTTTTCTGTGGATATTCCTGAAGTGCAGTATATAGTAGAAGTTTGTGAATTGAAAGCGGATGATAGCTGCTTCCAAATGGATTAATGATTATGTGAAATTTGTTATCGGCAAATTTCTGCCCGATGGATTGCGCAAAACATGATCCAAGGGTCAGCACCGGATCCTTCAAATCTATTTTGCCCTCATATTTCAAGGAAAGCTCGGTGCGTAAGTTCATGGTCTAAATTTATGATTTTAGTTCTGTCCCTTGCGAATGATTCACTGAAAGGCAATTTTTTTTAGTTATTATCATTTTTCAGCCGGAATGGTGACGTTGTTGAGTATTTTTGAGATGTCTATGAATGTAAATCTTACCAGACTCAACCGTGCTGCCAGCAAAAAATCAAGGCTTATTATAGGCCTCATGTCAGGCACGTCGATGGATGGTCTTGATATCGCCCTTTGCCGCATTACCGGAAATGGCACAGGCACACGCCTCGAGCTGAAAAAATTTGAGACAATTCCTTATTCCCCCGAAATCAAGAATCGCATTCTCGAGGTATTCGCAAAAAAACAAGTTGATTTTGTGAAGTTGTCAAATCTGAATCCGTGGATTGGTATTCTCCACGGAAACATGGTTCTCGGTTGCCTGAAGAAATGGAAGATAAAACCTGCTGTGATTGACGCGATTGCTTCGCACGGTCAGACTGTAATGCATGCACCCGCCTTCCTTCACCCGGGTGATCCAATTAATTCTACCTTCCAGATCGGTGATGGAGATCATATCGCACGCACCACAGGTATTCTTACCATTAGTGACTTTCGTCAAAAGCATATTGCTGCCGGAGGTGAGGGAGCACCGTTGGCAGTGTATGGCGACTACCTCCTCATGGCGGATAAAAAAGTTAATCGAATACTGTTGAACATTGGCGGCATTGCCAATTTCACTTGTCTGCCCGCTGGGAGAGATGCGAAAAAAGTATTTGTCACCGATACAGGTCCGGGTAATACGTTAATTGATCAGGCTGTTCGATACTTTTTTCCAGGACACTATTTCGACAAGAATGCGGAGCGTGCTCTGAAGGGAACTGTACACGGCGGACTCTTGCAAGCTTTGAAGTCGGATAACTTCTTTAAAATGCCTTTGCCGCGTACGATAGGACCCGAGCTTTTTAATATGGAATATATTAAGAATGCCCAACAGAATTCACATACCGAATTAATTCCAGTGGTCGATCTACTGGCAACGTTGACCAGATTTAGCGCGGAAACAATTGCAACGTGTATTATGGAGACGATAGGCAAAAAGAAATTTGTGGTTTACTTAAGTGGAGGAGGAGCGCACAACCCGCTCCTCGTGTCGACGTTACGGAAGCTAATGGAACTTAAAGAAATGCCTACTACCGGAGCGTTGGGTGTGCCAGGAGATGCGAAGGAGGCTATACTGTTTGCTATCCTGGCAAATGAGACGCTGGCAGGAAAGGTTATTGATTTCGGCAAACGAACAAAGATTCCCTCCGTACATCTTGGAAAAATTTCCTTTCCGACGTGAAATGTATTTTGTCTATTTTTACCAAACTCAAATAGTTTATTAATATGGTATCCGATCATTCTGTGGAAAAAGTACCTGTAAAGATTTTTACAACTTCCGAAGAAGCCTCTGTCTTCGTTGCAAAGGAGATTGCTTCGCTCATCAGGCAACGTCAGAAAGAAAAAAAGGTTTGTGTGCTAGGACTAGCTACGGGATCAACGCCTACCCGCGTGTACGATGAATTGGTAAAACTTCATCGGCAGGGTCTTAGTTTCAGCAATGTCATTACTTTCAATCTCGACGAGTATTATCCCATGCAGGCGGATTCTCTTCAGAGTTATGTACGGTTTATGCGGGAACATTTGTTCGATCATATTGACATACCAAAAAAGAATATCAATATTCCCGATGGAACTCTTGCAAAAGACGAAGTAGCTGCTTTTTGTAAGGCATACGAAGAAAAGATCGCCAAGCTTGGCGGAATTGACATTCAGATCCTGGGTATAGGAAGGACAGGTCACATTGGTTTTAATGAGCCTGGTTCCTCCGAACGTTCTGTAACACGTATGATCACACTTGATCAGGTGACGCGCATGGATGCCGCCAGCGATTTCTTTGGTGAAGAAAATGTTCCCAAGAAGGCCATCACTATGGGAGTTGGTACGATTTTGAAATCCAAACGGACGATCATGATGGCGTGGGGAGAAGGAAAAGCTCCTATTGTTCTGAAAGCGGTCGAAGGTCCGATCACTGACCAGGTGCCATCTACCTATTTGCAAAAGCATCTCAACCCATTGGTTGTGCTGGATGAAGCAGCGTCGTCACATCTTACCAAAGTCAATACTCCATGGTTGCTGGATAGTTGCGAATGGGATGAAAAGCTTATTCGCAAAGCAGTGGTATGGTTGTGCCAAACGGTGAAGAAGCCGATCCTAAAACTCACCAACCATGATTACATGGAGCATGGTATGAGCGATCTGATTACCGAATATGGCTCTTCCTATCAGGTAAATATCAAAGTATTTAATCATTTGCAACACACTATTACCGGATGGCCGGGTGGAAAGCCGAAGGCAGATGACAGCAATCGTCCGGAGCGCGCAAAACCATTTCCAAAACGCGTCATAATATTCAGTCCCCATCCGGATGATGATGTGATTTCCATGGGAGGAACTTTTATCCGTTTGGTGGATCAGGGACATATGGTCCATGTTGCGTACCAAACTTCGGGCAACATAGCAGTATTTGATGATGATGCTGTTCGCTTTGCGGATTTTGTGCGGGATTTCAACAATGCCTTTGGCTTAAAGAAATCAGATGGCGAAAAGTTCTACAAGCAGGTTCTGAATTCCATTCGCAAGAAGAAGCCGGGCGCCATTGATGCCCCTGAGGTAATGACCATCAAGGGAATGATCCGGAGGGGAGAGGCAAAGGCCGGTTGTCGCTATACTGGAATACCGGATTCACAAGCACATTTTCTCGATATGCCTTTTTATGAAACAGGTACTGTTAAAAAGAAGCCGCTCAGTGAAAAAGATATTCAAATCATCGTCGATCTGATCGAAGAGATTAAGCCGCATCAGATTTATGCGGCGGGAGATTTATCCGATCCGCACGGTACGCATCGCGTATGTCTTGCGGCAATCTTTGAAGCCATTTCACGGTTGAAAAAGAAAACATGGATGAAGGATTGCTATGTCTGGCTGTACAGGGGCGCGTGGCAGGAGTGGGACATCGATCAGATAGAGATGGCCATACCGCTTAGTCCGGAAGAACTGATGCGCAAGCGTCGTGCTGTGTTTAAGCACCAGTCTCAAAAAGATAGTGCCGTATTTCCAGGTAATGATAAACGGGAATTTTGGGTGCGCGCAGAAGACCGCAATCACGCAACCGCTGCCGCCTATAACGCTCTTGGCTTAGCCGAATACGAAGCCATGGAAGCCTTCGTTCGCCACCGTTTCTAATTTCAATTCCCAAGCTTCAAACAATGTCTCTCCTACACTTCGTCTCCTGGAACGTCAACGGAATCCGTGCTATCATGAAAAAAGGATTTCTGGATAGCATAAAAGAAATGAAGCCTGATATTCTTTGTCTTCAGGAAACCAAGGCAGGGGAGGAGGAGACTACAGAATCACTTGAAGCGTTGAAGGGCTATCATGTTTTTACTAACTCTTCCAAAGCCAGAAAAGGTTATTCAGGAACTGCCATTCTCTCAAAAGAGGAGCCTATCAATGTGACGTACGATATGGGTATTGGGGAATTTGATGAAGAGGGAAGGGTGATCACAGCTGAATACACTAATTATTTTTTGGTGACGGTTTATACAACCAACTCCGGGGACGGCCTCGCGCGTCTGGAGTACCGTGAGCGGTGGGATTCAGAATTTCTGATTTACATGAACTGGCTGAGAAAGCGAAAGCCGGTGATTGCCTGCGGCGATTTTAACGTGGCTCACGCTGCGATTGATCTTGCCCGGCCGAAGGAGAATTATAATAAGTCGGCGGGTTATACTCAAAAGGAAATTGATGGCTTTACACGACTGCTTGATTCTGGCGTGGTGGATAGCTATCGCCATTTTTATCCTAAAGAAATAAAATATACGTACTGGAGTTTTGTCATTGACGGACGTAGTAAGAATATTGGTTGGCGCATCGATCACTTTCTGATAGATCATCGCATTATGCCAGCAGTGAAAGATGCGTTTATTTACGATAAGTTTCATGGTTCGGATCATTGTCCGGTGGGTGTAAAGATTGAATTATAAGTGATGATCAACCGAAACCTGATGGTAATAGTGTTGTTTGCCATGCTGGGGCTTTATGCCTGTGGTGGTGAACAAGCAACAGAAGCGACCCGGGAAGGCAGGATTTTTGATAAGGCCGATGTTTTGACCGAGCAACAGGAGGATAGCATATTTCAATTGATCAAGGACACTAACGATAAGGTTGGCGCTCAGATCGGTGTAATGACCGTTGACACTATTACAGAAAGCATAAACCTTGTTTCACTCAAGGAGGCAGTTGCCCTTCATCTTGGCAGAACGGGACGCTCCGATGGGATACTAATATTGCTTGTTATAAAGAATAAAGGCGTGCGAATTGAGGTTGGTCGTGGGTTGGAAAAAATTATAAAGGACGAAACGGCGGCCCGTATCATCAGAGAGACAATGGTTCCTGATTTGAGAAATTTAAAATATGGCACAGCGATTTACAAAGGTGTTGATAGTCTGCGGCATATTTTACAAGGAAATGTGAAACCCTAAAATAAAAGGCAATTCAAGTTTTTTTAAATTTTTCTAACACCAATCATATAATTTTGCCCGGTTGTCTGATCTTCGATATTTACATTTAAGAATTTTGCAAAGTCTAAGAGTCCTTCTACCAATTCTTTCTTATTATTCCTGGTGATCAGGTTGAGGGTTTTGTTTCCATCAAGGATTAGAGTTGCTGTAAATGATGCCCAGTCGAGTTGCCTTGACCTGGATCTTGAATTCAGCATTTGGGAATGATTTTCTTTGACAATGACGATCTTATTTACTGATTTAAATTTATTCTTCTCCTCGTCAAACGCGAATCCAAGAAAGGATAGGAAATCGCGATACTCTTTTTTGTTGAAGTCTATTTCTGTAACGTAGTTTGTTGTTAAAATGATCAGTGCTACTAAAGCCAATATTGCCGTCCAGATAGAGTAGCCGATTATTGCCAGGTAGATTCCCAGTCCTATAAAAAATGGTGTAGTGTATTTGAGCCCAACGTGGAAATAAGGTATGATGATCTTTTTTACCATGTTTTTGATTTCTATGGTATCTAAACTACAATTTTTCCCTTGGTAGTTGGAGAAGTATGGTATGACTTCGTCATTGCTTTTAACCTTCATTGCCGAAAAATGCAGTAACTGACAAGATTTTTTTGCCCAATTGAAAAAAATGTACATTTAATATCTAAAACATGGAGGCCAATTGATCCTTTCCCAACCATCAACCTCCCAGATTGCTTCGCACAGGCGCTGGGTAAAAACATCCCATTGGATCATTACACTAAGTTTTATGGTATTGGTCTTCAGCGGATCGGAGATGGTAATGGTTCATCCGCGATTCTATTGGGGAGAAGTGGGAAACGATCTTACGCCAGTTTTATTTGAGTTGCCCGTCAGTCGGAACTACAAGCACGGCGGCTGGGAAAAGAGCGTTCCCTTAACAGACGTTGCCGCAGGTCCGGTAAGTGCCAGCCGCACCTACGATATTTTTAATCAAAATGGCTGGGGCCGAAGTTTGCATTTTCTTTCGGCCTGGTTCCTAGCGCTGCCGGGTCTCGTTTATCTGATCCTCGGAATTTTTTCCGGCCATTTTCGGAAAAATTTGTGGCCAGGCTTAAAAGAATTTTCACCTAAGCTTTTCTGGCAAGACATTGTTAATCACATCCGTCTGAAGATTCCTTCAGCAACCAATGGTCCGCACTACGGTCTGTTGCAAAAATTCACGTACCTGGTAGTGATCTTCTTCCTGATGCCGTTGATCGTAATGACAGGCCTGACGATGTCACCTGCGATTACTGCCTCGTATCCATTTTTGCTAAAAATATTTTTTGGCGCCCAATCCGCCCGTACCATTCACTTCGTCGCTTCTGTGTCACTTGTACTTTTCCTGATCGTGCATGTGGTGATGGTGATCAAGTCGGGATTCAAACAGCAGATCCGTTCCATGACTATCGGAAATTAATATGAAAAGGAAACAAATCGTCTCCAGGCGCAAAGCGATCATAACCGGACTCACGTCTCTGGGTGGTCTGTTGCTGGCAGGATGTTCCAAGCCATTGCCCCCCACCTACGGCAATATCCTGCGTATGGGTGATAACCTTACCTACGTTGCCCAACGCGCACTGTTGCCAGGACAGTCACTTGCCAAGGAATATAGCTATGGCGATATCTCATCGTTTCCGGCGACAGGAACTACCAATCCCGCAGATTCATCAAAGTCTTCATTTAATGAGACGTATGAAATGTTTCACCGCGGTGCATTTGCCGATTGGGGACTGAAGATCGAAGGACAGATAGCACGACCAGGAACCTATTCGCTGGCAGACCTTAAAAAATTTCCATCACGCACGCAGATCACTCGCCACACGTGTGAGGAAGGTTGGACTGCAATTGGTCAATGGACAGGCGTGCCTTTAAGTACTATTCTTCAAAGTGTTGGAATGCTGTCCACCGCTCGCTTCGTGAATTTCTATGCATATGACGGCTTCGTTGATAGCATAGATATGCTCGACGCGTTCCACCCGCAGACTATCCTTGCCTATGGAATGAACGGAAAAGATCTTCCTGTTCCTCACGGAGCACCTTTGCGTTTGAGAGTTGAGACGCAGATTGGTTATAAGAGCATGAAATATCTCGAGCGGATCGTTGTCACCGATGAGTTTGTGGATATTGGTGATACTGGATGGGCTTGGTATACGGGGATCTGATTAAGAAGGCCCTACCGCCTCTGTGTTTTGTTTGTCTTCGTGTTTTTTGTGATCCTGCATTAAAAAGATAATGCCACCAATTCCCCAGGATGTCCAACGGCTCCTACCGCCACGACAATATACTGTTTGCCATTAATAGAATACGTCATCGGTAAACCGCATTGATTAGCTGGCAATTCAATTTCTGAAATTATCTCGCCGGTTGCTTTATCGTAGGCTCTGAATTTTTTACCGCCGCCACCATCGGAAGCATATAAACCAGATCCCTCGCCAGCAAACAAAAGTGTTTTTGTGACGAGCATACCAACCCGATCTGGTAATCCGGTTCTTGGAATGCTGATGCCTTTTAAAGCTGGGAGATCTTTGACCCAATCCGGAGTATCGGCATTGGCCACCATCCATTTATGTTCACCGGTATTTAGATCGATCGCTGTGATCCTACCGTAAGGTGGTTTTACCAGTGGCAAACCATAAGGTCCTATTCTTGAACTACCCATAAACGCTACGTAATCCATATCCGACAAATTTGGAGCAGATTCCAGACTCATGGGCCTTAATACCGTACTTGAAGAGACATATAACATTCCAGTTTCAGGATCAAACACACCCCCCTGCCAATTGGCACCACCGACTGCATCCGGCAGCATTAAGGTGCCAAGATTATCGGGTGGTCCGTAGGTGCTAATGGGGGTGTACAGTGGTCCTTTTTTAAATTTGCTTACAATTTTCAATGCTTCCTTTCTTATCTCAGGAGTGAAATCAACAACGATATCATCCGAATACCCCTGCCGGTCATATGCCGCGGGCTTTGTCGGAAATGGTTGGGTGGGCGATGTCCATTCTCCTTTCACATCACTCGGTGGTACAGCACGCTCTTCAATTGGCCAAACCGGTTTTCCGGTGACTCTATCGAACACAAATGCGAAAGCTTGCTTCGTCAACTGCACAACTGCTTTGATTGGTTTTCCATCAACGGTGATGTCTGCAAGAATCGGAGGAGCAGGAAGGTCATAGTCCCAGATATCATGATGGATCAATTGATAGTGCCAGACCTTCTTACCGGTTTTGGCATTCAGACATACCAGGCTCTGTGAAAATAAATTGTTACCCGGTCGATGGCCGCCATAAAAATCTCCGGTAGCGGCTTCCAATGGTAGATAGACATAACCCAATTCCGGGTCGGCTGTGAGTGGCGCCCACGCACCAGCATTTCCGGTATACTTCCAGCTATCATTTTCCCAGGTTTCATTACCTTCTTCCCCCTGTTGTGGTATCGTGTGAAAGATCCAAAGTCGTTTACCGGTCCTTACGTCATAGCCCATGATGTCACCTCTCACCTGTGTTTTGGAAACAGGCGCAAGACCTACGGGAAAACTTGCTCCCATTATGATTACATCATTAACAATGATCGGTGGAGAAGTTGAGCCGATGGTTGCTGTGAGCGGATCAACATTCAGATCTAAACCTTTTTTCAAATCAACAATGCCGTTACTTCCAAAGTTGGTGATCAATTGACCTGATTGGGCATCAAGTGCAAGTAATTGAAACCCTGCCGTGATATAAATGATCCGGTCCTTTCCCTTTTCCGGCGAGGACCAATAGGCAACGCCTCTTCCTGAATTTTGACGTGGCACGGACTTCTTACGTTCCTTCTCATCATACCGGAAGGTCCATAAGGTTTCGCCATTCACCGCGTCAATGGCTGCTACGGTTCTGCTCAAACCAGCGGTGGTGTACAAAACACCTTTCACCATTAACGGTGTGGATTTGAAATAGAACTCTGGGCCGGGTCCGAAATTATCGGTCTTCCATCTCCACGCAATTTTTAAATCCTTTGCGTTTATTTTGTTGATTTGATCTAAAGGAGAATAGTTTGTGCTGGCATAATCTCCTCTGTGCTGCAACCATTCACCTTCAAAGGTCGGCGATTTAGAATCATACTCGGCCGCAGTGAATCGCAAGCTGACTCGTGAGGGGGGAGGGGAGCCTATCAGGATTTTTTGCAGCGCCGTTATCTCCGATGATAATGCAACTTTTCCGGAAGGAAATTCATTGGCGTTGAGAATGAATGCTAGCAGGGATGCATACGAGGCGTCATCCAATGATTTAGGATCGTTTTTTGGCATGGTGGCTTTCGTCAGCTCAAACAAGTCGCCGAGTGATTTTTCTTTCCATTTTGTTAAAAAGCGGTCACCGATCAAAGCGTTGCCTCCTTCTGTTCCGCGCAGATCGCGTCCGTGACAGGCAGCGCATCCAGTGGTATAGAGTGCGGATCCCGTTTCCACTTGTTGGTCTGTAAAGACACCTGCTTCGGCAGGTATAGCTATGTTCGTAGCGGAAAGCTTGTCAGGATTGGAGCAAGAAGAAAGGAGCAATATTATTACTGTTAAAAATGGTAATGCTTTTAAGTTTCTCATCGTAGACGCTTAAGAAAATTTAAACAAGTGAAAATATCGTAGTAGGTCAGCTTTTTTTCAAAGCAAACACTGTTTTTAACACCTCATATTTTTCAAAAATTGACGATTATTCTATCGCTATTATTCTTATAAATCTGATTGCCTCAAGTTTATTCTTTCTTGTTTCTAAAATACATTTTTTAGAGTTCAGTTCCTTGCACCAGATATCCAGCGCTGTTAAAATGATCGTCACAATGAATCTTTGTTGTTAGAATCTGTTCTTTGTATGTTATTCATCTTTGCGAAATGTCTTTATGATTTGATGTCATGAATGATTTTGCATAGTCAAATCCAGTAGCTTGCCTGTCCAATCCGTAACTTGCAAATCCCAATGACTTTGAGGCATTGTCACCATAGAGAAAATTAAAAATTATTCCATAGTCAATTGATTCATGGTTTTTTGAATAGAAATTGTCGAGAAACTCGAAGTCATTTCTGTCGAGGTAGTTCGAGTTCTCGTTGCACATTGCTGCGACGTAAATTTCCTAGTCAATGTGGTCTTTAAGAGTTTTTGGCTTTGGGTGCTGTACCCAATTGATTGTTCTAAAGATGCACTCCAAAGTTCTGGTTCTTATCAGCTGTTCGGTGTAGATTTCACTCGTCCAAAAGTAAGGTGTGCAAAACGCCCTGTTCACCAACGCATTGATTTTAAACTTACTATCATAATCGGTAGTGTAGCGATTTGTCCACGCACCTTTTAGATCATCCGCTAAATTCAAAACCATTCTAAACGTGGTGTTGGGCTCTTCTTCTGAGAATGTTCTGTTTATTCCCTCGACTGTGTCCGTTATAATTTGTTCGGCGCTAAGTTCTTTCAATTCCGCTAACTTTTGAAGGATATGTTCCTTTGCCATTGGATTGAAGCCACTTATTGGCAAATTCAGATCGCCTTTTTTACCCCCTTGAAGCAATGAAAGGTATTCCTGAAACCTCGCTGGAGACCGAGGTATTGAATACAGGTCTATCATTGTTCCAATTACAGGAATTAGTTCGAATTTCATTTCCGGTATCTTGAACTAGCAATCACAACGACCTTAACCATATATTTCTGAAACTCACTGTCGGGCTAAGGCAATCAGCAGCAGCAGAAGAAGAAGAAGAAGTTTAACGTCATGACTTAAAATTTAAGGTATATCACATTACCAGATTGTCATACTCTTATACGTGGATTCACTACTTTCGATCTATTATTTTGGATACCTGGGATCTGACTTTACTTTTTTAATTTGTCGCAGGTGTCTGTCGATATGACCCCATTGAAAAATTAATACCTGATGCAGGTTTCGGGGTTCGCCATTGGTTTGCTCGAAATATGCCCGCAGATCCAATTGTGTTGTTTCAACAAACTTCAGATTAAGCTCATGTTGCTTAAGGAAGAAAGTAATATTTTCTTTTCCAGCGATCAGTCCCGTTGGTTTCGCAAAATCAGGTGCGTCATGTTTCTTTTCTTCCATGATAAACTCGGTGTAGTAGCTATCTGGTCTGGATGTTTTATTCAGCTCGGGCTGAGGTTTATTTCGCGAATCAATATCAATTTCCCGTGACCAGGCTCGTTCCCATGTTCCCAAATGCTCAACGATTTCTGCAATAGTCCACCGGTCAGGAGCTTCCCTGAAGTTCCATTGTTTCATGGTAAGTCCTTCCGTTTCCTTTAATAGAACATCGCGCGTGCGCTTGAAATTGTCAATGGTGTATTTGCGATCAGCCTCCGTCCATAATTTAACGCTTGCATCTTGAGCAGAAAGAATTGCTTGAAAGCATGAGATAAACAGAAGAGTAGTTACCAAGAGCTTCATTGTTATTAGGGGTTTATGGTTTTCGTTTCGGATGACAAACTAAGTTAGTTAAAAAGAATCTCTTCTTAACACAGTCCCTATTTGGCAATGGAATTTAGTTCTTTACCTATTTAATAGAATTCACCAAAATGCCAGAGTATTCCAGAGGGGTCGTGAAGAAAGCATTCTTTGCCCCAATTTTCCTCTTTGATATCTGTCAGCCTTACTGCTTTATATTTTTGAGGTAGTCCCAGTTCTTGCAACTCCTTCCAATGCGTGTTCACATCATCAACTTCAAGAAATATCATTGTATTATCCACCCAATCTTTCACATAGGAATTTTGCAAATAAAACCCCAGTGTGTCCGTAACTTTGAAGTACGACATGTCTTTTGAGATGATGGATTCTTCAAATCCTAATTCACTATAAAACTGACATGACTCCTCGAAGTTTATTGCACCAATAAAAGCTCTGATTGATTTTGCAGTGTGTTTCATTTTCAGGGGTTCTGTTTTTAATCTGATTTTCAGCCATGAATTTAGGAAGAAGAAACTGAATGTGTGTCCAATAGATCCCTCTGAAAATCTTAATTGTTCCTTTTCCACAACAATTGCTATTTATTGGAAAAAACATCGCCTAATTCATCAATAGGTAATCTCTACCACCTTTTTATTGTGTAGCTTCTGCATCTGCTTCGGGACTATAGTAAGGATCTCCTCTTTCAGCGTTTGGATCAATTTTGTTTTGATGTGATCACGGTGCGTAACCAGACTAACTTCCCGTGCCGGACTCGGGTCTCTGAGTTTTTTTACGCACTTCATTTGTGAAGCACTGAATTCCATCACGGCGAGCTCGGGCAAAATGGTAATCCCATCACTTTTATCGACCATGCGCTTCAGCGTTTCGATGTTGCCTGTTTCGTACCTGAAATGCGCGTCTGAATATTTGCGCAGCTCGCAAAGGTTTAATACCTGCGACCTGAAACAGTGCCCTTCCTCCAATAACCATAATTGATGCGGGTCGATCTCTGTTGCCAAAACGTACTTCTTGTCATACAATGCATTTTTCCTGGATACGTACACAAAGAGTTCCTCGTAAAAAAGAACATTCTCTTTAATAGACAGATCTTTTAAGGGGGACACTACGATGCCGCAGTCCAGACGATTGTTTTTAAGTTCATGAATGATCTCTTCCGTTATTGTCTCTTTAACAACGAGATTTATCTGCGGATACTTCACCTGTATTTTCTGGAATAGTGACGGCAGCAGATAGGGGGCAAGTGTTGGAATAATTCCAATCCGAATTTCACCGGACATACTGTCTTTCTGATCATTGATGATTTCCTGGATCATCTTCGATTCCCGCAGCGTGATTCGTGCCTGTGCAATCAAGCTGATTCCGATTTCTGTGGGAATTACTGGCTGCTTGGTACGATCAAATATTTTCACTCCAAGCTCGTCCTCCAGCTTCTGAATTTGCATGCTCAGGGTCGGTTGGGTAACAAAGCATTTTTCTGAGGCCAGCACAAAATGCCGGTAAGTGTCAAGTGATACGATGTACTCCAGTTGGGTTAAGGTCATAGAATTTGGCTATATCTTTATAAATATAATCAATTTGATTTATTAGTTGGAAATAGGTTACTTGTCGGGAGTATGAAAATTTGAATATAGAAAGTCAGTATGAACATTTATTAATCAATAGAAAATGGAAAACTCCCAAAGCAAAGCAGCCTACAACATGAACGGTGAAGAAGCTAAATGTCCGTTTCATGGTGGAGCGCTAAAACAAAGTGCAGGTAATGGCACGCGTAACCGCGACTGGTGGCCTAATCAATTGAAATTGAACATCCTCCGCCAACAGTCGTCCTTATCTAATCCGATGGATAAGACGTTCAACTACGCTGCAGAGTTCAAGTCTCTTGATCTGAAAGCCGTGAAAAAAGACATCATCGACTTGATGACCGCGTCACAAAGCTGGTGGCCAGCTGATTACGGTCACTATGGTCCGTTCTTCATCAGGATGGCATGGCACTCAGCTGGTACGTACCGTATTTCTGACGGTCGTGGTGGTGCTGGCGCAGGACAGCAACGATTTGAACCGCTCAACAGTTGGCCAGATAATGCCAATCTGGACAAGGCCCGTCTATTGCTTTGGCCAATCAAAAAGAAATATGGTAAGAAAATTTCTTGGGCCGATCTTATGGTGCTCACCGGTAACTGCGCGCTCGAGTCAATGGGGTTCAAGACCTTCGGTTTTGCCGGCGGACGCGAGGATGTCTGGGAACCTCAGGAAGACGTTTATTGGGGTTCTGAAAATGAGTGGTTGGGAGACAAACGCTATTCTGGCAAACGCGATCTGGAGAATCCTCTCGCTGCCGTTCAGATGGGTTTGATATATGTGAATCCACAAGGCCCTAACGGTAACCCCGATCCGCTCGCGTCGGCTGTTGACATTCGCGAGACATTCGGCCGCATGGCCATGAATGACGAAGAAACGGTCGCGCTTATTGCGGGCGGACATACCTTTGGGAAAACTCACGGTGCAGGAGATGCAAGTAAATACGTTGCAGCAGAACCTGCAGGGGCACCTATTGAGGAACAAAGCCTCGGTTGGAAAAACAGCATGGGCAGCGGTAATGGAGTCAATACAATTACCAGCGGTCTTGAAGGAGCCTGGACTATTACCCCAACAAAGTGGAGCAACAACTACTTTGATAACCTGTTTGGTTTCGAATGGGAACTTAGCAAGAGCCCGGGCGGCGCGCATCAATGGAAACCCAAAGGTGGGGCAGGTGCTGGCACAGTGCCAGATGCTCACGACAAGTCAAAGCGTCACGCACCAACGATGCTTACCACAGACATCGCATTGAGAGTAGATCCGATTTACGAAAAAATTTCAAAACGCTTTCACGAGAATCCGGATCAGTTGGCGGATGCATTTGCGCGTGCCTGGTACAAACTTACACATCGCGACATGGGTCCGATTGTTCGCTATCTCGGAGAAGAGGTTCCTAAAGAAGAATTGATCTGGCAGGATCCTATTCCGGCTGTTAAGCATAAATTGATTGACGATAAAGACATTGCTGCCTTAAAGAGCAAGATTCTTACATCAGGATTGTCTGTGTCCGAACTTGTATCTACTGCCTGGGCTTCAGCCTCAACCTTCCGTGGTTCTGATAAGCGTGGCGGGGCGAACGGCTCACGCATTCGCCTTGCACCACAGAAAGATTGGGAAGCAAACAATCCAGCTCAACTCTCGAAAGTCCTGAAGACCCTTGAAGGAATCCAAAAGGATTTCAACACGGGCGGCAAGATGGTTTCATTGGCTGATTTGATCGTATTGGCGGGATGTGCAGGTATAGAGAAAGCAGCAAAAGATGGAGGTCATGATGTGACAGTTCCATTTACACCAGGACGGGCGGATGCTTCACAAGAGCAAACTGACGTTGATTCATTTGCAGTTCTCGAACCAGAGGCTGATGGGTTCCGCAACTACTTCAAACCGAAGCACACAACCTCCGCAGAAGAAATGTTGATTGATAAGGCGCAATTAATGACGCTGACGGCTCCTGAGATGACAGTCCTTATTGGTGGCATGCGCGTTCTAAACACTAACTACAACCATGCGAAGCACGGAGTATTTACAAAGCGTCCTGAGACACTTACTAACGATTACTTTGTAAACCTGCTAGATCTGGACACGACATGGAAAGGGACAACAGAGTCTCAAAATGTATTCGTTGGCAGTGATCGGGCAACGGGCGAACCCAAGTGGACAGGTACTCGGGTAGATCTTATTTTTGGTTCGAACTCCGAGCTAAGAGCCATTGCTGAAGTTTACGGATGGGCGGATTCTGAAAAGAAATTCGTTAAAGATTTCGTTGCAGTATGGGCCAAGGTTATGAATCTGGATCGTTTCGATTTGGCTTAGCCCGAAGGAGATTGGGCGTGGTCACGGCCGATTTTAATTAATGTTTTAATGATAGGAGGTGGTCTGGAAACGGGCCACCTTTTTTTGATTTCAAAACCAGCACCAAGAAAAGTTCAGATTAGTGAAGCGGAATTCTGAAAACTGAGCGGCTAATTTACTTTTTCTAATACGTTCTCTTACCGATACCGTCGTCATGTAATGGTTCAGATGCAAAGGCTTCGATTGAGCACTGATTAATTCAAGGGAAGGGAAACTACCACTTCAATAGACTTCAATCACAAATCCGAAACTATCATTATTCCTATTCCTCATCATTGGCATGGGGCGATCCAGTTTTAATTGAGGATTGATTTGTATAACAGTATATTCCTGACCACCAATCGGTGGATTTTTTGGGTCGAATGACAGTCCTTCAATATTTGCAATTACTTCCTGTGGGAAAAAATATATCTTGGTGCCAATTGAAATTGGTTTCCTGGCTGAGAATGATATCTGATCAGTATATCTAACGGACGCTTGCTCAATGCTGCCATTGTGTTCTGGACTAAAGGCCCTTGGATTCTCGCCGTTGCGTTCTGAGACAGTAGTTACTGCGGCCGCTGAGGTTGTTATTGATTGCTGCGCAGGTGCCGTTTCGCCTCCGCCTGCTTTTATTGTCTGCCATTGCGCACTCCACCAGCCAAGATCAATTGGTCCGGCCTCTAAATATCCTTGCTGATTATGAAGAGCAATTTCCGGTTTCCAATGATTACGTATTCGAACGGATGACGTTCCGGCGACGGGCTCCAGGGCCCATTGTGCACTCCACCAGCCGGGCTGAATAGCGCCACATTCGAGACGATTGTTCTGTATGTGAAGAAATTCATTTCTCCATCGGTTCTTGATTTGATAGTAGCCAGTACCTGCTATTGGCTCAAGAACCCATTGCGCACTTAGCCATCCTGGTTGAATAGGACCAATAGCGGGATTTGGTTGTTCAACGTGGATATATTCATTTGGCTTCCATCGATTTTGAATTTGATAAAAATCCTGAGCGCTAGCTGAAATGATAACCGCCAGAAGAACACCAGTGATACCTAGAATTTTTACTCGCATGGATAGGGGTTGATGGGTGATTTTGGATGAAAGTATTAATTTCTTTTTAAAAAAAACAGGGAAGTGTACTTCTGAAGAAACTTAATACTTTTTTATACTGACGGACTATAAAATGAAATGGCCAGATAAGCACATTAGAAAAACCGGTAGTTTTTATTTCTCTTATACC
This sequence comes from Cytophagales bacterium, assembly GCA_038229375.1. GTDB lineage: Bacteria > Bacteroidota > Bacteroidia > Cytophagales > Cyclobacteriaceae > ELB16-189. Next base: position 130,023 of record JBBRON010000006.1, on the reverse strand, counting down.
TGGGGGTTAGCTCCTTTTGAGATGGCTAACGTACCTGACCGAGAAATACCTAACCAATCCTCTCTATCTGCGCCCCGATCTTCTTCAATCTTCCCTCGATATCCTGATAGCCTCTGTCGATCTGCTCGGCATTCGATATCTCACTTTCTCCGTTGGCCGAAAGCGCAGCAATCAACAACGCCACACCAGCACGTATATCTGGTGAGGACATCTTGATGCCTCGTAATTGGAATTTTCTATCAAGTCCGGTGACCGTAGCTCTATGGGGATCACATAAAATAATTTGCGCACCCATGTCAATGAGCTTATCCACAAAGAACAAGCGACTCTCAAACATTTTCTGATGTATGAGCACTGTGCCCTTCGCCTGGGTAGCAACAACCAGGATAACGCTTATCAGATCTGGTGTAAATCCTGGCCACGGCGAATCTGATATGGTAAGAATAGATCCGTCAATAAAATTCTCTATTTCAATATGCTCCTGAGCAGGAATAAAAATATCATCACCCCTGAACTCCATTTTTATACCCAGTTTGCGAAACGTGTCAGGAATAATTCCCAGCATGTCAATGCGGCAATTCTTAATGGTGATCTCTGATTTCGTCATCGCTGCCAGTCCTATAAAGCTTCCGATCTCGATCATGTCGGGAAGCAGGGTATGATCTGTGCCCTTCAGGGACTTCACGCCTTCGATGGTGAGCAGGTTGGACCCAATGCCGCTGATCTTCGCACCCATTCTGTTCAGCATCGCACAAAGTTGTTGCAGATACGGTTCACATGCAGCGTAGTAGATGGTAGTAGTGCCTTTCGCCAATACTGCTGCCATCACAATGTTGGCTGTTCCCGTTACGGATGCTTCATCCAGCAACATGTAACTGCCCTTCAGTTCCGATGCGTCGATGTGAAAAAGACTTCCTTCTGAGTCAAAGTTGAATTTTGCACCGAGATTTTGAAAACCTATAAAGTGTGTATCCAATCTTCTCCTTCCGATCTTGTCGCCACCCGGCTTGGGTATGCTTGCCTTGCCATAGCGCGCAAGAATGGGTCCCAGTAACATTACTGAACCTCTGAGCGCCGCTGCTTTTTTGCGATATGAATCTGTTTCAAGATGCTTGATGTCGATGGTAGTGGCAGTGAATCGATAGCTGCCTTTATCAAGCTTCTCAACCTTGCAGCCAAGATCGGCAACGAGCTCAATGAGCTTGTTTACATCAACAATGTCCGGGATATTGTGTACGGTTACAGGTTCGGGTGTTAGCAGAACCGCGCAAAGAATTTGAAGAGCTTCGTTTTTTGCTCCTTGTGGAATGATTTCACCCTTCTGGCTTTTTCCACCCTTGATACGAAAAGAACTCATTGGTCTCTTCTGCGATGGGGATTGAAACGCTTGTTGAACGGCCGGCCGCCACCGCCACTACCACCACCTTCACGACGCTGATTGTTGGAATGCCCGCCGCCGCCTTTGCCTTGTTGAGGGCGTGGGTTCTTGCGCTCGCGATAAAGTTTTTCGAAGAGATTATCCTCGCGGATCTTATCAAGATTCATACTTAGTTGACCGCCCGACATAAGTTGTATGTCCTTCAGGATAACAGAGTCATCAAGGATTTCCTTGTTCCAATTACCGTAGAAAGTCTTCATCAGCTTGCCTAGATAGATTACTGCATCCTCGCGGTCTTTCGGATCTTCTTTTTTCAACGCTTCTTTCACCAGGCGCTCAATGTTTTTTCCGTAGTGCTTAAATCTTACTTCGCTCTGCGGGTAGGGGACCGTCATTGGTCGTTTTGAAAGAATATCTCTTTCGGGAATGATGAACGGATTGTTTACATCAAGGTCGAAATCGGCGATGATGAAAAGATCATCCCAAAGCCGCTGCGGATTTTCTATTGATTCTCTTACCGTTGGATTGAGCTGCTTGATAAGCTCGATCAGTGTATAGGAAAGTTCTGTTCGCTTTGCCTTGTCATCAATAGTGCGGATGTACGCTACTAGCTTTTGAACATTGCGTCCGTACTCTTTTAAGATGATAAGGGGACGTTGTGAATTATATTCTGGGTGAGTCATTTATGTGATTAAATGTGTGGTTAGTTGATAGTTGATAAAATTCGAAGCCTTGTGCACACCGGTCAACTGCCCTTTGTCGATTGCCAATTGGACCGTTGTGTGCATTCCCTCTGTGTGCTCTGTGTTAAAACTTCGTCGTAGAAGACGACCCTTAGTTTTCATGAATCTTCAACTTGGCAAAACTAAGCAATAAGGTCTTCTCTCCAAAATCGTCGAAATTGATCTTTGCCTTACGATCTGCGCCTGTTTCGTCCATTTTAACCACCTGGCCGAAGCCAAATTTAGGGTGCTCAACTTTCATTCCCTCTTTCAGCCCGGCGGTATCGCTCGGTGCAAAATCAGAAGTCGGTTTGTAGGCTGTGGCTTTTGGCACTGGCTTTGAGCTGATGGTCTTCTTCATACCGGCAACAAAGCTTTTTGCATATCCGCCATTGGACGGCATCGAATCGGCTCCGGAGTATTTGGCGCTCACTTTGACGTAGCTCTTGTCTACGTCATCCAGAAATCGGCTGGGTTCACAGTTCTTCAGTCTTCCAAACCGGTACCGTGTAAGGGCATAAGAAAGAAACAGTCGCTTCTTAGCCCGTGTGATGGCGACATAAAACAATCGTCGTTCCTCTTCCAGTTCGGCCCGGCTGCTTAGCATCATTTGTGACGGAAACAGATCCTCTTCCAGCCCGGCGATATACACATAGCCGAACTCAAGACCCTTTGCCATGTGGATGGTCATCAAGGTAACTTTCTCGGGATCCTTGTCCTTGTCCTCATCCTGTCCTGTCACCAGCGACACTTCCTGCAGGAATGCTCCAAGTCCTTTGTCCTCGCGTTCAGGATCATCGGTAAATTCCTTGATGGCATTCAGTAATTCCTGGATGTTTTCATATCGGCTTAGTCCTTCCACCGTTTTATCAGCATACAGCTCGCGCAGTAATCCGGAACTCTTTGCGATCTCCGACGCAGCTTCGTAAGCGTCTTTATTCTGTATGTCAACTCCAAATCGTTTGATCATCGATACGAAATCATCGATCTGACCCACAGCCCGTCCACCCAAAAACGACGTTATGTTTTGAAGCACATCCCAGATGGACATCGTATGATCATTGGCAGCAACGACAACCTTATCAACGGTAGAGTCACCAATACCACGCTTGGGCAAATTGATAATTCTCCTGAACGAAGCTTCATCCTGTTGATTGATGGAGAATCGCAGGTAGGCGAGGAGATCTTTTATTTCTTTTCTTTGATAGAATGACAGGCCACCCACAACTTTATACTTGATATTCATTCTCCTAAGTGATTCTTCTATCGCCCGGCTCTGACTGTTTGTGCGATAAAGAATAACAAAGTCGCTGTACTTCACCTGGTGCTGCATCTTCTCTTCAAATATCGAAGACGCAATCAGCTTTCCTTCTTCATTGTCCGACACCGCCTTGATCAATTCAATCGCATTACCATCTTCATTCGCTGTCCAGACGTCTTTAGGGATCTGCGCCTTGTTTTTTGCGATAACAGAGTTGGCAGCTTTGACAATGGTATTGGTGGACCGGTAGTTCTGTTCAAGTTTGATGATCCGCAGGTCAGGATAATCTTTTTCAAAGTTGAGGATGTTGCTGATATCCGCACCGCGGAAGGCATAGATACTTTGGGCGTCATCGCCCACTACGCAAATATTCTGTCGAACGGCTGCCAGTTTTCGTATGATAAAATACTGGCACAGGTTCGTATCCTGAAACTCATCCACCAGCAGGTAATGAATACGTTGCTGCCATTTGTTCAGGACTTCGAGGTGTTCCTTAAAGAGTTTGTCGGTATTGAATAAAAGATCATCGAAGTCCATTGCTCCCGAACGAAAGCAACGCAATGAATAGGCCTTATAGATATTTCCAATTTCAGGACGCATATTGGCGGCATCGTCGCCCATTAGTAACGCGTTGCCGAGATAATCCTGCCAGGAGACCAACCTGTTTTTGGCAGCAGAGATACGATTGTAAAGGATATTCGCTTTGTATTGAGTTTCATCGAGCCCCATCTCTTTTACAATCTGCTTCAGCAATGATTTAGAGTCATCCGTGTCATAAATGGTGAAGCTGTTGGGATAACCCAGATGGTGGGCTTCCGCACGCAGAATTCGGGCAAAAACCGAGTGAAAAGTTCCCATCCACAGGTTGCGTGCATCATTACCGGCCACATGTTCAATCCGTTCCCGCATTTCCCGGGAAGCTTTGTTCGTGAACGTAAGCGCCATGATGTTGAACGCGTCAACGCCTTTGCTTTTCATTAAGTGAGCGATCCGGTAGGTGAGTACTCGTGTTTTCCCTGATCCAGCTCCGGCGATTAGCATGCACGGTCCTTCAGTATTGACGACACCCTCGAGCTGAGGAGGGTTTAATGTATCCAGATAATCCATTCAAAAAATCTCCGCTGCAAGTTAACAAGGAACAGGAGGATTTCGTTTAAGGGATAATATTTTTGGTACAAAGATCATGTTCTCCTGATGAAGCCCTCATTCTTAAGCACGACAAAAACAGAATCGTTCAAAACCTGGTCAATTCGCACTTTGATAAACTGGTATCCCATGTATTTCGGAACAGGCGGGAAGGTTTTGTTCTGGGCAAGTGATTCGTCGGAAGCACACCTGCGCCTTTCGCTCAATATATGGACTTACAACGCTGTGGGTACCATATTCGGCGGAAGCCTTTTCTCTGCTGCAGATCCGTTCTATATGTTGATGTTGTTGCGCTCATTGGGGCCTGCATACGTAGTTTGGGACAAGTCTGCCCATATTCGTTTCAAGAAACCTGGCAAAAAGAAGCTCTTTGCGGTGCTGATAGTTACGCCTGGGGATTTGCAAAATATCAGGACCCAGGTAAGAGAATGCGGTCATGCCTCAAAAACTTTTTTAATTCAATGGGTTGATAAAGATCAGGTTGTACATGCAGAAATCGAACGGCAATGTTACATCGCTGACAAAGAATTTTATCAAAAGAAAAAAGGTCATACCCAAACTTCCAGATTTTAGAATAATCTCGACTGTCTCAATCGACACTGTCAGCAATGCATTCGTATTTAATTCAGTAATTTCGCACATCACAAAAAATTGTTATGCTTCAGGTTGGTGACATTCTCGTGTCGGAAGATATCAAATCGGTAGAATTCGTTTGTCATTTGGAAAAATGCAAAGGGGCATGCTGTGTGGAGGGTGATCTTGGCGCACCGCTCGAAGAAGACGAGTTGCCGGTGATGAGTGAGATCCAACAAGCCATCGCACCGTACCTTACTGAGGATGGAAAGAAGGCCATTGCACAACAGGGGCCTTACATTCTTGATGAGGATGGCGACTTTTCAACCCCGACAATCAACGGACGGGAGTGCGCCTACGCCCTGTACGATGAGAAAGGCATTCTTAAGTGTGGTATTGAACAAGCCTATCTCGATAAAAAAATAGGATTCCGCAAGCCAATCTCTTGTCACCTATATCCAATCCGTATTACAAAAAAGAAAGGGTTTGAAGCAGTCAATTATTCGAAGTGGAATATTTGTGCCGATGCGTGCAAACTTGGAAGTGCTTTAGGAGTTCCGCTCTATAAATTCTTAAAGGATCCACTTATTCGCAAGTATGGTAAGTTGTGGTACGATGATCTTGTGAGTCAGATCGAACAGAATTGAACTGCGGCTTCATTTTACTGTGACCAGCCACGATTCAGTTTGCACATAAAAAAACCACTCCTATCTCTAAGAGTGGTTTTTCTTATGACAGAGTAGCCACTACTCAGCTACTACATTAATCTTTATCTCATGCTTTACTTCTTTGTGAAGGTCAAGATTCACACTGTATTCACCTAGCTCTTTGGGTTGCTCCTTGAAGAAGATCTTCTTGCGATCTACGTCAAATCCTTTTGCCTTAAGGGCATCAGAAACCTGAAGTGAAGTGATCGCTCCAAAAATCTTTCCGGTTTCACCTGCTTTGGTTTTTAATTCCAATGTCATCTCGCCGATCTTGGCGGCCAACGCCACTGCTTCGTCCTTGATCTTTGCCGCCTTGTGCGCCACCTGACGTACGTTCTCTGCGATCATACGCTTGTTAGACTCATTGGCGATCAACGCAGAACCGTTAGGAATAAGGAAGTTTCTTCCATATCCTGGTTTTACTTTCACTACGTCGTTCTTATAGCCGAGTCCGGGAACGTCTTGTTTTAATATTATTTCCATGTGTCGTTCTCGTTAAAGGTTATTTTAATGAGTCACCGAGGTACGGAAGCAATGCAATCTGACGTGCACGCTTGATCGCCTGAGCAACCTTCTTCTGGTATTTCCAACTATTGCCAGTAAGTCTGCTTGGCAGAATTTTACCTTGCTCGTTGACAAACTTCATAAGGAAGTCAGGATTCTTGTAGTCGATATACCGAATACCGTTTTTCTTGAAGCGGCAGTATTTTGGTTTGATCTCTGCGCGCTTGATGGGTTCGTTTACTAGTGTCATGCTTTTGAATCCTCCCTTTCTCTTCTTTGTGGAGCTTTTTTCTCTTTGTTCTTATTGAACTCGCCTTTGCGTCTGCGGGTGTTGTACTCCGCTGCAAACTTGTCCAGGCTGATAGTCAGAAAGCGCATTACTGACTCGTCCCGTCTGTATTCTGTCTCGAGTGTTCCGATGGTTTCAGGAGCTGCTGCAAATTCGATGAGGTTGTAGAAACCAGTAGACTTCTTCTGGATGGGATAGGCCATCTTCTTAAGTCCCCATTGCTCTACATTAATCACGTTGGCCTTTAAAGAGGACAACACCTTCACGAACTTTTCAACAGTATCCTTTGCCTGGTCTTCAGACAAAACGGGATTTAAAATGAATACCGTCTCGTAGTTGTTCATGTTTGTTAATTGTTTTTAAAATGAGGGTGCGAAATTACAGATAAGAGTTCGGTTTTGGAAGGCCAGTTTGGTCTTTTCCTTGAGAAAATTGGGCGGCTGGCGATGGGCTGCTGGGTGTTGGCTAGCTCGTGGTTGCCGGAAAGATTGCTTTTTTGGTCTATTATCGCGTTTTTTTGGCTTTTGAGCTCCTCCGGTATTGACATAAACTAATCTTTGAACGCGGGTAACGCCACCCAATGACCAAAAGCCACTCTCCAATGCCACCTTTGATTCCGCATCGATTTCGCCTATCTTCCATCTTGCAATTAGCTTAAATGCAGCGAATTACGGTGTTTTCGGTTGTACTACTTAGTGCGATCCTTGCCGGATGCCAGTGGCAGCCGAAAAAGGTCGATTTCAGCACGCAAATCAAACCGCTGATCAACAAAAACTGCATTACGTGCCACGGTGGTGTCAAACGCAATTCAAATTTCAGCCTGCTCTTCCACCAGGATGCCCTTGATACCGCTGAATCGGGATCACCGGCAATAATTCCAGGCGACCCCGACCATAGCGAGATGATCCGACGATTGTCGCTAGAGGACCCTGAAGAGCGCATGCCTTTTAAAAAAGAGCGCCTCACAAAAGCGGAGATAAGTCTCCTTCGACAGTGGATAAAAGAGGGCGCAAATTGGGGCGATCATTGGGCGTATGTTCCGCCGGTGGCAATAGAAATTCCTGAGGGTGAGAAAGTATCTGGATTTTCATCGGACAACACATCCGCGAAAAACGGGATTGATTATTTCATCCATAAAAAACTTAAAGAAGAAAATCTTGAACCTTCATCTTCTGCGTCGCCTGCCATGCTGGCCCGGAGAGTTTATCTGGACCTTATCGGAATGCCTCCAACGATGGGTCAATTGGATAGCTATTTGAATGATAAAAGTCCCGATGCGTATGATCATCTCGTTGATACTCTTCTTGCTTCGCCGCGCTTTGGTGAGAAGTGGGCCTCGTGGTGGCTTGATATGGCACGCTATTCTGATACAAAAGGATATGAACGCGATGTATATCGAAACATCTGGCGTTACCGCGATTGGGTCATCAAGGCATTCAATGAAGATAAACCTTTTGATAGGTTCACTATAGAACAACTTGCGGGGGACCTACTGGTAAATCCAAGTGATGACCAAATGATTGCTACTGCATTTCATCGCAATACCATGAATAATGATGAAGGTGGTACCGAAGATGAGGAGTTTCGCGTGGCTGCCGTGATCGACCGGGTCAATACCACTATGGAGGTCTGGCAAAGTACTACCATGGCTTGTGTTCAGTGCCATAGTCATCCCTACGATCCATTCCGTCATGAAGACTATTATAAACTTATGGCCTTTTTTAATGATACGCGTGACGAGGATACGCACGGCGAACACCCCAAGCTTCGGATTTATCGTGAGGATGATGAGAAAAAACTTGAGTCCATTCGCGAGTGGGTTAAGAATTTATCGGGTGAAGGAAAAGCAGAAGAGGTCAATCGCTTATTAAAAACAATTGAACCAAAATATCATCCACATGATTTTGACTCTTTTATTAATGGCGAACTGATTGATACGAAATTCCTGGGAATCAGAAACGGTGGCAGCGCCAGGCTAAAAAATATTGATCTTACCGGGAAAGCGTATTTACTTATTAATCACAGTACCAAAGCGAGGAATGGATCATTTGAAATAAGGACGGATCAGTTGAGCGGTGAGGTGATCGCATCGGGGAGACTTGATACAACGAAGGGATGGAGCCGAACGGTGATGTCAATCGCATTGAAACCAACTTCTGGAAAGCATGATTTGTATTTTGTTTTTCACAATATAAAAGCAAAAGGAGAAAATCCGGTCAGTGATATCGAGTGGTTCGCTTTCAGGGAGGACTTTTTTAAAGGTGATGCAAACCTCGATAATGAATTTATTACGTTGCTAAACAAGGAGGTGGATAACACTCCGATAATGATTGAAAATCCACCACGTCAGCATAGGACAACGGCAGTCTTCGAGCGGGGCAACTGGTTAGTAAAGAGCGCGAAAGTTTCACCGTCCGTGCCAAAATCACTTAATCCATTTCCAGATGGCGCCCCTCTGAACAGGCTTGGTTTGGCTCAATGGCTGGTAGCATCCTCCAATCCGCTTACCTCGCGAACAGTAGTGAATCGGGTGTGGGAGCAATTTTTTGGGGCAGGTCTTGTAGAAACTTTGGAAGACTTTGGTACTCAGGGATCTGTTCCGTCACACCCTGAATTGCTCGATTGGTTGTCGCTTAGGTTGATGAATGATCATCATTGGTCTTTGAAAAAGTTGATGAAGGATATCGTTATTTCTTCCACCTACCGGCAGGATAGTAAAATTGACAAAGAGAAACTTGAAAAAGATCCTGCCAATAAATGGCTTTCCAGAGGAGCTCGTGTGCGTCTTTCAGCAGAGCAGGTAAGAGATCAGGCCCTTGCCGTCAGTGGATTGCTGAGTAATAAAATGTACGGCCCTGGAGTTATGCCTTACCAGCCAGACGGAGTTTGGCAATCCGTTTACAGTGCGGCCAAATGGCAGAAGAGTATTGGTGAGGATCAGTTTCGTAGAGCGGTCTACACGTTTCAGAAAAGAACCAGTCCGTATCCCTCGATGATAACTTTTGACGGAAGCAGTCGCGAAGTGTGTCAGGTACGAAGAATCCGGACCAACACGCCGTTGCAATCATTGGTTACACTAAATGATCCTGTCTATCAGGAGGCATCCATTGCCCTTGCCAAGCGGATGTTGAAGTCGGGGAAATTGCTGGACGATCAGATAAGAACAGGTTATCAGCTGGCACTGCTGGAAGATGTTTCTTCCCGGAAACTTGACGCCTTAAGAAATCTCTATAATGAAGCAATCAATTCTTATGCTGAAAATAAAAAACTAAAGGAATCACTCAATAAGGAGGGAAGCATTGAAGAGGCCGCTATGACAATAGTAGCTGCGGCGATACTGAATCTCGATGAGACACTGACCAAGAGCTAGCGATGAAAGACTGGAATGAGAATTTGAAAGCAGTTTCGCGACGACATTTCCTGTTTGAAAGTGCAGCCGGAATTGGAGCCGCCGCGTTGGGCACATTGTTGGGCAGTTGTTCTACCAAACGAAGCGCTTTGGAAATTGCGATTGATCCCATGGCTCCGCGATCACCTCATTTTCCGGGCAAGGCCAAAAGTGTTATCTATCTTCACATGGCAGGCGCTCCATCGCAACTTGAGTTGTTTGATTTCAAGCCAGAGCTTCAGAAGCTTCATGATAAACCATGTCCACCATCCCTGTTGGAAGGCAAGCGTTTCGCATTTATTCGGGGCACTCCGAAAATGCTCGGACCACAGGCAAAATTTCAGCAACACGGAGACTCTGGCGCGTGGATATCCGACAATCTTCCACATCTTTCAACACTATCAGATGAAATCTCATTTTTAAAATGTGTTTCGACAGATCAGTTCAACCATTCTCCCGCGCAATTGCTCGTTCACTGTGGTTCCCCACGGTTAGGACGACCAAGCATGGGGTCATGGGTGACATACGGACTCGGCACGGAAAATAATAACCTTCCCGGATTTGTAGTGTTGACTTCTGGTGGCAAAACTCCGGATGCTGGCAAGAGTGTGTGGGGAAGTGGCTTTCTTCCATCCGTCTATCAGGGAGTTCAATGCAGATCGGAGGGTGAGCCGGTGTTATACCTCAATGACGCCAATGGCGTGAATCGTGATCTGAAAAAGAAAATGATCGATGCGATCAACACCGTAAATCAGGCACAGTATGAAGAGTCGGGTGATCCCGAAACCCTTACGCGCATTCATCAATATGAGCTTGCCTACAGAATGCAGATCTCGGTTCCGAAGGTGATGAATATCAATGATGAGCCTGACTACATTCATCAATTATATGGTACAGTACCAGGCACGTCTTCATTTGCGAATAACTGCCTGCTGGCAAGAAAAATGGTTGAACAAGGAGTTCGCTTCGTTCAGCTATTTGACTGGGGTTGGGATACCCATGGAACCGATGCAGATGGAGCGCTCGATATTGGATTAAGAAATAAATGCCGGGAAGTTGACAGAGCGACCAGTGCCTTACTATTGGACCTGAAGCAGCGAGGATTGTTGGATCAAACGCTCGTGGTATGGGGTGGTGAGTTTGGGAGAACACCTATGCAGGAAAATCGTGAAAATAAACTCAATCCTTTTTTTGGACGTGATCACCACACAGAAGCGTTTACTATCTGGATGGCGGGAGGAGGGATAAAGAAAGGCGTGACCTATGGTGAGACGGATGAGATCGGTTACTATCCCGTCAATGGAAAAGTCTCCTTGCATGATGTGCAGGCCACGATCCTCAACCGGTTGGGCTTCGATCACGAAAAGCTCACCTATCAATACCAGGGAAGGCCGTTCAGGTTGACGGATGTGGAGGGGAAGGTTATAAATGAAATAATCATTTGACAATAAAAACACGTGAAAAAATAGACGTAATCGGGATATTTACTAACTGATTTTTTGTCAATTACAGATGCCGTCAGTTCTTTAAGCCATCTAAAAAACCCTGATAGGTTTTTTTCCTTTGATAACTATCATCGAACAATAAAGGGTAATCAGTTCTTTTAAGATACCCCCTTATCCAACTGTCCGCATCGCCAACATTCCAGGTTGTAATTCCATATTGCTGATCGGCAGGTATAATTCGGCGATATGCTGACACAATGAATTTATACTTATTGTATTGTAGCTGCTTTATGTTATCAGTGTAATCAAATGGACTATTGCTTTTTGGATTCACCGAAATATCCAGTTCTGAGATGTGAATTTTTAAACCTGTTGTGGCGAGCTCACGCAAAGCATTTTCAATTCCGCTTGTAGATGCATTGATATCGGTGTGGAGCTGGATCCCCAAACCGTGTATTGGTACGGATCTCTTTTTAAAATCTGTAACCATAGCAAGTATGGATTGTATTTTCTCTGTGCTCCATTCCTGACCATATTCATTGTAAAATAGCAATGCGTCCGGATCGGCCTCGTGTGCATACTGGAATGCTCTGGCGATGTAATCTCTTCCAACCTTTCTTGCAAAAATACTTCCGTCATCAAATATAGAAGGGTTTCTGTCTTCAACCCTGAGTGAGCCATCGTCATCGCGGAAAGCTTCGTTGACGACGTCCCAGGAAGAAATTTTTCCTTTGAAATGACTTACCTCGGTCTGAATGTGATTTTTTATCATCTGCTCCCATTGGGCTGAATCGCCCACAAAATTTTTTACCCATTCAATGTCCTGAAAAAAATACCACAGTAATGTGTGCCCGTGAATGCGGTTGTGTTCAGAAAGTGAAAAGTCGACGATATAATCAGCCTCGGTAAAATCAAATTTGTCTTTCGAAGGATGGATGGTAAACCACTTCATCGCATTTTCAGGAGTGATGCTGGTGTATTCGTCGGTTACTGTTTTTTTATAGAGACTACTGTTTTTCAGCCTGCCATAATCGATAGCCGCACCGATCGGAAACAGCGCAGTTGATTTCAGAAACTCAGGTTCGGTAACGGCGTTTTCTTTTTTACATGTTGCCAGCGACAGCAGAAGGATGAAAATGACTCTGAACCTCACTTTTTTGACTTTAATTTTTCAAATCTAAAATAATATTAATAGCATTTCTCACTTCCATTTTTCAATTTTAAGATATGCCCTTAAACAGACGACAATTTTTACAAGGCTCCTCCCTTGCGGGTGCGGGTCTGATAGTATCGCAGCTTGAATCTTTTGCTTTGCCTTTCAAGGAATCTGCTGCTCCAGGCTATTCTTTACTTGTATTTGGCACAAACTGGGGATTTACCGGTTCGGTCAACGACCTGTGCGCAAAGATTAAGCAGACAGGATACGATGGAGTTGAACTATGGTGGCCGTCAAAAGAAAACGAACGGAAAGAACTATTTGAAGCGCTTGATAAATTTGGATTAAAGGTTGGATTCCTTGTAGGAAGCAGTAATGCTGATTTTCAAAAAAATCTTGGTGAGTTCAGGGAATCGGTAACCGCTGCCGTGATGGCAAAGCCCCAATACATCAATTGTCACTCCGGAAAGGATTTTTTCTCATTTGACCAGAATATCCAATTCATTAATACTACGGTAGCTCTTTCGAAAGAAAACGGCGTGCCGATTTACCATGAGACGCACCGCGGAAGAATCTTGTTTGCTACTACCATTGCAAAGTCTTTCATCGACAAGGTTCCTGATCTCCGGCTTACGTTGGATATATCTCATTGGTGTAATGTGCATGAATCGTACCTGGAAGATCAGCGGGAAGTTGTTTCCCTGGCATTGAGCAGAACCGATCATATTCACGCCCGGATTGGGCATCCCGAAGGTCCACAGGTAAGCGATCCTCGCGCTCCTGAATGGGAAAAAGCTTCAAGGGTTCATTTTGAATGGTGGGATCAGGTCGTGCGGCAAAAAAGGAATGAAGGAAAGCGAATGACATTTCTTACGGAGTTCGGTCCCCCCGATTATATGCCAACTCTACCGTACACGCGCCAGCCGCTCGGCAATCAATGGGATATTAACGCATACATGCTGGAGGTTCTTAGAAAAAGATACTCCTGATATTGATGTATTTATTTCTACCGGGAAGATTTCATCCGTTATTGGTTCATTTGCCAATAGGCATTTTGTTGCTGGCATTCATTCTCGAATGGTTTTCTTACCAAAAAAAATTTGAAGGAATTCGACCCGCTGTTGGGCCATCGCTAATGGTTGGTTCTTTATCAGCCCTACTGTCCGTCTTTACTGGTTATTTGCTTTCGCTGGAAGGTGGCTATGATGATACTATTTTGCAATGGCATCAATACCTTGGAATATCCACAGCCGTTTTTTCTTTGGCGGTATATTTCATCGTGGTAAAGTCAACTCGTTTTAGTGTCAGGTTTTCTGCGCTACTCGTGCTGATGGTACTCGTTACGATCACTGGGCATTTGGGTGGGTCGCTCACACACGGGGAAGATTTTTTGTTTGCGTCCGAATCTTCTGCCACGGCGGAAGTCATTGGGCTGTCTCCCGAAACTTTATTGAATCCATCTGAGGTAAAAGTATTCGAAGGGATCGTTCAACCGATACTTGCCCAGAAATGCTACAGTTGTCACGGTGACAAAAAACAGAAAGGTCAGTTGAGACTTGATACGCGACAGGGAGTTGAAAAGGGTGGCAAGAAGGGTGTGATCCTTGTGAAAGGTGATCCGGATGAAAGTGAATTGATCAAAAGAGTAGGTCTTGCGATCGAGGACAAACATCATATGCCTCCACGTGAGCGACAGCAATTGACCTTTCAAGAGGTGGAAATAATAAAGCTATGGGTCTCGGAAGGAGCATCGTTTGAGAAACGGTTAAAAGAGTTTGATAAGCCGCGTGTTGTTGAAGAGTTTATTCGCAACTACGGTTTGAAAGATGAGAGCAATGATTTTCCGCTTATAGAAGCGTCGCCGCCGGATGCAAAAGCTGTGGAGCAATTAATGGAGTTGGGTGCCCACATACTACCCGTTGGAACAAACTCCAATTACCTAACGGTCAGCTTTTCCGAAAGAAAATTTGTATCCGAGGAGGAATTGAACAGATTGAAACTCATCGGCGCGAATATAGTTGAGCTCGATCTGAGCGAATGTGAGATCACTCCGGAATTAATTTACGCAATTGGAGGGATGCCGGAGCTAAGGAGATTATTTCTTCAACGATCCAATGTCAAGGATGCAGACATTGAGAAGATGCCGGCTCTTACGAACCTGACAACAATAAATTTCAACACCACTTCTATCTCCAACAAGGGAGTGCTATCCTTATCGCGGATGCCTGGACTCAGGAAGATTTACTTATTTCAATCAGAGATTAGTGGGAAGGACTTCAAAGCGGTTGAGCAAGCCCTCGTAAACGTTCAGATCGACAGTGGAAACTATTTACTTCCAACCCTTACAACGGATACACTCGTTTATAAAGCAAAAAAGGTCAAATAATTCCTGCTTCTCCTGGCCCAATGCCTACTTCACCTCAAACGTTGCATTGCCCATCGAATACCCATCGGTAAAGATCTCAATCGTATAGCTTCCCGATGCATAATCTGAACCCTTTGCATAAAAGAATGTCAGCTTTTGTTTCGTATTGTCAAACAGGATCTCCTGAACAGCCGTATAAAACTCTTCTTTGTTGTTGAGCATGAATGTTCCTGACCCTCTGGCGACATCAAAGATCACCATGTTGTTCTCGTCGATTACGCGGATCATGATTTTCTTACCTTCAATGGGAGCCACTTTATTATCAGCAAGACTGAATTCAACCTTAAGTTTTTCAAGCTGCCTGTTCTTGAATGGTGAGTCACGCTCTTTACCCTTAGAGTTCACAGCCATAACGGTAACATTTTCAGCTTTTAACTGACTTGCAATGGCTACTTTTGAAGCCAGCACCTGCTTGGTGGTTGCCAACTGGTTGATGGAATCGTTTAGAACATTTTTCTGTGTCTTGAGCTGTTTGTTTTCACTGTATAGTTCCTTGTTGACGGACTTCAGCTTTTCAATCTCATCGTCTTTTATTTTCAACAGTTCTTCATAACCCTGCACCCTGTCCTTAAGTTCTTTTATCGCCTTGGAGCTTTTGCCCACATTGCGTTTCAATTGTGCGTTGATCTCGGCTTTAGCCTGCTCAAGTTCTTTCACGTCACCGCCAAGCTTTTGAATTTCAATTATTTTCTGATCGAGTTCAGTTTGAATCTCTTTCAGCCGTTGCATGGTGCCCGCGAGATCTTCCTCAACATTGGCTTTCTGTTCGATGATCTGCGCCTTGTCGTTATAATCAAGATAGATTTTTATGCTTTGCACGATCACCAGGATCGAAAGCAATGCAATGATAATGCCGGCTCGATTCGATGATTTTTTTGGTTCAACGGGCTGGACTGGTTCCATGAAACGGGGATTTAAGAGTCAAAGTTAGGCGATATAGGTTTCATTTCAATGACCACACAAAATGCTGTTTATTCAGAGGTGGGTCAAAAAATAAAATTCCGCAGCGATAGAGATCCACACTTCCGTACACCAGCACGTCCGATTTGATTTCATACCACGCTTTTTCCATTTCAGAAGAACGATGAATATCGTCAATTATTACAATGCTCTTTTCTGTAAGGCGCTTTGTGAGTTGTTGATAATAGCGCATAGTAGGCCCGTACAAATGATTGGCATCGATCAAGGCAAAGTCGATTTTTTGGGGCTGATCCAGGAACCGGTGGAGGGTGGTATCAATATTTCCTTCAATAAGTTCTATGTTTTTCTGATCAGCCCATTCGAAATTGGTGAGCGCAGCATTGGCGATCGCATGACTTCCTTCAAACGTAAATACAACAGCATCCTTCTTTTGAGCGAGATATAACGTCGTTAAACCGAGGGACGAGCCAAGTTCAATGATACGGTGTGACTGTGCGTAGTGGATGAGGTCGAGATAGAAGAGCGCCACCTCTGAAGGGCTGAGGCTTGTCAGCGCGACCTCCGCGATGGTTCGGCTTACTTGCGGATTTTTTTTTCCTCCTGATCCAAGGTCGTTAATCGAAAGTACTGTATCGTTGTCGAGCAGACTCGTTCTTAATTTCTTAAGCATTGGCACATCGGGCCGGTGCTCGCGCGCTACTGTTTTGGTATACAAATCGTAAAAGAATGGGGAATGAATAGAGTGTTCGTCTACTTCGTTCAACCAATGATGAAGGAAGGATTTTGCCTGAAAAAAAGAGAGCACGAATGAAGCGTTTCGTTAATTCAGTCGCATCGGCGCGATCATACTGAATTCAGGGATGTTTACGTTGAACGTTGTGCCGTCAACCACACGTTCCATAAGGTAGGTGCCAACCATCTTGCCGATTCCGGATTTTAAATTACATCCCGATACATATTGATGCGTCTGACCTGGTTCCAAAACTGGTTGCTGACCAACTACTCCTTCGCCTTCTACTTCCCGTGACATAAATCCAGCATCGTAGATATTCCACTTTCTCCTCATCAGTTGAATGGTAAAATCTCCACCATTTTCGATAGTGATCCGGTAGGTGAAAACATAATGGTACTGGCTGGGACTCGAGTAGGAGGGTTGATACTCGGTTTCCACGGTAACTTTTATGCCTTTTGTAACTTCTGTGACCATTCGATTCAAAAATATCAATTTTTTCGATTTTTCAACCTTTCTTGTGATATTAACAACCCATGCCAAACGACGTAAAAATTGATCCTTCGTGGAAAAGCCGCCTGCTGCCGGAATTTGAAAAGCCTTATTTTCAGGAGCTTACTAACTTCGTAAAAAAAGAATATAAAACCACAGTGGTCTATCCGCCGGGAAATGAAATCTTTCACGCCTTTGATGCATGCCATTTCAATGATGTAAAAGTGGTAATCATCGGTCAGGATCCTTACCATGGTGCCGGGCAGGCAAACGGACTTTGCTTTTCGGTTCATGAGGGCATACCTGTACCTCGTTCACTTGCCAATATCTTTAAAGAAATCCGCAATGATTTGGGCCAACCGATACCGACGTCCGGTAATCTCGACCGATGGGCAAAGCAAGGTGTGTTATTGTTGAATGCTACATTAACGGTTAGAGCTTCCGCACCTGGTTCACATCAGAATAAAGGATGGGAACAATTTACGGATGCAGTCATAAAAATTGTATCCGACGAAAAAGAAAATGTTGTATTTATTCTTTGGGGTTCTTACGCGCAAAAAAAAGGAGAAGTGATTAATCGTTCAAAGCACTTCGTCATGATGTCAGCTCATCCCTCACCATTCTCCGCTGACCGCGGATTCTTCGGAAGCAAACCGTTTAGTAAAACGAATGAATATTTGAGAAGTAAAGGGTTGAATGAAATCAATTGGTGAATAGCGGGAAGGGAGATGAAAGATAAAAGATTAAAGACTGTTTGCTACAGCCATCAATCCGCGCAGTCTTTAATCTTTAATCTTTGATCTTTAATCTTTTATCTTATTAAATTAAAGAATCGTCCCCACCGTATCTTATGCAGGAAATCTCCGTACTTGTCAATCGACAGCCAGATAAAAAATGCCTTTCCTACAATGTGGTCTTCCGGAACAAATCCCCAATAGCGTGAGTCCATGGAATTATGACGGTTGTCTCCCATCATAAAAAAGTAATTCTGATTAAAGGTATATTCTTTTACTTCCTGTCCGTCAATGCGAAGGGTATGATCGGAAACTTCAACATTCTTATTGTGATCAAAATTCTTGATGGTCAGTCCGTAGAAAGCAAGGGTAGAATCATTGATGGCAATGGTCATTCCTTTTTTGGGAATAGTAACGGGTCCGTAGTTGTCGACTGTCCAGTTGCCGGAATATTTGGTGGATTGTGGGAATAAAGGTGTATCCTCGGCTTGTTTCTCCAACTCTACAGAACTAATATAAGATAAAGCCTTTAGCTCCGCGGCCTTGTCGTTGGTCAGCACCATTGTGTACACCGGCTTATTGTCATCCTGACGTCCGTCCAAATGATAGTCTTCTTCATCAAGACCAAGAATGTTCAGATTTCTAAGACTGATTACATCATTGGAAACCACTTTGTATTTGAATTGCATTTTTGGAGGATTATCCAACGGCGTTCCGTTGATGAATACCTGCCGATCTTTTACTTGAATAACATCCCCTGAAATACCAACGCATCGTTTGATATAATTGGTTTTTAAATCCACCGGATAGTCGATCCATTTCTCCCGCTCAACATTTAGATTATTTTCACTGATACCCGGCACATTAAATACAACGACATCTCCATTCTTTACATGAGAAATACCAGGAAGCCGATACTGTGGCAACTGCACCCAGGTGACATACGAGGGTATTTCGGTAAACCATATTTTTTGATGCGTCAATGGAACCTGAAGAATAGTTTTGGGAGTGCGAGTTCCATAGTGGAATTTGCTGACGAAAAGAAAATCACCAACAAGAAGAGAGTTCTCCATGGAAGGCGTTGGAATGGTATAAGCTTCCATAATCAGCCACCGGATTAGCGTTGCTGCGATCACTGCAAAGGTCACGGCATCGACCCACTCACGAACCGCTGATTTATTCTTTTTCTCTACCTTTTTCTTCTCCCAGAATTTCCAATTCATAAATGTTCCTCTTAAAAAGTCCCGCAAATAAAAGTAAAATCCTTAGAATTTCAGAAAGTCATCCATGCCAAGCACACCTTTCTGATTTGGCAGCCACTCCGAGACCAAAACGGCCCCTTTTGCAAATCCCTCACGGGAATGAGCGGTGTGTTTGATCTCAATGTCGTCGACCGTCGACTGGTATTTTACCGTATGAGTGCCAGGGGCGGGGTCTTCTCTTCTTGACCGGATCACAAGATCGCTGGCTTGTTTGCTTTCATTCTTTACCCATTGTTTTTTCTGATCGAGATTTCCAATGACGCCTTCTGCAAGGGTGATAGCGGTCCCGCTGGGTGCATCCTTCTTTTGTGTGTGATGAATCTCATCAATACTAATATCATACTCCGGATGACGTCGCATCATGCGGGCGAGCTGTTCGTTCAGCTTAAAAAAGATATTTACACCAAGGCTATAATTGGAGGCATAAAAAAATGTTCCCTGCTTGGCCTTGCAGTATTCGTCCACATCCCTTTTATGTTGAAGCCAGCCGGTTGTTCCTGAAATGACGGGGATGCCATGATCGAGACAAAGTTTAATATTGGCCACTGCCGACTCAGGCTGTGAAAATTCAATTGCCACATCAGCCTTGTTTTTGAAATCAAATGAAAGCCCCGTCATCGGATCAATCTTACCGGCAATGTTATGGTTTCGTTCCAATGCGATTGTTTCAATGGTCTTACCCATTTTGCCATAGCCAATGAGGAGGATTCGCATAGATCAGAAAGTTAGAGTAATGGCAAATCCATTGGTTCTTCCAGTCAAACCATTTTGCTGTACATCGGGTCGCAGACTTAGTTTTAATTGAGGGTTCAGATCAAAATCTTTGAGATGGGCATCAACATGCGCATCTACCAATTGAAGGAGGTACCAAAATCCGTTTATGATAATGAAGAAATCTCGTTGCCTGCGGTAGGTGTCGACCACCGTCCGCAGTTGAGCTTCTGTATAACCCTTAGAGGTTGGAAAGTTTGGATCAGCGACAACCCCAATTAACTCATGCCGATATTTATTATATAGACTGTTGTAGGCTGCTGCGAAGGATCCAAGAATAACAAAACCTCCGTAGACAAGAGGGACTTTCCAGTATTTTTTGTTATAAACCTGACCTGCCCCCGGCAGGATCGCCGAATATAAAAGAGCCTTGCGTGGATTAAATCGCGCGGAGTATGATTTGATGTTTACAACTTTTCCATTTTTCAATGTCACGAGGGAATCGTTCGCGACCTTAGCCGAGTCAAGGGTCATCTCCACTTCCTGCGCGAATGCGGAAATTGAACCGATCAGGATTAAAAATATGAATGCTACGATTCTAAACATGTTCACTTAACTTCCGTTTGATTCGATCGACTTTGATAGTTGACATTCAAAATTTCTGTTGATTATAACAAAACAGAAAAAATATAAAACGCTAAATGATAAATATCAAAGCAGGATTCGGCCATGGAGCCTTACTCTAGAGTTTAAAAATATCCAAAATCCTATTAAGGTCCTCAACCGAAAGAAACGGGATCTTAATCTCACCCTTCTTTCCGTCACTCTTAACACTAACTTTCGTGCCAAAGTGTGAAGAAAGCTTTCCCTGGAGTTGAACGATCTCACGGGGCGCTGACGGAGTGGACGAGGTTTTTGGTGAATCCTTGCCTTTACTCATCGAACGTGCAAGTTCCTCAACCTGACGCACGGACAGTTCCTCTTTTAGAGTTTTTTTGAAAATCAGGAGTTGAACCTCGGCATTCTCTACGTTGATAATAGCGCGGGCGTGTCCCATGGTGAGTTTATTGTCACGCAGGGCAATCTGTATATCCGGCGGCAACTTTAGCAATCGAAGGTAGTTGGTCACGGTAGTACGGTTTTTCCCAACACGTTCTCCCAGTTCTTCCTGCTTCAGATTACATTCTGTCAATAGGCGCTGATAGCTTAATGCAATCTCAATAGAATTGAGATTTTCACGTTGAATGTTTTCAATCAACGACATCTCCAGCATCTGCTGATCGTCGGCGGAGCGAATGAATGCAGGGATGGTTTTTAACCCAGCTAACCGGGATGCTTGAAAGCGCCTTTCACCGGAAATTAATTGATACTGGTTGCGCGAAAGCTTACGCACAGTAATTGGCTGGATGATGCCATGAACTTTAATCGATTCAGCCAGTTCTTTTAGTGCTTCCTGATCAAAATACTGCCTGGGCTGAAATGGATTGACTTCAATTTCGCCGATGGCGAGTTCGTTCATATTACCGCCTGTCGAACGTTCCGGCGCTTCTTCAAACTTTCCGGTTTCGGGAGTATCGCTCAGTAAGGCGCTGAGGCCGCGGCCAAGTGCTTTCTTCTTCATTATTTGTTGAAGCCGTTTTTGTCGAGTATTTCGTGTGCAAGATTCAGGTAGGCAATCGAGCCCTTGCTTTCGGCATCGTGCACAATTACGGGCAAACCAAAACTTGGTGCTTCGCTGAGCTTTACATTTCTTGGAATGATGGTTTTAAAGGAGATATTCTTAAAATGAGTTCTCACTTCTTCCACAACCTGATTTCCCAGCGATGTCCTGGAATCGTAAAGGGTTAACAATATTCCTTCAATTTCAAGTTGCGGATTTAACCTTGTTTGAATGATCTTAATCGTATTGAGAAGCTTACCAAGCCCCTCCAATGCAAAATATTCACACTGTACAGGTATGATAATTGAATCGGCTGCTGTTAGTGAATTGATGGTAATGAGGCCCAATGAAGGTGAACAGTCAATGATAATAAAATCATATTCATCTTTGATCTTTTTCAACGCTTCACGCATTCTCTCTTCCCGCTGTTCAATGTTCACCATTTCTACTTCCGCACCCACGAGGTCGATGTGAGAGGGGAGTATATGAAGATACTTCAGTTCGTTCTGAACAATGGCGTCGTGAATATTCGCGCCGTTTACCATGCATTCGTAGATACTGAGCTTTACATTCTTTGGGTCAATGCCAAGTCCGGAACTGGAATTTGCCTGTGGATCGGCGTCAAGCAATAAAGTTTTCTTTTCAAGTACCGCCAGACTGGCCGCCAGGTTGATGGCGGTAGTGGTTTTACCCACGCCTCCTTTTTGATTTGCTATCGCAATAATTTTGCCCATTCGCGGCTAAGTAGTTGTAAATCAGTGATTCAATTGCCGGTCTGTTTAACCGGGTGACAAATATAAGAATTCGCTGATTGGATATCGCTGAATCATAGAAGCGGTATTTGACAATGATTTATTTAAACTAACGCTACTAGACTCCTTAGCCTTTCACTCCTCGCAAGGGTAGAAGCATGGCCTTATTTATTCTTCTTCCTGGCTTCCTCACTCGCCTTCATTGCCTCGTTCAGCTTGGTCATAAATTTCGACTTGGTTGGTGCACCCGTAGCAGCTTTCTTCTTATGATCATCCATTACCGCACGGATCTTGTCTTCATCAACGAACCTGCGTATGATCGCCTGCTGTGCAAATGTTACAAGGTTGGTGACAAAGTAATAGAAGCTTAACCCTGCTGAGAATGAATTCAGGATAAATAAGAAAATCACAGGCATTATGTATCCCATTGATTTCATTGGACCTGTCACCGAACCCATTTGATTATTCTGCCAGGTAGATACTAATGTTGATGCGGTCATTAACAACACAAACAAACTCACATGATTACCATATCCAAATGGAACAGTAAACGGAAGGGTCGCTATTGAATCATAGGTAGACAGATCGGGTGCCCATAGGAAGGCCTGTTGACGAAGTTCAATTGATATCGGAAAGAAATAAAACATTGCAAAAATTATCGGCATTTGAAGCAGCAGTGGGATACATCCACTAAAAGGATTTACACCCGCCTGTGAATACAACTTCATCGTGTCCTGTTGAGTCTGTGTCGCGTTGTCACCGTTCTTTTCTTTGATGGCATCGATCTCCGGTTTCAACAACCGCATTTTTGCCATTCCAAGATAGGAGCTGTAGGAAAGCGGCGTAAGAATTAACTTAATAATTAGGACAAGTATTACGATAATGATCCCGTAGTTGCCAATGAATGTTTCCAGGAACTTGAAGATCGGTATAATAACGAACTGATTCACCCAAGTTACAGGTGGCCATCCCAAATCAAGATTTTTTGAAAATCCCTTGGTGACGTTTCCGAGGATTTTATAATCGGTTGGACCGAAATAGTACTCAAAGATTGCTTTGTTGGATACAAGATCAGCTTTTGGGATCAACAATTTTATCATTGCTGATTTAACAACCAGTGAATCCGCCAGGTTGGCACTCGTTGTAACTTCACCACCCGTGAACGCGTTCCTTGCTATGATAGCGCTTGTAAAAAACTTTTGTCTGATGGCAACCCATTTTACTTGTCCTGCCAACGCATCTGTTTCTAGGTCGGTTGATCCCTGACTGATGCCATCAAATCCATCGGCGACTGTATAATAATTAACAGTGGTCTTTGGACGAATGTCGTTAACATCTTTCTCCTGAACCGGGATCTGATCATTCCACAGGAACGTAAGGTTATCACCATTAATAGATTCACCCAGTCCTGAAGACTGGATTGAATATTTCACCTGGTATCCGTTTGCCGGGATTGTATAAATCTGTTTTAGCGACTTCCCACCAGCCAGTGCCGTTGTGAATGTTACTATCGTACTGTCAACAGCCTGTTTTGTGTCTGCGTTTATTCCCTGAGATTGTTTGCTCTCGACGGTGTAGAATAATGAGTACAGATCAACATCTTTTCCTTCATACGTAGCATTTAGCTTAAAAGAATTTGTTGAAGCAGTTGCTAACAGAAGTGGTTTCTGGAAGTAGGTTTTGAAGTTCTTCAATTCAACTTCCTTGATCACACCTCCGCGATTGGTGAAAGTGACGATAAGATCTCCTGTCTCAATTTTGGTTAATTTCTCTTCGCCTGTTAACAGTGAATCCAATGCTGTTCCGGTCCTTAACTGAAGGGCTTCTTCTTTTGAAGCGCCGGTAGTCGTTGTAGAATCGGTTCTTTCTGTTGTAATGGTTGGCGGAACTTCTTTCGGAGGTTCCGGCGCAAAGAAATTAAAGTACACCAGCAACAAAACAGCAATCAACGTGAGCCCAATGGCGGAATTACGATCCATAATAAAAGTATCTAACTAAATTAAAATTTTCAGGAGTCTAGTTTTTTATGATTCAATGCAGCCCCGACAAACTTCACGAAGAGGGGATGAGGATTAAGTACAGTACTTTTTAGTTCAGGGTGAAACTGAACACCTACAAACCAGGGATGATCTTTCAACTCAACAATTTCAACCAGTCCCGAGTCAGGATTTATACCCGTGGCCTTTAAACCTCCTTCTTCAATCTGATCCAGGTACTTATTATTAAATTCATAACGATGACGATGCCGTTCCGAAATCAGACTTTCACCATAAATAGCGGCTGCCTTTGAGCCTTTCTTGATTTTGCAATCATACGATCCCAGACGCATGGTGCCACCTTTCATGGTGATCTTCTTCTGTTCCTCCATCATATCTATCACGGGATTTTTTGTTTTTGGGTCAAGTT
Source organism: Cytophagales bacterium (assembly GCA_038229375.1). Classification (GTDB taxonomy): domain Bacteria; phylum Bacteroidota; class Bacteroidia; order Cytophagales; family Cyclobacteriaceae; genus ELB16-189. The sequence continues at coordinate 105,361 of JBBRON010000006.1, read as the reverse complement.
CAGTCGAGCTTGCTTCCAGTCCCAGGACGTGCCGGGTGAATTCAACCACCGCGCACTGCATTCCAAGGCATATTCCCAGGAATGGTATTTTATTTTCACGTACGTATCGTATCGCTTCGATCTTACCCTCCAGTCCACGCTCTCCAAAGCCGGGAGCCACCAGCACACCATGAAGACCGCCAAGAATATCATTTACAGTTTCTTTCGTAATGTCTTCCGATGAGATCCATTTAAGATCAATCTTGCAATCATTCTCGGCGCCCGCGTGTATGAACGCTTCTGCAATTGATTTATAGGCATCAGGAAGTGAGACGTATTTGCCAACAAGCCCAAGGCGTATTTCGTCAGTCGGATTTTTAAGCTTACCAAGGAAGGCTTTCCATTGTTCAAGATCAGGTTCGTTCTTGGTATGAACTTTCATCTTTGAAAGTACACGCTCATCGAGTTTTTCCTTTCTCATCAGAAGCGGCACATCATAAATGGTATCGGCATCGATCGCTTCAATAACTGAATTGAGTTGAACGTTGCAGAAGAGACCAACCTTCTTGCGAATCTCCATCGGTAGCGGATGTTCTGTACGGCATACCAGTATATCAGGCTGAACACCTTCCTCAAGAAGTTTCTTGACCGAGTGTTGTGTCGGTTTTGTCTTCAGTTCACCCGCAGCCTTGAGATAGGGGATAAGAGTAAGATGAATAACCAATGAGTGATTTGATCCAAGTTCCCAGCGAACCTGTCTAACTGCTTCAATGAAAGGCAGGGACTCAATGTCGCCAACGGATCCGCCGATCTCTGTTATAACGAAGTCGTATTTACCGCTTTCACCTAATAAATAGATGTTGCGCTTGATCTCGTCTGTAATGTGAGGAATGACCTGAACGGTCTTTCCCAAAAACTCGCCTTTTCTTTCTTTGGTGATCACATTATTATAGATGCGACCTGTGGTAATATTATTGGAACGGGAGGTGCGAACATTCAAAAAACGTTCGTAATGCCCCAAATCAAGGTCAGTTTCGGCTCCATCCTCAGTAACGTAGCATTCGCCGTGTTCGTAAGGGTTGAGCGTGCCCGGGTCTATATTAATATAGGGATCGAATTTTTGAATAGTGACGCTGAACCCTCGCGCCTGCAGAAGCATTCCCAGCGACGCGGAGATGATGCCCTTGCCCAGGGAGGAGGTTACACCGCCGGTAACGAAGATATACTTAGCAGAAGAGGTCATGTTAGCCCAAAAAATATGGCCGCAAAGGTAGATTATTTGGGAGAGTGAAATCGCAATCCTGAAATTATTTCATTTTTGCTGATTTATGGATAAGTTTGCTAGAACGTGATTCCTTTACATTGGTTACACTTTTTAAACTTATTGTATATACAGTATTCAAACAGCACCGATTTGGATCAAAAGCCTCGACATCCCCATATGGTTAGACTCACCTCCTCGTTATCTATAGTCAGGCTTTTAAGTGTTTTTTTTCTGGTTTTGGGGCTGTCGCAGCAGGCTTTCTCTCAAGCCAAAATAATTAATAATGGGAGTTTTCCCCGCTATGAAACATTAGATCAAAGGACTATCGAGGTAAGATTTGATCAAACCCCGCTGGCTGGTTCATCTGCAACAACTCAGTGGACAGTCACAATCAATGGAGTTGCGGTTGCGGTTAATTCGGTAATCCTGATTGGCGGTCCGGATATTGCCGTTCGGTTTCAGCCTTCTGATGTTCACCCAGGAGAAAACTTCATCAAGCCTGGTGATGTGGTGATAATCACGTATGTCAACACTGGTGGTACTCTAAAAGTGGGAGCCGTACCAGTAAACCCAAGTGGTGGCCTCATTACTGCGGTTAACAAATACTCAGCCGCGTGTTCCGATTTTGCATTCTTGAATCAGGGTCTTATAACACTGCCCGTTGCAAAGACGGTCGACATATGCTCTCCCGTTGTTGAAGATTTTACACAGTATCAGTTCTACATGAGCTTGCGAGTCAGAAACAGTGCTGACTGGAATAACGCTGGAGCAGGAATATTCAATCAGATCGTATGGGGAGATGGCGTTACAACCAATGAAACGGCGGGCCAAACCGATCCAGCCGGTGTACCCAATCTATTTTTTTATGACGCCACTGCTTTTGGCGCTGGAAACCCAGGTTTGATTATGACAACCAGACCCGTTCATAATTTTCCTGCCACATTGCCGGGAACAGGCGGCGATTGTAGTTGGAACACAACCATCTCACCAGCTTTTGGTCTTACGGGATTTCTTGTGTGTGCGGGTTTAACCCAACAAACAATTTTCAAGACCTACGATACTGATAATAAGAATACCGGCATGCTAAACTTGCCGCCTACTCCCTTACCAACATCAAATCTGGTCTGCCTTGGCACAAATGTTAATATGAAGTTCAGTGACAACACCTTGCTTAACTGCCGGTCGGCTGTTGAACCACTTGTTGCCAACGAACAGATTCGATACATCCGCATTACCTACGGCAGTAGAAATTATGCAGGGGGAAATATCCCAGATATTCGTATTACGCTTCCAGCCGCGCTCGGTGGAGCAACAAAAACAATAACAAATGATGACGGACCTCCTAGTGCTACGTTTGCCAATGCCAACTTCTTTCCTTTTGGTGTCGGATCTGCGGATGCAAATGGTGTTATCACGTTGCCTGCAAATGTGACTGTTGCCACCGCAACGACGTACATGGCCCAGATATTCACTCTTGATCCAAGCAAGCAGGCAGTGGGCCAGCGCTTCTACATCAAAATGGAATACTGGGATGTTTGTAATCAGTATGACGCGCTTGATCCTGTTACCACATTGCCATTGGCAGAGTCCATTGAAAATTATGTTGAGATCGTTACAAAGGCGCCACCACCAACATTTACCCCCCCTCCAACATTTTGCGAGAATCTTGCCAATGCATCATACCAGCTTAGCGTTAACCCTATCTCAGGACTTTATTCCTATAGATGGTACAGTACTTTCCCCTTGGTCGTTGCCGGGGATCTTGAAAAAAGCGGGACTACTTTCAATCCTATTACGGAAGGCACACCTCTCATAAGCAAAACCCCTGCTGCCTCGACAACCACCAACTATTTCCTGACCGCAATATTGTCAAGTAACGGTTGCGAGAGTCTTCCCACTCCGGTACCTTTTACAATTAATAAATTAGTTGTTCCCGGATCAATCACAATTCCTGGCACATTAACGATATGCGACGGCGATACCCCCGCTGCCATCACAAACAACGTGTTGGCATCTGGTGGAGATGGAACAACATATACTTATCAATGGCAGCGTTCAGATAACGGTGGAGCATTTGTTAACACTGGAGCTGCATCAACCCTTGCAACAGGATTTACTGTTCCAACTCTTACCGGGTTTACCACTGTTGCCTTCCGTCGTCAGGTCAGCTCAGGAGCCTGCGCACCTGCCGTCTCAAACGTCATTACCTATACTTTGCAACTCCCAGTGACGGCAGGGACGATTGGAAATCCTCAAACTCTTTGCGGTCCGGCCGATCCGGGCATAATCACAAACGTAACAGCACCAACTCAGGGTGGAGGTGCAGGAACCTATACTTTCGTATGGCAATCAGCAACTGCGATCGGCGGCCCCTATGCAAACATCGCTCTAGCAACTGCAAGTACCTATGACCCTCCGGCGGGCTTGAACGTCACCACATTTTACCGACGAATTGTAACCTCGGGAGTAGTATCAGGTGCCTGTACAGGCACTGCCACCTCCGCACCGGTTCAAGTGAAGATCGATCAGGCGGTTGTACCAGGAACCATTGGGAATGCTCAATCTATATGTGCCGGAGTAAATCCAACAACACTTACGAGTCTCACGCTGGCTAGTGGTGGGGACGGAGTTACCTATACCTATCAATGGCAGTCAGCCCCTGCAATGGGGGGACCTTACACAAATATTGGTGGAGCAACTCTCACCACCTATGATCCACCTGTATTGCCTGCTACCACATTTTTTCAAAGAGTTGTAAGCTCTGGAGCCTGTACTCTTCAGCCTAGCAACATTATTACCGTTCAGGTAAATCCTTTACCCACCGTTGTTAGCGCTACCGGTGGTGGCGCAGTGTGTAGCGGTAATCCGGCGCCCGATATTGTCTTCACTCTGTCGGGTACACCACCTTTCACATTGGATTGGTCTATCACCGGCCCTGCCTCTCCCGGTGCTACTGGGTTTGTTGTTGCCACCAACACCTTCACTATAACAGCACCCGTGACTGCCGGTACCTACAAGATCACCGCCCTCACTGATTTTAATGGCTGTGTAGCAATTCCGGCCGCTCTTCTGCCAACAGCCTCTGTAACGGTTGGAGGTACTGCCCCTGATTTCGCCACAGGCCCAACGCTTAGTATTCCGAATGCTTGCGATGCCGGCGCCGCTACAACAGACCCAAATCTTGTTTTCACTTTGGATGCGCTGTCTGCAAGTACCGTTGGATTCACACTTCTCTATAAGGTAGATGGATCAGCAAACCGATCCAAAATTTTTGCCACTAACGGCGCTAGTGCGCCAACGACAACAATTTCGTTCAGCGATGCAGAATTAAATAATGTTGGCCCCCACATTGTTAAGATCACGTCTCTTCAATCCGCGGCAGGTTGTCAGAAGGCATTTAATATTGATTTGCCTTTTACGGTCAGGCCTATTCCGGTTCTTGTTAATCCGCAAACCAAAATAATATGCAGTGGTGCTGCGGTTAATTATCAAATATTGCTAACACCGGCCAATACTCCCGCAGGAACAACATTTACATGGCCAGCACCAACAGTGTCGGCTGGTCCCTTACAAGGAACCTCCGGGGCTGCGGTCCCTGCAGATCCTGCCGGAACACTTCATATCACTGATATTTTAACTAACACAACGGGTGCTAATATTACTGTTACGTATGCAGTAACCCCAACTAGCTCATTGGGCTGTCCGGGTACTCCCCGAAATGTGGTTATTACAGTAAGGCCCGAGCCTGTTCTTGTAACACCTCAAACAAAGACAATTTGTAGTGGCGCCAATACGAATTATGAAATCCTTCTAGCGCCAGTTAATGCACCTGCAGGCACAACCTTCTCTTGGCCAGCGCCAGTTGTTTCAGCGGGCCCCGCACAGGGTTCTGCTGGTGTAGCTGTTGTTGCTGATCCAGCCGGCACAAAACACATCAGTCAGGTATTAACCAATACCACCGGAGCTTCAATCACGGTAACCTATACAATCACACCAACCAGTTCGTTTGGTTGTGTTGGTGCCGCTCGCACTGTTGTGATTACAGTCGATCCCGCGCCTATAATTAATGCCGGTCAGGTAAAAACAATTTGTAGTGGTGCTGCGGTAAATCTTGAAGTTTTGATGGCGCCATTGAATACACCTCCAGGAACCAGATTTAACTGGCCTGTTCCAACAGTATCTTCCGGGCCGGCACAGGGAACCGCTGGCGTCAATGTGAACGCAGACCCTGCTGGAACATCTCATATTACAGACATCCTAACGAATACAACTGGGTCTAACATTACTGTTACGTATAATGTTACACCAACAGGCGCTGCAGGTTGTGTTGGAATAGGAAGGCCAGTAGTTATCACTGTTCAACCTGCTCCTAAACTTGTAACGCCTCAGGCAAAAACCATCTGCAGTGGAACAAATACGAGCTATGAAATTTTATTAACTCCAGCTAATCTGCCCGCAGGTACAACATTCAGTTGGGCGGACCCCGATGGGGCTGGGCCCGGTACGGCACAAACAAACGTGCCAATGGGCGTGGCTGGAACAAAGCACATAAACGATTTGCTTACAAACTTTACAAGCTCATCGGTTTCAGTCATTTATTCTGTAACACCGACCAGTGGCGCAGGGTGTGTTGGTGTTGCTCAGGACGTTACTATTACAGTTAATCCTTTACCAGTCGCGAATGCTGTTACTGGGCCAGGTACTGTCTGCGCTAATGCCACGACGACATTACTTTATCAGGTTACGCCTAACCTTGGCTCAACATACGCATGGACAGTGCCAGCACCATTTGTGAAATTTGCCGGTGGAACATCCGCCGACTTTTTCGTACTTGTTCGCTTCCCCGTGGTTGGATCAGGGAATATTCAAATGATTGAAACAAATTCATTTGGTTGTACCGGATCTGTCAATGTTTTAAATGTAACCGCAGCCAATGCTCCGGGTGCATTGTCGATCAACGGCCTGGATCCTGTTTGTAAAAATCAGACTGGCTTGGTGTATACAATTCCAGCAGGTGTTTTTACGCCTACCTCAACCTATACATGGACGGCATCTGGTGCGAGCATCACAAGTGCTGCTAGTGGCCCAGGGCTACAATCGGTTACGCTTGACTTTGGCTTGTCTCCTGCAGCGACGCTGACAGTGAGTGAAACCAGTTCATCTGGTTGTTCGGGTACTCCTTTTACAAAAAATATTACAGTGGCTGACAGGCCGTCGATGACCTCGACCAACACCAATACGATTTGTAGTGGAACAGCTCCTACGCTGATATTCGCTGCTACTCTTCCAAGTACATTTGACTGGATAATTACCGGTATCATTGGTGCTGTTGATGGTGCTACGTTGGGGCAGGCAGGTTCAGGAAATCTGTCATCTACTTTTACAGGACCATCCGCGCTGAGCAATACTTCCGGCGCAGTAGGATCAGTAACATTTGATGTTACCCCAACAGCAACTGCCGCACCAGGATGTGAAGGTCCAGTTCAAAGTGTCAGCATTCTGGTCAACCCTGAATCAGTACTTATCACGCCTCAGGTAAAGACAATATGCAGTGGCCAATCAGCTAACTATGAAATCCTACTAAGTCCCGCGAATCTTCCGGCCGGTACTACGTTCAGCTGGGCGGCCCCCGTTATGTCAGATGCGTCCGTTCAAGGAAGTTCACAAACGAGTGTTCCAATGGGCGCCTTGGGGACAAAGCATATCCTGGACGTGCTTACCAACACTACGGGTACACCGATCACTGCTACATATACTATTTCGGCAACAAGTGGTGCAGGATGTGTGAGTAATCAATCTGTGTTACAACGTCAGGCAGTAATCACAATAAATCCACAGCCAATTCTTTCAGTCGTTGCCGACATCGTTGTTTGTCCTGGACAAACGATAGGGCCAATCAATTTCAGTGCTAATACCCTGGGGGGCGAAACGTTCTCGTGGACGAATGACAACGCATTAATCGGTGTGACTACCAGCGGAATTGGTAATATTCCTGCTTACGCGGCACCTGTTAATTCCAGTGGATCAAACATAGTAGGAAATTTAAGTGTTACTGCTACCAAGAATGGTTGTACAAGTACTCCTGTTACATTCAAAGTTACAATCAAACCACAGCCTGTCGTAACACCAATAGCAGACATCACTGTATGTCCTGGTCAGACCATCGGCCCAATAAATTTTGTAGCCAACTCAGGAGGTGGAGAGACATTTAACTGGACCAATACCAATCCTGCGGTGGGTGTCGCAATCAGCGGAATTGGCAATATTCCATCCTACATTGCGCCTTCAAATCTCACCGGCGTTGCCATCGTCGGAGACTTCAGCGTTACTGCAGTTAAGAATGGTTGTACCAGCACACCGGTAACATTCAAAGTTACAATCAAGCCGGAGCCGGTGATTACAGCAGTGAGTAGTATTACTGTTTGTCCTGGACAGACTATCGGTCCGATAAACTTCAGCGCCAATACCGGCGGCGGAGAGACATTTAACTGGATTAATGATAACACTGCTGTTGGCTTAGCTGGTAGCGGTGTTGGCAACATTGTTTCTTACACAGCTCCTGCCAATGGCACGGGCTCTTCTTTCGTTGCGAATGTCACTGTAACAACTTCAAAGAATGGTTGCTCAAGTGCACCACTGGCATTCCAGATCACAGTTAAACCACAGCCAGTCATGTCTGCTATAACTGATATTACTGTATGTCCTGGGTCACCCATTGGTCCATTGACCTTTGTAGCAAATACTGGAGGAGGAGAAACTTTCAATTGGACTAATGATAATGCCGCTATCGGGATAGGAATAAGTGGAAGTGGAAACATTGCGGCATTCACCGCTCCAGTAAACGTTTCAGGCGGAAATTTTGTCGGTAACTTCAGTGTGACAGCAACGCTGAATGGTTGCGTGAGCGCGCCCGTTACGTTTAAGGTTACTGTAAAGCCAACACCAGTTATAAATCCGGTAACGAGCGCCGTAGTTTGCCCTGCTGCAACCGTTGGACCATTTACGTTCTCCGCAAATACAGGTGGAAGCGAATCATTCACGTGGACAAACGATAATACACTCGTGGGTCTGGCCGGAAGCGGAACAGGCAATATTCCTTCATTTGCCGCTGCTTCGAATCTCACTGGTTCAAATCAGGTTGCTAACATCAGTGTAACGGCAACAAAGAATGGTTGTGCCAGTTCACCTTTCATTTTTCAAATCACTGTTAAGCCACAGCCGGTACTTGTTCAATTACCTGACCTTACAGATTGTCCAGGTCAAAGCGTGGGACCAATCAACTTCACTGCCAATACCGGTGGAAGTGAAACATTTAACTGGACTAACGATAATACCACGGTCGGTTTAGCGGGAAGCGGTAGCGGTGGTATCCCTGCCTATGTTGCCCCACCTAATCTCACAGGATCCGATTTTGTCGCCAACATGAGCGTAACCGCTACAAAGAATGGTTGCGTAAGTAGCATCATGACTTTCAAGATCACGATTAAACCCCAACCCGTTGTAACGGCGATAGCCGACATAACTAAATGTCCAGGTCAGTCTGTCGGTCCTGTCAGTTTCGTTGCCAATACAGGCGGATCAGAGGTATTTAACTGGACAAATGATAATCCAGCAATTGGATTAGCAGCCAGTGGTGTTGGAAATATTTCTTCTTATCTCGCTCCAGCCAATCTTACTGGCTCGCCGAATGTAGCCAACATTAGCGTGACAGCTGTCAAAAACGGTTGTACAAGCGCACCAAAAACATTTATCATTACAATAAATCCTCAACCGGTTATGAATCCGGTAACGGACATTTCAGTTTGTCCAGGTCAGACAGTGGGGCCTGTCAACTTCGCCGCAAACACTGGTGGTGGTGAATCATTTAGTTGGACGAACAGCAATACAGCCGTTGGTCTACCCGTGAGTGGAATGGGCAGCATTGCATCTTACCTTGCGCCAGCCAATGTAACAGGTTCAGCATTTGTTGGTACCATCTCTGTAAATGCAACATTAAACGGTTGTACGAGCTTAGCAGGAACATTTACGATTACGATTAAGCCACAACCTATTGTTTCACCAGTTACTAATATTACGGTTTGTCCTGGTGCTACGGTTGGTCCGGTTGCATTTACTGCCAACTCGGGTGGAGGTGAAACGTTTAATTGGGCTAACTCAAACACAGGTATCGGCCTGGTCGCGGGTGGAGCAGGAAACATAACTTCATATGTTGCACCGGCCAACGTTACGGGTGCGCCTATTGTTGGAAATATTAGTGTAACAGCAACAAAGAACGGTTGTACAAGCAGTCCTGTAGTATTCCAGATAACAATAAGTCCGCAGCCTGTTATCAATAACATCAGCAATACAGTAGCGTGTCCAGGCCAGATTGTGGGCCCCATAACATTTACTTCCAATACTGGCGGTGGTGAAAGCTACACATGGACAAATTCAAACACAGCCGTTGGTCTTTTGGCAAGTGGTGTAGGAAACATTGCTTCGTATACTGCCCCAGCCAACCTTACAGGTTCGGCGTTTGTCGCAACTATATCGGTAACAGCCACACTCAATACATGTGTCAGCAGTCCGGTGAAAACATTTACTATAACAATCAATCCTCAGCCTGTTGTTACTTCAGTCGCTAACGTTTCAGTTTGCCCCGGAGCCACCGTCGGACCCTTTACCTTTGCGGCAAATAGTGGTGGCGGCGAAACATTTGCATGGACAAATACAAATGCGGCAATAGGACTTGGAGTAAGTGGCACTGGCAATATCCCATCATGGGTGGCACCTGCAAATCTTACCGGTAATGGTTTTGTTGGAACCATCAACGTAACAGCGACCAAGAATGGTTGTACGAGTGCTGCGATGGTTTACACTGTTACGATTAAACCACAGCCTGTTGTATCGGCAGTAACTAACATTACCGTTTGTCCTGGTGATCCAATTGGACCCATAAATTTCGCGGCAAACACCGGAGGAGCGGAGACGTTCAACTGGACTAATTCAAATACCGCTGTCGGATTGGCCGCCGCTGGCACAGGAGATATATCATCTTACCTGGCTCCGGCGAACGTTACAGGAGCTGCCATTGTAAGTACTGTAAGCGTTACCGCCACCAAGGCAACTTGCGTGAGTACACCTATGGTATTTACGATTACTGTAAAACCACAGCCTGTTGTTACAACAGTATTACCGATTTCAGTTTGCCCTGGTCAGACTATTGGTCCAATTAGCTTTGCTGCGAATACTGGAGGCAGCGAAACTTTCGATTGGTCAAATAGCAATACAGCTATTGGCTTGGCGGGTTCTGGATCCGGTAATATCGCCGCATTTGCAGCACCTGCGAACCTGACTGGAACTGCATTTGTTGGAAACATCAGCGTAACCGCTATCAAGAATGGTTGTATCAGTTCCGCTATGGTCTTCACTATTACTGTTGAACCAACACCTGTTGTGTCAAATATTTCTGACATATCAGTATGTCCGGGACAGACGGTAGGTCCTATAGCATTTACTGCCAACACCAGCGGTGGAGAAACATTTAATTGGACCAATAACAATACAACCGTTGGACTTGCTGCAGTAGGTGTAGGAAATATTGCATCCTATGTCGCGCCTGCTAACGTGACTGGCAGCGATTTAATAGCAATCGTTTCAGTTACTGCAACCAAGAACGGTTGCACTAGTGTTGCTAAGACTTTCCAAATAACGATCAAGGCAGTGCCGGTGATCACAGCTCAGGCTCCGATTTCGGTTTGCACCGGTGCTACCATTGGTCCAATCAACTTTGCCGCCAATACAGGCGGTGGAGAGACCTTTACGTGGACGAATACAAACACAACTGTCGGAATCGCAGGAAGCGGAGCGGGTAATATTGCGGCCTTCACTTCTCCTTCCAATACTTCGAACGTGGATTTTGTTGGAACGATAACCGTCACTGCTTCCAAAGCAACCTGTGTAAGTGCTACAATGCAGTTCACTGTGACTGTGAAGCCGAAGCCGGTGGTGTCAAGCAGTCTTGATATAACAAGATGTAGTAGTCAGGTTTATGGATTGAATCTGAATACAGACGGTGTCTCGATTGGAGCTTCCAACTATGATATTACGGCAGTGGTACAGGGAGGCTTGGTTGGAGCAGCGACTACTGGCCTTGCAAGACCTGCCAATGCTATCTTCAATGATGTGTTTGCAAATACAACTGCGAGTCCGTTAACCGTAACCTATACTGTAACTCCCCACGGAACGAACGGTTGCACAGGTGACGCAAAGGTTATTACATTTATTGTCAATCCTGAGCCGGTATTATTCAATCCAGGCGTTCCAGCCATTTGTAGCAAGGACATTACCAATATTGTTCTGGGCACTAACGGAACTTCTGTAGCAGCAGCAAGTTTTCAGGTCACAACGAAGGTTTATAGCATCGATAATGGTGTTACGTTCACGGTTCCTGTTCCTGCAAATTTTGTTGATGCAGGAAATGCAGGATTAAATACTCCCGGATCTATCAACATTATTAAGAACGACAGCTATACTAATACTCGCGCAGGAAGCGTAATCGTTCGCTATACCATTATACCAACAGGCCCAGCAGGAAGCGGCTCGTGTAACGGATCTCCTGTTAATTTTGATCTCACTGTAAATCCTCAGCCAACGTTTGATCCTGCCCTTAGCCCTACACCTGTTTGTAGCGGTGTTAACTCGGGCGTTACCTTAGGTGTTCAGGCTGGTTCAGTTGGTGCTACGACGTACAATATTAATTCCATTACATTCCCAGGGTTGATAGCGGGTGGTTCGAATGCAGGAATTGGAACAGGTAAATTGGCAAACGCAATATTCAACGATGTTTATACAAATACATCTAACGGTCAGCTTCTCGTAACGTACAAGATTGTTCCGGTTTCTGCGGCAGGTTGTTTAGGGCCTGAAGCATCCCTAATTTTAAGAATAGATCCGTCTCCGGAAGTTGCAGACAATCTAGATCTGACAGTGTGTACCAATGTTGCTGGTGGTATTACGCTGGCAACCAAGGGAAGTAGTACGCCGGCCGTATCGTATAACATTATTAGCAGAACAGCTCATCCAAGCCTGGTTGCAAGCGGCGGTAACGTAGTAGTGCCTGCCTCGGCAGTAGCGTCAAACTACCTTGCAGGTGATATATTTACTAATCTAACCAACAATCCTTTAACAGTTATTTACCGGGTTGAACCTAAATCAGGATTGAACTGCCTCGGACCTCAGAAGGATATTGTGCTAACGATCGAGCCGACCATCAAGGCAACTCCGATTAATAACAAGCCAAATATTTGTAGTACAAGTGGCAATGGCGCCGATCCAACAGACATCGAGTTCATTTCGCCGACTGTTCCAACAGCAGGTGTGATCACTTTTAATTACACAGCTGTTTCATCCCTGGGTGGCCAGATCACAGGATTCATTCCTGCGCTTAGCAGCCTTCCAAGTGGATATCGGATCACGGACAATCTCGTGAACAACTCCAATGGTCCTGGATTTGTCACCTATACAATTACTCCTGTCGCCAATGGTGCCAGAGGCGGTTCAGGTTGTACAGGAACTCCTGTGCCGATCATTGTGAACGTGGAACCGAAACCTAAATTAATTACAACGCCATCGTTAAGAACTGTATGCGAGGGCGTAAGTACCAATATTGCTTTTACGTCCTTGACAACGCCTTCGGTTGGGGTAGTGGAATATCTTTTGGTTAGCACGGTAGCTACTGGTGGAGTCACCGGGGCATCTCCTAACGGAACCGTTTTTGCAAAAACTTCAACCCTTAATGATATTCTCAATAACCCTGGAATTGCTGCTGAGACAGTAACTTATACACTGCGTCCTCGGATCAACGGTGGTGCGGGATGTATCGGTGATGACGTAACCTTTGTGATCACTGTTAATCCAAGACCAAGCATTACAGCATCTCCTCAGGCACCCATTTGTAGCGGCGATGCGATTGATATTAGTATAACAGCGGATGTGCCACTTACCGTGAGCACGTGGACAGTATCTGCACCTGCAACGGTGGTAGGTGCCAGCCCAGGAGCAGGTGATCGCATATTCCAGATTTTATTTAACAATGGTAACATAGTTGAAACGGTTACCTACACTGTCACACCACAAGCTAGCGGATGCGCGGGAACTCCATTGCCCATCATCGTCCAGGTGAATCCTACACCAAAGGTGACGGGTGTGCCGACGACTGTAACAGTATGCCATGGCAGCTCGCTCAATATTCCATTGGCAAGTAATGTGGCTGGCGCAACATTTGACTGGGTTGTGGATGATCCGAATGGTTTGGGAGTTCCGACCACTGGGTCCGGCTCAACAATTACCCAACCGATGACAAATACTCTTGGCTTCCAGGCTACTCTTACTTATACAATTACACCAACTGGTCCTCCGCCACCCGGAACAGGTTGCGTTGGAGCCAGCAAAGTCATGATCGTGACTGTGTCGCCACAGATTACTGCGGGATTCCTGAACTCGCCTTCCCCTGACTTTCTCTGTAAGGGAAGCACTGAATATCTGATCTTCCAATTTGGAGGACAGCCGTTGTTCAACTTCACATACAATGATGGGACCACTACATTCCCGGTTATCAAAAAAGGTAATGTGGCTGTGATACAGAAGACCAACATGATTGCGACAACTACATTTACGATCACATCAGTGACGGATGGATTGGGTTGTACTACACCGTTCAGCGTACCGTTTACTGTTAACGTAGGTGATACAGATCCAGCGTTTACAATTATCAGCCCAACTGCCACCTGTAGTCCAAATCAGGTATCCTTCCAACACAATCAGGTAGCTGGGACAATCTATACATGGCGATTTGGTGACGTGGGAGATTCAACCTACCAGGCTACGACGACGGTTTCTAATAAGGTGATCAAGCACACTTACACTAATCTGAGTCCAACAAGCATACTCAAATATCCCGTGACGTTGCAAACCGAACTTCCTGCGCCTTACCCGGGATGCTTCAAGAGCAATGCTCCTCAAATGATTACAATTTATCCGAACATCATTGTCAACGTTTTGTCTAATAAAACAGAAATATGCAGTGGTGAGACAGTACAGTTCCTGAATCAAAGTGTAGGCGCCACAACCCAGAACTGGACGTATCGTATCCAGGGACAGGTTGCGGAGACTGCATTGAGCTCTTCGGTGAACTTTAGCACAGCGTTTACCAATGTTTCAGCCACGAATCCGATAATCTATGAAGTGATTTTCCGGGCGAACAATGGAAATTGCCCTACACCTGATGCAATTATTCCAATTACAGTGTATAGAAGCGTTGTTGCCAATTTTGATGACGGTGCCACTCCTCATCTATACGTTAACGGTGGGTCAGATGTCACATTTACTAATAATTCTACACCGGTGGATGGTGCGATCTATAATTACGACTGGGATTTTGGCTCTAATGCAGTACCACCGACATTCTCCGGACCTGTGCCTCCAGTAATTAAGTATATTCAGCCAGGGCCTAAGACGATTGTTCTTACCGCCTCGAACAAAGCAAATGCAGTTTGCAAAACGACCTTTACAAAAGCGATATCGATAGATTTGCCGCCGTTGATTGCGACATTCCTCGCTTCGCCATCGGAGTCTTGTTTCCCTTCGAGGATTGAGGTCGTTCAGGCGAATATTACCGGAGATATTATTGAGTATAAAGTAATAGATCAGAATGGAAGGGTTGTAGCAAACTCATCTGCGGCTAAGCCGATATTTGAAATACCTGCATCTGGCAAATACACTATTACGTTGCAAACATCGAATTCACTGACTGCGCAGATTGCAGTTGCCACACCGCAAACTGTAACAGTCTTCCCTAAACCTAGGGCTTCGTTTCTCGCGAGACCAGAGATTGTTTTCGTGCCTGACACTGAGTTGCAAACCCAGAACCTGAGTACAGGCGCCAATCAGTATTATTGGGACTTTGATTTCAATGGAGACTTTTCAAAAGATGAAGAGCCTAAATACATTTATAAGATTGAAGGAGTGTACAACCTTGCCTTGTATGCTCAGTTTGACCATGGAAACGGTATAGTCTGTGCCGATACCCTTATCCAGAAGATCACTGCCAAGCAAGGCGGAGTAACGAAAGTGCCAAACGCGTTTACACCTAACCTTAATGGCCCCGGCGCTCAAAACGGACCTGGTGATAGCGCTAATGACGTGTTCCTCCCTATTGTGAAAGGCGCCGAAGAATACAACCTTCAAATATTTGATCGTTGGGGTAACCTGATCTTTGAAAGCAATAGCACGCAGATTGGTTGGGATGGATATAACATTGATGGGCGACTTCTGCCTGCCGGAGTATATGTTTACAAGCTTACCATCCGACTATCCGATGGACAGCGATCGACACAAATTGGTGATGTTACTATGATTCGATAACTTTAGAGCGATGCTTAAAAGAAGCTTTTTTATTGGGATTTTTACTTTGATGGTCGCTGGCGCGTTTGCACAAGACCCTCAGTTTTCCCAATATTATCAATCTCCGCTCTATTTGAATCCTGGCTTTACAGGAATAACACCGCAGCAACGCGGAACCTTTAACCACCGCATTCAGTGGCCTAATCTGCCACAGGCATTCTCAACCTTTGCAGCTTCTTATGATATTTGGGTTGATGAATTGAAGAGTGGTTTTGGAATACTCGCCACTACCGATAAAATGGGATCTGCGGGCTGGAGAACAACCACGGTGAGTTTGCTGTATAGCTATAAACTTAGAATTAACGACAAGGTCATTTTTTCGCCTGGCCTTTCATTTGGTTATGGAATCAATGGACTCGACAGAACCAAGCTTAGACTTGGTGATGGAATAGAATTTCCTAATGGACAATCCCTGGATCCGGCACTGCAAAAGATCGGCAATCAGCAGTACTTTGATTTTAGTTCCGGCTTTCTTTTGTATTCAAAAACACTTTGGTTTGGAGCGGCATTCAGTCACATGAATGAACCCAACCTGTCTGTTCTGAATAATGAAACTCGATTGCCAATGAAAATTACTGTTCATGCCGGCGCGCGCCTTACATTAATGCAAGGGTTGCGAACATCCTCCAGAGTATCGTACCTGACGCCTTCATTTATTTATCAATCGCAGGGGGGAATTTCTCAGCTCAATGTTGGAGTTAACTACCATATCGATCCCGTCTTTGTAGGATTCTGGTACAGAGGTAAACCGTTTGAGAAGACATCCACTGGATCAATACAGCAAGACGCCGTTATTTTACAGTTAGGTATGTACATCGACAAAATGACCATCGGCTACAGCTATGATTTCAATATTTCAAATCTTTCCACTTCTTCCGGAGGGGCCCATGAAATATCAATCATGTATGAGTTCAGTGCCAAGCCTATCCATCGGGGAGTGAAAAAACGCAACCGCTTGATTCCTTGTCCGACCGGAGGACGTCAGGAAGGTTTCTGGAAATAGGTAACGACAAGTCATCCATCTATTTCTTCTTTTGATCGACACGGGAGGCTATTGATCAGCACTTTCGCTGAGCTCGCGCCATTTATCCTTATTCATGATTGTCTAAGTAGACTTTGATCGGTTGCTAACCACCGATTTAATGAGTCCTCTATCCCGATTGTTTCGGTTTTTATTGTTATTGATTCTGCCTCTGTTCGGGCGGTTTAACGACGCCTTTGCACAGTGCGGCGGAATCATGGAGCCTGGTTTTGCGTTTCTTACCAGCAGCCGGGGTTGCGCGCCTTTTACGGTAAATATTCAGACTATATACCTTTCGTCAGTGCCAGGCACCCAATATTTTGTCAGGTGGGGAGATGGTACTCCCGAGCAGGTATTCACGCAGGTAGGACCGACCGGTGTTACGATGGCACACCTATATCCATTGGCTTCAGTGAATTGCGGATATGATGTAACGATAGATGCTTCCAATGCTTGTAATCCAAGAGGTAGTGTTGTTCCAATTACAACACAGGTAATCGTCTGGACAAACGATGTGATTTCAATTGATCCAGTTGTATATCGCGTTTGTGCGGGATATGCGAGTACCGTGTCATTTACTGACAATAGCGACTGGAACTGTTTCCCGCGCGCAACACGCGAGAACAACGCCCCGCGATGGATACAATGGATCTATGGCACAGGGCCTGCGGGTATTCGGATCCCAGGAATCCAGGTAAACAGTATATCACCAGGAGCTTTTCCTTATATCAATCCAACCCCAGGAAATAATCCAAAGTATCCTGTCCTGGCTCCAGGTCAGCTGAGCCTTCCCGTCAACGTACCTGTGACTACGCCGGCAGATATCGGTAAGGAATTTGAGATCACTTTAAAGAATTGGAATCAATGTAATGCCTATGATGACGACGTGCTGGATGGAAATCCTTTCAATCCTGTTAGCGGAAACCTTATCAATGGTGATAATACTCCTCAGGTGACAAGAGCACGTATCGTAATTGTTGACGCGCCACAGCCAATCTATGTTACTCGTCTGGGAAATGCCAGTGGCCCAATTCAAACAATCTTCTGTATCAATGACATTATTTACTTTGATAACAATACTCCACCCATTAGTGGAGGTTCATTCAGGAACACTTGGGAATTTTATGATAACAATACTGGAGTTGGGGCACCGCTATCTACATCGACGGGCACCAACCCTACTTTTTCATACGCCACGGCAGGTCAAAAACTCATTCGTCTGTCGGTGCGCGATCAAAATGCGGCTGGAAATTGCATTGCGGTCTATGAATCGTTGATTAATATTTCCCCTTCGTTGGTTGCCAAGATTCTGACAACTGACTTTTTAAATATTCCGATAACACCTGATTTTTGCCAGGCCGCTTCAGCACCTTTCAGCAACTTCCAAGTGAGATTTATCGACACGTCGGTTGGCGTGGTCACACCAACAACTGAATGGCGCTGGGAATTTTATAACGAGAGTAATTTACTGGTTCAACAGGTTCCTGCTGCAGGAGGATTTTCGACCGTTGCGTTGGGACCATTTGATAAGACATTCACAAACCGTGGCATATATCGGGCTAGACTGATAATTCGTGATAATGTAACATCCTGCGAAACAATTGATGAAGTAAAGGTCCGTGTGTTTGAAAAGCCAGTGCCAGTGTTCACTGCGACGAGGGCTTGTTCAGGAACAGCTACCTTCTTCGCGGACGGTTCCACACTGACTCCGATCAATGGTGAGACAATAGTTCTCCGCGAATGGGACTTTAACTATAATGGATCTACATTTATAAAGGACCCGGCATTTGATAACCGAGTTTCTTTCGCCAGACCTCTCGGTCCGGCTGGAACCTATCAGGTTGTGCTTCGCGTGACGACTAATCAAAGCGCTTGTTCGGACATGCTCGTGGTTCCGGTGCAAGTAGATCCATTGCCAACCTCTAACTTCTCGCCCGATGTAACTTCTGGTTGTAGTGTGCTTACCGTTACGTTTACCAACAACTCTGTGTTGGGTCAGCCGGACGTTATTGACCGGTTCGTTTGGGAGGTTGATGAAAGAGCAGGTCTTGGCTTTCTTCCAGTTGGAACGCAACATCCCACGGATCCTGGATTTACCAATGTTTTTATTCACGACTTCGTCAACATTGTTACTGTTAACAAACTGTTTGACGCACGGCTTCGTGTTGTGACCAGCAATAATTGTGAGTCAATTTCAGCACCAGTAATAGTCACCGTATTTCCAGGCACCCGATCGGGATTTATTTCGACAAACTATTCGCCATTCAACGACAACTGCTCACCCGTCAGTGTTAATTTTTCCGTCGATGCACAGACCCAATCACTAAATCCAACCAATTACAGATGGATGATAAGTGACCTCACCGGCGTCATTTCGGATGTAAGTACGGGTACCACGCCGTTCTATAACTATAATTTTGTAAACACCACACCGCTGATTGAAGATTTTCAGGTGAAGTTGCTCACTACATTAACCTCTGGATGTTTTGGAGATTCAACGCGGGTGATACGGGTAAGTCCTGTGCCTGTCGCAAATTTTACGATCGATACGCTGATTTATGACTGTCAGAAGATGCGATTGAAGCTTGAGGCCCAGCAAAAAGGTCTTCAATATCACTGGATTATTTCTGAAAATGCGATCATGATGTTAAACACATCAGGCGCAAATGATATTCTTGAGTATGAGGTTATTCGTGCGGGAGTAGATATTAATCTGGCGGTGAGCCTGGATACGAAGAACATCGCAAACTGCACGAGCGCTATCGCCACGCAGAGCATAATAGTGCCGCGAAAAGATGCAATAAATGCGTCGTTTACGGTTACACCCAATTCACAGTCGTTACCCAGCTCGATCGTATTCATTACCAATACCACCAATCCAGGTCCATGGACGTATGAATGGGATTTCGGTGACGGAAGTACGTCGTCGAGCGGAGCCGCCAGCCTTCAACACTCGTATCTTACCTATGGCACCTATGTTATTAAGTTGAGTGTTAAGAATAATGTGTGCACTGAAATTCAAACGGCCACGATAAATATACTTGCCATCCCACCGATTGTTAACTTTAGTTATGACCCCCCATCAGGGTGCTCGCCCCTCACAGTAACATTCACCAACCTCTCGCAATTTGCTGACCCCAGCAGTTATGTATGGACGTTTGGTGACGGTCAGGCAACATCAAAAGCAACCAATCCAACCTACACCTACTTTGATCCAGGCAAGTACACTGTAAGTTTATCCGCCACGAATATTTCCGGCCAGTTAGTGAATGAGACGAAGCAAATGATCATTGAGGTTTTTGAAAGTCCCATCGCGCAGTTTGATGTGAAGCCTAAACTTATTTATATCCCAGGCGGCGTGTTGTACACTAAGAATAACACGCTGGGAGCAGGTAGGTATCAATGGGATTTTGGCGATGGTGGAACGTCGGACCTGGTTGAGCCACAGCATATTTATACAGAGCAAGGGTTATATAATATCACGTTAATAGCAATCAGTCCCAACAATTGCAGAGACACGGTGCTGAATAAAAATGCTGTAATAGTGCAGCAGGGCGGACAGCTATTGGTGCCCAATGCTTTCTCACCAAATCTTTCAGGTGCAGTGGGGTCCGGTGGTCAAAGTGATGGCAAGAATGATGTGTTCCTTCCGGTGATGAGAGGTGTTACGCAGTTTGAAATGCTTGTATTTAACCGTTGGGGTCAATTGCTATTTGAAAGCAGAGATCCGGAAGTTGGATGGGATGGTTATTTCAATGGAAAGCTGTGTGCCCAGGATGTTTATGTTTTTAAGGTCACTGCCATGTATGAAAACGGTGAGCGGGTGATTAGGACGGGCGATATAAATCTGATCCGCTAATGAGATATACATTAACGTTAATAGGAATCTTAATAGTATGTTCTGCTTTGGGACAGGATCCTGAATTCTCTCAATATTATGCAGCGCCGTTGTATTTAAATCCTGCTTTTACCGGCACGACCAATGATCATAGGTTCATTGCCAATTACCGTAACCAGTGGCCTAACATTGCCCGCGGATATGTAACTACCGCTCTTTCGTATGATTACAACATGCAACAATATAACAGCGGTGTTGGGTTTCTCGTTACTATGGATAAGGCCGGAACAGCTGGAATGAAATCTTCACAATTTAATTTTCTCTATTCTTATCGCGTCAGTGTTGCTAACAAGTGGGTCATTGCTTCAGGATTGAGTTTTGGTTATGCCTTTCGGACGATCGATCTTAATAAACTGGTTTTTGCAGATCAACTTCAGTTTGATTCGAAGGGTCAGGTGCCAAGTGATGATCCCGCCCTTTTTAATCTGGGTATGGCGCATTATTTTGATTTTAACGCTGGACTTCTTGCTTATAACCGTTCATTTTGGTTTGGATTTGCTGCGAGTCATTTAAATCAACCTAACCGGTCATTAGTGAATCAGGAAGCGCCGCTACCAATAAAGACGACGTTACATGGCGGGGTGCGAATCTCGCTGAATAAAGGCCCCTTTAAAAAGGCGCATCATGCAGTGCTGTCGCCTTCATTTGTGTATAAGCGACAGGGTAAGTTTGATCAACTGGATATAGGCGCATATTTTCTTTATGATCCGATTGTCATCGGAGTATGGTATCGGGGAATACCTATTGAGCAGAACGTAAAAGATAATATAAGTCAGGACGCTGCAGTGCTGATCCTCGGATTTCAACTTCCAAAAGTTGAGATCATGTATAGTTATGATTTCACGGTATCGGAGCTCGGCCCGGTGTCGGGGGGCACTCACGAAATTGCGCTGAAGTACAAGCTGGCTATTCAGGGAAGTTCGCATGCCAAGAGGCGGGAGAAATTCATTCCATGCCCGACGTTCAATCACAAATAGTAGACTGCCTCCAGCAACCTATATTCTGTAACCGATAGACCCCTTTATCCTCATCCTATAAACCTTTACATTTGGCCTTGCTTTTGTGCTAAAGGGGTTAAAAAATGAATTTTTCGGGTGAATTGGCCTTAAATATGGTGTTCGCGACCATTTCGGAAGCCGCCAAAGAGGAAGGTGTGGAATCCTATGTGGTCGGAGGATTTGTCCGTGACCTGATTTTAAATAGGCCCAATAAAGATATTGATTTCGTATGTGTGGGAAGTGGCATATCCTGGGCCCAGAAAGTAGGCAAGAAATTGGGGATGCCAGTAACTATTTTCAAGAATTTCGGCACTGCGATGATTCGCCATGAGGATTGTGAACTGGAATTTGTGGGAGCGCGCAGAGAATCCTACCGTAGTGATTCGCGAAAGCCTGTTGTTGAAGATGGTACCTTAGAGGATGACCAGAAGCGGAGGGACTTTACGATCAATGCCCTGGCGATAAGCCTCAATGCCGCCAACTACGGTGATCTGATAGATCCTTTTGGAGGGGTGGAACATTTGAAGCAAAAGATGATTCGAACGCCCCTTGATCCAAACATTACTTTTTCAGATGATCCCCTTAGGATGATGCGCGCCATTCGGTTCGCCTCTCAGTTGGGCTTTGATATTGAGCCTGATACTTTTCAGTCGATCATTAGCAACCAGGAACGACTAAAGATTGTTTCAATGGAGCGTATCATCGAAGAAACAAATAAGATCATTTTATCTCCAGCCCCTTCGTATGGATTTAAACTACTATTTCACAGCGGACTGTTGAAGCATTATTTTCCTGAAATGGTAGCATTACAGGGAGTGGAATATGTGGACAATAAGGCCCATAAGGATAACTTCTATCATACCCTGCAGGTCCTTGACAATGTGTCGAAAGTTTCGGACGATCTGTGGTTGCGTTGGGCAGCGATCCTTCATGATATTGCCAAGCCATTGACAAAACGATTTGAACCTGGGCATGGCTTTACGTTTCATGGGCACGAGGATAAGGGTGCGCGGATGGTGCCTGGAATATTCAAGCGATTCAAATTACCATTGAATGACCGAATGGATTTCGTTCAAAAACTTGTGCGCCTTCACCTCCGTCCAATTGTGTTGGCGTACAACGTAACTGATTCCGCCGTGCGCAGGTTGCTTTTTGAGGCGGGTGACGATACTGAAGCGCTGATGAAATTATGCCGTGCGGATATTACCTCTAAGAATTCTGAAAAAGTTAAGAAGTATTTGCAAAACTTTGAACGGGTTGAAGTGAAAATGCTGGAGGTAGAGAAGAAAGATCACGTGCGGAATTTTCAACCACCCATTACTGGTGATGAGATCATACGCATGTTGAATTTGACTCCTGGCCCAATAATTGGTGAGATAAAGGAAGAAATCAAAGAGGCGATCCTCGATGGTCAAATTAGGAATGATCGCGAGGAAGCCATTGCATTATTAAATGATATCGCACGAAAAAAAGGAATATTAAAAACTGAACTAAACCCTTGAACTGAAAATGAAAAAACTAATTCTTCTGGCCGCAACTGTGTTCGCGAGTGTCTCTCTATCGGTCGCACAAAAATCAAAAACGACAACAACTAAACCGCAAACGCAACCTCAAACCCAACCCGTTCAGGAAGAGGCCAAGACTCAACCTGCGGCCGATCAGAAAATGATTGAGCACTTTGTCCGGAAGTATTCTTTTGCTTCCCGCTGGAACGATATGGAGGTAGCCAAAGATGCGTTGTATGATCTTATTGTAGAGTATCCGGGAAGTGACTCGCTTATTTATGCGTTGGCACTGGATTATTACCAGAACGAAAAATATCCTTCTGCGGTATTGGTGGGTCAGGATCTTCTGAACCGCACACCAAAAAATCCCCGGGTACTTGAACTGGTTGCTGCTGGATATGAATTACTGAATATCACCGATCGAGCTCTGCAAAATTATGAGAGCCTTTTCCTGGTGACAAGCAATAACCTTACGCTATACAAGATGGCTTTCCTTCAATATACCTTGAAGCGTTATCCTGAATGCATCACGAACGCAGATATTTTGCTGGCAAAACCTGAAATTGATACATTGAAAGTTTCTTATAACGATGCGCAGGGAAAGCCTAAAGAATATATTCTAAAAGTCGCATTACTAAATCTAAAAGGCCTGGTGTATAAGGATCAAAGCGATAAGGTAAATGCCAAGAAATTTTTCGACCAGGCGTTGGCACTAGCCCCTGATTTTGTGGCTGCTAAGGAGAATCTGGCGTCCTTAAAGTGATGCAACCTCTTGTCATGTGACCGGTCTTTAGTTATCGAACTATGAGTTTGGAGGCTGCGACTGTGCATATTCACGCGGAAATCATCGAAAGATGCCGCCAGGGTGATCGAGAGGCACATTATGAGCTATATAAGCTTTATTCGAGAAGCATGTATAACATTGGATACCGGATCGTTAGTAACGAAGCTGAAGCTGAAGACGTGCTTCAAGAGTCGTTCATCAGTGCTTTTAAAAGTCTCCACTTCTACCGGGGTGATGCGTCTTTTGGCTCTTGGCTGAAGAGAATTGTGGTCAATAAGGCCATCAATGTCATAAAAAGCAGGAAAGCGGAAAGATTTCCGGACGATGCAAACTTTGATGTTCAGGAGGAGGCACAAGAGGAGGCGGAATTTCCGTTTTCCGTAGAACAGGTAAGGAAGGCAATAGAAGTCCTGCCAGATGGATACAGATCGGTATTGTCATTGTATCTTTTGGAAGGATATGATCACGGTGAAATTGCCGAAATACTAGGTATAACAGAATCGACATCAAAGTCACAATTTAACAGATCGAAAAAGAAGCTCCGGGACATCCTGGAAGGAGGTAAAATATGAAGAATAACATTGAAAAGTTCGTGCGGGATCATCGTGATCAGTTCGATGACAAAACACCCGGTGACATCGTCTGGTCAAAAGTATCAGAAGCCGTCTTCAACAGCAAGTCATTTTCATTTTGGAATTCTGTTTCAGTTTGGCGTGCTGCTGCAATTGTGCTGATGGGTTTTTCTGCTTATTTGTTCTTTACAAAACCAAGCACTTCACCGGTCAAGGCGATGGCCATGCAGCAGGAATTTTTGGATATTGAATCCTTCTATTCGTCTCAAATTTCCGAAAAAGTAGCATTGATCTCAACGGAAGGTCTCTTTGCGGACGACTCATTTACTCAAGACATACAAAAACTTGAAGCCATGTATACCGTTCTGGCAGATGAAATGAAGAAGCATCCATCCGAAAAGGTGAAGGATGCACTGGTATTGAATATGCTGGTAAGGATAGATTTGTTGAATCAACAAATTCAAAAACTGGAAGAGACTAAGAAGCGCAATGCAGAAACAGCCATCATCTAAGTTTACAATTGACATTGTAAACTAACTTAAAAATCCTCCTCGCTTTTCAATTCAATAAGTTCCTTGTTCGAATCAAGAATTTTTCCATCCTCACACTTTAGAACCCTGTTGGGGAATTTTTTAATAAGACCGTAGCTATGCGTGGCCATCAAGATCGCAGTTCCACTGCGGTTGATTTGCTGGAAGACTTTCAGAATTCCCGAAGAAACTTCAGGGTCAAGATTTCCGGTCGGCTCATCGGCAATTAGGATTTGTGGTTCATTGAGCAAAGCTCTTGCAATCACGACACGCTGTTGCTCACCTCCTGAAAGTTGGTGAGGCATCTTTTTTTCAATGGAACCAAGGCCCACTTGCATCAAGACATCAACCAGGCGGCTTTTCATTTTAACGCTGTCACGCCATCCTGTAGCTTTCATTACAAACATCAGATTCTCAGAAACACTTCGGTCGGGAAAAAGTTGGAAGTCCTGAAAGATGATTCCAATCTTACGTCGTAAAAGGGGTACCTGTTTGTTTTTAATTCCCCGTATATCAAAACCGGCGATGCGGATGTCACCCAAACGCAAGGGGAGATCGGCGTACAGCGTCTTTAAAATGGACGATTTTCCGGAGCCAGTACGACCAACCAGGAAAACGAAATCACCTTTCTCAATATCAAAACTTAGATTGGTGAGGACTGCCTGATTACCTTGAAAAATCGTGGCATCTGTAACTCGTACTACCGGTTCGGATGAAAACATAGAGCGGTTTAAAAAATTCAGGTCTCAATTTATTAAGTTGAGACCTGTTGAATTTTATGTATTTACGATCAACCGTTAACTTTCTTATGATCAGCAAGGAATTTTGCCAATCCAGAATCAGTCAACGGATGATTGAGCAAATCGGTTATTACTTTCAATGGACAAGTAGCGACATCAGAACCAAGTTCGGCACACTTGATCAAGTGAATTGTATGACGAACGCTGGCAGCGAGAATTTCTGTCTTGTAACCATAATTATCATAGATCAAACGGATCTGAGCAATGAGTTCAAGTCCGTCTTGAGAAATATCATCTAATCTACCAATGAAAGGAGAGACGTAGGAAGCTCCTGCCTTGGCGGCAAGAATTGCCTGCCCTGCAGAGAATACCAGCGTACAGTTAGTGCGAATGCCCTCTGACGTAAGTTTCTTAATCACCTTTACACCATCCTTGATCATCGGTGCTTTCACTACAATCTTGGAATCAATTTTCGCAAGTTCACGACCTTCTTTTAGCATGCCTTCGTAATCAGTTGAGATTACTTCAGCACTTACGTTATTGTCAACAATATTACAGATGGCCTTATAATGGGCACGGATATTTTCGGCTCCTTTGATACCTTCTTTCGCCATAAGTGACGGGTTGGTTGTTACACCATCCAATACGCCCAGGTCATAAGCTTCTTTAATGTCATTCAGGTTAGCGGTGTCGATGAAGAATTTCATATGTTTTTTGTCTAAGGCCGTCTGCAAAGTGGCCGTGTATTGATAGTTAAATTTAAGGGTAAATCTACACTTTAGATTTCAATGGTTGAGATATATTGCCCGGTTTTTAGATAGTCAGAGGGCGTTTTTTGAGGTCGATGTACCCTACGGGAGCAAAAAAAATAGCAAACCGAACATCGCACCGCTACAACCGCCTACCTTTGCTACCTTCCGGTCCTGGAGGAGTTCAGCAGGAGCTGGTCGTGCCCGATTTGCCGGGTCAAAGATAAGCAAAGTTCGGGTTTACGGGCTCCCTGATTCTAAATTAGTTGAGTGTCTTGTCGCTAAAGGTATCTCCCTGCTTGGTGTCGCCAGTCTCAAAGCCTTTTTTAAACCAATATGCCCGCTGTTCCGATGTCCCGTGGGTGAATGAGTCAGGTACCACCTGACCCTGAAATTTTTTCTGCAACCGGTCGTCTCCAATAGCAGACGCAGCATTGAGTGCCTCATCGATGTCACCAGGCTCAAGTATATTTTTCATCTCGTTGGCATGATGAGCCCAGACACCGGCGAGAAAATCAGCCTGTAACTCAATCTTCACGGAGAGTTTATTATACTCTTCTTCACTAAGGTTGCCTTTCATGCCGTGTACCTTGTCAGTGATGCCAAGGAGATGCTGAACGTGATGCCCCACTTCATGAGCAATCACATAGGCTTGGGCAAAGTCGCCCGGCGCATCTAATTTGTTTTGCAAATCATCATAAAATGAAAGATCGATATAAACTTTTTCATCTTCACTGCAATAGAATGGACCGGTAGAGGAAGATGCCTGGCCACAAGCCGATTGCACCCCATTGGTGAACATAACAAGGGTTGGATCGCGGTAGTCGGGCATTAGTTTATGCCATACGTCTTCCGTGTCGGCCAATACCACTTTCACAAACGATGCTTTTGCCTCTTCTTCCGGTGTGACAGATACTTGCTGATTATTTGAAACCCCTTGCGACGTATCAATTTGTTGAAGCAGTGTCAATGGATTGGTCCCCGTTATCCAGCTAATAATAAATACTATTACTACGGTGATTAGTCCACCTTTTGTAAAAAGTCCGCCCGGCAACCCACCGCCGCCGCCGCCACTGCCTCGCTGGTCATTCACGTTACCGCTTTGTCGCCTTCCTGCCCACTGCATATCAGATTTGTTTAGATGAGAAATATTTGAGAATCAAGTTACCTAAAGACCGGGACTTTTATTTCCCTCTTTTTGATAGAAATTATTGTGCCAGGCAATAGGGGTAACAGAGGGCTTAATTGTCGTTTATGCAAATAATAATTCAATTTTATATGAAAAAAACAACGTTTGCGCTGATAGTAGTATTAGGCATATTGATCAGCATTGATTCATCCGCACAGGATTCAGTATCGTACCAATCAAGATCCCATCAGATCAAGACAGTCTTTGGACGTGGATCCTCATCTGGTGGCTATGGAGCCCTCTCCAACAAATTCACTACCATCAACGGTCAGTATGCAAACCTCGCAGAGGTATATGGGGGTTGGTATATCAATCATTGGTTTATGCTTGGCATTGGTGCCGCTGCCGTCACTAATAACCTACCAGTGCCCACCAAATACAGCGCTGATCCTGCAAGAAATCTCAGTTACGAGTATGGGCAGTTTGGTCTGATGACGGAGTATGTTATTGGTTCAGGCAGAACAGTTCACCTGGCGTTCAGTCTTTTTGCAGGGGCGGGGGTCACGGTGCAATACGAAAGATTTGGATATATCGACTACAGCCATAGCAGGCAGATCCGAGATGAGAATTGGTTTTTTGTCGCCGAGCCTGGAGTTCAGGTGGAAATCAATATTCTACGATGGATGCGGTTTAGTCCCGGCGTCTCGTATCGGGCAACAGCAGGAAGCAATGGCATTGGACTCAAAGACTCGGATCTCAGCAACGTCTCCTATAATGCGACCCTTAAGTTCGGGAGGTTCTGAGGAAAATTTTAGCATACGGAACGCCAGAAAAATTCCCGAAGAGGTCGCAGAGCAAGATTTTGAGGCCTTTGTGTGAAACGTATTCTGATCTTTTTAAATCAAATTGCTATTAGCTCCGATTCACGAACCCCAACGCAACTTTACTTCGATTCACTGCATCATTACTACATCTCGTACCGCAATGTTTTTTATTGCCACCCTGAACTGGCAACTTCGCTGCTCATGAAGAGGATGATATGATCAAAAACTACTTAAAAATCGCATTCCGTTCCCTTGGCAGGAACAAAATGCAGTCAATAGTAAATATTCTGGGCCTCGGTCTCGGTATTTCAGTTTGTGTGCTTATAGTTTTGTTCGTTCACGACGAAAGATCGTTTGATAAATTTCATAAGAAAGGTGAGCGTATCTATCGCGTTTTTGCACGGGAAGATTGGGGTGAGAATCAACAGTTTTTTAATACCAATACGCCTTTTCCAATGGGACCAGCTTTGAAAGATAACTTCCCGGAGGTTGAACACCAGGTTCGTTTTAATAATGTCGGTTCGATTGTGAAAGTTGGGGAGAGTCAGTTTACCGAAACGATAGCGGTCGGAGGGAAGGATTTCTTTCAGGTATTTGATTTCGAGGTAATCTCCGGCGACCCCAATAGAGCACTCAGTAATCAGAACAGTGTTGTGCTTACAAAGCGATATGCCCAAAAATACTTTGGTGATTCTGATCCGATCGGGAAATCAATTACGCTTCAGCTCAATGAAAAAGAAGAAAATTTTGAAATAAACTCCGTCATTAAAAACATTCCGGGAAATTCCAGCATTCAGTTTGATATTTTAATTTCGGATCTCAACTATCCTAAACTTTACAGTCAGCAAACAATAACCTCAGCTTGGTTCAACATAAACCCGGAGACGTATATACTCCTGCGTGAAGGTGTTGACAAGAGAACGATTGAAAGTAAATTTCCTTCTTTATTTGAGACAATACTTGGCGAAAAGGAATTCCATGAAAGTAAGTACGCAGCGGGACTCCAATTGCTAACCGACATTCACCTTAATACTGATTATCCAGTTGGAATCGCACCGGTCAACAGTCCAAAGTACTCCTATGTACTGGCGGCGATTGCCTTGCTTATTCTGTTGGTCGCTTGCATTAATTTCGTAACTCTTTCGGTGGGCCGGTCTATCCAACGGGCAAAGGAAGTAGGTATTCGAAAAGTTGTGGGAGCTGAGCGATCACAGATTATTTTTCAATTTATTGGTGAAGCGTTGATTGTAACAATGACTTCTTTGATCGTGGGTATCGTTCTTTCTGTGCTGGCTCTTCCTTTGTTCAATGATCTTGCTGGGAAGCAGCTCCACCTTGAACCAACTTTATTCATATTCCTCACATGCCTTTCACTCGTTGTGATTATTGGATTGATGGCCGGCAGCTACCCTGCATTTCTGCTGTCTAATTTCAGACCGATTTTGATTTTTAAAGGCAACTTACAGGGAGCCAGTAGTAAACAGGGCTTGCGAAAAGTTCTCGTTGGCGTCCAGGTGGTGCTTTCTATTTTTCTTATTTCCAGCACGCTGGTTATGCAAAAGCAGTTAAGCTTTTTACAGAATAAAGATCTTGGGTTTAATCGTGAGCAATTGGCCGTGGTCCAGTTGAATGCGCCACGTGTTGGACGCATGTCAGAAAAAATCCGGGCAGGTTTTGCGGAGGCTGAAATGTTTAAGGCAGAATTATCCTCCAATCCGGAGATTATTGCCGTTGGTACCGCGTCCCATGATTTTGGAAATGGAGCGTGGACCAGCATTGGGTTTACTGACGACAACGGTACTTACCGGAACTTTAATATGAATGTTATTGACGACAAATACATTCCGACACTGAAAATGGAAATGGTCCAAGGCAGGAATTTTTCCAGTGAGAATCCCTCCGATATTCGCAGGGGGGTGATCATCAACGAAGCATTTGCCAAAGAGTATGGATGGACAGATGCTGTTGGAAAAAAAATACCGGGTAAAGCATTTGCTGACCATGAAGTTGTAGGAGTGATCAAAGATTTCAATTACTCGTCTCTTTATACTAAAGTATCACCCTTGGCGATGGCAATGGATCCTATGATTTTTTTCAGCGGTGCAGAGAATATGAATGTTGATAATTCACCGATTCCAAAATTAATGATACGATTGCGGCCAGGTAATATGGAAAACGCCATTGGACAGATCCGAACAGTATGGGAAAAACTAAGTGACGGGGAGGAGTTTAGTTTTGCCTTTATTGATCAGGCACTGGCGGCGCAGTATCGTAATGACCAAAACCTTGGAAAAATTGTTAGCATCGCTACTCTTCTCGCGATGGTAATTGGCAGTCTGGGGTTATATGCTCTTGCTACGTTAGCAATGCAAAACCGGATAAAAGAAATCAGTATTCGCAAAGTAATGGGCGCTTCGGGGAAATCTTTACTTTTGCTACTGTCAGGTGAATATGTTTATTTAATCCTGATTTCAACGATAATCTCAGTTCCCATTACATGGTACGCAATGAGTCAATGGTTGCAATCTTTTGAGTATCGTGTCACTGTTGGTTGGGAAGTATTTGCAATGGCAGGAATACTTTCTATGACAGTTGCATTGCTAGCGATTAGCTATCAAACGATCAAAACAACAATGGTGAGGCCGGCTGAGACGCTGAAATATGAGTAGGACTGTTCGTCTACGGACGGTTTCGTTCCGAAATCGTTATTCAGGTACGTTCAAAGTCAGGCTAGAGACCAAATTTCATGCGTTTTGAGTGGCATCATTGTTGTCGACTCGTATTCCACTGAGCTATTTTAACATCTCCCAGCGGTATGATCAGCAACTACCTCACTTCAGCTTTCCGGAATTTCTTTCGTCATAGATCATTCACGTTTCTTAACATTATCGGCCTTCCACTTCATATTGGCGCCAATTTGCTGATATTGCAATACGTATAGTAATTTACTTCAGGAAAATTTCAAATAATATTCATTTAAAGATTCTAAAATGTTCATTAATTATTTTGTCGTTGCACTCAGGAATCTTCAGCGACAACTGTTGTATTCGCTGATTAATATTTCCGGGCTTGCTATTGGCATTGCCTGCAGTCTGGTGATGTTTCTGTTTGTTTATAGTGAATGGAGTTATGACCGCCATTTTAAGAATTCCGAACGTATCTATAAGATTGGAATTTCATTCTTTAATATGGGAAAATTTGGCGTCGGACCGGAAGTACTGGGAGAATACCTACCAAAGGAGTTTGAGGGAGTTGAAGCGTTTACCCGCATTAAAGCAGGCGATGAAGTTCCTATAAAAGTGAACGATCAATTCTACAACGAATATTTGTTTTATACCGACTCTTCATTTTTTAATATGTTTTCTTATGAATTCGTTGAAGGCGATGCCAGTACTGCTTTGAAAGGCCCTAGTGATATGGTGATGACCCAGAGCATGGCGAACAAATATTTTGGAAATGAGTCTGCTGTGGGCAAGGTCGTTGCGGTTGGTAAGGGGAATAAACAATTTATAGTAACGGGTGTCGTCAAAGATGATAAGAGGAGTTCGCAATTCAAATCATCACTGTGGCTTTCGAACGAAGGTGAGTTACGAAACGATTCCGCCTGGACATCCGCAGGTGTTTATAATTATGTTCTTTTGAGGGAAAATAATGATCAACGCGATCTTGAGTCTGCTCTTGACAGGATAATTGAAAAACAGATATATCCTCAGGGAGGAGCGCAAGGTAGTTTTGAAGATTATAAAAAAAAACGAGAATTCTGTCAGGTTTCATGTTTATCCGATGTTGGACGTACATCTTAAATCAACCCTCCTCTTTGAGATATCTCCTGGTGGCAATGAATCAAGCATGTACGTCTTTGCAGGTATTTCCGTATTTATTTTACTACTGGCGTCTGTCAATTTTATTAATCTTACCACAGCAAGAGCAACGCGAAGAGCCAAAGAAGTTGGCATACGAAAAGCGATTGGCTCGGGACGTGGGAAACTGATCGTTCAGTTTATTCTCGAATCCGTTGTGGTCAGCCTTTTTGCCACGATAATTTCATTGGCACTGGCGGAAATATTTTTGAGCGCATTTGAGATTGTGACGGGTGAACAGCTGGTTAATACTTTATGGACTAGTGGGTGGAGCATTCTTGCCTTGTTTGTATTTGCAATCCTGGTTGGCTTTCTGTCGGGAATATACCCTGCGTTTTATCTAACATCTTTCAATCCAATTAAAGTACTGAAAGGTAGTGTGGGCGTTATTAGTGGTGGACAGTTTAGAAACTTTCTGGTAGTGTTTCAATTTTCGATTTCAATTTGTTTGATGATCTGCTCCGCAATTATTCTGAGGCAGATGGACTTCATGCAGACGAAGGATCTTGGATTTAACGAGGAGAACATGGTATCGATTGAGAATGTGAAATCCCTTGGAGAACAAGGTGAAGTTTTTAAAAATGAATTGTCGCAGCTTTCTGGAGTATTGGGCGCGAGTTTGCATACAGGCGAACCGGGCAGTAAGGCGATTATTTCTTACTACACTTATAGCACCGCTGAGATGAAGAATGACATCACCATCAGCACGTATCTGGGCGATCCTGATTTTATTGATGTAATGGGATTTCATATTATAGAAGGGCGGAATTTCGACAGGAAGCTTGCTTCCGATTCATCCGCTGTTGTTATCAATGAATCCGCTGCAAGGGCCCTCGGATTAGCAAAACCCATTGGGGCGGTGATAAACAAAGATCAACATGTAATTGGAGTTGTTAGAGATTTTCATTGGGAGTCATTGCGCAATACCATTGCACCGGTGGTGCTGCTGATTGGAAAAGATTACCACCAGCTGGGATTTCGCATCGATGCCAAGTCAGCAAAAGAGTTTTTATTAAAAGCAGAGGCAAAATGGAACCAGCTTGTTCCTGGCGAACCATTTAAGTATCATTTTCTGGATGACAATTTTGGCGCATTGTTAAAAAAGGAGGCGGTATTCGGAAAGGCCATTGGCTTTTTTACCACTCTTGCCCTTTTTATTTCGTGCCTTGGGTTGTATGGGCTATCAGCATTTACTGCTGAACAAAGGACGAAAGAAATCGGCATTCGTAAAGTGCTCGGTGCAAGCGCTTCCAATATTGTTAGTATGTTGAGCCGGAAATTTACTTTTCTGATTTGCATTGCAATTTTTATTGCACTACCGGTTTCACTATTTGCCATGACCATGTGGATGGAAGGTTTTGCCTACAAAGCAGAATTACAGTTATTGACATTTGTAATAGTAATTGCAATTGTGTTTATCATTGCGCTATTGACTGTAAGTTTTCATTCATTCCGCGCTGCGATTATTAACCCGGCCGATACGTTGAAGTACGAGTAGGGCAGAGGTGCACGTCATTAACGATGTCGCGGTGCTTGCCGGTCTTTCAGCAAATAGCAACCCCGTCGATAATCTGAAAAACGAATAATACATTTATTGTATTAATATGACCCCTTCCATGTAGGTTTTTGCGTTTCCCGTGATCAGGACTCTGGAATCAGCATTGACACATACAAGTTCACCCCCTCGTGATGACAATTGCCTGGCGGTCATTTCATTTTTATTTAATCGCTTGCTCCAGAATGGAATGAGAGAACAGTGTGCCGACCCAGTTACAGGGTCTTCGAAAATGGTGGATTGTGTGGTAAAGTATCGTGAGACAAAATCTACCATGTTTCCAGGCGCAGTAATAATAATTCCTCCGGGGTCAAGGTTTATCTGGTCAAGAATTTGCCGGTTTAATTTAATGTTTGTGATATCTTCCTCTTTATCGTACATCAACATATAGTCCCTCGCTTTGAACACTTCCCTGGGTTGCGGTTCAATTCCATTTTCTATGATTTCCGGTAATATTGCGGCTACCGGCATTCTTGAGGGTAGGTCAAGGGTATAGCATTCGGATTGGCATGTAACGGTTAAAATTCCGCTGTTACTTTCAAATTGAATTACTTTAGAATCGAGTTTGTGATATTTTTTCAGCACATGAGCGGCCGCAAGGGTAGCATGGCCGCAAAGATCCATTTCTATATCAGGGGTAAACCAGCGAATACGGTATCGGTCTCCTGACGCAATAAAGAAGGCAGTCTCTGCTACAGAATTTTCACGCGCTATTTTCAGCAATACAGAGTCGTCTAGCCAGCTTTCCAGGGGGACCACGCATGCTGGATTACCACCGAATACCTCGCTAGTGAATGAATCAACCTGGTAGATTTTAAACTCCATCACCTTTTTGGATCAGCTTAAAGTAGTGTTTAATCAGCCAATGTTTGTACATAGGATCAAGAAATTCCATCTGACTTCCATTGATGTCCAGAATCTCTTTACTCACGAGTGCGTCTTTGATACGGAGCACATTGGCGGAGGTTCCTAGTTTAAAATCTGCCAGCATTTGCCGTGCACTGAATTGTGTTACACCTTTTAGCATAGCTTCAAGAAAATTGATCTGGGTGGCTGTGAGACTGTCGGTGACATTTTGGAACAGGAGGCTGAGCTGCAGCAGAATTCCTTCATAAGCACTTTGAACAATGTCTTCGTTGCAGGTTTTTGTTGTGCGAAGCCAGGTCTGCTGCGCCAGTTGCTGAACGTAATACGGATGACATTCGGCGAGATTCACGATTAGTCGTGCCTCGGCCACTTTTATTTTTTTTGATGACGACGAGAATCGTTTAATTAAAAATGGGACCCAATCCTTTTCCTGGATTTTTTGCAGAAACATAAGATCACCGAACTTGTAGAACGGCATTTCGGAAGAGGTGAACACTTCCATCATCATATTGCGTTTGCTTCCATACAAACAATACGATACGTGCTGGTGCTTTTGCCAGTGGGAGCGGAGCTTCTTTTGAAAAGCCAGTGGAGATTCAAATGTTTTTATGTTCTGGAATTCATCGATGCAAAAAACAAATTTTATTTTCCTGGCCTTGGCTATTTGTTCGGCCATATTAAGGATATCGTCAGGCTGACGTATTACCTCTTTCCAGTCGAGTGCCAGCGTAAAGTCAGCTTGATTTCCTGGACTAAAGCTTAGATTGGGGATAAATCGTCCCAGGAATTTCTTCGCATTGTCAAGCAGATCAGCCCATTTGCCTGAAGATGCGCGTAACACCTGTTGCGCCAGCAACTGATAGAACTGCTGTTCGTTACGCACGTTGTAAAGGTCGATAAAGCAAAACTTGATTTTCTTATCTTGTTGTGCCACGATCCCTGAAGCCTGTTGCACCAGCGACGATTTTCCCCACCGCCGAGGTGAGATGAGGATCGTATTTACACCGGCCCTGAAATTAGAAGCCAGGTGTACGGCTTCCTGTTCGCGATCCGTGAAGTTTTTTCCGGTGGCAATGCGTCCAAAGATGAAGGGTGCTTCCATTATGAAACAAAAGTAAGTTACAGATATGTAAGTTACAAATCTGTAATAATTCAATTTTGAAATTTCTTGAATTCAATGGAATATATCCCCGGCTCTATGGGACGCCGCGATCCCTTGCCGAGCTCATACGTAAATGAAACGCCCAGGTATAGAATAAAGGAACAATAAAAGATAAATAGCAGCAGTATTGCTATTGAAGTCGAAACTCCGAAGATGCTTGCAATTTGTTTATGAACCAACACTTTTCCCAGAATGAAGACTCCGCTGTTAAACAGGATTCCCGTGAAGGTTCCTCCGGCAAGAGCGATGGGCCAGCGAACCAGGGCTTCCGGAAGATATTTCAAGAGCATCGTAAAAAAGGTCACTATGATAATCAAAGAAAATATGACGCTGATGAAACTAACAAGCAGCTGATTATTGTTAAACGACGATTCTATCACACCCATTAAATAGGAGATGGCAGTCAGTACCGCGACAAGAAACATCAATGCAATACCCGTTAATCTTTCTTTCAGATAATATACACCTTGAGTGGATTCCTTTTTCTTGATACTCCATATTTGATGAATCGCCTGCTTGATTACCGCGAGTAATGTAGTTGCGACGAAATAGAGGAAAACCGTACTGAGAATAGTAAGCAGTAGACTGGTTTCATGAGCCTCAAAGCCGTCGACAATGGTGTGAACATCTTTTGCGATTCTCGAACCCAAGGCCTCTTGAATTTTGCTGAATAATTCTTTATGAACTGTTTCTTTTCCTAAAATGGGAGTTAACAGATCGGTCAAAATAATGAGTATCGGGGAGAGCGAAAACGTCATAAAAAACGCAGTGGACGACGATAAAATAAGGGGGTCATTTTTTTTCAGGAGCATGTACCCACTTCTCACCGAAGGCAGAATTTTATTTAATATGTGAATCATGCCGGCAATTAGATATTAATGTAAAGTGACTTAATCGATAAAAAAACCTCAGAAAAACATACCAACGCGAATTTGTTGATGTTCCAAGCTAATTTCACTACAACTTTTTCCCTGTTCACTACATCCTATTTCAAATAATCTTGGGGTTCCCGGGGTTAATTGACAAATTTAGTATCCGTTTAACCCTGTACCACTATAATTCAAGAAAACATTCCATGATACAGAATTATCTTAAAGTTGCCTCCCGAAACATCTTCAAGCACAAAACGTATTCATTTATCAACGCTTTTGGATTAAGCATTGGAATAGCGTTCTGCATTTTGATCGTACTATTTATTCAGGATGAAAAGAGCTTCGACCAGTTTCATCTCAATAAGTCACGGATCTACCGGCTTGAGGTAAAGGAATTTAACACATGGCAACCAAACACCAAGGATCTGTTTAACAGCCATTCATATTTGCAAACCGGAATGATGCAGGCTATTCAGGATGATCTGCCTGAAGTTGAGTTAGGAACCCGGTTTAATTCACAAGCACCGGCTGTTTTTCGCTATGGAGATAAAGTGTTTACCGAGGAGCTAACCTATGTTGATGCGGATTTTTTTAAAATGTTCTCTTTTAAACTTTTGAAAGGAAATAGCAATAAACTATTTCAGAACACAAATGAAATTGTTATTACTCCTCTCATAGCCGAAAAATATTTTGGTAATGAAGACCCAATTGGGAGAACCGTACAGATCGATAATGAAGGAGAAAAATCCTATCTGGTGGTTGGTCTTATCGAAGCCCCACCGGCCAATTCAAGCCTTGATTTCAAAATGCTGATACCACAGCAAAACAGGCCCGGCTATGAGAGGAACCTTAGCCAATTTGGAAATTTCAATACTCCTACCTTCGTTCAATTAGTGGCCAACACGGACTTAACTAAATTTTCGCAGAATCTTGAAAAGATTATTCAGAAGGTGATGGGTGACAAGTTGGAGAAGTGGAAGAAAGAGTCGGGAATACCAGTTCCTGACGGTGTTAAAATGCTTGAATTGAGACATACATCCCTGGCTAATATCCACCTTACCACAAACCCGGACTGGCATAAATCCAGCGATCCCATGTACTCTTTGATTTTGGGTGGCATGGCTGTTCTGATCCTGCTGATCGCTTGTATAAATTATGTATCTCTTGCATTAACAACTTCGGCTTCACGGAGAACGGAGGTGGGTATTCGCAAAGTCGTTGGTGCTCAGAAAAAGCAATTGGTTATTCAGTTTGGATTGGAATCAATTGTCCTTGCAGTGATTTCAATGATCATTGGACTTGTACTAGTCATTTTGTTTCTACCGGCTTTCAATCAATTTACTGGAAAGACGATCGCCATCAAAGACATGAATATACTGATTCTGGTCGGGGCGAGCTTTGTGATTTCAATTTTAGTGGGAGCATTGGCAGGAAGCTATCCGGCTTTGTTCCTATCCGCTTTTCGTCCTGCGCTGGTATTAAAAGGAAGGTTCACTTCGAGATTACAGGCGGGTTTTACGAAGCCCCTTGTAGTTCTCCAATTTGCTTTATCAGCATTTCTTATCATTAGTTCAATTATCATGTACAAGCAGATGAAGTTTATTGCTGCAAAAGAACTTGGATACGATCAGTCGCAGATTATTGTCGTACCTACACAAACAGGCTGGAATTCTGAGGCCGAAAAGACAGTGGCGCGATTCCGGGTGCGGGCTCGGCAGGAGCCGTCGATTACTTCTATCGCAGGGACAAGTGCATCTTTTAACAGGGGATACTCACGAAATGGATATAAAATAGACGGGGAGCAAAGGGCTGCGTTCGTATTTGCAATTGATCCCTATTATTTAACAACGTTGAACATCGAACTTACACAAGGAAGAAATTTTGATGAGTCAATAGCTTCAGATTCAACTGCTGTTATTGTGAATGAAGCACTTGTACGTGATATGAAATGGACCGACCCGTTGAATCAGCACTTGAACTACATGGAGGATTCAACCAGCCTCGGTGCAAAGGTTATTGGTGTGGTGAAAGACTATCACTACATGTCACTGGAGTCCAATATTGAACCTATGTTCCTTTCAATGGATAGAAAACGTATTGGAAATCTGGTAAATATGCTGGTAAAAATTGCACCTGGTGAACTCGCCGGATCAGTTGAAAAAATTCATAAGATCTGGAATGAAGTATCCCCTGATAAACCTTTTGACTATACGTTCCTCGATCAGGATGTCGCAAAGCAGTATGAATCCTATGAACGCTGGATGAGCATCATGGGGTTTGCAACCGGCTTTGCAATACTGATTTCGTGCCTTGGACTGTTTGGTCTTGCCGGTATTAATGCCGTGAATAGAACCAAGGAGATTGGAATCCGAAAGGTGATGGGAGCGGAACTGAGCAATATTTTCATATTACTGAACCGTCAATATATCTGGTTGTCGATGATTGCCTTTATTATTGCGGCGCCTGTGTCATATTATGTCATGAACAAATGGTTGTCCGATTTTAAATTTAAAGTTGCCATTGGTTGGGAATTGTTTTTAGTTAGTATGTTGGCTGGCTTGGCAGTAGCATTGGTAACAGTAAGCTATCACGCAATCAGGGCATCGCTGTTGAATCCGGCGGAGACATTGAAATATGAGTAGGGAAAAATTTTAAATTTGAACGTCCGAGTGTCGGGATTGGATATATTATACTAGAGGAAGGCAACATCTACTCTGGTAGCGTATACGGACGGTGCGATTCGATATATGCCAAATGATGCGCAACGCAATCGTATAGTCCATGGGTTTGATTCAGATCCCGACCCCAGAAGGATTTGTTTGCAAGAGTTTTTTGCACAATATCTTCCGATCGTCCCGTCAACCAAACCGCCTTAAAGAACGATAAAACTTCCGGCGTATCATTTAAGGGTACCGTTTGTGATTCCCAGGAACCTTTATAAAATCTGATCAAGGCTGCAAGTGAAAACAAAAGTCGCTGTGGCATTTCATGCTTGATCTCAATATACCGAAGGATCGAT
This sequence comes from Cytophagales bacterium, assembly GCA_038229375.1. Classification (GTDB taxonomy): domain Bacteria; phylum Bacteroidota; class Bacteroidia; order Cytophagales; family Cyclobacteriaceae; genus ELB16-189. The sequence goes on along the minus strand of JBBRON010000006.1, from coordinate 65,591 downwards.
GGAAGTACTCTGACCTTGAATTTAGATATTGAATTCAAAGAAATGCTGATCAATTCATGGCGAATGGATGGATTCAGGAAGCGTTCGATCACATCGTCCGCAAATTTCCGGAGCTCGTCCGGTGGCAGGTCCAGTGTTGGAACGATCTCTTCGAAAATAGCCTTCCTGAGATAGTTTCCAACAGAAGGATCCTCAATCGATTCGCGAACGGTTCTGAGACCTTTTAAATAAGCAACCGGAACAAGAGTTGTATGAGCGCCATTCAGTATTCGGACTTTTCTTGTCCGATAGGGAACAAGACTATTCGCAAATTGTACGTCGAGCTTGGCCAGTTTTACAGGGAATTTGCTCTGAACAAATAACGGTGCTTCGATTATCCATGAATAAAAAGGTTCAGCCATTACAACCAGGTTATCTTCATAACCCGTTGCCTCACGAATGTCTTTAATAATTTCTTTTGGGAATCCTGGAACAATTCTGTCGACGATGGTATTACAAAAAGTATTATGATCACTTATCCAACTCGAAAATTCCTTTGTTAACTTCCAATGCGCTGCGTATTGAAGAATTATGCTTTTGAGTGTTTCTCCATTCTTCTCGATTAATTCACATGGCAGGAAGATCAATCCTTTGTCGGTAGAGCCGTTGAAATAGGTGTAGCGATGAAAAAGCAACGCAGTCACCTTACCAGGGAAGGACGAGGAAAGAATACCAGGATCAGAATCTTTTTCATTGAACGAAATTCCCGCTTCTGTTGTGTTGGAGATAACAAATTGCAAATCAGGATTTTTAGCGATTTCAATGAAAGCGGCAAAGTCCTCTTTTGGATTGATCGTGCCGGCAACACTGGTGATAAGCCGCGTTTCTCTAAAAGTCTTTCCGCTCTTGATCCCACTGACGACTACGTGATACAATCCCTCTTGATCGGCGAGTCCCGATCCGGCTCCCTGTGAAATGGATTGAATGACCTGTATCGCTCCATTAAAATTTGTTTTTTCATTCAGGATGTCGATCATCCAATCTGCAAAACCTCGGAGAAAATTACCTGCACCGAACTGAAGAACTTTTACGGGGCGCGCCTGAGGTAGATTGGTTGTTGTACGATTAAGTTTTTTTAACATATTATGACGTATGACTAATCTAACTTATTTTTTTGCGCTGTGATGATACGTCGACGTGGCGATGTTCAGTGGCGGTGCAATATCATGTTGCTGGTTCTTTTCTTTCACTGCTGAGTGTTCGTTTTTTTTGGTTTCAGATTCCGCGATATAGTGAACCCCGTTGATTGAACTACTTTAAGTCGCTAGGCGCCACGACATCCATATCTCCATAGTCGAGATTTTCGCCGGCCATGCCCCAAATGAATGAGTAATTGCTGGTGCCCGCGCCACAATGAATCGACCATGGTGGTGAAAGAGCGGCCTGATAATTATTAACCCAAAGGTGCCGTGTTTCGGATGGCTCACCCAGAAAATGACATACCATTTGATTTTGAGGTATTTCGAAGTAGAAGTAAGCTTCCATTCTCCGCGTGTGTGTATGGGGAGGCATTGTATTCCACACACTACCGCTCTTGAGTTCTGTGAGTCCCATCTGAAGCTGACAGGTACGTACTACACTATTAACTATAAGTTTGCGGATAATACGATGGTTGGAGGTGCCTGGTGAACCGAGTTCAACTGTTTCAGCTTCTGAAAGTGAAATTTTTCTGGTCGGGTAGGAAGCGTGCGCGGGGGCGCTATTAAAATAAAAAAGTGTTTCACCGTGTTTGGCATTATGGAATACAACTTCTTTCGCTCCACGTCCAATGTATAACGCCTCTTTATAATCAAGGGAATGGGTCGTGCCGTCGACGACTACTGAAGAGTGGGCTCCCGCGTTTATAATACCTAATTCTCTTCTTTCGAGGTAATACGACGCTTTGAGTTCGGGTATTACGGTGAGGCTGACGGGTGCCTTTACAGGTTTTACACCTCCAACGATCAGACGGTCGTAGTGAGTATAGATATTGACGACCTGATCATTTTCAAACAGCCTCTCAATTAGAAATGACTCTCGTAAGCGGGTAGTGTCATACGTCCTGAAGTCAGCAGGATGAACGGCGAAACGTGAATCGGTCATAAAAACCAAATGGTAAGTGTAATCGGATGTGTAATATAGAAGAAAAACATATGTTGAATAACGAAGTAGTGCAGGTTAAATGAAGTGATATCACAACGACACCCCGCGCTTCCACGGAATAAAGTCATCTTGCCCCAACTCCACGGATTTTGCTGTAACTCTTCCACTAGCCACCTCGATCACAAAGTCGAGTATTTCTTCCCCTACCTGATCAATATTCTTTTCTCCCGAAATAATCGAACCGGTGTTGAAGTCTATTATATCAGGCATACGCTCTGCGAGCTTATTATTAGTAGACAACTTTACAACCTGTGAAACGGGATTACCCGTTGGTGTTCCAAGTCCGGTGGTGAATAGAATGATTTGCGCACCCGACCCTGTAGTGCCCGTAGTACTTTCAACATCATTCCCTGGTGTACATAATAAATTCAATCCAGGTTTCTTTATGTACTCCGCATATCTCAATACATCTGCCACGGGAGCAGTACCACCTTTCTTGGCAGCACCGGCAGACTTGATAGCGTCGGTTATCAAACCATCTTTGATATTCCCGGGAGAGGGATTCATGTCAAACCCCGAGCCTACTGCTTCTGCTGCGCTTGAGTAAGTGCGCATCAGATTGATAAAAAGTTCTGCCGATTCATTGCTAATACATCGGTTGATCATCTCCTGCTCAACGCCACATAGCTCAGGAAACTCGGAAAGGATTGTACTTCCTCCTAAGGTTACCAGTAGATCAGAGGTATGACCGATAGCAGGGTTCGCAGATATTCCGGAGAACCCATCCGAACCGCCGCATTTCAAACCAACCACCAGCTTACTCAATGGAGCAGGCTTGCGTTCCTGTTTATTAGCCTCAACAAGACCAAGAAAAGTCTTTTGTATTGCTTGAGTCAATAACTCTTGCTCGGTTCCGGACTTCTGTTGATCAAGAATGATCACTGGTTTGGAACCCATTGAATCCAGCGCACGGAATTTCTTTTGTAAAATGTCGACCTCGGCATTTTGACAACCAAGACTTAACACGGTGGCGCCTGCAACATTCGGATGATGAATATAACCTGCTATTAACGTGCACAATGTTTCCGCATCCTGACGGGTGCCTCCACATCCACCTTCATGCAAGAGCATTTTAACGCCATCGATATTTTTAAAGACTCGAGATTCTTTTTCTTGTTTTCGTTCTTTCAGTGACAGTGAGGCGATCGACTTGGTATTGCCGTCGTTGTACATCTTCACGAGTTCATTCACGTAGTTCTTATATGGATCGCGCTTTCCAAATCCTAGACCTTCTTCGAATGCCCGCTTGATCATGTCGACATTCCGGTTTTCACAGAATACCAATGGCACGATCAGCCAGTAGTTCGCAGTTCCTACCTGGCCGTCTGCGCGATGGTACCCATTGAAAGTTTTGTCTTTGAATTTTGATACATCCGGAGGGGTCCACGTATAATTTTTCGTCTTACCAGAGTAGGGAGAAGCTTTGTGTTTGATGTTATGGGTGCCGATGACGCCTCCTTTTTGAATAGGCTGAGTGGCCTTTCCGACAAGGATACCATACATAAGCACTTCGTCTTCCGGCTTTAGATCTTTCTCGACAAATTTGTGCTTGGCAGGTACTTCATTTACGAGAGCGAAAGACTTGTCTTCATAAGTAACTACTTCACCGGCTTTCAGGTCAGTGAGGGCCACGAGGACATTGTCAGAGGGATGGATTTTAAGGAATTTATTTGACATAGTAAGAATTCAGATATAATTGCGCTATCGATTGCGCTCGCATGGTCTAATTTTATGTTTATTTATTAACGGGTCATATCGTGAATCAGGCCGAAGTTATTGATAAAATGAGCTCCACCGGACTGATCGCGTCGTGCCTTCCCACCAACAAAATATCCTCGATCAATATTATCGAGGCGACGAATAAAGGCGGCCTTCGCGTATCTGAAATGAAACATCCTCGCGAAGATCGTTCATTTTATGTTTTCAAAGGAGTAGTCGAGGAAACAAAAAGTTTGAGAAAACTGGTTCTGGGAGCCAGTGGCGTGGCGGATGCCAGAGTCGTGGAAGTCTACCTTAAGAATGGTGCTCAGTTTATTTTCACGCCATTTCTGAACAATGAAATAGCTGCGGTTTACCGGGAATATTGGAAACTTTGGATACCTGGGTGCGCCAATATGCAGGGCGTGGAAACGGCTAAGGGCCTGGGTGCACGAGTTGTGAAAATCCTCCAGGCTCGGAAACTTAATTTCAGTTTTTTCACGGCTGCGAATGATCGCTTTCGTGACCTTTATATAACACGGGAAAGCGTTGCCTTAAAAGATTAGTCGGGGATCGAGTCTAAGTTATTTGATTTTAAGCAATGGATAAAACGAATCAGAACATCTGTGAATACATTTGCGATGAAGGTGAACTCAAAAGAATTAATTAATTTAAGACCAAAACAAAATCTATCAAACTCATGAGTAAGGTTATTACATTCGGTGAAATAATGCTCAGGCTCGCTACACCCGGATATCTCCGGTTCGCGCAAGCCACAGAACTTGAGGCTACCTATGGCGGCGGCGAAGCGAATGTCGCAGTATCACTGGCGAACTATGGAATAGAAGCAAGCTTTGTCAGCAGCTTGCCTAACAATGATCTCGGGGAAGCAGCCATCAGTACTTTACGAGCACTCAAAGTTGATACGTCAAACATCGTAAGGGCAGGAGACAGGGTTGGGATATATTTTCTTGAATCAGGCGCTGTAACACGCGGAAGCAAAGTTATTTATGATCGTGCGAACAGCTCCTTTGCAAAATTGAAAAAAGGCTCTATTGATTGGGATAAAGTATTTACCGGCGCTACCTGGTTCCATTGGACTGGAATTACTCCTGCCGTATCAGAGGGCGCTGCTGATGTCTGTCTTGAGGCCTGCGAGGTAGCATCAAAAAAAGGCATTACGATCTCTACTGACTTGAACTATAGAAATAAATTATGGAAATGGGGAAAACCCGCCGGCGAGGTGATGGCAAAGCTGGTAGAGCACTGTGATGTGATCCTTGGAAATGAAGAAGATGCCGACATGGTATTTGGAATAAAACCTGAAGGTGTTGATGTAACCTCGGGACATGTGGAAGGTGTGGCGTTTGAATCCGTTGGGAAGCAACTGATGGCCAAATTCCCTAAAGCAAAAAAGGTAATCATCACTCTCCGTGGTTCTATCAGCGCCAGTCACAATTCATGGGCGGGTGTGCTATGGGATGGAAAGAAATTGTTTGAATCACCAACCTACCAGATCACTCACATCGTTGATCGCGTAGGCGGTGGAGATTCTTTTATGGGAGGCCTTATCTACGGATTGATCGCCTATCCAAAAGATGATCAAAAGGCATTGAACTTTGCCGTGGCCGCGTCTTGCCTCAAGCATACAATCAAAGGTGACTTCAATCTCGTGACCGTGGATGAAGTTGAAAAACTAATGAAAGGCGACGGATCCGGACGGGTATCGCGATAAAACGACATACAACAATGAAGACTTTTTCAATAAGTGCCGTGACAGAAACCATGCGGACATCGGGTATGGTTCCTCTCTTTACCCACAGTGACCCCGCTATCGCTAAAGACGTCGTCGAAGCTGCATATCTCGGAGGTGTACGCGTATTTGAATTCACCAACCGCACTAAGAATGCGTTTGATGTTTTTTCTGAAATGCTGAAATATTTTGAAAAATACCAAGATCTCATGCTGGGTATTGGAACGATCATGGACGGTGCGACAACGAAAAAGTTCATCGACGCCGGTGCACACTTTATCATTTCACCAATTTTGAAACTTGAAATGGCCCAGGTATGTGCGCAGCATAAGATATCCTGGATACCGGGATGCGCGACATTGACAGAGATTGTCAGCGCAAAAGAGAAGGGAGCGAACATTATTAAAGTGTTCCCTGGTTCGGTTCTCGGACCTGGATTTGTATCTTCAATTATGCCTGTCGTTCCGGACCTTCAATTGATGATTACGGGAGGAGTGGAGCCAAGCGAGGCAAATCTTTCTGCATGGTTTAAGGCGGGAGCAACGTGCGTTGGAATGGGGTCGCAACTTTTCACAAAGGAAATCCTGGAGACAAAGAACTGGGCTTTACTTCAGCAGCGCGTGGCCGACTCGTTGGCTATCATCAAGAAAGTAAAAAAATAGAAAATCCTTATGCTCGAAAAAAAACCATTCTCTATCGGAAATTATCGTTGGACTATTTGTGGATTGGTTTTCTTTGCTACAACTATTAATTATCTCGACCGAGCCGTTATCAGCTTGCTGAAATCTCCTCTTTCAGTTGAATTTAACTGGGATGACGGTGACTATGCGAATATCGAGATAGCATTTAAGACTGCTTATGCTTTGGGCATGCTTGGCGTAGGAAGGCTTATTGACAATTTGGGGACTAAAATTGGGTATGCGGTTGCAACCTTTTTGTGGAGCATATCCGCGGTTGCTCATGCCCTCGTTAACAGCACACTTGGATTTATCTTCGTTCGCACAGCGTTGGGTGTAACGGAGTCTGGTAATTTTCCTGCAGCGGTAAAGACAACAGCAGAATGGTTTCCGAAAAGGGAGAGGGCGCTGGCAACAGGTATCTTTAATTCCGGCGCAAACATTGGTGCCATCGTGGCACCATTAAGCGTGCCTTTTATTGCAGCAGCATGGGGATGGAAATGGGCATTCATAATTACCGGATCATTTGGTTTCATATGGATTGTGCTCTGGATGATAATGTATGACACTCCTAAAAATCATAAGAAGCTTTCAAAGGAAGAATTTGATTATATCCACAGTGATGCGGCAGAGGTTGCTGAAGATCATGGACCCGGTTTATCGTGGTTCAGACTATTAAGCTTCAAACAAACCTGGGCATTTGTGCTTGGTAAATTTCTGACAGATCCAATCTGGTGGTTCTATATTTTCTGGTTGCCGGATTTTCTGGAAAGTCAATATGGTCTAAAAGGTACTGCCGTATCAATGCCAGTTGCTGCGGTTTACATGATATCAACAATAGGGAGCGTAGGTGGTGGCTGGTTGCCGTTTCGATTAATGAGGGATGGCAGGGAAGTATTTAAGGCGCGCAAAACTTCAATGTTGATTTACGCATTTGCCGTACTTCCAATTGTTTTTGCCCAGATAGCAGGCACGGTTAATATGTGGCTTGCCGTAGTAGTAATCGGCATAGCGGCCGCCGCACATCAGGCGTGGAGTGCAAACATCTTCACTACAGTTTCGGATATGTTCCCCAAGAAATCGGTAGCCTCTGTCACTGGAATCGGTGGTATGTTTGGTGCGGGAGGCGGGATATTGCTGTCATTGTTCGTTCAAAAGAATATGTTCGTCTATTATCGGAGCATCGGACAAATTGAAACGGCATATTATATAATGTTCTTTATTTGCGGAGCTGCGTACTTGCTGGCATGGCTGGTAATGCATTTTCTGGTGCCGAGGATGGAAAGAATCAAGCTTTAATTATCTGATGTGAATTTTGCGTTGGCCTGGCTAGGTCACAAGTCATTCAGTTTGATACCATTTGGGGCGTCTTTTCAATCGGGGTTTATTGCCTGAATAATACTGATTTTTATATCGATTGAATCTTATTAAATTTTAGATTATGCATGGAGCAATCATGGCATTAATTGGTTTAATCGGAATGAAAATCTTCGAGGAACTAAGCAAAGCGGCAAAAAAAGATGATATGAATGACCCCCACCTAAAGGATTTTGTAATGCGCTCGGAGATTCGCGACAGCAAGATTATTGTAAAGCCCTTTAGCATCAAGGTCTCAGGCATCGAGGCAGATGTGGAAGGAGTCAGTGAAATCAATGGCACGATTCGCTATCTGATGAAGCTGGAACTCCCCCCTCTTGGAATAAAAATTCCATTTCATGTGACGGGTACGTATAGTAATCCTAAAGTCTCGATGGGGAAGGGACATGTACTGATGTCGTCGGATTCGCTACCCAACTAATTCAATAACAATTGCTAAGTGCTTACAGCATGCTGAATGCATTAATCTTTGCAGCCTTAACTCAATGATATTCAACTCTTCGATCTCCTTAGCTGGATCAACTACGCCAATTCTCTCAAATCCACTGGCACCACTCTCGAGATACCTTTCTCGATCATCGTGATGCCATAGATCACATCGGTAGTCGTCATCGTGCGCTTGTTGTGCGTTACAATAATGAACTGCGAATCTTTACTAAAGCTGCGTATAATGTTATTGAATTTGTCAATGTTGGCATCATCCAAAGGAGCATCCACCTCGTCAAAAATACAGAACGGTGCGGGCTTCAGAAGATACATCGAGAAGAGCAGGGCGGTGGCGGTCAAGGTCTTTTCTCCACCGCTCAACTGGTTAATTCCCAGTGGGCGCTTGCCCTTAGGTTTGGCAATGATTTCAATTTCAGATTCCAACGGCTTGGTCGGGTCCGTTAATTTGAGATCGCAATCATCACCCTCATTGAACAATGAACGGAATACTCGTATGAAATGGTCCTTGATACTCTGGAAGGCTTCCATAAATGTCTGGCTTGCGACTCCTTCAATTTCACTTATTGTATTGAATAATGATTCCTTAGCCTTTACCAGGTCGTCTTTCTGGGCAATTATGAAGTCATTGCGTTCTTTAATTTCATTGTAAGCCTCCATAGCCATAGGATTGATAGGCCCCATGTTATCAAGCTTCTCGCGAATCTTAGTAACGTCGTGTCTTATTTTCTCTTCATTAGCTTCCGCCAGTTGTGCTAACTCGTCTTCTGTGATGTGTCCAAGAACATCATCCATGGTCACGTTGAATTCAACCGATAATCTGTCTTTGACAGAGTTGAGCTCCATTTTGCTTTCGTTAAGCTCATTCTGAAGCTGCATTAGCATGGCATCAATGCCTTCGCGTTGGTGCTGGATGCTGCGCAGGTCTTTCTCAACTTGGTCAATCTCGCCGCGCGACGCATAATAGTCTTTTTCAGCTTCGTTCAGACCGTGCTCCATTTCATCCTTCTGTGCATAAAGAAGAATGAGTTGCTCGTCATCGGACTGCGTGCTTTCAAAGATGTTTCGGATCTCATCTTCGTTATGTTTCAATTCCGATGAGTTGGCCGTGACGCGCTGGTGACTCTGTTCTATGGCTTCTTGTTTGAAACGTATTTCCTGCTGGAGGCTCTTAACGCGGTTAGATTGCTGGTGGAAGAATATGTTTTGCTCGTTAAACGCATTCGCCTTTTGCTCAAGCAGATCATTTTGAGTTGTTAGCCCGTCGGCTAGCTGTTTCACTCTGACCTCAAACTGCCCGAGATCAATAAAGTTTTGCTGAGACTTTGGAAGAAGATCTTCCATTTCCTTAACCAACACATCGATCTTTTCCAGGATATCTTCCCGTCGCAAATCCGCATTGTTGATCATTTCGGCAAACTGCTCTTTCTTTGTCTTTACAGAGATGTACTCATCGTTTACCTGCTTGATAGCATTCTGAGCTTCTTCGATAGCAACTTTCAGATTGTTGTTGCGTAGACGTTCGAGTTCACGCTGTCGGTCAAGCAATGACGTGCGAACTTCTTCAAGTTTTTTATTGAGTTCCTTGATCTCTTTGTCAAGTTTCTCAAGATTCTTTGCGCGACCAATTTTCTTCCCTTCAAATAGGCCTACCGATCCACCTGAGAGGCTAAAGCGGCGACGTGTGTACTTGCCACTTTTAGTAATGAAGGTGTTGTCATCTTCAGCCGCAACTTGCTTCAAATCGCCTTCAAAGAAATACACCCGGTCAAGAATGAAAGCCATCAGCTTGCCATACTTAGGATCAAACTCTATGATCTGAGTCGCTGGATATGCGTTGGGATAGATTTGCGTATTATTAGGTACAAACTTATCGAATGCGTCAAGGATAAAAAAGTTAGCTTTCCCTTTGCTGGCATCGCTCAGGATGTTGATGGCATCGTACGCTTCCGCCTCGTGATCAACAATATAATAATTCAGGTAAGGTTCTAAATAGTTTTCGATAGCAACCCGATATTCTTCAGGACAGGTAAGGATATCAGAAAGGAGAGGAGCGTTTCTTGTCCACTCAACTTTCTTTTTAAGGAATTTGATCGCTTCTGGAAATCCTTCAAGATTCTCAACAAGTGACTTGGTAAGCTGATATTCGTTCTGACGGGCATCAAGCTTTCTTCCAGTTTCCGTGAGTTCATCACGGATCATATCAATTGTCTTTTCCAGGGAGCTTATTCTCGACAATACATCATTCTCTTCATGCTTGATCTGCTCAAGTTTGAGATTCTTTTCCTGAATCTCCTGTTCCAGGATGATGAGTTTGTTTTCGAATTCCACAAGACTTGTGCTGCGCTGGTGTGTATCAGTAGTAGCGCGATCAATCTCCTGTTTAAGGGAGGTGATCTGTATCTCACGGATTTCTACGTCTTTGTTTGTCTGAAAATGTTCCTCCTGCTTCGCTCGGTGCAATTGACGAAGGGCATCTACATCCAGTTGAAGCTGTGACGTGGCGACTTTTTGAGTTTCATACTCTGTCTTTATAGAATCAGCCTTTCCTGATATCTCATCGAGCGTAGTTTGAGCCAACTGCTCTTCACTCTGCAGGCTTTCCACGGCAAAGTGGCCGCGTTCGACACTCTTTTTATCCTGATCAATCTGATCCCTTAAGCCCGAAGCCCGGTCATTAAGGAATTTTAAACGCTCATTGTTGATCTGTTTTTCGCTTTCATGATGACGAATGTTTGTCACGTGATCATTGATTGCTTTTTGTCTGATAGAAAGAGTTTTTTCTTTTGTGATGAGGTCTGTCTTTTCTTTTTCGATCGAAGACTCTTTCTCTGCAATTTCAGCCGTAAACTTCAGCTTGCGATCGCTCTCTTCTTCGATAAGCTTATTGACGTGGTTGAATTTCTCTTTTCCCTTGTTCACCACTACTTTGGCAAGAAGAATACTCTTTTCCTTATAGTCCTCCTTCGCTTTATAATAGGTCTCTGTTTGCTTAGCCTGTTTTTCCAGGCTCTTCATATTCTTTTCGATCTCAAAAAGCAGATCGTCGACTCGTTCGAGGTCTGCGTCTGTGTCTTCGAGCTTCTTGAGAGTTTCCTTTTTGCGTTTTTTGAATTTGGAAATTCCGGCGGCTTCCTCAAAAAGAGTGCGACGTGAATTATCCCGGTCGTTTAGGAGGTCATCCACCATGCCAAGCTCAATGATGGCATAGCTGTTAGAGGCTACCCCTGTGTCCAGGAACATGTTCGTAATATCTTTCAATCGGCAAGTGACACCGTTGAGCAAATATTCACTCTCACCAGACCGATACAACCGACGTGTGATAGTGATTTGAGCGTATTCTGTGGGTAATAGATTCTTGGTATTGTTGATCGTAAGGGAAACTTCAGCCATCTGCTGTGGCGAGCGGGTGCTGGTGCCGTTGAAGATTATGTTCTCCATCTTCTCCGACCGTAAAGCACTGGTTTTCTGCTCACCAAGTACCCAGCGAATAGCGTCTACGACGTTTGATTTTCCGCAGCCATTTGGCCCTACTATCCCCGTGATCCCCTCATCAAAATTAATTACGATCTTATCGGCAAAGCTCTTGAACCCTTTGATCTCTAATTTGGCTAACTGCATTCTCTGGAAAGTGGTTATTCTTTATTAATAAAGTGGGCAAAGATAGGAGGAAATATGAATCGTGATGCGTGTTTTTTCGCCACTTAAATCATTGCTTTAACTGCGATTGATAATCAATCGATTATGAATCCAAAGCGCGATTAAATTAATATATTTGACGATCATGGAATTAAAAATAATCATCTGGATTGTTCTTGGGCTGATTTATCTGTTTGCCAGAAGAAAAAAGAACGCAGTTCCTCCGGCACCGCCGCGTGGTACGGTCACCTCTACCGAAAAATATGAGCCAGAAGCACAATCTTCCAAACCAATGACATTTGAAGATCTCCTTCGCGAAATCGAAGGATCAAAGAAGCCTGAGCCTGTGCCCCAGCCAACCTTCCACGAAACGGCGAAGCCAGTTCCGCAGACATACTATGACGAGGACGTCCCCGAACAGAGAAAGCCTCTTGAAGATACTAACTATGATTACAGGAAGTACGACAAGATTTACGAAGATTATGACAATGCAACAAAGAATGCCTTTATAAAGCCCTCACTGGAGGAAACTATGAAGCTTGAGGATACAATTGTTCGCTTCAATCAATTTAAGGGCTACCAGCAGGAGCCCAGGCACCACGTCCGTGAAGAGTTACTACGTGATCTTAAGGATCCTAAGGGTTTTAAGAAGGCGTTTATTCTTAGTGAGATCTTGCAGAGGAAATTTTGATCCGTCGTAATGGTTAATCGTTAGCTGTTATTGGTCTAGGTTACGATCAACGTCTAACCCTCTCAGGAATTTCATTGTATCCACATTGTCAGCATAATCATTCACTTTGGGAAACTGAGCGCTTCCAAACGGAATACTATTTGGGAACCAGCCTTTTGCAGATGTGATTACTTGAAGTTTTTCGCGATGACTCTCTATTTTTTGTGTTAATTCGTTTTGGCTCTGGTATTTCTCGTAAAAAATAATCGAAATAGGAGAGACCAGGTTCTCACTTTCTTTGAGAATAAAGAAACCACTGTCGAGAAATTTCTCTTGATTCATTAACAAAATAGATCGTTGATAAGTATAATTGTTTGCATACTTATGATGATGAAGCAACGACTGGAACGGCAGCCAGCTGTCAATTAGGGGAATGAGATCAAATTCTTCCGGAACATAGATTTTGGATACATTGCGACAACCCAATCCGAAATAACTGAATACATCTTTGCCCAATAATTCAAACTCGGCCTGGGGTTCTTCTCCAAGCAGCACAGCACAAGAGGCACGGTTCTTTCTTATGATACTTGGTATGTTTCTAAAGTAATACTCAAAATAACGCGCTGTATTGTCGCTGCCGGTCGCAATCATGGCGTCTGTACCATTCAATTTATCCTCAACAGATATAAAATCAGAGAATCGGGGCTCAATGTCAATTAGTTTGCGGATAATGAATTTCACCATCACTGTGTCTTGCGAGCTAACCTTTGCCCTGAGACAATGACCTGATATCAACACACAAAGCAAATCATGAAAGCCGACGCAAGGAATATTACCAGCCATCGCCACGCCTACCGTTTTTGGATTCAAAGGCTCTGATGAATAGGATAGGGCCCAGGAAGTAAGACTATCTTTAGCGAGAAGAATTTCAATTCCCTTCAGCGAGAGTTCTATGCTTTCTTCTGAAAACCACGTATTTTCAATTCGTGCCTTTGCTGTGAGATCTGCCTTTTCGTCATTACTGAGATCGTGAATGGTAGTACCCAATTTGCAAAAGGAATCTATTCTCTCCGCTAACTTCATTGTGTGTTATTAAACTTTCAGCCTTACTTCGGTGTTTTGTCAATTAATTCAAAGGGCTGTATTTTTGCCACAAAATTAGAGGAAACAAAGTAAGAAATGGCGATTAAGATCACAGAAGAGTGTATTAACTGCGGAGCTTGCGAGCCTGAATGCCCCAACACTGCTATTTATGAAGGTGGCAGAGAGTGGAATTGGGCCGGCGGAACCAAATTAACTGCAATAGTGGAGCTTGGTGACGGTTCGAAGGTAGATGCAAAGTCTTCCCAAGAACCTGTTTCCAACGAATTCTACTATATCGTCTCAGGAAAATGTACAGAATGTACCGGATTTCATGAAGAGCCCCAGTGCGCGGCAGTGTGCCCAGTAGACTGCTGTGTACCCGATCCTGATCACGTCGAAACCAAGGAAGCACTTGGAATTAAGAAGGCGTGGTTACATCAGGAAGAGCTCCAGCCGTAGGCCCTACCGGAAGTAACCGGTTATCCAAAGCCATGATTAAGCAATAACGGCTAACGACTAAAAATCTTCATCTCATTTTGGATCGCTTTATCAGATACGCCTGCAGTATTGTAAAATAATCCGTCTGGGTGTTTGCTGAAATGAAATCAATTTTCAGCTGGTTGCACTTAAGCTTTAAATTGCGGTGGAACTCCTCGAGAGAAGTTGTATAGTTGCTCTTAATTTCTCCCGGGTTGAGTTTTAACTTTTCGCCACTCTCCAGGTCCACAAATTCGTAAGGCCTTTCTTCAAAATTAAAATCAAGTTCGGTTGCATGGTCACTTACGTGGAACAGTAGAACCTCGTGCTTATTGTGCTTCAGATGCTGAAGGGATTTGAACACATCTTCGGGATCCTCCGATCCGTCAAACATATCGCTGAATAATATCACAAGCGAACGCTTGTGGATTTTTTCTGCGATGGTATGCAAAACGTCGGAGACCCGCGTCGTTTTTTGCGCCTTTGCTCCGGATTCGATGGCTTTTTCAAGTAATGCAAACACCTTGTCCAGGTGAGCGGCCGTGGATTTTATAGGGGTTAATTCGTCTACCTTATCAGAGAAGATACAAAGGCCAACGGCATCCCGCTGTTTATGAAGCAAGTAGGCAAGAGCAGACGCCGCGTTAACACTAAATCTCAATTTTGCCAGCGTATCAGACGGGTAGTACATGGAGGATGAACAATCCAGTGCAATCAGGCACCGAAGGTTGGTTTCTTCCTCATATTGTTTAGTGTACAACCGGTCGGTGCGGGCAAATACTTTCCAGTCTATATGCCGTGTGCTTTGCCCTTCGTTATAGAGCCGGTGCTCTGCAAACTCCACTGAAAATCCATGATACGGGGACTTGTGAAGCCCGGTTATGAACCCCTCCACAAGCTGTTTGGCCAGCAACTCCAGGCTGCCGGTCTTTCTGTTATCATTAATTTTAGTTGCCACAGGCTTTGAAAAATGTAATTATAAGCTTTATTTGAGGGTTATAAACTAAAATTAACGACGCAAACGCGGAATTTATTGGCCAATGTTTGCTATAATTTTTGAAACTACTATCTTCATACCCTGACCCTAAACCTAAACCTACGATCTGTGGAAGAGAATAAGAACGGAAGAGATGAGATTTACTCTGAAAAAGTAAAAGCTGGTAAGCGCACGTATTTCTTTGATGTGAAATCAACCCGGTCGAATGACTACTACCTCACCATCACGGAAAGCAAAAAGCGCTACAACAAAGACGATGAGGGCTTTACCTATGAAAAACACAAGATTTTTCTCTATAAGGAGGACTTCAACAAATTCATGGACGCACTCAACAACACCGTTAATCATGTGAAGAATGAGTTGATGCCAGGTGTTGATTTTACCCAATTCGATCATGTTCGTGAAGAACGTGAAGAAGTCGCCGCGGTTGAGGCAAAACCGGAAAGCGTTGTAACCGTGGACACAGAACTTAAATGGGATTGATTGATCCCGTAAAGATTTTACCTAATACCTAAACCGAAAGAGCCCTGGAGTGATCCGGGGTTTTTTTTGCCAGGGAAGTTGTACCCGGTATCCTGTAACGTGTATCCTGCTATATTTGCGCCCTTATTTAGAAAACTATGGGTTTAAAATGTGGAATCGTTGGCCTGCCAAACGTTGGAAAGTCGACTCTTTTCAATGCTCTCTCCAATAACAAGGCGGAGGCCGCTAATTTTCCTTTTTGTACAATCGAGCCAAACATTGGCGTCATTTCCGTGCCCGATGAACGCCTGAATATCCTGGCAGCGTTGGTTAATCCCAACAAGCTTGTGCCCACATCATTTGAGTTTGTGGACATCGCAGGACTTGTAAAAGGGGCGTCTAAAGGAGAGGGGCTCGGCAATCAGTTCCTGGCAAACATCCGTGAAGTTGATGCTATTGCACATGTGGTAAGATGCTTTGAAAATGATAATATTATCCATGTCGACGGGAGGGTTAATCCGGTTGCCGATAAGGAAATTATTGACACCGAACTTCAGCTCCGGGATCTTGATTCCGTGGATAAAAAGATAAATAAGGTAGAGCGAACAGCCAAAAGTGGAGATGTAAAGGCGAGGAAAGAACTCGCTGTTCTTCAGATGTTTCAAAGTGCTTTGTCCTCGGGGCAAAACGCCCGCACAGTAAAAACGGACGCTGAAGATCGCAGGGCAATAGAAGACCTGCAGCTACTTACTGACAAGCCGGTAATTTATGTAGCAAATGTTGAGGAAACAGCCGTCCATACCGGCAACAAACATGTAGACGCGCTTCGCAACTTGGTAAAGGATGAAGGTGCCGAGGTTGTGATGGTCTGTGCGGCGATTGAAGCACAGATTGCAGAGCTGGAAAGTGTTGAAGATCGCGATGCGTACCTTGCGGAGTACGGGCTGAAAGAGTCAGGGCTCTATAAGCTGATTCGTGCTGCCTATCACTTGCTGGATCTTATTACCTATTTCACCGCAGGCGTTCAAGAGGTTCGGGCCTGGACGATCCACAAAGGATGGAGGGCTCCCCAAGCTGCAGGGGTAATCCATACAGATTTTGAAAAAGGTTTTATTCGTGCTGAGGTGATCAAGATACCTGATTATCAAAAATATAAGACTGAGGGTGCGATAAAGGAAGCAGGAAAATTGGCTGTTGAAGGGAAGGAATATATAGTTGAAGATGGGGATGTGATGCATTTTAGATTTAATGTTTGATTTTCCTGTTGACATTTAACTAACTCATTTTCAATATTTTATATCATTATTAAAATATTCCTCTCGCAGTACGTTTCATAAAGCCTGACTTTTAGTACTTTAGCTTTCTGCACTGCCGATTTTTTGCAACTAAGGGTTTATATTTTTTTAGTTTTACAACAGTTTCTGTGAGAATCAGGATCGTTTTTTCACTTAAGAACAAGGGAGCTTTTGTCCCCTTTCATCATCAGTTTTTACTGGCGCAGACAGTGAAGGGGTTGGTTGTGGCCGGCAAGGATCCTCAGTTTCAGCAATTCACCCATTTCAATTTTTCCGGCCTCAAAGGTCAGACAAAGATCAGTCGCAAGGGGCTTCATTTTTATTCCTCACGGGTAACGCTGGTATTCTCTACATCGGATAAGAATTTCCTTGACTATTTCCTGAAAGTTCTGTTTGAGCATAAGGAAATCATGATCGGTACACTTCAGCTTTCGCCGGAAGGTGTCGAGCATGAGGAGCCGATCGCTGTTTCCGAAAGTGTAAAATTCCTATGCATCTCACCAATTGTATTGATGGGTGCTGCCTTCAACGATGAGTCGGGCAAGCGATTTATTCCTCCTGAAACGGACGAATTTTCGGATCTCCTGTATGATTCTACTATTGCCCAAATGCAGAGCTCTGGCAAATTCACAACAGCACAACTGGCTGATTTCTACAAGTTTCAACTAGTTCCTGATAAAGATTACCTTAATAGGATACAATCCACACATAAAAAATTTGCCCGTATCTATCCTCTTTATGATTCTGATATTAAGTATGAGGTGAGAGGGTATACTTTTCCTTTTACATTGTTTGCACCCCCCACCGTCCAGCAGTTTGTTTATGAACATGGTCTGGGTCAATTTTCACACAAGGGATTTGGCATGCTGGATATGGCAAATCACAATCCCATCCGTAGAGAGGCTGATTTGGAGTTGGTGTACGCTTAGCCTGGCAATCGGTACTCGATAGTTGGCTACTCAACGTGGATTAACTGGGATCACGAAGTACCCTACCAGCAGATCAGCATTAGGCTGGAAAGGTCGGTAGTATACCATCACCTCGTACCTGTTCTCCGTTTGGAAATAATTGCCTTCAACCTGGTTGGGATCAGTTGAATTAACCCAGTACTGATAATTGTAGAATCCTTGCTTCAATAAGATCCGCTGTGAGTAAAGACCCTGAGCCGCATTGTATACAAGCTTGTTCTCCTGATTGTGGGCCCAGCCATTATAAGCACCGATCACATACACATCACCATTCAGTTGGGGTGATTTGAGCGCAAAATTGACGTAGAGATAATTGGCGCTTATCCAGGGTTCCTGGCGATAATCGGCATTATCAACGGTAAAATTTCCATTCATGTCAGGATATTGAGAGTAGGATTGAGATCCCCGTCCAGCATCGAGATTTACAAACAAATCATACGGCTTATGGCTCTTGTCCAGTTTCAACGTATTCTGCCCAGGATAATTGAGTGATCTGAAATCCACAAAACGAAATTCGTTGCCCCCCTGAAAGGTCTTGTCCATATCAAAGAACCGGTATTCCAGCTGACTTATTTCTTCGCGAACAAAACTCGGCTTTACATCCATTTGTGCGTTGTCCCAACGTTGGTTTTGTCGGACCACCACGTGAACGCTGCCAAGCGGATTTATTATTTCTGTCCTTCCATAATTGATAATGAAATTAAGTGCCTGATTTGTGCTCCGGATATTTCCAAGTCCCGCAAGTCCGTTGTCCTGGGCAAGGTCAAACTGCGACACAAATACGGAGATTCGTCTGGATAAGATAAGGTCCTGACGATTGCCATCGCGATAGACAATAACTACGTAGTTGCCGGGTATTTTTACCGGAGGGATTGTAATACGATAGTGTACGTAGGGGAGATGGGTATTGAGAGAAAAAGTATAGTCGTTGATTATAAACTCATTGTAATCTCGCATAATGTCAAGATCCATCAGGGTGGATTTAGTCCAGTCGAAATTGCAATGAATAAGCTTTACGTAATAGTTATTACGCCCCTCTTCAAGGTCATCAAACTCCAATAGAAGATTTTGAGTATCCATTCTGGTTACGGCAGAGAGGAGGGTATTGCCTTCTACGGGCTGGTTGGCATAACATTGAACCGATCGTATTTGAGGTTCATAGGTTTGATCGTTCAGAACCAGGGTTTTTTGGGCCCAGGCGGGTGAAGTTGCCAATAGAAGCAGAAAAAGTGAAATACGCATGCTTAAAAATGGGTAATATTCGGCGAATTTGTATTCCAACCTAATAACGCATCCCCGTGTCTAATCTGCATATCGGAGGAATGATCAGCGATGAAGCGCTTATTAAAGGCTGTGTTAAAAGCGACAAGGCCTGTCAGCAGGCTTTGTATGCCCGTTATTCCCGAAAAATGATGATGATCTGTCAGCGGTACATGAGAAACACCGAGGATGCGGAAGATATCCTTCAGGAAGGATTTATAAAGGTCTTTAATCATATCAATTCTTTTAAAGGTGACTCAAAGCTTGAAACATGGATGACGCGAATCTTTATTAACGCAGCGCTGAACCATCAACGACAAAAACTGTACCTGTTTCCAATGGTAGATATCAAGGAAACGTCGGTGACTCAATCGGGTGACGCAAGTCTGGCCGATTTTCATGTTGAAGAGCTATTGGAGATGATCCGGACCTTGCCAGACGGTTGTCGCATTGTGTTCAATCTTTTTGCTATCGAAGGTTATCCCCATAAAGAAATTGCATCGATGTTAAAAATAAGCGAAGGCACTTCGAAGTCGCAATATAACCGCGCCAAGATGTTGTTAAGAGAACGTTTATCGGAACAGGAAAAACAATATGGAAAATTCGGAAAGACAACCATTTGACGATAACTGGCAACAGGCATTCCGTGATAGTGAGGCGTCTCACTCGGAAAAGGTTTGGCTATCTATTGAGAATGCTCTGACTGGCGTTGAGAATAATGAAAATAAACGCAAGGTGGTGTATTATCAACGGCTGGCAGCAGCACTTTTGCTGTTATGCGTAGCGTCTATTCTGATTACATATTGGCAATGGGATGACTCTTCGTCCAGGTCATTGGCAACGGTTGAAATTTCAGGAAGTAAAAGCAATAACGTGGATGCTAAGGATGCGAACTCGTCTGGCAAAAATGGGGTAGAGAATTCTTCTGCTCTGAATTCAATTTCAGCTGTTGATAAGGGATCATCGCAAATGAATATGACAATTGGAAAAGGTGATAGAAAAAAGGCGGCTTCCACACTTGTGTCCCGTAACACCAAATCAATGGGACCTGATACTTCGATTTCTTCCTCCGGGGCATTGTTGGAAAAATCGTCCGATGCTTCAAAAGAGCAAAATTCGCTTGTAGCCGCCAACGCTGAATTGAAGGCAGGAAACGAATCAATTGCGAATACAGGAAAGCGCGACGATATCATAAAGAAGACCGAGTCGCTTACAGAGGAAGAAGAAAAAGAGTTGGTGCAAAAGATGCTCGGTGAGCCTGAGAAAGATGAATCGGAGCAGGTAAAAATACCAAAGCCGTCATGGGTGTCTATCGGCGCATCAGGTGGAGGCTATTCTTCGGACGCACCGGCACAGAGCGTTAGCTCACCCGCGTTTCTTGATGCAGTCAACCTTGCCAATTCTTCAGGGGCTTCAAATCAAGTTGCGATAAACAAGCCTTCAAAAATTGGCACATCATATTCGGTGGGAATAATGTTTGGCAAGCAGGTGAGCAAGCGGTGGTTGGTTCAGACGGGACTTACCTACATGAATCGCCGGCTTGACTACGAGTCCAATCTGGTCACCGGTTCAGGGCAAAAGGCAAGTGTGTTTTCTCCCGATGCTATTTTGGCGGGCTCTGTTGTTAGTTATTCTTTCACTAATCCGTACACAGTCACCAGCACGTCTGAATTTATTTCTGTGCCCGTCCAACTTGGATTTATTCTGATCGACAGAAAGGTGAGCTGGATGGTGAATACTGGAGTCGCATCCGATATCTTCCTGAGGAACACACTGGTGGATCAATCTGGTACCTACCAGCGCGTTTCTCAGGGAGAAGGAGCGGATGTAGCCTTCCAAAGAGTTTCGTGGGCTGGCCTTGCCAGCACAGAAGTAAGCGTGAAGCTGGCAGAACATTACCGGTTTGCTCTCGTCCCCGGATTGCGGTATTCTTTCACCAATGTGGTTAAAGACGAAGTGGGAACTAATAAACCCCTGATACTCGACGTGGGTTTTCGCTTCCGCTACATATTCAAATAAACCTTTCCAACCATTCGTGACGCCCGTGTGTCTAAGTCACTGAACTTAAACACGAAGCGTATGAAATCTTTTCTGCTGTTCAGGGTGGGTCTCCTCCTGGTTATCTCACTTTGCTTTCAAGAGTGTTCAGACAAGTGGCATGTCACGAAAACTTACGTATACTATAAGCCGGTTTACTCAACTTCAGCAGAGATCAAAGGTGCTGTTAGTTTTGCGGCGCCGCAACAAATAAAATCTCCTGGAAGGATTTATTATAAGGACAATTTTCTTTTCATCAATGAGATCGGCCAGGGTATTCATGTGATTGACAATCATGACCGTTCGTCGCCTGTAATGAAGGGTTTTTTAAAAGTTCCTGGCAGTCATGACATTGTCATTGTGGATAACGTCTTGTATACCGATAGCTTTGTGGATCTTGTCGTATTTGATATTTCCAACATCAATTCCATTAAAGAAATAAACAGGATAGGGGGTGTTTTTGATAATCTGCAATATTACGGGTTTCCTATGCTCGATGGTAAGGACCTCGTTCTTACCTCGTGGCAGAAAGTAGAAGATGTTCATGTTTATGATTCTGAATCTGATGTTCTTATTCAACCCTGGGGCGGCTATCAGTACGCAGACGGAATTGCTCTGAGCAGCTCAATGATATCGGGTGGAGGCAAAAGCAGTGGTTCCGCTGGCATCGGTGGATCCACAGCGAGATTCACCGTAGCGAACGGTAATTTGTACGCGCTGGACGGCGCCAAACTTGAAATAATTAATCTGTTAGTTCCAAAGAGCCCTGTATCCACGGGTGAAATCAATATCAATGCTGATGCGGAAACATTGTTTCCCTTTAAAGATAAACTGTTCGTTGGGTCACGCTCTGGTATGTTCATCTATAGCATCTCTGATCCCAAAGCTCCGACACTTATTAGCAAATATGAGCACATGAGGAGCTGTGATCCGGTAGTGGTGGATGACACCTACGCATATGTTACCCTGAGAAGCGGAAATTCTTGTGCTGGATACACTAATCAATTGGAAGTGATCAATATAACCAATGCTTCTGCGCCCTTTATGGTAAAGACCTATCCTATGACAAATCCCTTTGGCCTGGGCATTGATAAAGATCTGCTATTTATTTGTGATGGAGCGGACGGGTTGAAGATTTTCGATGCGAAAGATAAAAATACGATTGACACACATTTACTTGCGCAGTTTCCTGAAATCACGTCAATTGATGTTATCCCATTTCAGTCGGTGGCGATGGTGATAACATCCGATGGCCTTTATCAGTATGATTACTCTGACTTGAAGAACATTCATTTATTAAGCAAACTTCCCATCTCCCAATAGTAATTTTATCCATTCATGAAAAAAGCCTTTTATATTTTATTAGCAGTTTCGCTGATTGCCGGCTCAGCACAAGCGCAGAGAAAGGATTCAATAAGCAAACTGCAAAAGCCTCATTATTTCTTTTCATTCAGCAATGGAATGCTTATTGGAAAGGATGCCCGTTCGATCACGTACACACTCAATACAGTTCATGGAATAAGCTTTAGGCGATTAAAGATTGGTGTCGGAATTGGCTTGGACACCTATACTTCCTTGCAAACACTCCCTCTTTTTGGTCAGGTTACGTACGATATTCTGGATTTCAAGGGTTCGAAAAATTCCATCTATGTTCAGGGCAGTTATGGGTGGTCGCATGCATGGAGGACAGGGCAGGAGTCGGGATTCTACTCTTTGTCGGACAGTGGCGGGAAGATGATCACGGCAATGCTTGGTTACAGGCTGGACGCTGGAAAGGTAAACCTGTATTTTGGCGCCGGGTACAAATTCCAGTCAACAGCAAGCCGGTATGATTATTTTCCGGTTTATTCCCAGCCCGATGATTTGCGGTTTGCTCCATCTGGTGGCTATTCCCAGAAAACAGTTGGCGAATTTGAGCGCTTGGTGATCACCCTCGGTGTGGGATTAAAATAAATCATAGTTAGTTTCGACAATTGGCAGGTTACGAAACTTGTCAAGCTGATATAAAAACCCAAAGTTGGTTTTATGCAGGTTTTAAATTCAGTCATTCGGAAACGCATCGTGCGTTACCTTGATGCAATTCTATTTATCGCGGGTATTTTGTTGTTGAGTTCCTTGCTTGAGTTTGTTAAGCTTTAGCCTGCTCGAGAGCATCCATTTCGAGGACCAGCCTTTCCCACCGATCATTCATCTCATTGATCTGATCATTAATTTTACTCAATTGTGCCTGATGGGAATTCAAGGTCTCGAAGTTGGAATAAACATCTGGCCTCACCAGTTCGATTTCGACAGACGTCTTCTCTTTTTTCAGAATCTCTATTTTATCTTCGGTTAATTTTAATTCCTTAGTGAGTTTTTTCAATGCCTGTTCCGCCGCTGGCGTCGTTTCAGTTTTCTTTGCTGGTGATTTCACCTTCGGCGCATCATTTTTTAACGGAGGTGCTGCGTTTGCCTCGTTGGATTTTCTCCAATACTCGTACTCGTCGTATGTTCCTGGATACTCCTTGATCTGATGGTTATCTATGTACCATATTTTATTGGCAATTTGACTGATGAAGTAACGATTGTGAGAAACTACCACAAAGGTTCCCAGATATTGGTTCAACGCCTGTATCAGGATATTTTCAGAAATAAAGTCAAGATGATTGGTAGGCTCATCTAGCAGGAGGAAGTTGGCCTCCGAGATAAGGGTCTTGGCAAGTGCCACACGCGACTTTTCACCACCTGACAAAACTTTTATCTTTTTGAACTGATCATCGTCTGAAAACAGGAAACATCCGAGAATGCCTCGTAATTCCTGTTCGGTCTTGCCGCTGCCAGCCTGCTTTAGTTCTTCGAGAATTTCATTATCGACATGCAATGCCTCGAGCTGATGCTGAGCATAGAATCCCTGAATCACATTATAACCAATGGTTCTGTTTCCGTCTACAGGTTCTGACCCGGAAAGGATCCTCAGTAGGGTGGATTTTCCTTTACCGTTGGCACCGATCAATGCAATCTTGTCGCCGCGCTCAATGATCGCATTTGTATGACTTAAGATTTGAACCGGACCGTATGATTTTGATACATTGTCAAGCGTAACAACCTGGCGGCCTGACGGCTGTTTGAACTTAAATTTGAAATTGACAGCTGCAGAATCATCTACAACTTCTTCCACCATGTCCATACGATCAAGTGCCTTGACACGTGATTGCACCTGCTTTGCTTTGCTTGCCTTTGCTTTGAATCGCTCGATGAATCGCTCGGTCTGACGGATTTTTGACTGCTGGTTTTCAAATGCATTTTGCTGAATCGTCTCCCGCAGTTCTTTTTCTTTGAGATAAAAACTGTAGTTCCCTTCGTATGTTACCAGCTGTTGCTGCGTTACGTCAACCGTTTTCTTAGCTACGTTGTCAATAAACTGCCGATCATGCGAAACCACAATCACTGCGCCGTCATAATTCCTTAGATAGTTTTCCACCCATTCAATAGAGGGTAAATCAAGGTGATTGGTAGGCTCATCCAGCATCAGCAGGGATGGTTTTTCGAGGAG
The DNA here is from genome assembly GCA_038229375.1 of Cytophagales bacterium. Taxonomy (GTDB): domain Bacteria; phylum Bacteroidota; class Bacteroidia; order Cytophagales; family Cyclobacteriaceae; genus ELB16-189. The sequence continues at coordinate 41,041 of JBBRON010000006.1, read as the reverse complement.
AAGTTGGGCAAGCATTACCCGCATACGCCAGCCTCCGGAAAATTCTTTTAGTGGACGATGAAGATCGGACGTGGTAAAGCCAATTCCTTCCAACACGGCCTCTGCTTTAGCCTGCATCGTATATCCGTCAAGTTGTTCAAATTTTTCCTGAAGCTTAGTCAGCTTATCTACCAGTTCATCCGAATATTCTGTCTCTAGCTGATGAAGAATTTTTTCGATCTGGCGCTGGGTATCAACCGCGTCTTTGAAAGCAGCCATTGCTACCGTTAGAATTGCGTCATCACTTTGAAACGAAAGCAAGTCCTGATTGAGGAACCCGATCGTACACTCTTTCGACTTGCTGATGCTTCCCTCATCTAGCTTCATTTCACCTGCGATTAGCTTCAGCAACGTGGATTTGCCACGTCCATTAAGACCGATAAGACCAATTTTGTCGTCCGGCTTAATAAACATGGAGGCATTCAGGTAAAGAGCCCGGCCGCCGATGTAATATGAGATGTTGGAAATAGAGATCATTTGCCTTCTTCTTCTGAAAAATGCCACAAAGATACGAATTATGTGGCCTTTGAAGGGTCAAAAGTTATGGGCATAATTTTAAACCGATAAGCATTGAAGATACTAACGACGTATTGGATTGGCGACATTGCAATCTTTCGTGTCTAGTGGCAAAAATCGCGGCGACCAGTCCCGCAAAAAATCCATAGGTGGCTTAATGGTGTGGAAATCATGCGCTAACTTGCCGATTAACTCCTTTCAAAATGAAAATGATCCGATTAATTCCGTTTATAGCCCTGATGGCGCTGGGTTGCACCAGCAAGCCTAAAGAGGCAACTGAAATTCCAGTGGAATCAGTCAGCAATGCAGAGGAAGGTGGAATGCCCGCCATCACTACTGCCAGCGACACCCTTCCATTGAGTAAGATTAAGCTTCCTCCTGGGTTCAAGATTGCAATTTATGCAGAGGTAGAAAACGCGCGATCGATGGTGCTGAGTCCTTCTGGAACGTTGTTTGTCGGAAACAGAAATAGCGACAAAGTCTATGCAGTCAAAGACACAGACGGCGACTTTAAAGCTGATAAGAAATGGGTGATTGCCTCTGGCCTCAACATGCCTAACGGCGTTGCATTTAAAGACGGCGACCTTTATGTCGCTGAGGTGAGCAAGATTTCGAAGTTTCCCGGTATTGAATCGAGGCTTAAGAATCCTCCAGCAGCAGTGACGGTTTATGATAAGTATCCTACAGAAACACACCACGGTTGGAAGTATATTTCTTTCGGTCCTGACGGAAAGCTATATGTACCAGTAGGCGCACCGTGCAATATTTGCGAATCAAAGGATCCAATCTTCGCAAGCATCACCCGCATGAATCCTGATGGAACTGGCGTGGAAGTTTTTGCCAGTGGTATTCGCAATACGGTTGGATTTACGTGGCACCCGGAAACAAAAGAGATTTGGTTCACCGACAACGGTCGCGATCAACTTGGAAATGATTCTCCTCCCTGCGAATTGAACACAGCGCCAAAGGCAGGAATGCATTTTGGATACCCTTATTGCCACGGCGGAACTATTAAAGACCCTGAGTTTGGAAGCAAGCGCGCTTGCAGCGATTTCACAAGACCTGCCCAGAATCTTAATGCTCATGTTGCTCCGTTAGGATTGAAATTTTATACAGGGTCTATGTTTCCTGAGCAATACAAAAATCAAATTATACTGGCTGAGCATGGCTCATGGAACCGTGATAAGAAAAGTGGCTATAAATTAAGTTTGGTTAAGGTTGCCAATGGTGCTGGCACGAGCTACGAGACATTCGCCAGTGGCTGGATGGATGATGCTACTCAGAAAGTATGGGGCCGTCCAGTGGATGTATTGCTATTGCCCGATGGATCAATGCTTGTGAGTGATGACCAGGCGGACGTCATTTACAGAATCTCCTATAAACCATCCTAGTCTTAAATTAACAGGTGGCAGATAGCCAATTGACAAAGTGTTTCTAAGCGACGCACTTTGTCAACTGTTTTGGTTGTCGATTATCAACTGCTTAAAAATCGGTTGAGATTTCGTCAATCTTCTTTCCCTTATCTATCCGCATCATCTTCAGAATAGGGTAGTAGCGGTAAGTGAGGAGTAGCTCGTTTTTTGAAAAATCTTTAAATGTAAGGCTGAGGGTGTTTGTTTTCCAGTTGTAGGTATCGGTGGGAATGATATAGATAGGCTTGCCGAAGGATTTTTCAAGGCCTTTCATTAACCGTGAATCCTTGGCAGTGATTACATTAATTTCATAAACCTGGTCTTTGTATGTTTTCACTTCGACACGTTTCACCTTTACTTCACCGATCGACTTGTAATCCTCATTCTCGACGGAATAAAGCTTTATTGGAAACTCATTTTTTTCTTTGATGTCTTTTTTGAAAGAAGGAACTTTCACGCTGTCGATAATTGTGCCTAGTTTTAAGTCCTTAAAGCCGCTCCGCCGGTCTAGCTCAGCCAGGTCTTGCGCCGTGACTGCCAATGTTGAAACAGTGCTGATCAGAAGGATAAAATGCTTCATGGTTTCGGTTCTAAAAATTGAATTGGGAAGGTAATTTTTGTTTTGTCCCATGCCATCGACAATTCCGCTTTCTCATTTTTCTGATCAATCATAATGGTGAATGGCTCGAACACAACATCAGTAAGGTGAATAGTGGGAGTATCAAACTTCAGCAAATCCGATTTAGGGTTATAGGTATATGCTCCCCATTGGCCAAGATCGGTATTGAAGATAATTGTCCAGGAATTTTCATTGGGAACGGTAAAAAGGGAGTACGTTCCGGCTTTTAAGTCTGTTCCGTTGATTTTAATATCTCTCGTAACGGTGATTTCTGTGCCCTCATTGGCCCCAGTGCGCCAAATCTGTCCGAAGGGAACGAGCTTTCCGAAAATTTCACGGCCGTGCTTCTGGGGCTGGCTGTAGCTTATTTTCAGATAAGTGTCTTTATAGCGGGCACTTACAATTGCCAGGGGACTAGGTCTGACTGTTAACCCTTCCTGAGAGAAAGCTGTGAACGTTAAAAGGAAAAGAGAAAACGTATAAAAATGCTTCATTGCCGAAGTTTCTAAAAACAATATTAAGAATTTTGTTTTCATTCTTTACTTTGCGCCATGATGCGTCCGGCTTTTGATGACATTTACATGGAATTGGCGGTGAACCTGGCCAAACGATCCCACTGCATCAAGCGGCACGTCGGCGCAGTATTGACCAAGGACACCCGAATCATTTCGATAGGATATAATGGTCCGCCATCAGGTACCCATAATTGTGACGAAGAGTGGCCGAATGTAGGATGTCCTCGTGATTCAAAAGGGGGCTGTTCACTGGCAATTCACGCCGAGCAGAATGCTATCCTGTATGCCGTAAAAAACATGTCTTCAGTAGAAGGAACCACACTGTATGTAACGCTTTCGCCTTGCCTTTCCTGTGCCCGTATCATTTACAGCACGGGGATCACGCGAGTAATTTACCTTAACTCATATGCTGAACATAAGGGACTTCTCACTGATGAAGGCGTGGATTTCCTAAACAAATTTGGAGTAGAGTGTATTAAATACATGGGAACGTTGACGAACGTAACCCATATGAATTGAGCTCTAAGCGTCTGCTTTCAATGCTTTTTCAATATCAGTAATCAATTTGGCAGTGACACCCTTTGTTTTTTTAGCAAGTTCAGCTTTGAAAATCAACAGGGATCGCTCTGCCATTTGATAGAGACCGATTGGATTCTGGTCGTTCTGAAAACTGGAAAGACACCAGTTGACTTCTGACTGCAATTGATGATCAAGGTCCAGTGCATTGAGTTTCGCAAGTGATACTTCACATGCTTTCACGATCAACTCAGTTGGATCAACAGCCTTTTTTGGTGTCGTTTTCTTTTTTTCCGCCTTTACAGGGGCTTTTGGTGTTGCTTTGGCCATAGTAGTAATGGTTTAAAGTGCAAACTTAGAGATATGTTTAGCCGGCAAGCAAGAACTTCATAACATTATTTTACGCAACCGTTGCCGTTCGGCCGGAGGATACTTTCAATTCAGAGCTGGTTTCTGAGGGCGATGGTTTTATTTGAATTGTTATTCGTTTATCCGTTAATCGCAACCTCGATTGGGAAGGTAGAAACCGGAGGGAAGTTATGCCCAAACAGATACTACGCAGGTTAAGATTTTGGACACGTAGTGTTCACTTGATCTTAAGAAAAGGATAACAATTAACCGATAACAATTAAGAACAACGTCTAAAAAAGCTAAGGGGGAAGCGATCCTGGATCACTTCCCCCTGCAAGAAGAATAGGTGTTAACCTAATTACTTCTTTTTCTTAGCTGCTTTTTTTTTCTTAGCAGCTTTCTTAGCTTTTTTTGCCATAGCGTCTAAAATTTTAAGTTAATTAATCATTAAACGTATTTAAAGTTATAATAAAATATTTATGATCAAAAGTTTTTACGGTTTTTTTTTGAACTGTAAGAAATTATAATAATGCTGATAGCTAATCTTTTGAATCAATGTACCCTTTAATTTTCACCATCAGATGATATTGACTTCAGTGCTAAGCGTTATGTCAAATTTCTCTTTTACAGATGTTTGAATTTTTATTGCAAGCTGAGAAATTTCTTCACCCGTTCCATTTCCATAGTTAATCAACACCAATGCTTGTTGAGGATGAACACCAACGTTTCCAAATCGTTTTCCTTTCCATCCACACTGTTCTATGAGCCATCCTGCAGGCACTTTAACATTTTGATTATCAAATGGATAGGAGGGTATCGAAGGGTTGCTTTCCATTATTGATTCAAAGACTTTTTTATTCACTGTTGGGTTCTTGAAAAAGCTTCCAGCATTGCCGATCACACGTGGATCAGGAAGTTTACTTTGCCGTATGGCAATCACTGCATCACTAACATCATTGATGGATGGATGATCAATCAACCGTTGTTTTAATACTTCCTGAATAGCACCGTACTGAATGTTGATGTGATGCTTATTTTTTGTCAACCTTAAAGTAATACTTGAAACAAAATATTTTTCCCGCAACTCCTGTTTGAACACACTTTCACGGTAGTTGAAGTGACATTCCGCATTAGTGAAGGTCGTCAATTGGCCTGTTGATAGGTCAATTCCATCAACCGAATCAATAACATCTTTTATTTCAACACCATACGCGCCAATATTTTGAATAGGAGCTGCTCCTGTTGTTCCGGGTATCAAGGACAGGTTCTCAATACCTCCCCAGTTGTTCTTCAGGCAATGAAGCACTAATGTGTGCCAGTTCTCGCCACAAAATGCTCTAACATATACTTCATCATTATTTTCCTTTATGACTTTGATGCCCGTCAATGAAGACTTGACAACAAGCCCATCAAAGTCTTTTGTGAACAGAATATTGCTGCCACCGCCAAGGATCAGATGTTTATTGGACCGATAAACAGCGTTTTGAATAATCTCCTGCACCTCCAATGTACTGGACACTTCGGTGAAATATCTGGCTTTGGCGTCAATCCCAAAGGTGTTAAGAAGTTGTAATGAGACGTTTTCTTCAATCCTGATCATAACTTCGACCAAGGAAGAAAAAATACTTCACATAGAAAATTCCCGGAATGACTTTTAGAATCCCTTATTTCTGCAGCGACCCACTAAGCGTTTCTTTTGACAACTTGAAGATACAAATGCGTGGAAAACGCCCTGCTACGTACGTTGTTCCACAGACCGACACGCCGCCATCAACTGTGGCAACGAGATTTGTAACTTCAAAAGGATTAGAAAAGCCCAGATAGTGACTTCCAACAAACGCTCCGGACACTTTATCATAGAAGAATAATGCAATCGTTCTACTACGTGTGTTACTGGCGAATATCAAAACTTCTTTAGAGGATATTGTGGTTTTTAGAATGCGAATCGGAGCGTCGTTCACAAGCTCAGGAAAATTATTTCCGCCGAGATCTGTTATTGAACTCACTCCTGACGAGTTGATGCTCAGGTTTGGTAGTATGTAGTTATCTCCAAAATTAAACCGGGCTGCTGCGAAAGCATTTCCTTCAAGGGGAAGCACCTGGCTGAATCCGCCCTTGTCCTGCTGGCCTTGTACAACACCCAATGGATTGTCCGCATTCAGGTCTGTAAAAACAAGTGATAGAGTATAATTGTAAAATCCGTTAAAGAAATACTGACCCGAGCCCGCTTTTCCAACTTGAAAGGGTAGCTGCTTACCCGTTCTTAAAAAATGATTAATGATTGGTTCTTCTACGGCATCTCCTGCACCAATGTTGAAGCCTTTTGTCTTTTGCACGCTTCCATTGGATCCTATGATGGATACCTGGCTTTTCTTGTTGGCGATATCATAGCTGAGCAAAAGGAAATTGCTGTTGTCGGTTCCCGCAGCCATTGGATATGTTCCGCCGATATTTATCGTATTTGCAATCGCGCCTGATGGATCTACCTCCTGCAGTTGTGTTTGTAAGCCTACGCTGGTCATGCAGAAGAAATAGAACTTACCGTTTGATTCAAGCAATGGCCCAACCGGGTTTACCATAGCATCGGGTACCTCAACGTCGGAGATAAATTTTCCAAATTCATCCACTTTCATCAGATAAATACCTGTAAAATTTGATGTACTAAGTCGTCTCCCTCCAAGGATCAGATAACCTCCATCGGTTGTTTGACGAATATCAATAGGAAAATAGGAAGCATTAAACCGCGTGTTATCATAGATTCTTACAAACTGTGCCTTGTCAGCAGCAGGATCAGGATCATTAGCACAAGCCAAGACAAGGCCGGCAATAAGGATAGGTAGTAGTCTTTTCATATTTTAGCGGTCAAGAGTTTTGAAACCTGTTCCGAGAAAACGCATTGGGAAAAGACATCCGGCCGAGATAACAATGTTATTCAACTTCATGTCATCCATGGCGTCGCCGATTCCAGAAAGGCGGTCGTTGCTGAATCGATTTGAAGTATTGGTCACATTACTCATTCCAATTCGATAACTCACGTCCATCACAAGCCTTACATTACCCAGGTTATAATCCGCGCCTCCACCGAAGAGGATCCCCCAATAGCTGTTGTGATAGAGATCGGTAGCGCCAACTATAAGGGGCTCGTTTGAAAATTGGTTAATGCCTCCTGAAGCGTAGTCAACTCCCTCAACTGCCACTGATTTTGTTGCATTGATCAACATGGAATAAAATGCTCCTGCCTGAACGTAGGGTCTTAGTTTGGTTTTGGTGAGGTCATATTTTACAATCAAGGGCAGATCAACGTAATCAACCTTATTCTCTTGCTTGTAATTGAGTAAAAGACTGTTGGCTGAATTTTCAGTGTCAGTCCATTCAAACTGATTGGAATATCGGAAGCGGGAGTGGCGATAGGTTGGTTGAAAGCTGAAAGAAAAACCTTTCATATAGAAGGTTATTTCGAGCGTCGCCTGGCTGCCGGTTTTACTGAATCCCTCGTACTGTTTTTCCAATTGGCCCAACGGATAGTTGGTTGTTCCTGAGAGCACTGAATACCGTTGACCCGGTAAGGCCTGGGTAAAATTCACACCTCCCTTTAATCCGATCCACCATTGCTTTTGCAGAAAGGCATCCTGTTTCTTGGTAGAGCTTTGTGTATAGTTTGACTTCTTCTTGTTCTGGGCGTGAAGTTGAAACGAAATGAGAATGGCAAGAAGGACGGTGGAGGTTCTGATCATTTCGCTATATGATTATAAGTTTTTTAGATTCTTTGAGGAGGCCCGACTTGATATGATAAAGATAAACGCCGGGCTTCAGATCGGTCAAATCGGTTTTCACCCAATGTTCACCTGGGTCCCGCTCCTCATCGAGGATGGGTTTTACTACCCTTCCGGAACTATCCAGCAGCGCGAGTGCCACCTGACGGGTTGAGTTAATTCGAAAGCCAAACGAAGCCCATCCTTTGGCTGGATTTGGGTAGCAATCCAATAAAGTAAATCGCTCCGAAATGAATGATTCCGTTACGCCTGAAATGACCTGGCTTGCTAACGGCAAGATTTCATAATTGCCTGCGCCCTCCTCCTTCGGTCCAGTGAGAAAATTCTTGAAGAAAATATCATTGTTGATTTTAGATTCGTCTACCAGCATCCAGTCTTTCAAAAGGTTGGCATATACCTGCCGGTAATCAAATTGCATTTCGACATTGTCTTTCGTTAGGTCAGGTACTTTGCCGACAACTCCAGGCTGAACACCTTTTCCAAAGATAAACATGGGGCCTCCTGTTCCGTGATCGGTACCATAACTTCCATTCGAGTGGATTCTTCTTCCAAACTCAGATGTTGTCACAGTTAATACGCGATCTTCAAGTCCCCGTGCTCTCAAATCATCTTGAAAGGCCTTCATGGCGGAGGAAATATGATACATCAAAGCGGCATGCTGACCCATGGTTGGATCATATGATTCCACTTGCTGAGCATGGTTATCAAATCCACCAATCTTTACCAGGAACACTTTGGTTTTCACGCCCTGCCCGGCACCGCCTCCATCCAATAGTCGCGCTACAAGTTTAAGCTGAGGTGTGAGGCCATTGCGAAGACTTCCCTTAGGGGCATTGAATGGATATGTTTCAGGATAGGTGACGGTGGAAGGAGACGAAGCCTGGTAGATGGTGTTGAGCCTGTCAGCATAATTTTGTGACTTGTCCTCAAGACCGAGGATCCAGTTTAGTTCTTTTCCGTAAGGTGAATCATTGAGGGCCACGGGTGGTTTGCCACGCGGATCAACACCCTGATCCTGAAATCCCTCAAGGGAGTCCACCAGTCTCGCAAATGACTCAGGGTCACTCAATGAAATAGAGGTGGGAATATTCCCTTCCTGATGAAAAATCAATGAAACATCACTTCCCATCTCGATCGCCAAGGGATCGAGCATGTTAATATTCGGAAAATCTTGTGGATAGACTTTCGGTGCAAACTCCTGTTGAAGATAGCGGCCTACCCAGCCTGACGAGAAGTAGTCATCAAAACTTCCGCCCATGAACGAGATGTCGCGCCCGCGGAAGTGTGAACCGTTGTTATTTTTATAGGAGACTCCTTGCACGAGACACACGCGACCCTGGTCATACATGGCTTTCATGGCCAGCATGTCCGGGTGAAGACCAATTTGCGAATCGACTGGCAATGTGCTGTCAACCGGGATTATCTTCCTGACGCTATTTTTTGCCGGTATAGCAATATTGGCTCTAACGCTGTAGTACTGCTCATATTTGTCAACCGGGATAAGTGCGTTCATTCCATCATTGCCACCATGCATCTGCAGGATCACCAGCACCCGATCATTGGTGCTTTGTTGCGCCATCCTTGTGAATGCATTTTCTGCCAACGTTCGTATTGGCACACCTCCCAGCGTTAGTGGAACGGCCGCGATTGATAGTTTCTGTAAGAAGCTTCTTCTTTTCATTTCGTTTTATCTTTTGGCTCAGAATAACTGGTACTCAGGAGACTGCATCATCGCGTTGAAGAGGTTTTCCAATTGTCGGGTAACGACTTCCGGGTCAACCGGATTATTCCAACGGAACGTCCATGCAGCTTCCGGGTCTGCATCAATCTGCGGCGACTTCAGGAAGGCAGTGAGAAAGTAATTCATTCGCTCAGCAGTGAGGCCCGATGCATCATCCAGCGTGGTATCGTATGTTAAGCTGTCATTTACTGGCAACAGGTATTTCGCCAATTCAATGATGAGGTTTCTTGCGTTGGATGCTGTCGCAGCAGGAATCTTTGCCCGAACAAAATTAACAACATCAATTTTGTCTGTTGACATTTGATTGCCCGACACGAGCATACGAATGAAATCATAGCGGCTGGTAAGGTAATTGGTAGAAATCCAGCTTCGGTGGTAGATGGGGTATTGATGATAGGCGTCATATCCTGCTACGTCAAAGGGTTCATAAAAGTGCATGCCCATTGACGTAAGGTCGCGGATCATTTCAGAGGTCTTGGTGTAAAGTTGGGTTGCGGATGTTTGTGGATCGGGTAATGCCTTTCCATAGAAACGCATGGTGCCGATCATCAGATCAAGTGGCGACTTGATGATCGATCCGAAGTTGTCGTCATTTACTCCGGCAGCAGCGTCATAGAAGTGCTGGCTTTGAAACAGATCTTCTAAAACAGCTTGCAATTTATAGCCACTGTTTTTGAAAGTAGCAGCCATAACAGTGACAATCGCGGAATCAAGTGCAGGTGTAATGTCATGATATACATAGTGTCTGTAAACGCGTCGACAGATATTCATCGCTGTTTCAGGTTTTGCATAGATCTGCTCAACGAGTTGGCTGATCTCATCAAAAGCACTTTCTTCCGTCGCATTACCTGCACTAAGAAGAGTTGAATTTGGTTGAATAATAGAGTTTGCAAAACGGTCACTGAATTGCTTCAGGCTATTATCGTGGCTGGAAGCGTTTGTTTTGCTCCCTCTTACTTTTCCCCTTGGAAGGAGAGTGTCGGGATCAATGTTTGAAAACGTTGTATCGATGTCCCAACCTGATAAGACTTTAGCCGCTGCCTGGACATCAAGTTCGCGATATAAAAAATAATCCCCCGGATCGGTGATGGGGGGCAGTGTTCCTTCCAATCCTCTCCCGATGGTATAGAGCTCATGAAATTCTCGGCCATAGTTTTCATTCGGACTGCCTTTCACATTCAGGTTGCCGTCCAACAGACGCAGCATCGCATTGTCGACGCAAATCTTCTTTGACAGTTCTTTGAAATTGAATTTTATTCCTGCGGTCTTGTCGAAAGCGTACAGTCGAAACAACTGATTTTGAAAATAAAGCGATCGGCTGTTGTCTACCTTCGTTTGGATGGTGGTAAAGACCGTATGTAAAAAAAATACAACTTTTTCCCGCACAGAATGGGGTAGGTTTTGCGTGCCGGAGATTCCCGTGCTAAGCAACTGCGCCAGGAACCAACCTTTGAAAAACTCCTGTAGATCCGCTTCACCACTATTCGCATTGGTGGTTCCAGATACGGCCCATTCCTTTCCTGTTTTTGGATCGATAGGTGGCAGTGGCGTTTGCAACGGGAGCTGAAACAGTTCTGGTACAGCGGCGCCAACTGTTTTCGATGCGAAAGAATCGATCTGATCTTTCGTGGGACCGAAGGATGCACGGTGGAGCAAATGGGCGGCTCGTTTTGGTCCTAAAGTTCCGGCAAAGGAAGGAAGCGGCATAATGCTAAAAGTCTATTTGGTGCAATTAATCTCTGAAGTTGGAACAAGCGACGGCAAATTCAGTTGAATCGACATTATCAACGACTATTGTATGTATTTTTCCATAGTCTTATGGTTACCATATCTAGTCCCGGGGTTATTAACAGCTTAGTATTTACAATAATAGTGAATTAGCATAGTTGACTGAACAGATCTTACCTATGAAAATCATTGAATGTCCTCGTGACGCGATGCAGGGAATAGAAAAATTTATTTCCACCGAAGATAAAGTCCGCTACCTCAATCAGTTAATGAAAGTTGGCTTTGATACAATCGATACCGGAAGTTTTGTTTCTCCGAAGGCCATCCCCCAGATGCGGGATACCGCCGAGGTTCTGGATCGGGTCGAGGTCGGTGCTAGTCGCTCCAAGCTTCTTGCAATTGTCGCTAACACAAGGGGTGCTGAGGAAGCCTGCCGCCACAAGGCTGTTACTTATGTGGGTTTTCCTCTTTCTGTATCGGAAACCTTTCAGCAGAGAAATACGAATAAGTCCATTCCGGAGGCGCTTGATTCGCTGAATGACATACAGGAGATATGTGAGACTACTGGAAAGACCTTGGTGACCTATCTCAGCATGGGTTTTGGTAATCCATATAATGACCCTTATGATATTTCAGTGATAGGTAAATTTGTTGATATACTTTCAACCCTTGAGGTGAAGATTATTTCAATTGCAGATACCATTGGAGTGTCAAAACCCGATCAGATAAAATATCTCATCAAAAATCTGAATGAAGACTTCCCATCCATAGAATTTGGTTTGCATTTACATTCTAATCCACTGACTGCAATTGAGAAGATAGACGCTGCTGTGGAGGCAGGGTGCAAACGATTTGATGGTGCGATCAAAGGTTTTGGCGGTTGCCCAATGGCGGAGGACAAACTTGTTGGCAATCTGGCTACCGAGACAATTTTATCATATCTGGATTCAAAAGGAATTCAAACGGGACTGGACAGAGCTGAGTTTGCAAAAGCGATGAAAGTGGCAGAGGAAGTATTTTAGAACTTGTTGAACTTCTTTGAGTAACTTCCAATTGCCATCAGTCAATACTTCCCGACCACAAATTACCGATTACCGATCACCGACCACCGATCACTCACTAGCAGCCTACCGCGCCTTATACATCTTCCCCGGCATTGAGATTACCAGATTCTTAAACTCAAGTGTGAGCAGTATCGAAGCTAGCATACCCTGGCTCATACCAGTCCGCAGACTAAGCTCATCAATCATTACTGGAGTCTTCTTTTCAAATAATACATTCAGTACTAATTGTTCATCTGGTTCGATAGACGACAACTCAAGACTTAGCTGGCTGGTGACTTTATCATTACCCAAATTCCAGTCCAGTAGATATTCAAGGTCTTTGACTGACATGAACAGATTTGCTTTGTTGATCTTGATAAGCTTATTGCAGCCCTCCGAATAGATATCTCCAAGTTTGCCTGGAATTGCAAAAACGTCCTTGTTGTAACTGTTTGCGATTTCGGCTGTGATCAAAGCACCACCTTTGGCAGCGGCCTCCACCACGATCAATGCGTCACACAATCCTGCAATGATCCGGTTGCGAGCCGGGAAATTGTGTGCATCGGGTTTGGTTCCAAAAGGATTTTCCGTGATTAGGCCTCCATGATTCACCATCTTCTTCGCTATATCCTTATGGGCAGCAGGGTAGATGATGTCAATTCCGCTTCCTAGTACGCCTACCGTGGCCAGTCCCTGTTTCAACGCCTGCTTGTGAGCGTGGATATCTATCCCATAGGCAAGTCCGCTGATTATCAACGCTTCATGAGGTACTAATGCTTCGATAATGGAGTCAACTTGTTCTTTGCCGTAATCTGTGGCCTGACGTGTGCCAACAATAGCTATTGCTTTGACCTGGTTGAGATTAATGTTGCCTTTCACATACAAAAGGGAAGGGGCATCGTCAATTGACTTTAATCGGGCCGGGTAGGCTTTTTCAGTGAAGAAAAGTATTCGGGTGTCTTCGCGTTCCGCTCGTTTAAATTCTTCTTCGGCTAATGCGCGGGTATTGCTGTCCTGAATGGCATTGACGACTACATCTCCGATGCCTGGTATTTTTAGTAACCTTCCTTTGGATTGCCTGAATACCTGCTCCGCTGAGCCACAATAACCAACTAGCTGTTTTATTAAAAGGTCGCCCACGCCGGGCACAAAGTGCAGAGCCATGAGGGAGATACGTTCCTGATCCATCGGTGTAAGTAAGGACACAGGAAATCTTCGCACAATCAGGAAAACCTGACGATTTTTAAGGGAGTTGGGGGAAGTTGACGTTTGTCAACTGTCAATTAATACTTTTGAAATTGCTATGAATCGAAATCAGAACAGTAGCCCCTATTGAATCCGATCCCTCACTTCTGAGAGAAACTTGCGGATTTTCCGGAGAGAGTCGATCATCTCCATCTTATCTTTAACAGCAACGGAGTCTTGTTTCAGCATCTCCTTGGCGCCATTGAGCGTAAATCCTTTTTCTTTTACCAAGTGATAGATAAGGCGAATTTGGTCGATGTCTTCCTTTGTGAATTGCCGATTGCCTTTGCGGTTCTTCTTGGGTTGAAGAATGTCGAATTCGGTTTCCCAAAAACGGATTAGTGATGGGGCTACATTAAACTGCTCGGCTACTTCACCGATCGAGTAATATAACTTTTCTATCTCTTTTTCTCTGTAGGCCATGTAATTAATTAGCCGTGATATAACAATCACTTAATGCAAAGTAGCAATTCTTTTAAATTCAAAGCAATGAAGTGAACTTTATTTAATCTACAAGATGTCAACATTAATTTGTGGATTTCCGAATCCAGCCATCATCTCCTATCACAATAGTAGATTCCGGAAAGTCCTCCTTGGTAAGTTGCTGAATGCGTTGCAATACCCTTTTTTCACTATCTATCTTCACTTTTTGACGTAAGCTCTGGTCGGTGGAGGTGATGTGCGCCTTGAAAAATTCTCCCTTGGGATTAGTATAAACTTTAATAATAGGAGCCAGGCCGTTCACGCCGGTGATATTCATGCCGTAGGTGCAAAAGTTGCCCATACTATACGCGATAAAGCGATTTTTGTAAACTTCAACCCCCCGTGTGTGGTGTGGACCGTGTCCCAGAACTATATCAGCACCAGCGTCGATCACCTGATGGGCAAACTCATATACGTTGCCTCGGTTTTCGCCATAAAATAATTCTGTCGCGCGGGGCACATGCTGGTATTGCGGTCCCTCGGCGCCACCATGAAATGAAACAATGACGATATCGGTCAATGAGTCAAGTTGGGCGACCATTTTTTTAGCATTGAAGATTTCATTGAGCGGAACGCAATTGCTGTTAGGGGCAAAGGCGATGAAGCCATACTTAACTCCGTTTTTTTCAAAGATGGTCCAGGGTTTTTGTAACTGCCCGGCAAACTCAATACCGGCATCTTTAAGCGCAGCCATGCTACTTTTCCGCCCTAGGTCACCAAAATCGCCCGCGTGGTTATTCGCAATGCTCATTACGTCAAAGCCCGCTTTCGATAAGTTCTGTACATATTTCACCGGCGTGCGAAATACATAGCACACCTTGGGATCTTTACAGGTTTTTGCAATACCACCTTCATTCAGTAGCACGCCTTCAAGGTTTCCCATAGTCACGTCGGCGTCGTTAAGAATGCTCTCAACGTCGGCCATAAGTCCTGACCCGCTATCCGGAGGAAGCATGCCACTTCCGTGATTGCTCCCCATCATGATGTCACCAACACCAATTAACGTGACGGTGTCTTTGGGCGTTTGGCTGTGTAATAGCGTTGACGTAAGGGCGAGTAGAACAGCAAAAATGAATGATAATCGCATGATATGGTTTTGAGGAGTGCAAAGGAAACGAAAAGTAACGAGTCTGGGGATACTTGAACCGAGGGTATTTAATTCTTTCGAGTCGGGCTTTACCGCATCGGCGGGTTGGGGGTCGTGCCACCGTTTTTTTCGATTGCTGTCAACAGTCGGACGACTTTCCTGATCGAAGGCGCCTATGTTCTTTTTTCCTAGATTTGCCCTTTATTCGATAATCAAACATGGATTCGGCAAGGATACGAAGGAAGTTTTTAGAGTTTTTTGAAAGTAAGGGACACCAGATCGTGCCTTCTGCTCCACTGGTATTAAAGAATGATCCTAGTCTGCTGTTTACAAATTCAGGCATGGTGCAGTTCAAGGATTATTTCTTGGGCAACAGTGTTTCAAAATACAAACGCATAGCCGATACTCAAAAATGTCTTCGCGTAAGCGGCAAGCATAACGATCTGGAAGATGTTGGGCTTGATACCTATCACCACACCATGTTTGAAATGCTTGGTAACTGGTCATTTGGTGATTATTTCAAGAAAGATGCAATAGTATGGGCGTGGGAACTGCTCACAGAAGTTTATGGATTGCCTAAGGATCGATTATACGTAACGGTTTTCGGCGGTGACAAAGGCGACAATCTTCCTGTGGATGAAGAAGCGAAGGAGTTGTGGAAGCAGTTTGTAGCAGAAGATCATATCCTTCACGGAAGCAAGAAAGATAACTTTTGGGAAATGGGTGAGGCAGGACCGTGTGGACCATGCTCCGAGATTCACATTGATCTGCGTTCAGAAGACGAGGTAAAGAAAAAGCCAGGCAAGGAATTCGTTAACAGCGATCATCCGCAAGTAGTAGAGATCTGGAACCTGGTCTTTATACAGTTTAACAGACTCGCATCAGGTCAGCTTGAATCATTGCCAGATAAGCACGTTGATACTGGAATGGGTTTTGAGCGGCTGTGCATGGCGATTCAGAAGAAGACATCTAATTACGACACCGATGTATTCCGGCCGTTGATGGATTTCATTGCCCTACATGCAAATGTTAAGTATGGTGCCAATACAAAAACGGATGTCGCAATTCGTGTAATGGCAGATCATATCCGAGCAGTGTCATTCGCGATTGGCGATGGCCAGTTGCCATCAAATACGGGTGCGGGCTATGTGATCCGAAGAATTTTAAGAAGGGCAGTCAGATATGGATTCTCATATTTGAATTTTAAAGAACCATTTATTTACCGGCTCGTACCGCTGTTGGCATTACAGCTTAAAGATGTATTTCCGGAGTTGCATCAGCAGCTGGAGTATGTGAGTAACGTAGTGCATGAAGAAGAGAAATCTTTTTTAAGGACGCTTGAAAAAGGTTTAAAGAGAATTGAATCAATAAAAACCATTAGCGGCGAGCAGGCTTTTGAGTTGTATGATACGTTTGGCTTTCCTTTCGATTTAACGTCACTAATTGCGAGAGAACGTGGCCTTACAATCGACGAAAAAGGATTCCAAATTGAAATGGAAAAGCAAAAGTCCAGATCAAAAGCTGCCTCAGTAAAAGAAACAGGCGACTGGATTCTTGTTGGTGAAGATGGTAAATCAGAATTCATTGGCTACGATCATCTTACTTCGACTTCAAGGATATTAAAATTCCGGAAGGTAAAGCAAAAGAATAAGGAAATGTATCAGATTGTGCTGGACAAGACTCCATTCTATGCAGAAAGTGGTGGGCAGGTAGGTGACACCGGTGTGGTTGAATCGGCCAACGAAAAAATCTATATCGTCGATACTAAAAAAGAAAACGATCTGATTGTTCATTGGACAGAATCTCTCCCGGAGAAACTGGAAGGTGAGTTCTATGCTTCAGTGAACGAAAGCAAGAGAAGGCTTTCAATGAATAATCACTCGGCTACTCACTTATTGCACGCTGCTCTTCGGCAAGTGCTCGGTAAGCATGTTGAACAAAAGGGCTCACTGGTCAATGATAAAATTCTGCGATTCGATTTTTCTCATTTTGCGGCAATGACAGATTTAGAAATTGCTAAAGTGGAAAGCATTGTTAATGAAAAAGTTCGTGCGAATATTCGGTTGGATGAAAAACGCAACGTGCCAATTGAACAGGCTAAGTCGCTTGGCGCTATGGCATTGTTCGGTGAAAAATATGGTGAATTTGTGCGCGTCATTACATTTGATCCGAAGTTTTCAGTAGAGCTTTGTGGCGGTACTCATATTCAGTCGACGGGTAATATTGGACTCTTTAAAATTGTGTCAGAGAGTTCGGTTGCGGCAGGTGTAAGGCGTATTGAAGCAGTGACCGCGGAAGGCGCGCAAGAGTATGTGAACGGATCGCTCGCAGTGCTGGATGAATTGAAAACGCTAATGAAGAGTCCGAAGGATCCGGCTGCATTTTTACAAGGTCTGCTGGAGGAAAAGCATTCGCTGGAAAAGAAGCTTGAAGTATTTAATCAGCAACTCGCCAATCAGATCAAGGATGGACTGGCACTCAAATCGGTGAAGTCCAATGGTCATACTCTAATCCTTGAGAAAGTGTCACTACCCAGTGCCGATGCGCTGAAGAATATCGCCTATGGCCTGCGCAACCAGTTTGATGACTTACTGATGGTGATCGCTGCTGACATTGATAATAAACCTCAGGTCGCGGTAATGATTGGGGAGAAGTTAGAAGCATCCAAAAAGTTTCACGCTGGCAATATGGTGAAAGAACTGGCAAAAGAAATTGATGGCGGCGGTGGTGGCCAACCTTTCTTTGCTACAGCAGGAGGGAAGAAGTTGGAGGGGTTGGATGCAGTGCTTGTGAAGGCGAAGCAAATGATCGGATAGTGGCCAGACACTTGGTTTTAAAAGATTTGATTGGAGAGTTTATTTAAATTTCAATAGAGAGATGTGAGGTGTCAGACGCATATAACGAACAAGAGAAAATTCATGAACGAATCTAAATTCTCGGCTCCTGTCTCCTGTCTCCTGACTATTGACTTCTGTCTCCTGACTCCTGTCTCCTCTCTCCTGCCTCCTGTCTCCTGTCTCCTGACTCCTGTCTCCTGGGTACTGGCTCCTCTCTCTCGTCTCTACTTCTTCTAAAATGGATCAATCAATTCGCGATAAATACACCCTTGTCATTGGCCTTGAAGTTCATGCGCAGTTGCTCACCAAAAGTAAGATCTACACAAGTGACGCTGCGACCTTCGGGGATGCCCCAAATACGAATGTGAGTGTAATCACCTTGGCTCATCCAGGCACTCTTCCAAAATTGAATAAGCGTGTGATCGATTATGCAGTTAAAATGGGCTTGGCGTGCAATTCTGCGATATCCATGTTCCAGATTTTCGACCGTAAGAACTATTTCTACCCGGATTCTCCCAAGGGGTATCAGCTCACACAGGACCGTACTCCCATTTGCGTGGGCGGATACATAACCATTCGAAGTAAGGAGGGAGAAAAAAACATTAGTCTCAACCGCATCCACATTGAAGAAGATGCGGGGAAGTCAATTCATCTGGCCACTGAAACCGATACTCTTGTGGACTTCAATCGCTCTGGCGTACCGCTTATCGAAATCGTTACAAACCCGGAGATCACAAGCTCTGACGACGCTTACGTGCTACTTACTGAAATAAGGAAGTTGGTTCGTTATTTGGAAATATGTGATGGTAACATGGAAGAAGGTTCACTTCGATGTGATGCAAACGTCTCAATGATGCTTAATAATGCTATAGAGCTTGGTAAAAAAGTGGAAGTGAAGAACATGAACTCTATTCGCAATGTGCAGCGTGCGATCGATCATGAAACCAAGCGACAAATCGACTTGCTGGAGAAAGGGGAAGTGGTTGTTTCTGAAACGCGGACCTTCGATGCCAACACGGGTAAAACGCACAGTATGCGAACCAAAGAGGAGTTGAATGACTACCGCTATTTTCCCGATCCTGATCTTAGTCCGTTGCAGATCTCGCAGCGCTGGCTTGATGAAATAAAATCATCTATGCCGCCATTGCCGCGCGACCTTTATGAGAAATTTGTTGCGAAGTACGGTTTGTCAGATTACGATGCACAGGTATTAACCGATACAAAGGAGATTGCCTTGTATTTTGAGGAGGTATGCAGCTACACTGCCAATTATAAAGGTGCATCCAACTGGATGATGGGCCCGGTGAAGTCATATCTGAATGAACATTCGGCAGAAATGACTGAATTCCCTTTGTCAGCGAAGAAACTGGCTTCACTCATCGCGCTGATTGACGAAGGCAAGGTGAATTTTGCGGTTGCTTCACAAAAGATATTTCCCGTTTATTTAACTTTTCCTGAAAAATCCGCGTTAGCAATTGCTCAGGAGTTGAATCTAATCCAGGATAGCAATCTCGATTCCATTCTCCCCATCGTAGAAGATGTAATAAAAGAGTTTCCCTTGAAAGTGGAGGAATATAAGAACGGAAAGAAGGGAATCATGAGTATGTTTATGGGTGAAGTGATGAAAAGAAGCAAGGGTAAAGCCGACCCGAAAGTGGCAACCCAGTTACTAGAAAAAAAACTAAGCGAGTTATGAGATATAATAAGATGTTATTGATTTTGATTTCGGTGGTCACTATCACCTGTTCTACGCCAAAGAAGGAAAATACAGCGCCTGGTTGGGATGTTGTTATAAAAGGGAAAGTAGGATTTCCACAGCAGGGAACCATCAGTCTAACAGAGATCCGCCAGGATGATAAAAAACCTATGGAAGACACTGTCAAGCTTAAATCTGACTATACCTTCGAAAAAACGATTCGCATTACAGAGCCCGGCTATTATCGGATGAGTTTCTACGGCAAACAATTTGTCAATCTTATTCTTGATAGAAGCGCACTCGAAGTGAACGTTGATGGCAATGATACTAACGGCTTTTCTGAAGTGAAGGGCTCACCGGACATCGATCTGGTCATGCAGGTTCAGAAAATTGCTCAGGAAGCACAGACCACTGACGAAATGCAAAAACTTCAAGCTGACTTTCAGGAAGCTGCCAATAAGCGGGATGAAAAGAAAATAGAAGAGATTCAGGAAATGTATATGGCTGTCATCGACAAGTCCAATGATAAAATTGCAGAGCTGATTACGAAGCAACCTGCATCATTGGGACTAATCAATATTTTGCAAAACAGCAGTCCCTTGGATAAGGATAAATACTTCTCTGTTTACCTCGATGCGGCTGGTAAGTTCAAAGGCGATTGGACTAACAACTACTATGGCAAAGGATTTGTGGCATTTGTGGATGGGATGAAGCGCACGGCGGTTGGTCAGCCAGCACCGGAGATTTCCCTTCCGGATCCCAATGGTAAGACGATCAGTCTGTCGTCTTTGAAAGGGAAGTATGTGCTCGTAGACTTTTGGGCAAAGTGGTGCGGACCCTGCCGCAGGGAAAACCCGAATGTTGTGAAGGCCTATCACCAGTTTAAAGGAAAAAAGTTTGACATCCTGAGCGTTTCACTTGACCGGACCAGAGAAGATTGGTTGAAGGCTATCGCAGAAGATGGTCTTGTATGGAATCATGTTTCCGATTTAAAATATTTTGAATCTCAGGCTGCCAGAGATTATAATATCAATGCTATTCCTTTTTCAATTCTTGTTGATCCAAATGGAATTATAATTGCCAAGAATCTTCGTGGCGATGGGTTGCAGAAGAAGCTTGCGGAAGTATTAAAATAATGATCATGTTTCGTAACCTCCTTTCCTTTCTGCCTTGTAGTGTTGTTCTAATCTTTTTTGCTTGCGCAACAAAAAATAGTGAACCTATCAAGACCGATGTTGAAATGAGGCAGGTGCTCGTTGAGTCGACCCCCGGATGTAAATATGACTCAATGCAATGTGCTCACTACGAGGTGAGCTATCCCGTATTTGTGGGGCTGGATACAGCAGTTCAGACGAGCATTCTCCTTAAACTTACGAAAGCGTTGAACGGCGAAGTTGAGGAAAAAGTCATTTCCATTGAAGCTGCCGGAAATGAATTCGTAACTGAGTTTAATGAATTCAAAGCTGAGACGCCAGATAATTTTGGCCGGTGGTACAGGTCGGTGGGAGTGGAGGTAATGATTTTTAATGATTCACTGCTGAGTCTTCAGATAAGCGATGAAACGTATTCTGGTGGGGCGCACGGGTCGTATGCGACAACATTCTTAAATCTAAACCCTTCAAGCGGTGATACTCTTTCGTTATCCGATTTCTTGAAACCCGGATATGAGCAGTCTTTAACGAAAATAGGAGAGCAGATATTCCGTGAAACGCGTGAACTTGCCGATACAGCGTCACTTGAGTTCAACGGATTTGAGTTTGGCGACAATCAATTCGGTCTCAATAGCAACTATGGATTTCGAAAAGAGGGTATCGTATTTTTTTATAATAGCTATGAAGTGGCTCCCTATGCTATGGGGCCTACAGAAGTAGTAATTCCATACGAGAGAATTCGGGATTGGATGAAATCCAGAGGATCAAACGTTAATCAATAGCAAATATGCTTTGTGTTTCAATGCCACCACACTGCGTTGAATGTAACTCCCGATTTCCATACAAATAGATTAACTAATGGTCCGTAAAGCAAAACGAAATAATATTCGCGCCCATCTGAAGGGCTTCCAGTCGTTTAGCTTCCGGATCGTTGTGAATCCGGGGATCTTCCCAGCCATTGCCAAGATCGCACTCGAAGGAATAGAAGACCACGAGCCGTCCTTCATACAGTAGCCCAAAACCCTGAGCAGGCTTTCCATCGTGTTCGTGGATCTTTGGGAGGCCTTTCGGAAAATTGTATTTCTGATGATAGATTGGATGGGTGAAGGGCAACTCCACTAGCTCCAGTTCGGGGAATACTTTCTTTAACTCTATCCGGACAAACTTATCAAGACCATAGTTGTCATCGATGTGGAGAAACCCACCGGCAACGAGATAGTTGCGAAGATTTTGCGCCTCCTGAGATGAGAACACCACATTGCCATGGCCGGTCATATATAAATAAGGATAGGAGAACAAGTCCCGGCTTCCCACCTCAACAGCATCCTCTTCCGATGACAGATTCATGGAGAACTGCTCATTACAGAACTTAATAAGGTTGGGAAGGGCTGTTTTATTGGCGTACCAGTCCCCGCCGCCTCCGTATTTCAGTTTGGCTATCTTTATCTGCGCCTGGACAGATTGTTGGGTTACCAGCAGGGCTGCTACTATGATTAAACCCTTGTAGATGTAAGAAAATGGCCTTTTTTTCACGATTATCCCTTTTTTAAAATATTTCCTTCCAACGATTAAACTTTGAAGGCCCACCTTCATCTAAACTCCAAAACAAACGAAAACTGACCATAAAACTATGAAAAACTCCACTTCCTTAAAGAACCTAGCATACATGATGGTAGCAGTCGTCATGTTGCTCGCATCTTGTAGTGATAACAATAAGATCAACCTTACAAGTGATGATTCTGCCAATGTCGAAGGTGAAACAACTGCTGATTCCTATATGAGTGATGCAGCCGACGTATCAACAGAAGCGGTGGCTGCACCATCTGATAGCCAATTTGGTGGTCGCGAAGCAACTGGACCGGTTGACATCTCGCAATTGTTTCGCGAAAATACTCGCCTGAGTTGTGCAACGATCACGATCGAGAAAACATCGGGGGGAGCCAGCCCTGCAGGAGTGATCACGATTGTATTCCCATCGAATGGGTCATGTAAGGATTTTAGAGGTATCGCACGGCGTGGAACAATAACCATTACCTACACAGGTCCCCGTTTTGTAAGTGGATCGAAGATCGTCACAACATTTACAGACTATTATGTTGGCGGAGTAAAAGTTGAAGGTACTCATACACTAACAAACATAACTCCAACAACGGCATCGTTTCCCCGCTTTACAGTTGAAATCGTAGGAGGTAAGTTGACCTTTCTTAACGGCAAAACAATTACCCGCGCACAGAGCTTTACCCGAGAATGGCAACGCGGCGCAAATCCGACACAAGATAAATGGGTATTGCTTGCAGGAAGTACCGCATCCGGATCAACACGTAACGGCAAGGAATATTTAATGACGGTGACCAAGGACGTGGTTCATTCCCGCGCATGTATGGTAAGCAACCAGGTGTTCATTGCTGTATCGGGCGAGAAAGTGTTCACTACAGAGAACAAGCAAATAACAATCAACTTCGGAGATGGTGCGTGTGATAATATTGTTACAATCACAATCAATGGTAAATCGAAGGATGTGACTATCAATGGCGACGGAAATTAAGTGAGTTGGGAATAGAAGACTAGATTATAGTTTATAGATAGAACCTGCCCGGTAATTCCGGGTAGGTTTTTTTATGTCCAAATAACGAAGGTCCGACTATTTGTTTTCAGGGCGGTATCCTTGAGTTCTCTTCCGGCAATAACGTTGACCCTTCTCGCCAAACTTTGCGGTTAGATTTATTTTTCATTTGGAATAAACCTTTTGCCCTCAACCCACTCTAAGTAAGTATAAAACAAAACTAAACTTATTATGAAAACAATGATTAACTTAATTGGAGTGAGGGGCGTGGCAGCGGTTGCGATAACGTTCTTCATGTTCCTCGCATCATGTAAAGACAATGGTAGCGGAATTGACTACTCGTCAAGCGACAACCTTAATGTGCAAAGTGAAGCCCACTCGGACGCAATGACCGAAGAAGTGGATGACATGGCCTCTGTAGCTGTGGCAGCGGATCCCGCACCTGATGGTGGTCGTACGATTACTATCACTGACACGCGTTTTGCCTGTGCAAAGACTATAACAATTGAAACAGCACAGGATAACAATCCCCCCACCGTCATACACGGTTTTATCACTGTTGATTTTGGAACAGGCTGTGCAGGTCCTGGCGGCAGAACACGTAGCGGTATTTTGAGAATTGAATACAGCGGTCGTCGATTTATGCCTGGATCGAAGTTGACCATCACTTTCGATAATTATGCCGTCAATGGAATTAAGTTCGTCGGCACACGTATTCTTACAAATATTTCAGCAAGTGAAACTGCTCCGATCGCTTATTCTGTTGTTGAGGATGGAGTGATACTGACCTATCCTGATGGAACTACAGCAACTCGTACCGTAGCGAAAGTTCGTACCTGGATCCGTGCAGCAAATCCCGTTCAGGACTCGTGGACTGTATCCGGAACAGCTGCTGGAACTAATCGCAAGGGAAAGAGTTATTCAATGACGATTACCAAAGACCTTGTGTACAGTAGGGCGTGTGCTGTGTCCAACAAGGTGTTCATACCTGTGCAAGGAACAAAAGAGCTGGTTGTTGAAAACAAGACCGTAACTATTGATTACGGTAACGGAGAATGTGATAACATTTTCACCATCACCATCAATGGCAGATCAAAGCAAGTTGATGCTTCGGCGGATGGAAATTAAGAATTAGGAGCGAGGAGTCAGGAGTGAGGAGTGAGGAGTTGACGAGTGAGGAGCTTGTTCTGAAAAAGAGCAGGCTCCTTATTTTTTGAGTCCAGGTTCTTGGAGGATGATATCGAACTTCAAAGGCATTAATTGATCTTATTAAAATAAATTTTCTCCGTCAGGAAAAGTCGATCATATCGAATAATTCACTTAATTTTATTGGCGATTCTACCATCGGATGAAACAGTATTTAGACCTCGAAAGACACATTTTGCAGAACGGTTCACAGAAGACGGATCGTACCGGCACCGGCACCCTTTCTGTTTTTGGTTACCAGATGAGGTTCAATCTTCAAGATGGGTTTCCATTGGTGACTACAAAAAAACTTCATTTGCGCTCTATAATCTATGAGCTTCTTTGGTTTTTGAAGGGCGAAACCAATATCAAGTATCTGAAGGAAAATGGTGTGTCTATCTGGGATGAATGGGCAGATGACAATGGCGAGCTAGGACCCGTCTATGGCTCGCAGTGGAGAAGCTGGCCAGCGCCGAATGGTCAACACATTGATCAGATCACCAGGCTGATGGACCAACTTAAGGCAAAGCCTGACTCACGACGTCACATCGTGTCGGCTTGGAATCCTGCTGAAGTGGATAAGATGGCATTGCCTCCCTGCCACGCATTGTTTCAGTTTTATGTGGCCGATGGAAAATTGTCTTGCCAGTTGTATCAGCGTTCCTGCGATACATTTTTAGGATTGCCATTTAATATTGCGAGCTATGCACTGCTTACGCATATGGTTGCCCAGCAATGCGACCTTGAGCCAGGGGATTTCGTCTGGACGGGTGGCGACACTCATTTATATAGTAATCATCTTGAGCAGGTAAATCTGCAGCTGAGTCGTGAACCATATCCACTTCCAACGTTGAAGATAAAGCGTAAACCTGATTCTATTTTTGATTATCGGTTTGAGGATTTTGAGGTAGTGAATTATCAGTCACATCCCGGAATTAAGGCTCCGATTGCAGTCTGATCTGATAAAAAATCTATGGATACGCCAAGGCTCATGGTCCTTAGAATCTTGTTATGTTTTATTTTCCCGATGTTGCTGGACGGTTGTAATTCGAAAGAATCAGCTAAGACCTCAAGATTGCAATTAGAGAATGATTCTTTGCGTCAGAAAATAAATGACGATCAAACTACATCATCAAGTCAAAAAGTAGAAATAGAAAATACCGAGGTTCATCCACTCGCGTCCAAGTTTACAGGGCATAGTTATGACATCTATGTGATGTTTCCCAAAGATTATAAAACTTCAAAGAAGAATTATCCTGTTCTTTACGTTTTAGATGCTGAGGTAAATTTTGGGGGTGTCACCTATATTGTTCAGCGTTTGATCAAAGATGAAATATTGCCAGAATTGTTTGTGGTTGGGATAGCCTATCAAGGTGAATATGATGAGGATGCTTACTATTCAATCCGTGGCTTGGATTTCACTCCAACAATCGACAAGGAATTTTCAAAAACTCATAAACAACCTAAATCGGGTGGAGCTGAGAATTTTTCTCAATTCTTAGAGTCAGAGCTGATTCCTTTCATTTCTTCCGGTTATCCGGTCAAAAACGAAAGCCGGTCGTTGTATGGACACTCATTTGGTGGGCTTTTCGGTTTTTATTCACTATTAAATCATCCTAATCTGTTTAATAATTATTTGTTATTGAGCCCGTCATTGTGGTGGGATAGGAATTCCATGTCTACGAATGTTAAGAATTTTGTTTCGGAAGGGCACACAAGGCTTTATGTGGGAACAGGTTCTTTGGAGAATTCAAAGCATGCGGACACGCAACATTCTATGGTAGATGAACATCTGATGATGGTTGATCAACTGGTCGCGAAGAACACTAGAAATCTTGAAATCAAATCAGAAATTCTTGAGGGTGAAACTCATCGCACCATTTTTGGAACAGGGTTTACGAATGGTTTGAGATTCATTTATCTAAAGCCTCAGAAGTGAGCTTTTAACTGTGAATACTGTGGAATTTTATCCCCATTATCGTTTTAGTGCCTGGTTTTGGAATATTATTTCAATCCTTTGATGTCAGATGAGTATGAGGTAATCTGGCACACTAATTTCATTGGTCTGCTAAAACTCCTATGAACATCAAGAGAATATTCGGATCGATTTTAACGTTATTAGGTATCCTCGGACTGGTTTATGGGGCGGTTTTATTTGTCAATATGACAAGCGCGTCAAAGGATATCCGTGCACTTGTTATTTACGGCGGATTGGGATTAGTCTTCCTTTTTGCAGGGATTAGTCTGGTTAGGACGGTTAAGGATGAAGCGTAAGGTTACCCAATTTTGCTTCTGCCAGCGAATCGCTCCACCGCTTCGTCGACGATCACATCCTTTTCACTGATCTTTGTTCGTAGTGTAATTCCTTCCAGTGTCTTACATCTGCTTAACGCCACATATAGTTGCCCATGAGCAAAAGCACCCTTGCCGATATCAATAATTACTTTTTCAAAGGTAAGGCCCTGACTTTTGTGAATAGTAATCGCCCACGCAAGTCGAATTGGAAATTGGGTAAATGTCCCCTTCACTTCAAATGAAATGGTATTGGTGAGTCGATCCCATTTGTAAACTCTATTTTCCCAGCTCACAGGCTCTACCCGATAAACGGAGCCATTGGCAAATCTTACCATGACTTCTTGATCAGTTATGAATTCTATTTTTCCAATACTTCCGTTCACCCATTTACCTTTCACATCATTTTTCACCATCATGACCTGGGCACCCGCTTTCAACGTCAATGATAGTGGAGCAGGGTAAAGGCGTTCATTAAATAGTCCTTCTGTTTTGGCTTTGAACGCAATCGCCGGAGAAATAATGTTCATCAGTTTCACCTGATTCACCATTTCGGCAATGGCATTTACGGAAGAGAGGGTAATAGCAAAATCATTTTCTGCACCAGGGTCAGGCTCGTATCGTTTATTAAGTTCGTCCAGCTCATCGCGTCCGGCAATTCCCATCCGTATCCGGTTTAACAGATAAATAAAATCTTCGTCCTGCTGGCGATAGATCTTTGTTAGTTCAATGATCGCCGGCCGGCATGAACGAAACGAATCTGCACTGAAGAAATAGGGATCGCTGTAAACGGCATCATCTGAATATTGAAAGTCCTGACTATTGACCACGGGAGAAAGTTGAAAGACATCACCTATGAAAATAACCTGCTTACCTCCGAAGGGAAGATCATTTTCAAGATTGAGGCGCATGGCGTAGTCAATGGCGTCCATCAGGTCAACCCGAACCATTGATACTTCATCGATTATTAATGTGTCCATCTTTTTGAGAATCCTGAGCCTCGGATGTCCCTTGCTCCATTTAATAATTTCTGGATCCCTTTTCATTAACGGGCGCAGTGGAAAACCAAAGAATGAGTGGATTGTGCTTCCGCCAACATGGAGGGAGGCAAGCCCTGTAGGAGCCAGGACAACATATTTCTTCACTGTATTTTTCCTGAAATAATTTAGCAGAGTTGACTTTCCAGTGCCAGCCCTTCCCGTAAGGAAGATAGAATCGCTGGTGAATTCCATCTGGTGATAGGCAAAAGACAAATCGTCATCAAACTGAAATCCTTGCGGAATTATGATTGCATCTTTTTCAGTATCCCCAGCGCGCGATTGAATCATGGAACAAACTAGTGAATAAATAATTTGAAAATGAAGGAATTTGATGATTTGAAAATTAAATGCGGGTCACATTAAAATTCCGGTGGCAGATTAAGCGGCAGTACTTGAAATCCGAAATTAATTTTCAAATTAAGACTACCTTCGCCCTCACAATGTCCCTATCAATCGCCTCACTTAACTCCGGCAGCAACGGCAATTGTTACTATGTCGGTAATGAAAACGAGGCCGTATTGATCGATGCGGGTATCTCCTGCAGGGAGACTGAGCGACGACTCAAACGCCTTGAATTATCAATAAAAAAGGTAAAAGGCATTTTCATTACCCACGAGCATGCTGACCATATTTATGGTGTCTCCCGACTTTCCAGGAAGCACCAGATTCCGGTTTATGTTACAAAAGATACCGCCTTACGTGGACGTTTGAATATCAAGACACACCTGTCGGTGGCGTTCCGTTCCTACGAGCCTGTAATAATCGGTGACCTCACCATTACCGGTTTCCCCAAGTTCCATGATGCGATTGATCCCCATAGTTTTATGGTAAGTGGTAGCGGTGTCAACATTGGTGTATTTACTGATATCGGTAGTTGCTGCAAGCATGTGGTAAAGCATTTTGAGCAATGCCACGCAGCGTTTCTGGAATCCAACTATGACGAGGTGATGCTTGAAACCGGCTCCTATCCTCTGGCTTTGAAAAATCGTATCCGTGATGGTCGCGGACATATTTCCAATATGCAGGCCTTGCAGTTATTTCTCGAGCATAAGCCCACGTTCATGAGCCACCTTTTATTGTCACATTTGTCAGAAAATAATAACTCACCACAGATTGTCGAGGAATTATTTAAACGCATCGCTGGTACCACTGAAATAATTATCGCTTCCAGAGATAACGAATCCCCTGTCTATAAAATTGGCGGAGGGACAAACTCTCGTGTCTTCCTAAGAAAAATTGTTAATCAATCGCAATCACAGCTCTCGCTTTTTTAGCGCATTTGCGCCTATACCAGCCCTAATGTTTGGCTGCAATAAAAAATGACCATTTCCACCTAAAAAGTACCTCATTACGGTGCTATATAGGACAGAAATCCTATTTTTGCGACGATTTTGAGGAATTGTGTAATACCTACATCCTTTTGGGGTGTTTTTCCGTATTCAAGCCGTATGCCCGAGAAAAGTAGTGTTTTTGATATGATAGGTCCGGTAATGATCGGACCCTCCAGTTCGCATACCGCTGGCGTCGTCAGAATCGGGCTGGCTGCTCATAACGTGCTCGGGGGTGTGCCAGAGGATGCTGAAATCACTTTTTACAATTCCTTCGCACGGACTTATGAGGGTCACGGCAGCGATCGCGCTATTTTGGGTGGCCTGATGGGATTCAAAACAGACGACAAGAGGTTAAAAGAATCCATCGATCTGGCGTCAGCAGCAGGGCTTACGTTTCATTTTAAGTCCGTAGGCAATGCATCAACGCTTCATCCCAACTCCGTCAGGGTGAAGATTCGCATAGGTGAAAAGATCGTTGAGGTGTTGGGGGAGAGTCTTGGCGGTGGAGTGATCAATATTGCTGAGGTGAATGGTTTTAAGGCTGACTTTACAGGAAACCTTCATACAGTAATCATCACGGCTGAGGATGTAAAGGGAAGCGTGGCCTTTATCGCAAATGTGTTGGCACACGATGATTGCAACATCGCAACCATGTCCGTTTCAAGAAAAGGAAAATTTGACCTTGCCTGTCTGGTTTTGGAGATGGATTCGGGCATCAAGCCTGTAACATTAGAATACCTTAAGAGTCTTAGCTGGGTAAAGGAGATTATTTATATACCGCAAATCTGACAGATAGTATGAGAAGAGTTTTAATAGTCGCAATGGCCGTTTTTTGTTCACTGGCAAAATTATCCGGCCAGGACGTAAAAAAATGGAACTTAAAGGAATGTGTAGACATCGCCCTTGAGAACAATCTAAGAATAAAAAGAAGTTTCTATAATGTTGAGACCTTTAAGGCGGGTATGCTGCAAGCAAAGGGTGCTTTTCTACCAACTTTAAATATTGGAGGTTCGTATGGACAGAATTATGGCCGGGCGATTAACCCCGTAACGAACCAATTTGCCGATCGCAATTCAAATGTGATCAATGTTCAGGGCACTTCCGGTGTAACGTTATTTAATGGGTTGAGAATACAGAATAGCTTCCGGCAAAGTCAGCGTGACCTCGGGGCTTCGAATTATGATCTCCAAAAAGCGAAGAATGACGTCATCCTGAGTGTTGTAACATCGTTTACAAATGTAATTTTCAATCAGGAGCTTTTTGAAAACGCGAAGTATCAATTGAATTCGAGTCAACAGGTTCTGGACCGGATCAAAAAACAAGTTGAAGCGGGTGCTGTCGCTCTGACCAATCAGCTTAACCAGGAGGCACAGGTTGCAACAAATGAGGTGAATGCTATTAATCAGGAGAATGCTCTGAATTTATCTGTTCTTCAACTTAAACAGGCCATGCAGATTCCCGGATCTGAGCAGTTGACTGTTGAGATTCCAGACTTGCAACTGGAAGACTTGATACTGGATCAAAATGCAGAAAGGGTTTATCAAATAGCGCTCGAATCTATGCCTGAAATCAAAAGCGCGATGCTAAAAGTTGAAAGCGCCGAGTTGGCGCTTAAAGCAAATAAAGGGGCGTACTATCCGCGTTTGTCTCTCAACGCATCTTTACAATCAAACTACTCAAGCCTTTCAGATGTAGCAAGGTTCCAGGCTGATCCTACACTTCCTCCGGCAGTTGGTGTCGTTCCCTTCGCCATTACCGCGGGCAATGATCTGGTCTACGCTTATTCACCCGCCACCAAGTTATATGCTAGCAACTATGGTCGTATCGATCAATTACAGGATAATGTATATAAAAGTCTTTCAATTCAGTTAAATATTCCTATTCTCAACGCCTTTCAGACGCGCTCAAATGTGCAGCGTGCCGTTATTAATAAAGAGATTGCTGATATTACGATTAAAGAAACACAGAATACTTTACGTCAAAATATTGAGACAGCCTACAATGATGCTGTGGCTGCTTCCCGTTCTTACAATGCCAATCTCAAGCAGGTAAATGCACAGCAGGAAGCCTACCGAATGAACAAGCAACGCTTTGAAGTTGGGGCGTTGAATATCATCGAATATCAGGTATCGGAAAATGATTTGTTCAGAGCCAAATCTGACCTTACCCGTGCCAAGTACAATTTCATCTTTAAGAAGAAGGTACTTGACTTCTACCAGGGAAAACCTATCGAATACTAGCATTAGCATTAACACTAACCTTAACCCTTAATTTTTTTCAAGAATGGCAAAGCAACAAACTGTGAAGTCAAACCGACTGATGTATTATTTGATTGGAGGACTGTTAGTCGTAGTTGGATTGGTGGTAGTCGGAAGTAAAATGGGATGGATTGGAAAGTCCAAGGAAATTGAAGTTGAATTTGCTAAATCTAAAAAAGCAAGTATTACTGAAAAAGTAAGTGCATCGGGAACGGTTCAGCCAGTCATCGAAGTGAAACTCGCTCCAGAAGTGTCAGGAGAAATTATTGAACTGAATATCGAAGACGGTGATTCAGTGTATTTGGGTCAGACTCTTGCGAAGATCCGTCCTGATACATGGTTAAGCCAATTAGAAAGAACGGAAGCGGGGTTAAGTCAGCAAAAGGCAAATCTTGAATCGTCACGTGCAAATTTAAGCAGGTCGGTAGCACAATTCACACGTGCTGAGCTGGATTACAAAAGGCAGGAAACGTTATGGAATGGAAAAGTAATATCTGAATCCGACTGGCAGTTGGCGAAGCAAAATTACGAGGTAGCGAAGAATGACCTTTCTTCTGCAAAGCAATCAGTAGAAGCTGGAAAATTTGTAGTAAGCAGCACGGAAGCGTCGGTAAGAGAGTCGCGTGAAAATGTCCGCAAGACTTCAGTTATGGCGCCTTTGAAAGGAATTGTTTCCAAGTTGAGTGTAAAGAAAGGTGAGCGCGTTGTAGGAACGGCGACAATGACGGGTACGGAAATTCTTCGTATAGCCGATCTTAATAAGATGGAAGTTCGGGTAAACGTCAATGAAAATGATATCGTACGTGTGCACCTGAATGATTCTGTTACTATCGACGTGGATGCCTACCAGAATATCAATAAGCAATTCAAAGGATTGGTTACTAACATTGCCAATACAGCTAAGGATAAAGCTTCCGCAGATGCTATCACAGAGTTTGAAGTAAGGATCCTGATTCTGAGATCATCATATGAGGACCTTATTAAAAAGGGAAATAAGTACCCATTCCGTCCTGGTATGACTGCGAGTGTTGAAGTACTGACAAACCGCAAGGAGAACGTGTTATCAGTGCCGTTGGCATCGGTGACAACCAGAAATCCTGAGGCTAAAGGAGAGATTAAGAATGATAACAACAATAACGGCCCTGGTGGTGGCAACAGCAACCGTGCCGTGGATACTGGTAAAAAGACAGCCGTCTCAAAAGATAAGATCGTCGTTTTCGTGAATGACAAAGGCAAAGCAAAAATGGTAGAGGTGAAGACCGGTATCAGCGATTATGATAACATTGAAATCCTTTCGGGTGTTGAGGATGGACAGGAAGTGGTTATTGGTCCGTTCCTCGCAGTGTCGAAACGACTGAAAGACGGAGATGCTATTAAGCAGATGGTGAAGAAGGAGGAGAAGAAGGATGCTAAGGAGTAGATCGGTAATCGGTAATCGGTAACCGGTAAATCGGTGTCAGTTAAATTCTGACACCGATTTTTTTTGCACTAACCGGTGATGTGTAATTGGCAACTTGTATCTCGTTTTCATTACCTTTGATCTATGATAAAGCACCCGTGGCATGAAGCTCCTGTCGGCCGAAAGATTCCTGAGTTTGTTAATGGGATCATAGAGATATCCACTGGCATGCGTGCCAAGTATGAAGTGGATAAAGAAACGGGATTGTTGAAGCTCGACCGCGTGCTTTACTCGTCTGTGTATTATCCTGCCAATTATGGATTCATTCCGCAGACGCTTGGAGAAGACATGGACCCGCTGGACATCATGATTCTTTCACTGGTGCCAATTCAGCCATTGTGCCTTGTGCCGGCGCGCGTGATTGGAGTGATGCTGATGGTAGATCAGGGCCTCGCCGATGAGAAAATCATCGCTGTCGCGGAACAAGATGCCAGCGTTGGTCACCTGAACGATGTAAGTGAGCTTCCTCCACATTTCACACTTGAATTAAAAGAGTTTTTCGAGAGCTATAAAAAACTTGAGAATAAGGTAGTTACGGTTCCGGATTTTCAGGGCAAAGAAATGGCCATGGCGATCATTGAAAAATCGATGGTTTATTATAATCAGAAAATAAGGAAGCCCGCGTGAAGGCATGAGTCAGCAGCATTCAATCCTGATCATTCAAACTGCTTTTATTGGTGATGTTATCCTTGCCACGGCGATGATTGAATCACTGCATCGCGAATTTCCAGATGCTTCTATTGATTTTGTTGCGAGAAAAGGCAATGAGGGTTTGTTGGAGAAACACCCTTTGCTCAGGGAAGTGCTTGTTTTTGATAAAAAAAACAAATTAAGAAATCTATTTTCCTTAATAAAGAAGATACGTGGACGTTCGTACGACTACGTATTCAATGTGCAGCGATTTACAACCACTGGCATCATGACGGCATTGTCTGGTGGTGTAATGACGATTGGATTTGACAAGAACCCCATGTCATCTTTCTTTTCAAAGAAGATCGTCCACCAAACTGAAGGGCTTCACGAGGTGCAACGAAATCATAAGCTTATTGAGTTCCTTACGGGAAAGGATAGGAGCCGTCCGACGTTATATCCATCCAAAGAGCAGTTCGAAAAAGTAAAGACCTTTAAGTCTTCGCCCTTCATTACCGTTTCTCCAGCTTCGGTTTGGTTCACGAAACAATTTCCCCTGGAAAAGTGGATTGAATTTATTTCCGTTGTACCGGATCGTCTGGCTATATTTTTGCTTGGCGCTGCAAGCGATTTTAATTTGGGAGAGGCGATCGTTCATGCGTCAGGGAAGAAGGTGACAAACCTCGCCGGAAAGCTTTCATTGCTGGAGTCCGCTGCATTGATGAAGGATGCGGAGATGAATTATGTGAATGATTCGGCGCCGATGCACCTTGCGTCAGCTATGAACGCTCCGGTATCGGCGATCTATTGTTCTACCGTTCCGGCGTTTGGATTTGGACCGCTTTCTGATAAATCATTTATAGTCGAGACGGTTGAAGCGCTTGAGTGCAAGCCGTGTGGATTGCATGGGCATAAAGAGTGTCCTCAGGGGCATTTTAAATGTGCGTTGACGATTGAAAAAGAGCAGTTGCTGGCTATGCTGGTCAGGGAAGAGCCGCCGATTTGATAAATGTTTCGCGCGTCACGTCGAATCCTGATTTTTTCTGCAATGATAAAAGGCTCGCTGGACGTACTACGAAGAATAGCTCCGTAAGCTCGATCTGTTTTTAGAACGTGAATGGCAATCACGGGGATTAACCTGTTTTCTTTTCATTGCGAAATTTTTTAACAGGCCACCCCTACGGGGCTTGCATCTCGATCAATGCTTGCACTTCTACTGACAGTTTGCCCCGATGGGGCTTAATAATCAGGTGAATAAATTCAGTTAAAATGGCCAAGAATTTGCTGCGAAGAATAGCTCCGTAGGCTCGATCCGTTTTCAGAACGTGAATGGCGATCACGGGGATTAACCTGTTTTCTTTTTTTGCTCTAGTTGGTGATATCACCAAATTAGCCTCCGGATGGTTCGGTGATTTCACCGACCCGGCAAATGGCGATCAAGGGATTGACCTGTTTTCTTTTCATGGCGAAATTTTTTAACAGGCCACCCCTACAGGGCTTGCATCTCAATCAATGCTTGCACTTCTACAGACAGGTTGACCCAATGGGGCTTAATAACCAGGTGAATAAATTCAGTTAAAATGTCCAGGAATTTACTGCGAAGAATAGCTTCGTAGGAGTGATCTGCTTGTAGGACAGGAATAGCAACCAAGGGGATTAGCCCCGTAGGGGTGACCTGTTGGAACCTATCCGAATAGGTATTACTCAAGATTTCTCGTCAACAGATATTCAATGAAATGAAACCACGTTTTGTTTTTGTCTCCCAATATTTTCGATATACAGTTCAACATCATCTCCTGCCTTTAAAAATAGGGGAGGTTTTTGACCTGAACCAACGCCAGAAGGCGTGCCCGTAGAGATCACATCACCCGGCAACAGGGTCATGTGGTGACTGGTGTAGCTTATCAATTTAGCGATGCCGAAAATCATGTCTTTAGTATTAGCCTGTTGCATGAACTTCCCATTTACTTTCAGCCAAAGATTAAGAGCCTGAGGATCACCGGTATTTTGTGGTAATATCAAGTAAGGACCTAGCGGGGCGAAACTGTCTGAACTTTTGCCTTTGTCCCATTGCCCGCCATCCATATGCTGCCAGGCTCTTTCGCTGTAGTCGTTCATAATCGAATACCCTGCCACATAGTTCATGGCATCGGCCTCGCTTACATAGGACGCTTTCTTACCGATTACGATCGCTAACTCAACCTCCCAATCCATTTTTTCAGAATCCTTTGGAATGATCGCGTTGTCAAACGGTCCGCACAAGGCAGTCGTTGCTTTGAAAAAGATAATCGGCTCTTTTGGTATGACTGCTGAAGCCCCTTGTCCTTCTTTGATGTGCTCTACATAGTTTAAGCCGATCGCAACGATTTTGGAAGGTCGCGCAACACACGATCCATAGCGTTCTGTTAAATTAACTTTTGGACATTTTTTATAATTTGATTCGAGCCAGGATTGCAGTATTCTAATGCCTTCTTTGGCAAAAAATGCTTCATTGAAATCTTGTCCAAAAGCTGACACATCCAGACGGGTGCCATCCGGATATTCTACTGCCGGCTTTTCATTTTCAATATTTCCGAATCGAAAGAGTTTTATCTGGGAATGATTGAGAGTCTGGGCGGAAATGACAATAGCCATCGCCAGAATAAAGGTGGTGAGGAATAATTTTTTCATTAGTTATTGCGGATTTGGATTAAGACTGCCTTTCATTGGTGTTATAACCGACCATATGCAAAGAGCTATTCGAAGGTAAATATTAAACTGATACTGCACCAGTCATTAATTTTGCCTCTGGCTGGTGTTATCAACAACTTGCGTCCGGATGGTCGGTGACAATACCGGACAAAGGCAAAAATTATTGAGTTGGCGATCTAAGTATTCAAGTCCATTTCGATTTTTGCCTCTAGTTGGTGTTTTCATCAACTAGCTGTCGGATGGTTCGGTGACAACCGACCATAGGCGTAGGGATAAATCGTAGGTAAAAATAGAATAACAATGCGCCGGTCATTCAATTAAAACGTCAATGATTTCAGTACTCCGATCCATTTCGATTTATATGCGATTACATTTATAATCACAACTATCCCCACCAGGAGGTATTGAACAGTGGGAGTGAGGCTTTCCTGATAAATGATGGGTATAAGATACCGTGTAACGAAATCCTCCTGATAGGTTGAGAGACCAGCCAGCGTTCCAAAATGATTCTCAAGTGTTGTCAGGGGGCATATAACCCCGGACGACAATTCTGCAAAAACTCCCCATCCAACTGCAGCCAGGTGGAGAACAGTGCTCCACCGCCGGCGATTTGCAAAGAAGCCTCCAGCGACAACAAATACAATAAATAGCAGGTGAACGATTACTGTAATTTCTGTTAGGAAGAGGTAGATGTTTCCGACCATTACTTATTTAACCCGTGAAATCCTTACTATTACCGCTTGTTTATGATCGATGCATGCACTGTATATTCACCTCCGGATGGTGTATAATCTCAGCGTAAGAAATGAAATTAGCAATAAGCTTGTGATTGACAAGGTGCTGTCCGCCGTAAAAAAAGCTCCGGACGGCAAGAATAAAAGTAAGAATTTTTCTGTTTGGATGAAATTGATGTTTATTGAGGATAGAACTACTTATGTTTATCTTTAATAGGTCATAAACTAAAATCTAATGGACGAGTCAATCGAACCGGTGGTCGGTGCTGAAGCAACGGTGACCCCGACTGAAAAGATAACAGCTATAGCACCCTCCAGGGTTAGGAAGAGCTGGCAGGATTATTTATTCGAATTTACAGTACCCTTCTTAGCTGTTACAGCTGCCTTTATTTTGAACTCAGAACGTGAGAATTACCTCGAACACCAATTAGAAAAACAATACCTCTCGTCTATGATTGAAGACCTCAGACTTGATACATCATCCATGAACATTAGAAGGAAATTCATCCAGGGTTCTCTTCGAAAATTGGATACGTTAATTTATTACCTTTCCTACCCCAACCCTCAAACACTCTACAAAACATACAATACCTCATCGGGTTTTTTATTCGCGGGTCCGGTTTTCAGGGCAAACGACAGAACGCTGCAGCAACTGAAAAATACAGGCGGCCTTCGATTGATTCGTAACAATGATATTTCTAACCAGATTATTACTTATGATCGCAAGATTATTGAAAATATTCTGTTTCAGGAGGAAGCGATCGACCGCGCCCGAACTGATTGTAAAGAACTTTTTGGAGAGATATTCAGAATGAATTCCCTTATTGGTCTCTATGAAGGAGTCTTTCATCAGCTGCCACCAGAATCAAAAATTGAACTGGTTACCCAGGATCCATTGGTGATCAATCGATTTTTATCCAGAATTTTTGCCCTTAGGTTGGTCTATTCCAACGCGGATAAAAATACATATAAAGCTGGGATCGATTATGCGCAGCAAGTGATGGAATCCCTCAGGAAGGAAATCAAACCTTAGGCCGGGCAACTGGCTTAAAGAACATGATACAGGCTGTGCGTCTCGCTCTATAATGGTATAGGTTGCAATACTGTCTTTTCCCAGTTGACGAATTTTAACTTCATTTTATTGAACTGCCTGATCTGTTTTGTTTTTAGATCATTTTTCTCCCATTGATCTGTCGCGAGGTCGAATAAATATTCACCTTTTTCATCCTTCAAATATTTCCAATTTCCCATTCTCATCGCATTGTGTTTGTTGTTGTCATAAATTTGAAATGTTCGCCAATATAATTCTCTCTCAATAGGAATATGGTTTTGAACTAAAATTGGTAATAGATCAATTCCATCGAGTGGAAAATCATTATTAGCTTTTGCACCAGCAAGAGCCAATATAGTAGCAGACCAGTCCATTGTGATGACCACTTGTTGACTAATCAAGCCAGCCTTAATCCTTCCTGGCCATCTCACGAATGCGGGAACTCTAATTCCTCCTTCCCATAAAGTTTCCTTAGTTCGTGAAAGACCTCCATTGTTAGAGAAGAATTTTTCTCCACCGTTATCATTTGTAAAAATCACAACAGTGTTATCTGTCAGATGTTCATCGTCCAAAACTTTCATGATTTTACCGATCGCATCATCGAGACTTCTCATCATATTCGCATAAATCACTGGCGAACCACCCTTTCTGAAATTAACTGAGTCAGGATAAGCACTGTCCCCTGGTCCTTGCCAAGGCCAATGAGGTGCATTGAAAGTCAATTCCAGGAAAAACGGTTTACTATGTTTTCGACTTATGAATTCAATTGTTTTTTCTGAAAACAGGTCTGTCAAATAGCCATTCAAATCAACAGATTTGTCATCCTCATAAAGGTCATGAACACGCTTGCCGGCCTGATCGCTTTTGTGGGAGAAATAATCTACAGCCCCTGCATGAAAGCCAAAAAAGTACTCAAACCCGTTTTTAGTAGGGCTATGCTTAGGAAGAAACCCCAGATGCCATTTCCCAATCAGCGCCGTCTCATAACCTTGTAATTTGAGGAGAGTAGCTATTGACGGAAATTCCGGAGTTAATCCAACGTCCATTTGCTTTGCTAAGCCACGGTGAGGCTCCAGCAAGCCTATAGGAGTCTTTGCAGGATAACGACCTGTCAAAAAAGCTGTACGTGTTGGAGTACAAACTGAGCCAGCCGAATACGCATTGACGAATTTGATTCCTTCTGATGCTAGCTTGTCTAAGTTAGGGGTTTGGTAGTCCTTCATTCCGTAACCGCTCAAGTCACCATAACCCATATCGTCCGTCATGATATAAATTATATTAGGGTGTTGAGCTTGTGTTTGGGTAAAAGAGACAATAAAAAGAATTATTGCAGGTCTCCATAGGGATATTTTCCTTATCATTTTATTTCTATTTAAGTATCTCCATTCTCCGGAAAATTCTTTTCTAGAATTTCATTAATAATTTTTTCTGTAAGTGGTTTAGAATTATAACTTTTGATTTCACTAAATTGTTCTGCTCTTTTCTTTTCTGCCGGATTGACGGAGGTGGTGAGCATCCCCACGACTACCTTGGTTTTTTGCTCTGAGCTCAATTTCTGATAGGCTTCTAAAAATTCCCACCCATTCATTCTTGGCATATTGATATCCAAAAAAATAAGTTCTGGGGCGGTATGATTCGAATTTGTGAGAAAGGCTAGTGCCTCTAAACCGTTTTGTGCAACCTCAACAGTATTGGTAATGTTCATATCACCAATTACGATTTTATGAAAATGATTATCCTCTGAATCGTCATCAATCAGGAAAATACAATTCAATTTTTTTCTCATGATCGTGTTTTGGGTATGGTAAAATTAAAAGCGCTACCTATTTCAGGTTCTGATTCTACCCAAATATTACCTCCATGCTGTTCCACTATCTTCTTACACTGAGCTAATCCAATACCGGTTCCTGAATATTCATCTTTATTATGAAGTCGCTGAAAAATAACAAAGAGTTTGTCGTAGTATTTCTTCTCTATTCCAATTCCATCGTCTCTAACAACGAAGTGCCAGTCCGTTCCGTGGGCTTGTGCTGTAATGCTAATCGTGGGATGAGAATCTTTTTTTCGAAACTTAATAGCGTTACTAATAAGATTTTGAAAAAGTGATTTCATTCCAGAATAATAGCCATGCACTGTGGGTAATTTTTCTAAACGCACAACGGATTTACTTTCCGAGATTGATAGAGCCATATCATTCAGAATATCGTTCAGGAGAATGTTGCAATCTATAGCTTCTTTGATTTTATCATTTCCAATTGTTGAATAGTCTAATATATCCTTGATGAGTGATCGCATTCTGGCCGTTGCACCCTTAATAACCTCAAGGTATTGATCGGCATCCTCATCTAGTTTTCCTTTGTATCGTTTTACTAATAGACCCACATAGTTAGAGATTGTTTTTAGAGGTTCTTGTAAATCGTGCGAGGTGATATACGCAAATTGCTCTATTTCTTTATTTGAACTTTCGAGTCTTAAATTTATTCTTTCAACACTTGCCTTTTCCTCACTATAATCTTCGAGAATATTGATTACAGCTTTTTGGGTATTGCGCAACATTATTTTCTCCTCCTCGGCATCTTCCAGAATATTGAGAATTGCCAATTGCGTTTCCTCAAGAGACTTTAGTTGGCTGTCTTTTTCATGGATTGTATGTTCCATCAATAACTATTTTCATCTTTTACAATACCAAGTCTTTCTCTTAGCGCTTCGTTTTCTTTTTTCAACTCGATCATTTTTAGCTCTCTTCCAACGGTTAGTTTTCTGAATCGTTCCAATTCCACCAATCGTTCTAACTCTTTTTCCCGTTCTGCCGCGTCTCTTTCCAATTTCTTTTGAGCGGTGACATCTCTTGCTGCAGCAAATACTCCCAGTGTATTTCCTTTGTCATCCTTATAAACGGACGCGTTGTATAATACATCGGTCAACTTTCCATTTTTGTGACGGATAGTTAGTGGGTAATCGGAAACAAATCCTTTTTCAAAAACCTGCTTATATCCTTTGCGTGCTTTTTCCGGCTCTGTAAAATAGTCGGAGAAGTCAGTACCAATCAAATCAT
>JBBRON010000005.1:0-230195 GCA_038229375.1 Cytophagales bacterium | reverse complement strand
GGGGCCACCTGTCCGTAGGAACGCGCCCGTTGAGCGAGGTGCAAGCCCCGTAGGGGCGACCTGTTAAAAAATTTGTCTCCAGTTTGTGTTATCACCAACTAGTTTCCGGATGGTTCATAACACTGACACCGAACAAAGGCAAACGGCATGTGTGATCGTAGACCAAAGAAAACAGGTCACCCCTACGGGGCTAATCCCATTGATTGCTATTTATGTTCTACTAACAGATCGCACCTACGGAGCTATTCATCCATTTACCACAAGGTTGCGCGCCGGCGCAGTCAAAATTCAAGTAGCAATTCGCATTACTGCTTCCTAAAGTCCTATAATGATGGTCGCTGATCAGAAAATTATATTGTTCTTTTTCATCGTCTATTTTTTTAAGGTTGATAATAAATTATCGAGTTCGTTTAAGGCCATTGTAAATCCACCCTGAAAGCCCATTTCAATCATTTTCTCCATACGCTCAAGCGATTCATTGTAAATACTAATACTCACTTTTGTTGTTCCGTTCTCTTCACTGAAATTTAAATCCCAATTAGAGCCGGGTAAGTTTGGGTTTGCATCTTTGTCTGCAAAAGCATTCAAGTATTTGAAATTCGTCTTTGGATTAATGGATGTAAATTCCTGAACTGACCAATGCTCTTGTCCTTCGGGGCTTACCATAGCGTAAAATCTTCGTCCACCAACTTTGAAGTCCATTATTTTTGTTTTGGATACCCAAGGCTTAGGCGCCCACCATTGGTCAAGGATTTCCTGTTTTGTAAACGCGTCCCAAACTAATGAAAGGTTTGCATCAAATTCTCGGTTTACGAATACCGTGTTTATAGTTTTGTCAACGGTAAAATCAAATAGTAAATTTTTCATTTTCTCTGCTTTTTAATTGTTGATAATACTTCGTCTAATTGATTGAATTTAGTTTCCCAGATCTTCTTGAATTGTTCCAACCATTTTTCTATTTCCTTCATTTTGCCAATTTCAAGAGAGTAGTAAATCTCTCTTCCTCTTTGTTCTTGTTTTACAAGTTCGCATTCCGTCAGAATGCGTAAATGTTTTGATACAGCTTGTCGTGTTGTTTTGAAGTTGTCGGCAATAGCGTTTGGTGTCATTGCCTGTAGTGCAATTAAGACGATTATGGCTCGTCTGGTTGGGTCTGCAATTGCTTGAAAAATGTCCCGTCTCATTGTCTATATATTAAATGTGAAACTATTCGGTTGCAAATATATGTGCAACTCTTCGGTTTCGCAAATATAGTCTTCAGTTTTTTAGATTGTTGAAAAGTCGATCGGAATTGACCGTTTGTTGAAAATCATAAATCAACAAAGAGACTCGATAGCACCCAGTGAATATTCCGGTGTGGTCTGACCCACCTTTCCGGGAATCGTCTGACCCAGGTATTCCGGAAATGGTTTGACCCACCGATTCCGGGAATCATTTGACCCACCTAAAAGTAAAGATTCCGGAATTGAATTGACCCACCCGGTTGCTGGTTAGTGGTTGATATTCCGGGAATCGTTTGACCCACCCCCAGGCGGTTGGATTTGATGCAAAGGGACGTTCGCTTTAAGGCCTTTTAACCCTTAAGCGATATGCCACAACCGTTACGTATGCATCAGATCAGAAGAGTAATCGAATTTCATCAACAAGGTATTGGCGTGCGGGAGATCGCACGCCTTTCGGGATTAAGCCGCAATACGATCAGAGAATATCTGAAACGAATTGTATCGAGTGGATTGACTCCGGAAGAGCTACTTCATCTCAGCGATGAATTACTGAGTCCTATTGTTTATACAGAAGCTTGGGTCAGATACCTCCAAGATATTCAACCAGGTGTGAAGAATGCATTAACAACGCGTGGAGGAACTATTAACAACGTATAGGCGACCTATTAAGAACCTATTAACAAAGTATGGGCAAAGTGTTAACAACGCACGAAGAGGGTATGGAGAAAGTATGGAGAAACAGCGAAAAAGTATCAAGGAAGTATAGAGCGGGTAAGAAGAAAGTATTAAGAGACCTTGAAAACCTATGAATCAATGAGGAAAATCTATGGAGAGGGCATGGAGAGCGCATTAACAATGCCTGAAATTGTTCGAAGAAATGAAGAGAAAGTGTGGATCAGGTATGTGGAGGGTATGAACAATCCATAAAAAAGGATGGAGAAATCACGAAAAAGTATGAGGAAATGTCTAAAAAGTATAAGGAAACGTCAAAAAAGCTTAAGGAAACAGCAAAAAAGTATGGGAAAATAGAAAACAAGTACGAAGACCGCTGTCAGTAGTACGAAGACAATTCAATCAACAACGAGTCGTGGAGCCTTTGACCACCTTGACTTGAGAACGGTTAGCGTTTTTACTATATAAGCTTGTCAGCGCTCGAAGCGATTGGTGAAAATACAAAACCCGGGCAGAGAATAAATTCATCGGTCATTGCACAGGCACCTTTAGACTATACCAGGCGATGGAGAGGGATGAGGGTGGAGAACACCTCAAACCCTCGCGGCCAGCAATAGTTCAATATTCTTAAACTTCATTCCAAACTTCCTTGCCACCGACTCATTCGTCAATCCACCCTTGTAAGTATACACTCCCTTCATAAACCACTTATGTGAAAAAATCATCTCCTCCACTCCTCCTTCTTCAGCAGCGCGGAGTATGGTTGGTGTGAAAATATTACTCAGGGCCGTAGTGGCGGTATGGGCCACACGTGACGCAACATTAGGCACGCAATAGTGGATTACATCATACTTGCGGAAGGTTGGTTTTGAATGGGTAGTGATGTCGGACGTCGCAATGCATCCACCCTGATCAATACTCAGATCGATGATCAGTGAATTGGATTTCATATGACTCACCATCTCTTCCGATACTACGTGCCGGGCCCTGCCCTTTTCAGCTCGAAGGGCACCGATAACAACATCAGCGGTCTTCAGGCTTTCACCAAGTGTAACCGTATCAATGGTCGACGTATAGAATTGGTGACCCAGTGTGTGTTTTATTCTTCTGAGTTTATATAAGTGATTGTCGAATACTTGAATCTCGGCACCGAGGCTTAGTGCGGCGCGTCCTGCATACTCCGCCACTGTCCCTGCACCGATGATAACTACCTTCGTCGGAGGCACTCCGGTAATACCACCAAGAATAATTCCCTTACCATCGTGCACTGAACTAAGATACTCGGCAGCTATAAGCATCACTGTACTTCCCGCTATCTCACTCATGCCCCGAATGATTGGCATGCCGCCAACCTTGTCCTCAATGAACTCCCAGGCCAATGCTGTTATCCGTTTTGCGATCAGCGCATCAATAAAATCTTTCTCAAGGTGCCCAATCTGCAACGCGCAGATCAATACCTGGTTTGGCTTGAAATATTCCATCTCCGCCATTGTCGGCGGCTCGATCTTCAATATAATATCAGCCTTATAAGCTTCTTGAGGTGAATACACAATCTTCGCGCCTGCCTCACTGTATTGCTTGTCAGAAAAACGTGAGCCAACACCTGCCTGTGTTTCTACCCACACGTCATGGCCATGAGTCACTAATATGGCAACCGCGTCAGGTGTAAGACTAATCCTGTTCTCCTGAAGAGAAATTTCTTTGGGCAATCCAATAAAAAAAGTACGATTATCTTTCTTGACTTTCATCAATTGCTCTTGCGTATAAACACTTGCCTGAGCCAATGTTTCAAATCCGGATTTTGTCTTCGATTTCATGTAAGTTTAAACTCAATTTTCCTGTGATCGGTCCCTGTTGGTGTGATGCGTATGTAGAAACAACCTGACGGCGTTAGCGACCCAAGCATTTCCGGCCACTCAATCAGGCATAGTTCATTCGAATAAAAGTATTCATTCACACCAATTTCCATAAGCTCGCTCTCATTT
Organism: Cytophagales bacterium; assembly: GCA_038229375.1. Lineage (GTDB taxonomy): Bacteria > Bacteroidota > Bacteroidia > Cytophagales > Cyclobacteriaceae > ELB16-189. The sequence goes on along the minus strand of JBBRON010000005.1, from coordinate 226,315 downwards.
TTGATCCGGTATAAATCAAAGTGATAGATCCTTTTCCCACCCGCAGCATCATACTCATTAATAATCGAAAATGTAGGACTACTCATTCCATCTGTAACGCCCTTTTCCGTACCAATAGCTTTGATAAGCGTGGTTTTACCGGAACCCATCTCACCAAAAAAGAGCCACACCGACTGACTTCCTGCCGCCAGTAAAAGTTCTTTGGCAACGCGCCCCAACTGCTCCTGTGACACTTCTCCTCCACCCGCCAATTGCCACACATCAGGCATTTTTCGAAGATAATAAAATTAAAGGAATGATCATTTCCTCCAGGCTCACTCCGCCATGTTGAAAAGTATCCTTGTACATCCCTACATAATAATTGTAGTTATTGGGGTAGGCAAAAAACTGATCTTCGATAGCGAAGACATAGCTTGTTGAAACATTATTCTTTGGAAGAAAAAATCTCTCTGGCTTCGCTATCGACATGATCTTATCGCCTTCATACCCGAGGTTTTTTCCCTGCTTGTATCGAAGATTTGAATTAACGGTTTTATCACCAACAATTTTGAACGGTTTTTTCACCCGAATGGTACCATGATCAGTTGTGATAATAACTCTTGCTTTCTTTTCGGATATCTTCTTGAGGATTTCGAGCAACGGTGAGTGAATGAACCATGATTTTGTAAGGGATCGATACGCACCTTCATCCGGCGCAAGCTCACGAACCATCGCCATGTCAGTCCGTGCATGTGAAAGCATGTCGACAAAATTATAAACGATGACATTCAAGTCATTTTTAAACAGATTGTTCACCGTATCAACCAGATCCCTCCCCTCTTCCAGTTTTTTTATTTTGTTGTAGGAGAACTTCATATTCAGATTGCTTCTCTTGATCTGACGGGCAAGAAATTCATCTTCGAAATTATTTTTACCATCGTCCACATCCTCGCCAACCCATATATCCGGATGGGTTTTGGCCATGTCCGATGGAAGCATGCCAGAGAAAATCGCATTGCGGGCATAGGCTGTGGTAGTAGGAAGAATAGAATAATACGTTTCTTCTTTATCAACCGTAAAATATTCCCGGAGCTCGGGTTCAATGGCCTTCCACTGGTCGAATCTCAGGTTGTCTATCACAATGAGAAATGTGGGTCGGTCTGCATTGACTTCAGGAAAAACTTTTTTCTTCATCAATTGATGAGACATAAGCGGCTTGGAAACCTTTGGATCATTCAGCCAGCTTTCATAATTACGTTTGATGTACCGGCAAAAATTTACGTTAGCCTCCACCTTTTGAGAGTCAAGTACTTCGCTCATACTCGCGTCCGACTGATCCATCTCAAGTTCCCAGAAGACAAGTTTTTTATAGATATCCGCCCACGCCTCGTGATTGAGATCGTCGAGGAAAGCCATGCTTATCTTTTGGAACTCTTGTTGGTAAACAGAATTCGTCTTTTCCATTACAAGACTCTTCTTGTCAAGAATTTTTTTAACAGAAAGAAGGATCTGACTTGGGTTTATCGGTTTGATCAGGTAATCATCAATCTTGGAGCCGATCGCGTCCTCCATAATCTGCTCCTCCTCATTCTTGGTTATCATCACTACTGGCACATTCGGCCTGGCCGTTTTGATAAGCTGCAGTGCCTCGAGCCCGGAAATGCCGGGCATATGTTCATCAAGAAAGATAACATCAAAACCCCGTGACTCATTTAACTCCACCGCTTCTGCCCCATTGTTCACCGGAGTGATATCATAGCCACGTTGTTGGAGAAATAGGATGTGCGGTTTTAACAAATCAATCTCATCATCTGCCCACAAAATCGAATATCTTTGCATAGAATCTTATTTTCAATTTACAAGTTAGTTAATCTGGGTTTAATAGCTTGACTACAATCTGCTTTTGAGCCCTTCATTGTCTTCATGAATAAGAACAAAATAGTCAACGACCCGGTTTACGGCTTTATATCGATCAAAAGCGAAAAGATTTTTGATCTGATCGAACATCCCTTTATTCAGCGAATGAGGCATATCCGTCAATTGGGACTTGCTGAATTGGTCTACCCTGGTGCGATCCACACGCGTTTTCACCATGCGCTTGGCGCCACGCATCTCATGGGTCAGGCATTGGCTGTCCTCCGGTCAAAAGGAGTTGACCTTTCCGATGATGAAATAGAAGCAACGCAGATAGCAATACTTCTTCATGATACGGGTCATGGACCATTCTCTCATGCGTTGGAGCAAACACTGGTGGGCATCAAACACGAGAGCATTTCCTTTCTTTTCATGAAGGAACTCAACCGTCAGTCAGGAGGAGCGCTGGACCTGGCGCTTAAAATCTTTCAGAACACCCATCCAAAAAAATTCCTGCATCAACTTGTGAGTTCACAACTGGATATCGACCGGCTCGACTATCTAAACCGCGATAGTTTTTTTACAGGCGTAAAAGAAGGAGCTGTAGGAACGGATAGAATCATCGCCATGCTGAACGTCGTCAATGGCCAGTTGGTCGTGGAGGAAAAAGGAATCTATAACATAGAAAATTTTCTGAATGCGCGAAGATTGATGTACTGGCAGGTCTACCTTCACAAAACAAGTGTGAGTGCCGAGCGATTGCTTGTTAATATTATCAAGCGGGCTCACTATCTGGCTATCTCAGGAGAACAGATTCCTGCCAGCGATTCTCTTTCAATGTTTTTATATCATCGCTATACCCTTGATGATTTTGCCGAGAAGAAAAGCATACTGAAAGCGTTTGGCGGATTGGATGATTATGACGTATGGGGAGCAATCAAACAATGGCAGTCCCATAGCGACGAAGTACTCGCGAAACTCTGTGCCATGTTGCTGGAACGAAAACTATTTCAGATCAAACTCTCTACTGAGCCGATCCAAAAATCGGATATCGAAATGGTGAAAGAAGCAATCGGGAAAGAGTACCAACTTATGAAAAGTGATGCGACCTATTTGTTTTCGCATGGCACGGTATCCAATGAAGCCTACCTTTCAGAACGGAATTCAATCCAGATTCTAATGAAATCGGGAGAACTGATTGATGTGGCACAGGCGTCCGACCTTCCCAATATCAAGGCAATGAGCAAAATCGTGAAAAAAAACTACCTATGCTGGCCTAAAAATCTATATTTTTAGGGTGTGGAATTTACTATAAGTCAAATTGCAGGCATGTTGGGTGGTGAGGTTCGCGGCGATGGAAACCAGAAGATCAACATGCTGGCCAAAATACAGGACGCCAAAGAAGGGCAGATAGCTTTTCTGGCGAACCCTAAGTACGAGCAATATATTTATACCACGAATGCGAGCGCCGTGATTGTCTCCAAAGACTTTCAACCTAAAAAAGAAATTCAGTCTTCACTCATCCTGGTAGATGATCCATACTTAAGCTTTACGGTACTGTTGGAAGAATATCATAAGCTTATTAGTTTTCAAAAAACTGGAGTTGAACAGCCAAGTTTTATTGGGGAGGAGACAACGATTGGTAAAAATATTTACCGTGGCGCATTCTCATACATTGGCACCAACGTAAAAATCGGTGACAATGCAAAAATATATCCTCATGTTTTTGTCGGTGACGGTGTGACGATTGGTAACAACGTAATACTGCATCCCAATGTAAAGCTGTATGCCGGCACCAAAATTGGCAACAACTGCGTTATCCATTCGGGAACAGTAATCGGATCTGATGGTTTTGGTTTTGCTCCACAGGAGGATGGCTCATATAAAACCATTCCGCAATTGGGTAATGTTGTCATCGAGGATGATGTGACCATCGGTGCCAATACTGTCATTGATTGCGCAACCTTATTCGGCGACTCCACATTGATACGGCAGGGCGTAAAGCTTGACAACCTCATTCAGATAGCTCACAACGTTGAAGTGGGAAGGAATACCGTAATCGCCGCCCAGGCAGGAATTTCAGGATCGTCCAAAGTAGGTGAAAACTGTATGATTGCAGGTCAGGTAGGAATTGCTGGCCATCTCGTAATCGCCAATAATACCAGTTTTGGGGCCCAGGCAGGAATTTCAAAGTCCGTCACTAAAGAGGGAGAGCGCATGATCGGATACCCCGCATTTGATATAAAAGAGTATTTCCGCTCGTATGCTGTCTTTAAGAAACTTCCCGAGTTAAATCACCGTCTCAGAGACCTTGAAAAGAAGATCAATAGCGACAGTTCCGAGCGTCTGGAAAGTCTGCAAAGTGATCAAAACAGGGAATAACAGCAGCGAACGCTTTCTTTCACCCGGTTTGGGGTGGCTTTTGGCATACTGGTTCCATCCCCTTAAATTTGCGCACCAATTTAAAGCATGCTTAATCACAAGCAACAGACCATAAAGAAGTCGGTGACGATCTCAGGCGTTGGCCTCCACACAGGGGTCCAGACCACACTCACTTTCATGCCGGCCAAGCCCAACCACGGAATAAAATTCCAGCGGGTTGATCTCCCCGGCTCTCCTATTATTGATGCGGACTGCGACAGGGTCGTGGACGTATCAAGGGGAACAACTATTGAACAAAGTGGTGCCAGAGTAAGTACCATTGAACATACGCTGGCAGCGCTTGTCGGACTTGAAATCGACAACGTCCTTATTCAGATTGATGGACCGGAAGCACCCATCATGGATGGAAGCTCAATCCAGTTTGTACAGGTATTAAAAGAAGCTGAACGTGAAGAGCAAAACGCCCTCCGCGACTTCTTTGAAGTTCAGGATAGTATCTTTTATCGTGAAACCGCAAGGCACGTTGAAATCGCTGCGCTGCCGCTGGACGACTACCGGGTGACGGTAATGATTGACTACAACTCTCCTGTTCTGGGAAGCCAACATGCGTCCATCACAAACATTCAGCAATTTGAAAAAGAAATTGCTTCCTGCCGCACGTTTTGTTTCCTCCATGAGCTCGAGATGTTGTACAAAAACAACCTGATCAAAGGTGGAGACCTTAACAATGCAATTGTCATTGTAGATCGTGTTGTGGAGCCTCATGAACTCGAAAACATCGCGCGCATGTTAGGGAAACCCGCAGTGGAAGTAAAGAGAGAAGGCATATTGAATAATGTAGAGCTCAGGTATAACAATGAGCCTGCACGTCATAAATTACTGGACATCATAGGGGATCTTGCTCTCGCGGGACGGCCGCTGAAGGCGCAGATACTTGCTGCGCGGCCTGGACATGCTGCCAATGTAGCATTTGCCAAGAAACTGAAAAAGGCTATGGTGGAGTCGGATAAAAAAGGTGTTCCACGTTACAATCCATCGCTTCCGCCGGTGATGGATATCAATAAAATTACCCAAACACTACCGCATCGTTATCCCTTCCTTCTTATCGACAAGATCATCTATCTAGACAAAGAAACTGTAACCGGTGTGAAGAATGTGACGATAAACGAACCATTTTTTCAAGGTCATTTTCCCGGCAACCCACTGATGCCAGGCGTATTGCAGGTTGAGGCAATGGCGCAGATTGGCGGAATCCTGGTATTGAATACAGTACCGGATCCTGAGAATTATTGGACACTTTTTTTAGGAATCGATGAATTCCGTTTCCGTAAAAAAGTTTTGCCAGGTGACACGCTTATCATTCAGTGCGATCTTCTTGCTCCCATTAAGAGAGGCATTGCTAAAATGTATGGAAGAGGCTATGTGGGAAATACGCTTGTATGCGAAGGAACCATGACGGCCAGTATAGTTCGAAAAGATTCATGAGTTACCATCCATTAGCCAACGTACATCCAGACGCTGTTATTGGCAGCAATGTTGTAATTGAGCCGTTTGCCACCGTCCAAAAGGATGTAGTGATCGGAGACGGAAGCTGGATCGGGCCCAATGCCGTTATTTGGGAAGGTTCCCGTCTAGGAAAAAATGTAAAAGTCTATCCCGGAGCATCCGTATCGTCTATCCCACAAGATCTGAAATTTGCAGGAGAGAAATCTGAAACCTTTATTGGAGATAATACTGTGATTCGCGAAAGCGTAACGATAAGCCGCGGCACAGTTGACAAGCATAAGACAGTGATCGGAAAGAACTGTTTGCTGATGGCATACGTACATGTAGCCCATGACTGTATTATCGGAAACAATTGCGTTTTGGTAAATGCCGTTCAGGTAGCAGGTCACGTAACAATTGAAGACTGGGCAATTATTGGCGGTGCCAGCGCGTTGCATCAGTTTGTAAAAGTAGGTGCCCACGTCATGCTTTCCGGTGGTTCGTTAGTACGAAAGGATGTACCTCCTTACACAAAAGCGGCAAGAGAGCCCTTGACATATGCTGGGGTGAACAGCATAGGATTAAGACGTCGTGGATTTAGCTCTGAAAAGATCAGCGAGATACAGGAAGTTTATCGTTATATTTTCCTCAAGGGCCTGAACAATTCCAAAGCGTTGGATTTTGTTGAAAAAGAAATTCCCTCAAGTCCTGAACGCGACTATATCGTCCAGTTCATTCGCAGTTCTGAACGAGGAATTATGAAAGGTTTCTCTACTGGCACAGCCTCTTTTGAATGATTCTAACGGCTGAAAACCTGGGGAAACGGTTCAGTCGTGAATGGATTTTCAGAAACTTCAACTATTCTTTTCATCCAGGTGTGTACGCCATTACCGGACCGAATGGGTCAGGTAAATCAACGCTTCTGCAGGTGTTGTGGGGTCAACTTCCACCATCTCAAGGAACATTAACCTATACAGAAGATGCCGGCATTATTTTGGTGGAGGATGTCTTTAAGGAGCTAGTCATTGCCACCCCCTATATGGAATTAATCGAAGAATTCACTCTGGAAGAAATGCTCAGGTTTCATTTTGCCTTCAAGAAAATACGGAACGGAAGAAGCATCGAAGAACTTATTGACCAGTTGGAACTGGCTCATGCACGCAACAAGATGGTGAGCCAATTTTCATCAGGGATGAAACAGCGATTAAAGTTGGGGCTGGCCTTTTTTTCAGATGCCAGGGTCGTGTTTCTCGATGAGCCCACCACTAATCTGGACAAGCAGTCGATTGCCTGGTATTGGAAAAATTTCGCACAGTTGACGGGTGATTCGCTTATATTTGTAGGGTCGAACCTTGAAAACGAATATCCCCCCAACGCAGTGAAAATTAACCTTCCAGATTATAAATAGGAGGTTACTTAAAGAACCGGGGCGTTATTAAAATAGGGTTTAATGCCTAATTCATCTCTTCTTTCCGAAAGAATTAGAATTTTTGTTATGTTTGAAATAATAATAAACGATATGAAAGGTCTTAAATTTTTATCTGCGATTGCACTGGTTGGTCTTCTCCTCACATATTCAGGCTGCAAGAGTCCTAGTGGACCTGGCGAAAGTGATCAGGACAAGCAGTTGAAAAAATTGTCCAAAGTCTGGAAATGTACTGCCGCAACTCTTGATGGTAGCGCTCCTGTAGTGGCAAATCTGCCAAGCTATACGTACGTGGGCACCTTTATCCTCACCATAACCAGCACAGCAGGTCAAACAACCTTTAACTACAGCCAAACTGGAACACCTAAAGATGGCACAAACAAGACGAACCCTTGGGCACCCTCCGGAACATTTGCATTTGGAACAGACTTTGCCACAACGATGACTCGTGATGATAGTCTTCCTATTCAGTATGTAGTCACCGATAATTCTCTCCAGCTTACTTTCAATTACACAGGAGCGGGCTATCCAGGGGCACGAGTAAACAACGTCACTGGCAATTGGGTTTTTACTTTTTCACCCCAATAGTTTAAGAATTCAAAAAATATAAAGAGACCCCGATGGGGTTTTTTTATGCCTATTTCAAGGTGACGATCGTCATGCCGTCACCGCCCCGATCAGCATGCTCATCATTGAATGCCTCAACGCCCTTAAGTTTCTTTAGATATTCACGAGCCACCTTTCGTAACACACCCTCACCTTTTCCATGTAGTATTTTTACCTGCGACTGACTCAGCAGAACGGCATCATCCATAAACCGGGTAAGCAAGGGTATTACTTCCTCCACACGCTTGCCTCGAATATCCAGCACCGAGGAAAAATCTGATTGACGCTGGTGCAACTCCACTCCCCTTGTTATCGGTCTGCTGGTTTTACTCACGACCGCCTGATCACTCTTTACCAACCGGTCGGTCTTTACGGTAGACCTAAGATCACCAAATTGCACGATCGCAGTTTTATCTTTTAACGATAAAATTGTTCCCGTTACTTCACCACCAAGCATACGTACTTTATCACCTACAGATAGTGATCCGCTGGGCCTTACTGTTAACGTAGAGGAGGGTTTTACTTTCTTCTCAAGATCTTTTAACCCTTGTCTGACTTTTCGCGTCTCCTGCTTCTCGGCTTTGTTCTCCCGAATATGTCGTATTGTTTTTTCTATCTCGCGATTCGTTTCTTGTAATAGGGTTGAAGCTTCGGCTTTCGCCGTATTCAATATTTCTTTTTTCTGAGATTCAAGTTTACCGACGAGCTCTTCATAGTGCTTGAGCGTGGAATTTAATTTTCCTTCACGTACGCGGATATCCCTGTCTTTTTCAGTCAATTGTTGCTTCTCATCCGCAACTTGCTTCATCAACGTTTCAAGACCGGTTAATTCCTCTCCAATAATCCGTTCGGCCGCTTCAAGCGTTTCGCGCGACAGCCCTGTCTTCCTGGCTATCTCCAGGGCAAAGGAGCTACCGGGCTGACCAACCTCCAGTTGAAAAAGTGGCAATAGATGTTCTGTATCAAATAGCATGGCGGCATTGCGCATGCCATCAAAATTGCTGGCGAATACTTTAAGATTATAATAATGGGTTGTAGCAAGACCCCATACTTTTTTTCCAACCAACTGTTCCAGAACCGCCTGCGCAATACCTCCACCAAAATTTGGGTCCGTTCCCGATCCAAGTTCATCCATCAGCACCAGCGTATTCGCATTAGATTGTCTGATAAAGAAATCCATATTCTTTAGGTGAGAACTGTACGTGCTGAGATCGTTCTCAATAGATTGCTGATCGCCGATATCCAGAAATACTTTTTCAAAAACCCCCATGACCGAGTCTTCGCGCATAGACACCAGCATCCCGCACTGAAACATATATTGAATAAGACCAATTGTCTTCAGGCAGACCGACTTGCCGCCGGCATTCGGACCGGATACAAGCAAAAACCGGTTGTCATTGAGTAACTCAATAGTAAGTGGCACCAGTGGCCTCTTTCCTTTTAGGGACAAAAATAACAACGGATGACGCGCTAATCTCCAATCGATTGCAGGGGATGCTTCAATTTTAGGAAGTCCAGCATCAATATCTCTGGAGAACCTTGCTTTTGCTCTGTTAAAGTCCAGCCAGCCCAGGAACTCGTATCCAGTTTCCAGTTCAGGAAGATTTTCGCGAACCACGGAAGTCAACTCTTGTAAAATCCGAATGACCTCCTTCCTCTCCTCCAACTCTAGATCCCGAAGATCATTGTTGGCTTCCATCACTTCTCCTGGTTCGAGATACACCGTCTGACCCGTAGAAGACTGATCAATAATGTATCCTTTTATCTTTCTCTTGTGCTCGGCAATAATGGGTATCACCAATCTTCCATCGCGAATGGTTGGATGTGATCCTTCCGGCGTCCATCCCTGGTCGAGGGCCTGCCGCATGATCTGGTCAGCCACTCGTCTTATTTTAACTTCCTCCTCGCGCACTCTTTTTCTGATCCGCGCCAATGAAGGTGACGCATTATCTTTTACCCGGCCTTCATCATCAATCTTTTGGTTAATCGGGTCCAGCAATTTTTTTCCTGAGCCTACTGAACGGCTCAACTCAAACAAGGCAGTGTACGTCGATTGGTTTTTTTGCAAAAATTCATTTGCTGCCCGAATGATTTGTAACGCCTTCGAGATTTTTAAAAAATCTTCCCCTTCCAGGAAGTTTCCTTCAATCGCTGCAGTCTGAAACCATACTTCAGGATCATCATATGTATGAATCGGCAAGTCCTCTCCCCGATCGAGAATCTGTTTTGTTTCCAGGTTCTGCAACAAAAATGGTTGGATCAACGAAAGATCCGTTGCAAAAGCGATTTCATGAACACGTTTCTCTCCGAGTGGCCCCAGGCAATACTGAAGTATTCGCTGACGCACCTGGTCAAAGCCCAACCTGGCCTCAAAATCATTTGGATAAATCATACGTGTTAAGGTTGTGGCCGTGCGCCCGGCAGTAGTTGTTGCTCCCGCAGGCTGAGGGAATCAATTACGATGTCGTAAAGGGCCTCCATTTCAATCGGATTCTCAGCGTAGTATTGATAAGTTCTTCTCAGCACTGAATCCTGAATTCCTTTTCGATGCATCAATGTATCCTGAAAAGGAAGAAAAAGCTTGTAGGCAGAATCCCTGGTGTATGGGAGCATTTGTGCCTTTGCCTCCGCCAGGTACATACTAAGCATCCAGTCTACCATTTGAGACTTGGAAAGGATACCTTGCGGGGCGGTATCCTTTTTGCAGGACATGAATATGCTCAAAATCAGAATTAATACAGTCCCACTTAATCTCATGCAAATCTTTCTTTTGGCGAGCGCAAATTACTCATATTTTAGCGCCTCTAAAATGATGCCGAAGTGAAAGAGCTTCTAAAAAAGCTGAGGAGGTACGAAATTCAGATACGCAAGGCGATCAACAGCCAGATGCAGGGAGACTTTCATTCCATCTTTAAAGGATCGGGGCTGGAGTTTGATGACGTGCGGCCTTATCAGTATGGGGATGACATTCGTGCGATCGACTGGCACGTGTCAGCAAAAGGTCATGGTACATTTGTTAAGACTTTTAAAGAGGAAAAAGAGCAAACGATTTTTTTCGTTGTGGACGTCAGTGCCTCCCAGAACATTGGAACTCCTGGAAAGACGAAGTTTGACGTTTCTATGGAGATTTGTGGTGTATTGGCACTATCAGGAGCAAAAGAGTCCAGCCAGGTTGGCTTGATCTGTTACTCTGACGAACGCGAAAAGTATCTTAAACCCAAGAAAGGCGTCGGGCAAGCCTATGAAATCCTAGCAAGCCTCGGGCGTCTTCGGCCACGTTCTACTAAAACGAATCTTACAAAGGCTGTTTCTTTTGCACTGAACTCGATCAAGAGAAAAAGCGTCGTTGTAATGCTTTCAGATTTTATTGACGAAGGTTATTATCACAACCTTCAATCACTTGCCAGAAAGCACGACCTTGTCATCATTCAAATTACAGACAAGCGTGAAACCAGCCTGCCCAAACTCGGTATCATTCCGGTATTGGACAAGGAATCCAAAAAAACATTGTGGATCAACACATCGTTTGGAGACTTCCGGGATCACCTTACCGACTCGCATAAAAGTCGAAAAGATGAGCTGGCCAAATTCAGCCGGAAGCACCAGATCAATTATTTGAGTATAACAACCGACGAAGATTACGTTCCAAAACTTCTACGGTTGTTCAAAGTGAGAAACAAAACGCTAAAGACTTCGTAAGCTGATGCAGTTTGAAAAGAGATTGACATTGATTGTCTGGTGCATTGGTCTTTTGATATTGGTGATGCCTGGTGCATTTGCTCAGGACAGTACGCGCGTAAGGGGCCATTTCGAATCCGACAGCATTAGGATTGGCAAGACGGTAATGTACACGCTCACGGCCCGGTATCCACGTGCCACGCAGGTAGTATTTCCCGACTCCGTTTTTTCATTTGCTCCCTTTGAGATTAGTAAGAAGATATATTTTCCAACTAAAACAGTTGGCGCAATCAGTTATGATAGTGTGGTGTATTATCTCACCACATTTGAAATTGATAACGTACAGATATTAACTCTCCCGATTTTTGTCTTACAAAACCAGGATTGCGTCAAAGTATTTTCTAAACCAGATAGCATTTTCTTAAGCTTCAGTGCAATGGACGCACCTGATTCGGTTTCAATTGAGAAATTGCCTCTCAAATCAAACACATCGTATCAACAGGTTTCGTGGCTACTCAATTATCCGATCCTTCTGATCGCACTTGTTATTTTACTGATCCTTCTGGTTCTTGGCTGGATTTTGTTTGGAAAACGCATACGTAAACACTTTGCCATCAGACGACTTAACAAAGACTACCAGGAATTCATAACCCGATTTACGAAAGCAATTGACAAGCTGGGGTCTGGTTTCAGTAGTCGTGCGGCAGAGGATGTATTAGTTGTGTGGAAACGCTATATGGAAGACCTTGAGCGATCGCCTTATACGAAGTTCACATCACGTGAAATTGTACGCCTCGCTAAAGACAATGACCTTGATAAAGCACTTCGCTCCATTGACCGTGGTATCTATGGTGGTTTTTCCGGTCCCCTGGATCCCTTCAAATTTTTACAATCCTATTCACATCAACGGTTTCAGAAAAAGGAGGCAGAAGTAAAGAATGGATGATCTGAATTTTTGGTCGCTGGAATGGTTTTATCCCTCCACACTTCGATCATTTACGTGGTCGAACGTTTTGTTTCTCTATGGCCTTGCGGCCGTGCCGATCATATTATGTGCGAGGTGGGTGTTGCGTTATTTCTTCAACCAAAAACTTCCAGTTGCGCTCACCAAAAAGGATTTAAAAGGTTCACCCCTTACATTACTGAGGTTGCTTCCAGAATTCCTGCTGGCGCTGGTTGCTATTTTTATTATAATAGCCCTCGCCCGCCCTCAGAAGACGAACGAGAAAGTGGAGCAATGGGCTGAAGGGATTGATATTATGTTGGCTATTGACATTTCTCAGTCGATGCAGATCGAGGACTTCACTCCCAACCGCCTGGAAGCTGCCAAGAACGTCGCGCGTGATTTTATTAAAGGCAGGATTCAGGACAGAATTGGGATAGTCGTCTTTTCAGGTGACGCGTTTTCACTTACGCCACTCACCACAGACTACGCGCTGCTCAATAGCTATCTGAATGAAATGAATTTCGATATGATTGAGAGTCGTGGAACAGCGATCGGCAGCGCCATAGCAGTCGTTACCAATCGAATGAGAGAGTCGGAATCAAAATCAAAAGTTTGCATTCTCCTCAGCGATGGAGATAATACAGCGGGCAATATTGATCCAATTACCTCCGCAGAGCTCGCGGCTGCCTATAACATTAAAATTTACACAATCGTAGTTGGTAAAGAAGGAATGGTGCCCTTTGGAAAAGACTTTTTTGGCAGACCTAACATGGTGGAAAATACCGTAGACGAATCGACGATGCGAAAAATTGCGGAGATAGGAGCCGGAGAGTTTTTCCGCGTGACGGATAACCGTGCGCTCCAGCAGGTATTCCAAAAAATCGACCAGTATGAGAAAGCTGAAATAAAAGAAACACGGTTTAAAGACACTACTGATTTTTATTTCATTTACCTGAGGTGGGCAATTATTATTTTTCTGTTGTGGCTGATGTTGAAGTCTACGTTTTTGAGTAATGTGCTTCAAGATTAAGCCACGCCGGCGAATTGTATTGATACAGAGCATCTGCGCGAAAAGAAATTCTATTGAGTGGTGTCGCTGTGTCCACTGAGTAAAATTGTCAACCTCTTATTGAGTCGCAAACGTAATCGTCTTGGCAAACCAAATTAATCTCGCCCCAAAAAATATCAACGCAATACCTAATACAATGTTCATGATCTTCAATGATCTCTGTGTTAGTAGTCTTCGAAGTTTATCTGCCAGGTAGGCCTTCAGAATATCGGTTGACAATACTGTGCCAAGTAAAACGCCAAAAAATAATGCAAACTCTCCCGGTTTTGAATAGCCGTAATTGATGGTGGCGAGACTAACGGTTCCAATCCAAAAAAACAAGACCATAGGTGTCATTCCATTGATGAGAAATCCTTTTATCACATACCGGTACTGCCGCCTTTCGGTAACCGAATTGGAAACCGCGGCTAATTTTGCCCGACTTTTAATCAGCAAGTGATACAGTCCAAAGGCAATCAATATGACCCCGCCTCCATAGGCCAGGTAAACGCGCAGATTTGAATCGGCCATCATCTGAGCAAGTCCAAAATAGCAGATGGCTACATAAAGTATATCACTAACGGAAACACCAAAGGCAACAAGAACACCGCGCCAGAATCCACGCTCGATACTCGTTTGTATGATTGTAAAAAAAACCGGCCCTACCAGGAAGGTAAGCACGACACCAAGTTGGAGGGCGTGGAAGACTAGCTCAATCACTGGGCAAGAAATGACTGCCAGTCCTCCAATTGAACACTCTTCAGTACGCGCGGAAATTTATTCTGACCACCTACCTTGCCCTTGGATTCCATCCATTGATAAAATGTCTTAACAGGCACTACATCCACATACACATCCCGAAGCGCGGCACTCCGCTCTACTGCATAATCGTCATTGAGTTCTTTCAGGAAAAAATCCAACCTTTCTTTCAGTAGCTTTTTATCAACTTTATTATCTGTGCCCACAAACCAATGATGAGCGAACAACGAACCATGGGGTATACCTGCCACTGTAAACTCCTTTATTTCAATATTCATTTCATTGGAGACAAGTTCGATAGCTTTATTCATGTTGTCGACAGAAAGGTGCTCCCCGCACAGACTGAGGAAATGTTTGGTGCGTCCCGTAATTACGATCTCGCATTCTTCCAGTGAAGTAAATTTAATGACATCACCAATGAGATATCTCCAGGCTCCGGCACACGTGGTCAAAAGTAGGGCATACTCTTTTCCTTCCTCCAAGTCATCGATCAACAAAGTCTTTGCATCAGGCTTCAACTCACCTGCAGCATTGAAATTCTCCTCGTTGAAAGGGACAAACTCATAAAAGATTCCATTGTTAAGCACAAGCTTCATGGATCGTTGACGAGGTTCAGCCTGGTACGCAATGAAACCTTCAGAAGCAAGATAGGTTTCGATAAAATTTATAGGCCGTCCAAGGAGCTTTTCAAAACCTTTTCTGTAAGGATCAAATGAAACACCTCCATGTACATAGACATCAAGGTTAGGCCAGATCTCATGGATGTGTCGCACGTTGTGATAAGAAATGATCTTCTCCAGCAATATCTGGATCCAGGCGGGCACACCCACGATAATCCCAATATCCCAATCCCGGGCCTTCTTTGTTATCTCTTCAAGTTTGGAATCCCATTTGCGGGTCTTCGCTATTTTTTTTCCAGGCTTATAGAAATGCTGAAACCAAAAAGGCAACCGTGCTGCTTGTATTCCACTCAGATCCCCTTCAAAGTAACTTCCCTTTTTGTTCAGGTGAGTGCTCCCACCAATCATCAGAATTCCCGCCTCGAAAAATTTTGCAGGTAAATCATATTTTGAAAGAGATAATATCTGCCGGATGCTGGTCTTTTGAATCGCCTTGGTCATGTCCTTGGTGACCGGGATATATTTTGAGGCAGCATCCGAGGTTCCCGAACTCAGGGCAAAATATTTAACACGGCCAGGCCAGCATATATTTTTCGCTCCTTTTAATGCCAGCTGCCACCAATCTTTATAAATCTTGTTGTAATCGTGAATCGGGATTTTCTTAAAGTGGTTGTAAAATTCTTTTGGACCACGTCGAAAAGAACCAAGGAGTTCAGGGAAATTGTAATATTTACCAATCTCAGTGTTGCTCGCTGTGATGAGCAATTGTTTTAATTCACTCTTTTGAAGCTCAAAAGGCGAGGAATATTCTTGTTCGAGATTTTCACGAAGTTTTATTCCCCTTTTCAGCAACGTACCGAGGATAGCCATATTTTTGTCTGCCGTTTAGAGTAAAAGGTTAAAGATAGAATGGGAATCAAAAATAACATAGAGAAATTCAGGACCGAGCTAAAACCCTTTGCCGCCAAGTTAATTGCGGTCAGCAAAACGCATCCGGTGGATAAAATAAGGGAAGCCTACGAATCTGGTCAACGGATTTTTGGCGAAAATAAGGTTCAGGAATTGACCGGGAAGCAACCGCAATTCCCAGCCGATGTGGAGTGGCACCTGATTGGGCACCTTCAGAGAAACAAAGTAAAATTCATTGCGCCGTTTGTGTCACTGATCCACTCTGTCGATAGCCTCAAACTCCTGGAAGAGATTAACAAAGAGGGACAAAAAATAAACAGAGTCATACCCTGCCTGCTTCAGATTTATATTGCAAATGAGGAAACTAAGTTTGGCTTGGGTAGCGCCGAGATTGAAGAGATGATTCAGTCAGGTGCAATTGGTTCTCTGTCATTTGTTCAGGTGCGCGGACTGATGGGCATCGCAAGTCTCACAGAGAATCAGGAACAAATCAGAAAGGAATTCAGATCTTTAAAAACATTATTTGAATCTCTGAAACAAAAAACCCTCCCCGCTAACATTCAGATGACAGAACTCTCCATGGGCATGAGTTTAGACTATAAAATCGCCTTGGAAGAAGGAACTACACTCGTTCGAATTGGAACAGCTATCTTTGGAGCGAGGGATTATGGGAACAATTAGTTATTTGCTAAGACTGTAAGTAAATTCCTTTAGCCACAATCGCACCAAGATCCTGGGTGTTTCGACATACCGGTGAAGTTCTTTGTGACTTGGTGGCCAATTGGTTTTGAAATTTCAACTAACAAGAACTTAATACAATTAAATGAGTCAACGAATTATATTAATAACCGCATCCGTTTTTGGATTACTTGCAGTCGGGCTTGGCGCGTTTGGTGCGCATGCTTTCAAAACAGTACTCACGACAAATGGGAGATTAGAGACCTACGAGTTGGCAAGTCGCTATCAGTTTTATCATGCCCTGGCGCTGCTGATGACAGGTTTGCTGATGGATAAATTTCCCTCGATTTCTACAAGCGCCACATTTTTTATCGGCGGCATGATCATATTCAGCGGAAGCCTTTACATACTCTCACTCACGAATCAAACATGGTGGGGCGCGGTTACTCCGATCGGTGGAGTGTTGTTGTTATGCGGATGGGGAACCTTGGGGTGGAATTTTTATAAAGGCAATTAAGAGGATTCGTGCCATCAAAGACAACCAACAGGTCACTCCAACTGAGCTTGTGTTTAAATTTGACTGTGTGTCTCAAAAAAAAATTCACTCCTGGCGGGGCTGTTGATAAAATCCCGACAGGATGATTAAGCTGCACGCTTTGTCAATTGCATTTTGCCTACTGATTAGCTGTCTTCTTTTCGAGCACATTTGCACTGAACGACAATTGCCCCGCATCAGGGTTCACAGCGTTGGAAATAATTGTCACGACTTTGTTCTGCTTACCAAATTTTCCGAGGCTATTAAATGCGATGGTAATTTCTCCCGGCTGACCGGGAGGAATCGGGTCACGCGCCCATCCTTTTGGTGTTGTGCAGCCGCAAGTCACCTGCACGTTGGTTATGATGAGGGGTTCCATGCCGGTATTTCTGAACCTGAAGGTGTATTCCACTTTGTCACCCTGAGTCAGGTCTCCAAAGTCATGGCTTGACTTTTCCCAGGTAATCGTTGCTCCCTTTGTTTGAGCAAAACCCTTGGACTGACCCAAAGCACAGAGGGCGATCGTCCCTAAAAGCAGCACAAAAAATAACTTCTTCATAATCCGTGATTTTTTACAAATTTAGGTATTCCAAAAGCAAAACGTAGCAAAAACAGATCAGTGGATAAAACGGTTGAGAAACTTTATGGAAACAGGGTCAGGGCAAAGGTTTGTGGCTTGTGCTGGAAGGGCGACAAGCTTTTGCTGGTTAACCATCGTGGCCTTTATGACCATGATTTCTGGGCGGTCCCCGGCGGCGGTATCGAGTTTGGGCAGACGGCGCAGGAAAATCTTGAGCGAGAATATCGAGAGGAGACCGGGCTTATGGTAAAAGTCGATGCTTTTCAATTTGTCTGTGAATACATTAGTGGCCCCCTACACGCCATAGAGCTGTTTTTTGCCGTTACTGTAATAGACGGCAAACTGTTGACAGGCGAAGACCCGGAAATGAGCGGAAATGAGCAGATTATCACGGATGTGAGATTCCTGTCGGTCACTGAGATCAACGAACTGCCTGAAATCAATAAACACGGCCTTTTTCGTTTTGCCAAAAGCGCAGAAAAAATCAGCGGTCTGAAGGGATATTTGAAAATTTAGAATGAAATCTTCAGAATGACTTAAAAAACTGAAAATTGAACTTAAAAATCTCAAAAAACGAACTTATTATTGCAAGCTAAACCTGAACCAAAATGAACCTGACGAAAATCCTCACGGTAGTTTTAATATCTGGAAGTCTTGTCCTGGCGTACTACTTGTATTCCGGTGTACAACGGGTAATTGACGACCGCGCTGTTATTGAATCAACTGAAGCCGCCGTTATTGACAAACTGAAATTGATACGCGAAGCGGAATCCGTTTATCAGGAACAAAATGGAAAATACACCGCCAACTGGGATTCTTTGGTGCAGTTCATCGAAAACGGCATGGTTCCAATTGTTCAACGCAGGGAAATTATTGAGCAGCAGGCGTACGGTGGCGAAAAAGTAACGATCAAGACTGACACACTGGGCTACGTTTCAGCCAAGGAAAGAATCTTTAAAAAGACCTATACCATGAATGCCTCTGACAATGGTGTGTTCATGGGTTATAAAGTGAAACCGGGGGATCAGGTGCTAAAAAATATGAAAGCGTATTTAATTAAAGTTCCTGAGCGTTCGTCGCCAAATGAGCCTGTCTTTCAAGAGGCTGGTATCGTTGAGAATCTCGCCGATGTGAAAGTTGGTGAATCTCTTACCAAGGGAAAGGTACTTATTACTTTTTCTAACTACGTGTTCAATAAGAACACGGACCTCACAAAGCTTGGTGAAGTTCCAGGTTCTGGATTGAAATTTGACATCTTTGTTAAGAAGATTGACAGAAACGGTCTAAAGGTTGATGTGATCGAAGTAAAGGATCCTCAGCCTATCAACAAGGCTCGTAAAGAAAGTAACGACCAAAAGACACGGAAGCCACTTCGCTTCGGCTCGCGTGCAGATGCTGCAACAGCCGGAAATTGGGAAATATAAACAACCACTTTGTCATCTATTGCCACGCGTCATAAGCTGATCAAGAAGATCAAAGATGAAAAATTTGATGAAGAGAAACTTCAGCAATATATACTGCTGACTCAAATTGGAGCAAAAGACTTTCAGGTGGCGGTCATCGATAGTGATGACGACCGCCTGATTTTTTTTGAAGACTATGTTTTCAATGAAGTTAGCTCACAGGCCGAACTTCAGGAAGCACTTCAATCCCTTTTCGACTCTCACGAATATCTACTCGCTGGATTCTGGAAAGAAGTAAAAATCTCTATCAAGAATAATAAATTTATCCAGGTACCCTCATCATTGTTTATTGATTCTGCTGCGGTTGATTACCTCAGCTTTAACGCTGTTCTTGATACTGACAAAGAATCTGTTCAGATATGCCGGAATGAAAGGACGGATGCCGTGACAATTTTCGCTATGCAGACGGATATGTTGGATTGGCTCAGGAGGGTTTACGTCAATTCCACCGTTCATTTGTTTCATCAGTCGTCAGCGCTGATCGAAGGTGTGCTGACGTTCGCTGCAAAAGGCACAGGGCAACCATTGTATGTATATGTCGACCGCTTCAAGCTTCACGTGCTGTTCGTTCAGGAAGGAAGGCTGATCTACTACAATCAATTTCTGATCAAGCAGTTCTCCGACTACGTCAAGTACATAATGCTGGTAATGAAGGCGATGGGCCTTGATCAGGAGACAAGTCCCGTGGTACTTTGGGGATACATAGGCAAAAATTCCCCCCATTACCAGGAATTTGTCAAATACGTAAGGAATGTATCGTTTGGGGACCGACCTGCTAAACTCAAGTTTGGCTACATTTTCGACGAAGTTCAGGAACATCATTTCTTCGACCTTTTTTCCTTGAATTTGTTGCCGATATGAAGCGGATTGCGCTTTTCCCGGGATCGTTTGATCCCTTTACCAAAGGTCATGAGGACATTGTACTGCGTGGCTTGAGTCTTTTTGATGAGATCCATATCGCCATCGGCTATAACAGTCAAAAAGATAAGCGATACTTTAAGATAGAGTTGATGATTGAAAACATTCAGAAGACTTTTTCCAAATATCCACAGATCAGCGTGATTACGTATTCGGAACTTACTGCTGAACTTGCCCGCAAGCGCAATGCTCGTTACCTGTTACGGGGGCTTCGTAATACTACTGACTTCGAATATGAAAACAGCATTGCCCAGGTAAACCGGTTTCTGAATGACGAGTTGGAATCCGTTTTTCTTATCACTTCTCCCGAATTTGCAGCTATCAGTTCATCGATCATACGCGAAGTACATCGCTATGGCGGTGACGTTTCTAAATTAATCCCCTATTCTCTTTAGCCTTTGGGACGCGACTGCTCCTTCAACTTGTAATATTGCTCCAGCACGAATCTGATCGAGTTATAGGAATTTTCTAATGCGTGATAGACTTCTTTGCGCGTCATCCATCGTAACTCCTCAATATCTTCTTCCAGGCTAGGCCGGCTTCTTGAGTCATCCACCAGATCCATTACATACCAACGCGTCTTCTTCAACATATTATTCCGATTCATGGTGTAGGTGTGCCAGGTGGTACAAATTTTCTTCCCCACTTTTACCTGCACATTACATTCTTCAAGAACCTCTCGTTCTGCAGTTTGCTTATATTCTTCACCACTCTCCTTTTTCCCTTTTGGCAAATCCCATTTCTTCATCCGGTAGATCATAAGAAAGCGGTCTTTCTTTTTAATCAAGCCGCCCGCAGCCTTTATGACCTTGAATTTACTTTTTAGAAAAATTTTCACTGCCTCGTAGTCGTCCACAGTAACGTCAAGGGAGAGAAGGTTCGTCGGTACTTTGGAATTCACCAAATCCAGAATAGTGTTGAGATGATCAACCGAGGCCTGCCTGATCCAGACGTGATTTATCAATTTAGCTTTAGTGATCGTTTCCGTGTTCGCCTCGATCTCAGAATTAAAATGACCTTCCTCTGGTCGGGTGCCCGGCTTTCGGAGGCGGATAGGTATGTCGTTTACGAAAAGGTTCATACATTCTTAGCCCTGCAAAAACACGAATATTTTTCAATCTGCCAACCCGTATTTTCAGTCTTTTTAAATGCTTGGTGTGTGGGCATTTCATTATAAATTGCCATTTCTATGGGCACAAAAATCATGGAAGCTACAGCAGGGCTGATAGCTTCCAAACTAATGGAAATCGGGGCAATCAAGCTTAACCATGAAAAGCCATTCACCTGGAGCAGTGGATGGAAGTCACCGATCTACTGCGACAACAGGCTAAGCCTGTCCTACCCGGATGTACGGTCATACATCAAACGCTGCCTGGCTCAGGCAATACGGGAGAATTTTCCAAAGGCGGAGGTGATTGCAGGAGTTGCCACAGCGGGTGTGCCGCAGGGAGCTTTAGTAGCAGAAGAATTACAATTGCCTTTTGTGTATGTCCGTCCCAAACCAAAAGATCACGGGATGGAAAATCTGATTGAAGGTAAAATTGAAAAGAAACAATCAGTGGTTCTCGTTGAAGATCTTATATCCACAGGCGGCAGTTCCCTGAAGGCTGCGTTGGCCCTTCGCGAAGCTGGAGCTGAAGTATCCGGCATGGTCGCCATCTTTACTTATGGGTTCGACGCAGCCGAGAAAAACTTTGAAAAGGAGAAAGTCGACCTTGTTTGCCTCAGTGATTTCAATCATTTCTTACAGGAAGCATTGCGGAAAAAATTTATTACAGAAGATCAAATGATTCATGTCAAAGCCTGGCGGCTGGACCCGGCAAACTGGAAATAGTGACAATGGATAAAAAGTTTAAACTCCTGGTATTGACGGGCGGCGGTGATTGCCCGGGCCTGAATGCCGTGATTCGTGCGATTGCAAAAAGGGCAAGAAAAGAAAAAGACTGGGATGTGTACGGAAGTATGGAAGCTTTTGGCGGTATATTCAGCGAGCCAACAGAAATAATAAAACTCACCAAACGCATGACCGCTGGGATCCACGTTCGCGGCGGCACTATATTAAAAACTACCAACAAGGGTAATCCTCTTAAATACCCGGTTCAACAACCCGATGGATCAATTAAGTTGACTGATCGCACAGATGAGCTGGTAAAAAAAATAAAAGATCTTGGCTTTACTGCTGTTATTAATATTGGAGGTGACGGATCACAACGAATCTCCAATGCTCTTTACAAAAAAGGAATGAATATTATTGGCGTACCAAAAACTATCGACAACGATCTTGCAGCAACGGACATTACGTTTGGATTTCAAACCGCTGTCCAGATTGCGACAGACGCCTTTGATCGTCTGGTTACAACTGCAGAAAGTCATCATCGTGTTATGATCATGGAAGTGATGGGGCGCGACAGTGGGTGGATTGCTTTGCATACTGCAATTGCAGGCGGTGCAGAGGTATGTTTGATCCCAGAAATCCCCTACGATATTCAAAAAATTGTAAAACGTATAAATGCGCGCTACCATAAGGGTCGGGGTTTCATCAATATAGTTATTGCAGAAGGCGCAAAACCCAAAAACGGAACGGTCACCTATTCAGAAAATGACAAAGGGTCTGAGCACGTTAGGTTGGGAGGTGTAGCCTATCAATTGTCAAAGCAACTAAAAGAAGCGGGGTGCAGCGCGGAGATACGCGAAACAGTATTAGGACACGTGCAGCGCGGTGGCAGTCCTCTGGCGTTTGACAGGATACTAGCTTCACTTTACGGAGTCCATGCCTTTGAAATGGCTGCCGAAGGCAGATTTGGCAGAATGGTATCTTATAAAAATAGTAATATCACTTCCGTTTCACTTGATGAGGCTACAAAGCAATGCAGCTTTGTTGACAAGAACTCGAACTTGGTAAAAGCTGCCAAGGGGCTTGGTATTTCCTTCGGAGACTAAAAAAATTAAAACGCACATTTGAAAAATTAAGAACTTATGAAAACAATTAATGACATCAACTTCTCCGGCAAGCGCGCACTCATTCGGGTGGATTTCAATGTTCCGCTGGATAAAAGTCTTAATGTTACCGATGATAACCGCATTCGTGCGACTATTCCAACGCTAAACAAGGTTCTTAAAGATGGAGGCAGCTGTGTGCTAATGTCACATCTGGGCCGGCCCAAGGACGGACCTGATGACAAATATTCATTGAAGCATACTATTACTACCCTGGAGAAACTCCTGGGGCGCAAGGTTCAGTTTGCCAATGATTGTATAGGTGAGGAAGCAATAACAAAAGCGAGTGCGTTAAAAGCAGGCGAAGTATTGTTGTTGGAGAATCTTCGCTTTTATAAGGAGGAAGAGAAAGGTGACGTTGGTTTTGCAGAAAAACTGTCAAAGTTGGGAGAGATTTATATAAATGATGCTTTCGGTACAGCACATAGGGCCCATGCGTCTACAACGATCGTGGCCCAGTTCTTTAAAGAAAAATGCGCTGGCCTTGTTATGGCTGCAGAACTGGCTAATGCAAAAAAAGTAATGGAGAAGGCTGAAAAACCATTCACTGCCATTATGGGAGGAGCCAAGATCTCCGATAAAATTTTGATTATTGAACAGCTGCTGGACAAGGTCAATCATCTTATCATCGGAGGTGGTATGTCTTATACATTTTTCAAAGCGATGGGAGGAAATATCGGAAAGTCACTGGTGGAAGAAGATAAGCTTGCACTCGCCAAGGAATTGATTCAAAAGGCGAAAGCTAAGGGCGTAGAACTTCACCTCCCCATTGACTCAGTGGCAGCTGATAAATTTGACGCAGCCGCCAATACACAAATCGTTATGAACACCGCGATTCCAGATGGCTGGATGGGACTTGATATTGGACCCCAGGCACGGATTGTTTTCTCAAAAGTCATAGAAGAATCCAAAACGATACTTTGGAATGGACCTATGGGTGTTTTTGAAATGCCAAAATTTGAAGCGGGAACTAAGGCAATCGCCGAAGCTGTAGTACGGGCAACCAAAAAAGGTGCCTTTTCGCTCATTGGTGGTGGTGACTCAGCAGCAGCTGTGGCCCAGTTTGGCTTTGCAGATGATGTAAGTTATGTGTCAACCGGTGGTGGAGCATTACTGGAATACTTCGAAGGAAAGGTCTTGCCAGGTGTAAAAGCATTGGAATAACCTTTTTACAACCGGTGTCTGATCTTATTCACGTTCGCTTTATCTTGTTCGCGAATTATGAATGAACTGATACGGCTATTCAGGGTACTCATCTTGATCTTCTGCCTTCTACTGATACTGGCAGCAGGTACCATGTTGCTAAAGTATAATCCTGGCATCTTTGATGCTGACAAAAATGAATTAACTAACGTTGAGGAAATTCAAAAGCCTAAGGTCTGGCTGGCACCTGATATCGCTACACTTGGAAAAGATAAAGCAGCCGATCGAATACGGTACGGTCTTGAGCTGATTGAGCGCACATCACACTATCTGGGTCCACAAGGAACGGTAATGCAGATCAGCAACGGAATGAATTGCCAAAACTGTCATTTACAAGGAGGCACGAAGCCGTTTGGAAACAACTATGGCTCTGTGGCGTCATTGTATCCAAAATTTCGCGCACGTTCCGGTGGACTCGAAAGCATTGAAAAGAGGGTTAATGATTGTCTTGAAAGAAGCCTAAATGGAAAACCGCTCGACTCATTGTCGACCGAGATGCTGGCGATCGTAGCATATATCCAATGGCTTGGCAAGGATGTTCCAAAAGGTGAAAAGGCAGCGGGTTCAGGGCTTGTTGAAATAAAGTGGCTTGACCGGCCGGCAGATTCTACAAAAGGAAAGAAACTTTACTTGCAAAAATGCCAGATCTGTCATGGTCGGAGAGGCGAAGGTCAGCGAATCACCGCGAATGGCAAATTCATCTATCCACCATTGGGGGGTGAGAACAGCTTCAATACCGGAGCGGGTCTCTTCCGGATCTCAAATCTTTCAAAATACATTCTGGCCAATATGCCTAATGGATCTACTTATGATTCTCCTATTCTAACGGAAGAGGAGGCATGGGATATCGCGGGTTATGTTGTTAGTCTTCCGCGTCCCGTAAAAAAGTTTGCTAAAGACTGGCCAAAGATTGAACTGAAGCCAGTGGATCATCCCTTCGGGCCATACACGGATGGATTTAGTGAAACACAACATAAATATGGCCCTTTTCCGGAGATCCTGGCGAAGGCTAAGAAATGACCACTATTTTGTTATTTGATAATTGACGTTTAGAGTTTTACATTTCAAAAAAATGACAGCGAAACCATAAATCCATATTCATGAAAATCTTATTCACACTCGTTATTGTCTTTTCTGCCTTCCTTGTGAAAGCTCAAGATCCGCAGGTGGTGGTCGACACCAAAGTTCACAAAATGGTGATGCAATTTACCGTTGGCGATTCAACCGAGCAAGCATCAATTGTAGCTCAGGTTGGAAATGTTCTGGCCGCATGGCCGAAGGCGAAGATCGAAGTGGTCTGTCACAGCTCAGGACTGGCGGTACTTATTGCCAACAAATCAAAAGTCTCAAAACAGATCGCTGACCTGTCATCTAAAGGTGTGATCTTTGCGGCGTGCAATAACACAATGAGAAGACTTAAAATCAAAAAAGAAGATTTATTACCAACCGCTGTTATTGTTCCTTCCGCATTTGTGGAGATCGTAACGAAGCAGGAACAGGGATGGGCGTATTTGAAGGGAGCGCATTAAAGATTTAGTGATTTGATGATTTATTGATTAAGATGAAAGTTATCTTTTGTCTCTTCTCAACACCCAATACTCATCATACATGATAACCCCTTGATCCACCATTTCTCTTACAACCTCGATAAAGAGGTGATGATCACGGGGACCGATAGCGGCTGCAAGTTCATCTACAGTCATCGGCTTCAATGAAAGCAGTTCCATAACACGGGACTCATAATCTTTAAAAGAGGTGTGATTGTCTTTTTTCTTTTTCTCCATGCAGACATCACACATTCCACATTCATCGTAAGATATCTCATCAAAATATTCCAGCACCACCTGCATGCGGCAGCGGACTGTCTGCCGGGCAAAATTGATCATCGCTTCGGTCTTCCTCACGGCGAGATCTCTACGCTCCGTCAGCCGGGCATGATTCAACGGTAGATTGTTTGCATCCTGTCGTGGAATCAGAAAGGTAACTTGTGGCTTGTCTGTTGCAGGCTCATACTCCAGTACCTGCAATTTTGATAGCTGGTGCAATAATGAAATAACGTCATTGACTGGTGCCTTTAGACTTTTGGCTATTGTCCCTTCCGATATTTGTGTGAAATCAGAAAATAATTCAGCACCGTAAAGCCTGAGTACCGATTTAACCAGGGGATCGAACCGCGCATTCGCTACCTGAAATTCATATAGGTGAGTTTTATCTTTATAAATATGAATGCGTGAGGCACGATAAAAATTTTCACTTAATTGAATTAGCCCCTCTTCTTCAAGCTTTTTTAAGGCGGCAAACGTTGCCGCTGAACGTAAACTAAACCTGGTACAAAATTCCTCCAGGTCAAAACTGTAACTCTCCCCTTCGCTGCTTCCTTCCGCCAATTGAAAATAATTAGCCAGAGCCTGGTACACTTTTTTTAAATAATCAACGGAAGGATTTGATTGTTGCACTTTGCTTCTGAGTGCTGTAACATCCACTTCGTGAAATACCAGCGCTGCGAATGAACGATTACCATCGCGCCCGGCTCTTCCCGCCTCTTGATAATATGATTCAAGATTCTCCGGCAGATCCATATGAATCACCACCCGCACATCTGATTTATCTATTCCCATTCCAAATGCGTTGGTAGCTACCATAACGCGCGTTCTATTGCCGATCCACTCTTCGTGCCTGGCCATTCGGTCCGTATGAGTGAGGCCCGCATGGTAAAAAATCGCTTTCACCTTTTGTCGCTCGAGCCACTTACTGAGTTCTACTGTTGCCTTTCTGGAACGAACATAAACAATGGCAGTGCCGGGTACATTTCTTAAAATCTCAAGTAATTTCTTCTCTTTATTCTCAGTTTGGCGTACTACAAAAGAGATATTCTCACGCGCAAAACTCTTCTTGAAAATGAGTGGGTCTCTTAGTCCGGCCTTGTCAACAATATCATCCTGAACGAGTTTTGTCGCGGTAGCGGTGAGGGCCAAAAACCGAACATCGGGTTTTATTTCCCGCAAGGCACTTATCTCAAGATAGGGAGGACGAAAATCATAGCCCCATTGCGAAATACAATGAGCCTCGTCAATTGCGACCAGCGAGACGTTCATCTTCCGGAATCGGGCAAGAAAAATTTCAGTCTTTAAGCGTTCAGGTGATAGATACAGGAATTTAAACTTCCCATAAATACAATTATCCAACGCAATATCAATCTCACGCCGACTCATGCCAGTGTGCACGGCCATTGCCTGGATACCTTTTGATTTCAATTGGTGCACCTGATCCTGCATAAGAGCAATCAGAGGACTTATTACAAGCGTGATTCCTTCGAGTAGCATTCCAGGTACCTGAAAGCAGACAGACTTTCCACCACCCGTGGGGAGTAATGCCAATATATCCCTTCCTTCCATCACGGCCCGGATGATTTCGCGTTGGGGACTCCTGAATTGATCATGACCCCAATATTGTTTTAATATGGATTCTGGCGTGGACAAAGGCAATTAGCGATCAGATAAAGAATGTCACCATTTTAATGGCTGCTTGCTGAGAAATGCCTCAATTCCTTTTTTACAATCGTCTGTATTGCGGGCATGTGCATTTTGCTGCGCGGCGAAGTCCAGCGCCTCTTCAAGTTTCATATGTTGAACATCTGAAATCATTTTTTTTGTCAGTTCAAGAGATTGGGCCGATGCGGTGTTGATTAACGTGGCTGCAAAAGTAAGAACCTCATTCTCAAGAGATCCATTATCAACTATCCTGTTGACTAAACCGATTGACCGGGCCTCTTCAGCGGTTATGAGATTACCAGTAAGGAGAAGCTCTTTTGCACGGGCCTCGCCGATCTTTCGCAATAAAAATACCATTACTATGGCAGGAACAAATCCGATCTTAACCTCGGTGTACCCAAATGTAGCGTCAGGCACCGTAAGCACAAAATCACATACTGTAGCGAGCCCACATCCTCCTGCGAGAGCCGAGCCTTGAACCTGAGCAATGACCACCTTCTTCAAAGTATAGATCTGAAGAAACAATTCCTTCAGATGACGCGAATCGGCAAGGTTCTCTTCGTATGAAAATTTTTGGAGATTCTGCAAATAAGCGAGATCCGCCCCTGCACAAAATGACTCACCATTTGCTTTCAAAACAATTACTTTAACATGTTCGTCCGATTCGGCTTCTTGAAAGGCAATCTTCAGCTCACTTACCATTTCAGGACTCAATGAATTGCGTTTCTCAGGGCGATTGAGGGTGATGTAACCTATGCGGTCCTTAACGCTAATTTCAACTAATGCCATAATTCATGTATTGGATCTAAAGATACTAAAACAAGGGCTTGCTTAATACATTTCCTACTGATGCACACTGATAGAATACTCGCAGATTTTGGCGGTACGCGAACACCGACGGTAAAAATATTCAAAGTCCCGTCACAAATGCGCCATTCTTTAAGACTGAATAACAAATCACAGGTAAACTAAGAGCCTCTTTTTCTAACCGTTCACAATACCGATATGAATTACTCCCGTCGAGAATTAATTTTTTAAATTGGACGTGGCCCTTTAGTTTACTAATTGATCCGACCGAATTATTGCTAATGATTAAATAATCAACCGCCAATTTCGCCGGCAATTTAAACTTCTGATTTGCTATCCATAAAAATTTCTTTCCGCTATGCTGGTACAATTGGCAGCCGTTTGAAACATGTGGTAGTGAATCGTTAGAGTAGACTTCATTTATGCCATTCGCGAGCCTGTTTGATTGCAGGTGGAACTTAATGTTCTTTTTGTCATTCAGAAATGCCGAATCGGCTATAAAGAAAGAATGCCCATTCTCAGACCACTCCATGGCACTGTGGCCCTGGATCCGGTAAACAATCCAGTTTGATTTG
The DNA here is from genome assembly GCA_038229375.1 of Cytophagales bacterium. Taxonomy (GTDB): domain Bacteria; phylum Bacteroidota; class Bacteroidia; order Cytophagales; family Cyclobacteriaceae; genus ELB16-189. The sequence goes on along the minus strand of JBBRON010000005.1, from coordinate 197,376 downwards.
CTAATATCAATGAATAAATGCTGCCATGAGATCAACGAAAATAAAACAATCGCTATGAAGATCATCACAATTAAACTGAATTTCCTGAATTGAATCAAAAGTAACCCAATCAGCACGACAACAAACAGGAGATAGCATTGAGTTGCTGAAATATAAACATCACTGATCAGGCTAAACGGAATTTTCTCTACTGTAAAGATTCCTTCATTCAAAATTTTTACAAACCACTCCAGTCCAGTTCCAAGCCACGATGCAAAAAATGAAAGTGGACTGACTATCAAGAGCAGTATCCCTCCTACCAATACGACAAACGAGCCCGGGATGATAAACAAATTTGCCACGAGAAAATAAACTGGAAATTGATGAAAATAGTAAAATCCTATAGCAAACGTAGAAATCTGTGCAGCAATGGATACACATGAAAGTTGCCAGGCCCAATTCATAAATGCCGATCTGGCCTCCCAAAGATTGAAGATGGGACGTTGCATATATACTATCCCCAAAACCGCCAGGTAGGAAAGCTGAAATCCCACTGACATGATCAGATAAGGGTCATAAAGCAGGAGGCAGAAAGCCGATGCCGCAAGGGTATTGTAGATATTGGTGCTTCGTCCAACGGGCTTCGCAACAGCAACAAATGAGAACATTGTCACCGCGCGCAGTACAGAAGGAGAAAGGCCGGTAACGAAAGAATAGCCCCAAAGAAGCAATAAACTTAGTACAGCCACTGCCCATTGAGCAGTGTTGCTTTTCCCGAGAGGTTTAAAAAAGAACAGTAGTATTCCATAGATAATACTTACATGGAGTCCGGAGACGGCGAGAACGTGCATAGCACCGCTGGCAGCATAAGCATTTAACAGATCTGTATCGAGGCCATCCGTGACCCCAAGTACCAACGCAGTAACTATTGCTTGCTCGCGGGGCGATGATATGAATTTCTTGATAACAGCAACTGACCATCCGCGAGCCCGGTGTGCATAAAATAGGAAACCTTTATCTTTAGATCGGCTAACCAGCCACCAGTCTCCACCTTTTACAAACTGTTGATGATATGTATTCTTGAATCGCAGGAATTCCTTGAAATTAAATTCATGGGGATTGAATGCTGATTCCAATTCACGTGGCTGACCTTTGATTAGTACTATATCACCATAGTCAAGATGGGTCACCAGTTCCTGTTTCGGCCAGTACAGATTTACCTTACCAAAAGATGGCACCCAGCCAATCTCTGTGCGTACGGACAGCACAGATCCCACGCGCTTAAATGACTTTTCCTTTTCTTCGGCCGGGGTTATTAGTTTCACCTGGTAGGCAAGAATCTTCTCTTTGATCTGAATCAAATGGTCAGCTCGTTCTGATTCATTCTTCAATTTCACATTAAGATAACCTCCAAATAAAATTGTACTTAATCCAATCACACCAGAAGCCAACTTTATTTCCGGCGACTTGTCCAGAACGATTCTCACCAGAAAGTAAATAGTCAGGAAAACCAGCAACAGGGTCGTGGCTAATTCGGAAGAAAAAAGTGCTGGTTTGTAAATACAAAGGAGAACCCCGCCGCAAAAAACCGCAGCAATACGAACCATAGCAAAGGGAATCCACTGCATGGAGGAAGATAGAAATGAAAGCTGAATGATGAAAGGTCGTCATCTGTTCAACACTCGTTCTAACGCTTAGATTGGGACAAACCGTTAGCAGGAAATTGAAAATGTCACAAAATTCAGCGAATCTTCATTAAGGCGTAGCAATGTTAGTGTAGGCGATAATTATATCTTTAACCAGTTTGTGCCTTACCACATCCTTCTCATTCAGTTCAACGAATCCAATCCCAGTAACATTATTCAAGATCTTCACAGCCTCCTTCAAACCTGAGCGTTGATTACCCGGCAAGTCAATTTGAGTAACATCACCTGTAACGATCATTTTTGATTCCGGCCCCATCCGCGTGAGGAACATCTTCATTTGCATAGGTGTAGTATTCTGAGCTTCATCCAGCAGAATGAACGCATTGTTAAGCGTTCTCCCGCGCATGTATGCCAGGGGAGCAATCTCCAAAATTTCACGTTCCATATAATATTGTAGCTTTTCAAAGGGCACCATATCATTCAAGGCATCGTAGATCGGCCGGAGGTACGGATCAATTTTCTCTTTCAGGTCACCTGGCAAAAATCCAAGATTCTCGCCTGCTTCTACTGCTGGACGAGTGATAATGATTTTTTTGACTTGTTTGCTCTTCAGCGCTTTTACAGCCATCGCCACCGAAATATATGTTTTACCAGTGCCGGCAGGCCCTAAGGCAAAGACAAGGTCATGATCTTTTACAGCCTGAACCAGCCTCTGCTGGTTGACCGTTTTCACTTTAATAGGGTGACCTTTGGTGCCGTAAAGTAAAATACCGTCAGGTGAATCATCGGGAATGAATTCCTGCTTTTCCTGGGTGATGTAGCCTCGTACATTCTCCTGCGTTATGCGTCCAAATTGGTGGAAATGGTCCAGAAGCGCATTTAAGATATCGGTGATCTGAGATACGTCGGTATCCTCACCTTTCAGGAGGATTTCGTTACCGCGTGACACGATACGACTCTTGGGGAAGGCCGACGAAAGCTCGTTAATATTCCTGTTACCCGTTCCCAGAAAATCGATCAGGGAGACGTCGTCTAATGTGATGGTTTTTTCGATCAATGAATTAATATGAAAATGATTTAATTTCGTGACAAAACTAATGAAATAAAGGCTTTCCCATTCAAACGGTTCAGCCCAATTAAAACAGAATGGCCATCGTCACCTTGCTTACCGACTCCGGAGAGAGCGACCACTACGTGGCGGCCATTAAAGCCAAGGTCCTGAGCACGAACCCTGGGCTTACAATTATCGATATCAGCAACAAAATTAATGCCTGCGACATAGCTCACGGCGCTTTTGTGCTGAAATCAGTATTTCGTGATTTCCCAAAAGGAACCGTACACATCGTGGCAGTAGACGCAGCTGGAAATCGCGGCGACGCTTTCTTCGCTATGGGATTGGAAGATCATTTCTTTGTGGGCGTCGATAATGGTCTAATGGGATTGGTGAGTGACAAGAATCAACAGAGCCTAATTGAACTTAACACAATCAGTCCGGTATTTACAACCTTTCCGGAAAAAGATATCCTCGCTCCCGCCGCCGCACGACTCGCCAGTGGTGTTTCTATTTCAACCCTTGGCAAGTCTCTCGCGACTTTCAAAAAAATGACTGACCGCCATGTAAAGGCAACCAAAAAACAAATACTTGGGCACGTTATCCGGGTGGATAATTTTGGAAACCTCATTACCAATATTGAAAAAGAAACGTTTGAAATTTTAAGCAAAGGAAAAGTTTACACGATCAGCTTCGGCGGCGAAAAAATGCGACGTGTTCATACAAACTACTACCAGGCTGAACAGGGGGATTGCTTTGTTTTGTTCAACGGGCTTGGACTTCTTGAAATTGGTATTTATAAGGGAAATGCGAATGAACTACTTGGCCTAAGCTACGATAGTCCAGTGAACATAATTTTTGAGGAATAACACCATCGTACCCCTACACTCTTAAGGTAGTGGGGCATTTGATAGTCAAACCACTTAGCAACCACAATACTCAACGGTTGATGCCATTTTTCTAACATTAGAATATCGTCAGGTTTTCCGTACTCAATTTTTTTTCATCCTCGTGAGTCAGATGTTAGTTTCATATCAAAATCAGACACACATGGAAAATTTATATGAAGACGGGTTAGACCCGCATGAAGCCCTCAGAGCATCTACTGCATTGCTACGTTTAAAACTTGAGCTGGAGCATAATATGGTTATCAGCGAGACGTCAGGGCTAAGTCCTGAAGTTGAAAACAAGTGGTTATCCAACATTTACGATTTCGAAAAGCAATATAAAGATGCGAAAATAGTGAAAGTGTACGACCTGTTGGAAAAGCCGGCGTTTCCTAAATGGGACTCAATTAGCAAAGGCCAGCTTCAAGATGAACTAAAAAGACTAAGAGGTCTGATGAAAGAGAAACACATTGAGCTTGATTGCTGCTGTGAATACGACGACACGGTCATCTACCGCTTCATAACGGAAGAGTTATTCGATCATGAGACAGACACCGTGTTTCTGGCAGGAATGACCCATCATTTCATATATGAGGAATTCCATCCCAATCATGATTATGATCTTCGGAGACATGTAACAGATTTCATTGAATGTTTACTTTCACGACAGTGGGACGAAGAATATGATGTGTACAAACTTTCAAAAGTGATTCTTTTTAACGGCAAGGAGCACTCAGCTTCCGTTATTTCGGCGATGATAAAAATTTTCCAGGGAGCACATTCCTTCTTTGAGATTGAAAAAATAGAAATTGAAAGTGTGACAATAGAAATAGAAAAAAGTCGTGCGCGGGCCGAAGCGCAACTCACCTATGTTGGCCATCCCAATGAAGGTAGTTCGCGTGTTGTTAATGGATATTGCGTTATAAACTTCGTGTATGATTCCAGTGAGTGGGATATCAGTGGATTTGAGTTTCCGGGCTTGGGGTAGTCACCCTTCAGTCCCCTTCTATCCTGACCCCGATCTTGGTCGAACATCGAGAGGTAATCGGTCGGAGTAGTTATCTCACTAGGAATGTCATAAAGAGTTGGCTGAATTTGTTTAAAGTATTCCAGAATTTGATTTCCTTTATAATTCATCAATTCTCAATAAAATATCATATGATGATAAGAATCGTGCGCATGCATTTCACAGAAAATGGGGTAGACGAATTCCTGGAAATTTTTGATCAAAATAAAACTGCAATACGCTATTTTCCAGGCTGCACCCACCTTCAATTGTTGAAAGATTCGGAAGACCCGCAATGCTTCACTACATTAAGTCATTGGGATAACCCGAATGATCTGGAGAAATACAGAAAGTCCGAGCTTTTCGGAAGCGTGTGGGGAAGAGTGAAAACACTATTTGCAGAACGATCCCAGGCTTTTTCTCTTGAACGGTTTATTGAACTTGAATAAGGCCTTCATTAGTATTGAGTATTAAGCATTGATGGCACTCGATGGTTAATACCTGAGCACCCCCAATGTTTAATACCCAACGTCTAAGTTTATTTTGCTATAATGTCCACGGCTGTCACTTTCTCCGGGAACCAAACTTCCATCTCTCCTTTACCCCTGTGGGCCCACGCATAATATGGGATGGCCATGAAGGGTTGGCGCACAGTTAAAATATTATTACCTGCGGCATCGACGATTACGGCGGTAGATTCCCCTTTAAGTATCGTAACACCATTCAAAAGATCGCTCTTAAATTCCGGCGTAAGCACCGTTCCCTGAGGCAGAATTATATTGCTAGTCTTGCCGTTGTTGTCTGGCCATTCAGCACAATACATCAAGGGACCGCGTTGAATTGCTATTTTTCCAACGTCGTCTTTCACGTTTTTATTGGCTACTACATTTCTAACTTCCATTGGCAAGTTCACCGATAGCACATCACCCTTCTTCCAGGTCCTGTTTACCACGGCATAGCCCTTATCCATTACGTAGGTCACCATTTGCCCGTTAACCTTAATCTCAGCTTTCTTATCAGAATTCTTCTCGAACGCATAAAGGTCAGATGGTATTGCCTTGTTCTGAGCCCAACCTGGAATTCTCACAAGCAATGTCATTGGCATTGATCCCTTCGGAGAGATGTTGAATGTCAAGCCTCCATCCCACGGGTAGTTATTCTTTTGTTCGATCTGAACAGGCTTACCATTCACGCTCAATGTTGCCATCCCGCTCATAAATAGGTTTATATAAACACTACTACCCTTTTGCGCATACGCATAACCTGTAACAGAAGGAATCAGACGAACAACATTTGTGGGGCAGCACGAACATGGAAACCAACCAGACCGCCCGGCCTCCATATCCTTATGATGGACATAATTTTTAATTTCCATCGCGTTGGTATAGAAAAATGATTTTCCATCCATCCCCACACCAGAGATCAAACCATTGTATAAAGATTTTTCCAGTACATCGATATATTTTGAATCTCCGTGGAGAAGAAACATTCTGTGATTCCAATAAACATTGGCAATAGCTGCGCAAGTCTCGTTGTAGGCGGTTGAATTTGGAAGATCATAATTATCTCTGAATCGTTCACCATCTCCAACGGCACCAATACTGCCCTGGACATAAAATTTCTTCGACACCATATTGTTCCAGATGGTATCAACGGCTTTCAAAAGCTTTGCATCACCCGTTAGCGCCGCTACATCCGCCATAGCAGAATATAAATAGCCTGCACGAACAGCATGACCGATGGCCTCATTCTGCTCGACTACAGGAATATGATCCTGCCAGTACGATCCGTTTTTAAACGGGTCTTTGTTCTTAGGATCATAGCCCGCAAAGTGTCCGCGTTCCTCAATAAAATCTTTGGCTGTAGCCAAGAATTCCTTTTTGCCCGTGATACGATAAAGTTTCACAAGCCCCATCTCCACTACTTCATGTCCTGGTGCCACGTGCCTTTTACCAGGACCAAATACAGAACAAACGAGATCCGCATTCTTCAACGCAATGTCGAGGAGATTTCTTTTGCCAGTTGCCTGAAAATGCGCCGCTGCTGCTTCATACAGGTGACCTGAATTATAAAGTTCATGACTCATTTCCCTTTCCTTTTCCCATCGTTCCTTACCCGCCCATTCGTGGGCTTTGCTTGGGTCAATGGTGCGCGCTGTATATAAATATCCATCTGGCTCCTGAGCATTCTTGATCTTCACAATCAGCGAGTCAACATACATATCCATTTTCTTATCCGGATAAAGACTCATAGAAAAAGAAGCCCCCTCTATTGTCTTGTATATATCAGTATCGTCAAATGGATAAATCGTACAAAATTTCCCGCTTTTTGCAGCAGCCATCTCAAAATTCTTAACACGTCCTGTTGCTTCACAGCGTTCAAAAGACGCTGGAATAGTGACGGTATGGTTAATCTTCACACGCGGCAACCAGAAGTTGTCTGTTAGTTTCACGCTGGTGAACGGAACTAATTGAATAGGATAATCCATTTGCTGGGCGAACGTGAACGTTGCGCTGCAAACGAATAACAATGAGAAAAGTATTTTCTTCATAAAGAATCAATTTATTCTAAGTACGGGAATTATAATCAAATATAATTATTAATTGTATTTTTTACACTTTTAATAGCTATGAGATTCCTTGGTTCCATTTAAAGAGCTTTTCTGCTGATTTTTAGTTTTATTGTGGCATGGAAACAAAAGACTTTCGCGAAAGCGCCCATCAGCTGGTAGACTGGATGGCCGATTACATGGAAAACACAAAGCAATTTGATGTGAGGCCACTGATCAGACCGGGCGACATAAAAAATCAACTTCCTGCCTCCGCTCCGCTTGAAGGAGAGTCTTTCAATAAACTTTTTGAGGACTTCAATTCGATCATCATGCCCGGAATGACACACTGGCAGCATCCTCAGTTCTTCGCCTATTTTCCTACTGGTGCCAGTGGACCGAGTGTTCTTGCAGAAATGTTATCATCCACGCTTGGGGCACAATGCATGATCTGGCTTACATCACCTGCCGCTGAAGAGCTTGAAGAACGAATGATGGAATGGATGCGTGATATGATTGGATTACCTCCTTCTTTTACCGGGGTTATTCAGGATAGTAGTTCATCCGCAACATTGGTCGCGTTACTCACCGCACGCGAACATTACTCTTCGTATCAAATCAACCAGAAAGGTTTTGATGGCACCCAACGCTATCGGGTATATACTTCGACGCAAGCGCACTCGTCCGTTGATAAGGACGTGAAGATCGCTGGATTCGGAATTGAGAACCTTGTAAAAATTGAAGTGGACGAGAACTTTGCACTTAAACCCAATGAACTCATAGAGGCCATCGAAAATGACATCCGGCAAGGCTTCACTCCACTATGCGTGGTCTCAACCATCGGGTCAACGAGTTCGACTGCTATTGATCCCATTGCGACAATTTCAAAGATTTGTCAAAAGTACAAGTGCTGGCACCATATTGACGCTTCTTATGCAGGCACTGCACTCCTTTTGCCAGAAATGCAGTGGATGAGTAACGGTGCTGAGCACGCCGACAGTTTTGTGGTGAATCCTCATAAGTGGATGTTTACAAATTTTGATTGCTCTGCTTATTTTGTAAAAGATAAAAATGCGTTGATCAAAACGTTCAGTATCCTGCCGGAGTATCTCAAAACTCCTGAAGATCATTTGGTTAATAACTACCGCGACTGGGGAGTTCCCCTGGGAAGGCGGTTCCGTTCATTGAAGCTGTGGTTTGTAATCCGTTCGTTCGGGTTGAAAGGGTTACAAGATATCCTCCGACGCCACATTGAGTACGGTCAATGGCTAAAAGAGAAAGTCCTTTCAACGAAAAATTTTGAATTGCTTGCACCGGTTCCATTAAACCTGGTGTGCTTTCGTTATGTTCCGGATGAAATAACGGATGAGAAAAAGCTCGATGAAGTAAATGCAAATCTCCTGAACGCGCTCAATAGCAGTGGCAGAATTCTTTTAACTCAAACCAGGCTCAATAATAAGTATGCGATTCGTTTTGTGGCGGGCAACGAGAGAACCACTATTGAACATGTGAAAGAAGGATGGGAATTGGTGGAGAGGGCGGCTAAGAATTTAAAGTGAGTGTCAACATTTACTTATAAAGGAACGGTATTGGTGAAATACACCAACAACGTCATGGAAAAAATGTCCGCGAATCTGCACGAAAATATATTGTATTAATCCTTGTGAGGCGTCAGGTAAATCAACTGCCCCAGGTGATAACTCATATGATTAGTTCTATTGATTAAGATATTCATCTTATTTCTAAACGGCTCTTTTGCGAAGTCCTCAGCTGATACGGCATTGTGTCGGGCAAACCACTCATCATATTGCGTGGAACGAATATGCTCTGTCACCTTTTTGTCAATTGTATTCCAGTAATCTTTAATCTGTGCTAGCGTTGGCTTCTCAAGACCTGACTTTTCAGGATTCTTTAAGAAAATATTGTCTAACTCAGGATATAATTTCTCGCCCCATCCCATTAATGGAAACAAAGCGTCACTGACAGCAGCGAGATGTCCCACGAGGTAAAGTCCGCTGTTTCTGGAAGGAGCAGTTTCAGAAAGCAGCTTCTCGTCCGAGAGGGTAGTTAAAAGTTTGGTTACGCGAGATGCCTGGGTTTCCCATGCCCCGGTCACCATTTTTAGGATTATTTGCTGTTGATCTGTCATAGTTGATTTGGTTGGGGATATAATCTGTTTGGAAGAAGGAAAGTTCCTGCGGAGAATAAAAATGACCGCTAGCCCTGCTTCCAGGCAGTTAAACAAAGGTCAATTTAATACCCCGCACGAAGTCTGGCGAGCGAGGGATTTTGAAAAACAACAAAGTGAACACAAAGCCTGGATAACCATAGAAAGTCACGCCATCAAAGCCAATCAAATAAACCCAGTCGACTGCGCGAAGGTAGAATGAGTTTATAGGAACTGAATAGTCAGATCGCCAATCACTTAATTACCATCTTGACCTGTTCGCCAACCTGAAACTTGTTGGAGTAATTCAGACGAAGAAATGCGGCCATTGTCTTTGCAAACTGATTCTGATAAACCTGTCCATCCTTGATCTCACCTATGGGCGCGGTATCGGGACCAAGGACCGCAAACCAAATTTGATCGGCCTCATTAATTTTAGTTCCATGGCTCTTCCATTCTGTTGCATTTGATCCCCTTCCATGATCACAGGTTATTAGCAGGGTTGTTTTGTTCTTGTAAATTGTTTCATTTTGAAGGTAGGACCACAGCTCTGCAATAAAGGCATCTGTATTATGAGCGGAGTTAAGATATGCTCCATATTCGCCTCCATGAGCAAAATCGTCTGTTTCGTCGAAAGCAAAGTACAGGACTCTTGGCTTATTCTTTTTCAGATACTCCATTCCATACTGAAAGGTGAATGCGTCGAGGCGAACGTCGCCTAATGGATTGGGCAACACCGGCATCAGTTCATTCATTGTCCGCTCCTTTTCAGTGAGCATGCCGTTGGTTGAGCCAACCATTCCACTACTTACAAATACCCCGCTCCTTTTATCATTAATGATGTAAGGGAAAACATCCCACGATGAAAACGCTGCCACTTTTCCCTTGAAATCAGGTTGTGCATTGATAAATTCAAGGACAGTCGTATTGGGATTATAAAATTTATCGTTGCTGTGGATGTTTTGATTGTCAGCTTTCCCGGTAAGAATCTCGTTATAGCCAGGATACGAAAACCATTGGTTATTAGTGACATTGACTTTACTTCCCAATATCCGATTTCCATACAATTGTCCTTGCGCGACGATCGTTGTCCAGAAAAAAGGAAGCAATACCTTTCGTCTTTCGCTTTGATTGTCTCTCCAGAATTTCTCCTTTGATTTAGGATCTTTCAGGTGTTGCTGCTGACGCATGAGAGATGAGTCCGCGCCTCCAAAAATTTCCTGCCATCTCATTCCATCCAAAGTAATGAGAATTAGATTTTCTGTTTTCCCCTGACTCCTGGCGGATTGCGCGAAAAGACACAGGCTGACTAGAGTGACTGCGAATATCGATTTCATTCTGTTTATACGTGAGTGTTATAATAGATGTATTCAAAATTACTTGAACCGTCGTCGTACAGGTCCAGGATAGTGTATAGAGGTGGAAATTCATCAAGGAAAAGCGGATCTCCCCACCAATTGCCTGACACCGCACCATTGCATAAATATTTTACTCCAAGATATTCAATTGCATCCACGTAATGAACATGACCACTAAGACAAACCTTTACAGCTTTATGATTTCCAAAAAGGTCTTTGATCCGCTGATGGTCATTGTGCATGTCGCCGGAAGGGAACTTCACATCAGCAAGCGACTTTCGTTTGGTGGAATACAACAATGCTCCCATCGAAAGGATCGGCACGTGACTAAATATCAGAATTGGTTTTGCAGTCGCAAGCTCTGTGCTGAGCCATTCAAATTGCGTGTCATCCAATTGATACCCCTTTTCGCCATTAATGCTATCAAGCGCTATAAACTTCCATCCACCTTGCTCGAACGAGTAATACCGATCAGGCAATCCAAGTTCCTGCATCGCCCATTTCTTGCCATACCTTGAATCCTTTTTATACTGGTTATCAAGCACCTCGTCTGGCCCATACCAGACATCATGATTGCCTAGGCAACTCCTCATTGGAATTTTATTTTTCGTGTTCACAATATTATTCCAGGAATTCCATCTCGTTTCAACCGTCTCCATGGTTTGCTTGTTTTCATCCATTACCGAGTCGCCGGAATTAATGATCAAATCTGGTTTATCTTTTAGGGCATTAATCTCCTGAATCACCCTATCGAAACAAGTTTCCGCAATTTTGCGATCCAACATGTGAACATCGGTAATGTGAACAATGCGCAATACTCTTTTACTGACTCCCTTTTTTCCTTCCGTATCACTGGCCAAAAGCACACTGGGTGACAATCCAGAAATTAATCCTCCCAATGCAACATTTCTGACGAAGCTTCGCCTTGATGACATCGATACAAAGGTTAAGTTGATGTAATAATATTTTTTTAAAATCAATAAAAAAGCCGAGGGCATAACACCCCCGGCCAACCCAACTTCCCAGAATTCACTACATCTATTTCAATATCCACAGGACACCATTCAAATCATCAACTCCAGAATATTGACTTTGAATTGACGCCTCATAGTTTGTTTTGTTTGCATCAACTTCAAAACGAGGATACTGCCAACGCTTTGCAATCTTATTTCCATTTCCACTTCCAACGCCTTCAGAAAATGCCGGAACACCCGTTCTGCGCTGATTAAAAAATGCTTCCCAGTTTGAATTGTGCCAGAAGGCAAGGTACTTCTGATTCAATATTTGTGACAGGCCAGCCGCACCTCCTTGGTACTGAACTGAAGCCTGCGCCAAATAATTAGTAACGGAAACGGCGACAGAACCATAGGTGGTTGTTCCTGTGAGGTTACCAACAGGTATTGTACTTCCATCGCTCAGACCCAAAAATGTCATCGAAGCTTTGATCCCATTTGTATACCAGGTACCGGCATTTCCACCAGACCATCCCCTGTTAATACCTTCAGCGATGTTGAAGCATGTTTCAGGATACCCAATAATAATGGCAGGCTCGGCTTTTGATCCTGCAAAATCATAAGAATATCTCAATGCGTTGATGTAAGAATATTCTCCGCCCTGCGCATTTGTACCCAACGCACTCATACTCAGCCCGGCAGGCGCGCCCGCATAGGCGGTGAAATCAGTAAATAACTTACCAGCAGCCAACTTTGCCGGAGCAGGTGTACCAGCAATGAATGTTCGTGGATCATTGAGTGAAGTGGTAAGGTCCAGAAATACAGAGCCGACATTTTCCCGTGTGCCATCGCGGCCGAGGCTCGTTGGATTCTTGGGATATGGGTTATACGATGCATTGAACGAGTACTGAAGATTGTCTCCTAACGAACTCATAACAGGATACTTCACAGGATCTCCGACAATAGAAGCAAATTTCTGCTTTATGTTTAATTCCGTGTCACTGTCTTTTTTGCTTAGACTGATCAGGACCCGAAGCGTGAACGAGTTGACAACCTTTCTCCAGCTTGCTAAATTATTTCCAAGGTAGATATCCCCAAGCAAAGTGCCATCATTTGCCGCGATCAGCTGACTCAAATCAGAGTTTGACTCTTCCAACAACGCGAGGATCTGAATATAAACCTGCTTTTGGCTATCATATTTCGGGGCCGTCTTTTTTTCAGCCTGAAGTGCCTCAGACATTGGTATATCACCCAACTTCTGAGACATTAGGTTAAAGTAATACGCCTTTAAAAATTTGCCAATGGCGCTGTACGGATTCAAAGCAGGCTTTCCTGAATTTTTGGATTCCAAATCCATTTGAACAAGATTTTGAAGTACAGTTAAATACTCAAAATTGTCAGTGGTTTTAGTAAAAGGTGCCTGATCATAGTTGTTAGTACCATAATAATCGTAGGTACTTACGTAAAATTGAGCTGCACTTTGAGAACCCATTTTTCCATCCCATGCATTCTGGCGATTCATACGTTCAAGCACGCCTGTTAACAGCAATGACGGTGGAGCTGATGTGGGTAAATTAGGATTTTTTACCAATACGTCGAAGTTTTGGCAACTGCCCAATATGATTAATATGAGAACGGTTGCGAATATTTTTATACTTGGTTTCATATTCGTATTTAATTAAAAAGTTAAGTTGATATTGACGCCATACTTGCGTTGTGTTGGCGACCTTAAATCCTGAGCACGGTTGTATGTACCGATGAATGAGTCCCAATCTATGTCTGAACGTTCAGCAAAATAAAACAGGTCCCTGCCAACTAATGAAACACTTGCCTTCTTGAACGGGGTATTCTTCAATGTGTTTCCTGAAAAGGTATAAGTAATCACTATCTGTCTGAGTTTCGCGAATGACTTACTGATCAATACACGCTCATCAAATTTAGTTTCGGTTCCAATGTAATCTTGCAAAGTGTATGGCGTTTTATTAGTCTCCAGTTTTAACTCACTCAAATTTGTGATCAAACCGCTAACAGGGTCAACTGTTGGAAGGGGTGATGCGGCAGTCAGTGCAACGCCCTGACCTGTGTAGGTTGCGGCCGGAGCCTTGTTAGGATCGTTGTTAGGATTAGCATTGAATTCGGCCAACCTGGCAATTCCGTATGCACCTTCAGCGGTGGAGGCTTCACTTCCACCTTGCAACATTTTTTTATAGACATAGTCCTGCCCAACACCGCCCACGCGTCCGTCAAACTGAAAATTGAACGACCAGTTTTTATAGCTAACGGTGTTCACGACCGCCCATACCCAATCAGGATTGGAGTTACCAAGTTTTTGAGCAACAAGATTATCCTTATAAACATCTCCGTTACTCTTATGAATGATATTTCCACTATTATCTCTGTAAAATTTATAACCATACAATCCGTCAACCCGATCCCCAACATTATAGGTAATTCTTGAATCCGCCCCAATTTTTCCGCCGTTAACAGATGAGAGACCATCAAAGAATTCCTTATATTTTTCAACATAGGTCGACCAATTAGCAAGCACATTCCAGGTAAGTCCGCTTTGTGTCTTTACAGGGGTTCCACTGAGAGAAACTTCCCAACCCTTCTTCTCAGTTATGATACCATTAATGATCTGTCCATTGAATCCGGAAGCCGGGTCCCATTGCGATACAACTGTTTGCGGACCTCTTGTTGATTCATAATAAGTGACATCCAGTCCCAATCTATTTTCCAAAAATTTAATGTTAGTACCAAACTCCGTAGTTGCATTTGAGTTCGCTTTGGTATTCGAATTGGCTAACTGCGTCGTGTAATAAGCAGCGGGCTGATTATTATAAGGTCTTGAAATGTTATATGGATTGGTCGTTGTATAGTTAGGGCCGTCATACGCTGTAGAATAGGTATCACCATAGCTGAGAGGATTTCCATAACCACTGGCTTGCCATGCTGGTCCAATATTTGCGCTCGTGTTGGTATTTTTAACGTTAGCATAGGTTGCTCTTAACTTGAAAAATGAAATAACATCAGGAAGTTTGATATAATCACTCACTACGGTGCTGAGGCCTACTGATGGATAAAAACCATCATTATTTCCAGAAGGCAGGTTAGAGAATTTATCATAACGACCAGTAGTGGAAAGAGTAACGTAATGCCTATAAGAAAAGTCAAATGAATAATAGGCACTGCCAACTTGCATAGGTGCTATGTAGTTATAGGCTTTTACAGGATTTCTGGAATTTCCGAAATTATAAACGCCTGGAACGATAAGATAATCGGTTGTTACGTAGCTGGAGTTGAAATCATAGGTTCGCAAATTTCCTCCAACCAAACCTGAGATATTAAAATCAGGGGTAACGTCCTTATTGAGACTTAACAAAATATCTGTATTGTTCTCAAATAAATTTCGCTTGTCTTCCCTGTAATCTCCTGCCTTCTGATCACGGCTGTATGCGGATGCTGAAAATGGAAATTTCTCGGTTCTCGTGACATCCCAGCTTGTAATTTGGGTTCTTACCGCTGCAGTTAACCAATCCGTGATTTTGTACTTTAACGAGATATAGCCATAGATATCAGTCTTGTGGTGACCCCTTAACCACTCATTTGCCTGAAAATAAGGGTTATTATAACGGACATACTCAAAATTGCGCTGCTGCGACCCTATTTTTCCTGGTTGCCAGTAGTTTTTTAAATCCCTTACATCGTAGTCGGCACCTGACCAAACATTCAGATTATAAATGATACTGTTTGGCCCGTAATTGACATCCGGTATATTGTCTGTATACTGTTTACTATAATTAATGTTAGATTCCAACCTTAATTTAGGCGTGAAATCATATCCGTAGGACATATTAAAATTAGTTATGTCCAGTTGGGTGTTAGGAACGATACCGCCCTGGTGTGTGTGTGACACTGATGCACGCACATCATATTTGTCACCCTTGAAACCAATTGCAATATTGTTTGTCGACAATAAACCAGGGCGAAGAAAATGCTGGAGATTATTAGTTCCTCTTGCTGTATACGGTGTAGCCGTTCTCTTACCAGTGGCTGGATCAATTGGACTATCATATTGGGAAATCAGTTGTCCATTCAATCGCGGTCCCCAAACATCATAATCGTTTTGATTGAATCCACCTGCCTGACCGAAATCATCATCGCCAAACCTGTAGGTGTTATATTCGCCACCGCCATACTGATTTTGAACTTTAGGTATAGTGAGAAATCCATTCTCTACCATTGTGCTTGAATTAAAATCTATGGAGAAGCCGCGCTGATCGCCAGTACCCTTTTTTGTGGTAATCATAATAGCACCATTCTGACCTCTCGAACCATACAGCGCCGCAGCAGCCGGTCCTTTCAACACAGTATAACTTTCAATATCATCAGGACTAATATTCCATGAATCTGAAACTACCGGTACCCCGTCAACGGTAATAAGAACACTGGTTTCACCACGAAGAACCAACTGCGGCCTCCCCAACATTTCTGAGGAGGGCCCAACCGTTAAGCCTGCCACTTTGCCGACTAACGTATTAAGTGGATTGGATTCACGGGCTTTTACCAAATCAGATCCCTGCACTTTTTGTTGAGAATACCCAAGCTTCACAACATCCTTTTCAACACCCAATGCTGTGACAACGATCTCGGATAATTGCTTTGCGTCTGATGCAAGTGTAATGTCGATGCTAGAGCGACTACCAACGGTTTGCTCCTGGGAAATAAATCCCACGAACGAGAATACTAACACGTCAGCATCTGAATTGATCACCATGGAATAACTTCCGTTCACATCGGAGATTGTTCCGTTAGAGGAACCTTTTATAAGAATGTTGACACCCGGCAATGGAGACTGATCTTCTCCAGAAAGTACTTTGCCTGATATTGTACGCTGCGCATACGCCTGACTGGCAAGCGATAAGAAGAAAACGGCCACCAACATCAATCGAAGTATTGGGCGGTTTTCCCGATAAGAATGTAAAAATATTTGCATAGGGTTGTTCGTTTAATGACCCCGCAAAAGTGATTAACTGCTCTGAGTTGGTGATGAGTAGAAAATTAAAGAACGTTTAATGTTGTGTGACTTCAAGACTATGAACTTAATTTTAAAAACACTTTCAGGAAATAAATTTCACCATTTGGAAACAATTTCTTCCGCCAAACCAAATGACAAAGTCATACCTGCACCTCCTAATGCATTGACAATCTGTACTCCAGGTGAAGGCTCTAAAAGTAAATTCAAATGACCAAGGAGTTTAGGATAGACTCCATGCCAACGTTCTGTAATTTTATAGTCCTTAACCGGAAGGAAATCCTGGAGGTATTTCAAAATTATTTCGTCTATTTCCTCCAAATCAAATGGTTCCACAGTATTAAAGTAGTGATGAGAGTCGCCCACGATCAATTCACCAGCGCTGTTCTGTGAGACCAGGATATGTACACCGTGTTCTTTTAATTTTGGGTTTTGTTCGTCAAAGCGTTTATCCAATGCTGCCAGGCTTTTACATTTGGAAAATGCCGCATAATGACGAAGGGTCAACCCTGCTGCAAGGGAAGGGCCAATATCAATTGGCACCGCTGGAACCATCTTCATCATTTGAAGTTTGCATTTTGTAAGATTCTGATGTTCATATTCATACGGAAACAGTGTTTCAAAATCTGCTCCGCTACATACAACCGCCCGCTCTACCGCCCATATTTCACGCGCTGTTCTTACTGTGGGAAGATTGATTTCTGTTACTACATGGCCCAGGCGCAGAATTAGCCCAAATTTCTCTTCAAGCCAAAGGGGAATTCGTCGTATTGCCTCGCGGGGATACACCGTCATTTCAGTATCACTCCATAAGGCAACTTTTAGCCCCTGCGTTTTAATGTGATTGCTGCGCCCAACTGCGGAAGATGCGCTAATCAAGTTGCATTGATAACCAGAATCGCTATAGAGAGACATAAATTCCTCCAATACATCCTTCTCATCATCCTCATAGGCAAGGTGTAATGATCCGCTTGGATTGCACCAAAATCCTGCTTCCGCAGAGGCCTTTATCCAATGTTCTCTGCTTCTCAATGCCGTTGCAAGCCCCGTACCTGGCTCCTGCCCGATAGGCCAAATCATTCCAAAATTTCTCACTGATGCTCCAACGGCGAATTGCTCCCGTTCAAATAGAACTACTCTCAATCCCTTTCTTAATGCCATGTATGCATGAGCAAGTCCGACAATGCCACCGCCAACAATTGCAACATCTGCAGATCGATTCATAATTTCTTAATTATTTCTTCGCAAAGATTTACAAGTTGACAAATATTAAAACATCTTATTTGTGAAGATTTAATTAACAAAAGCTTCATGGCTGTATCATCAGCAACCATGACCACCGTCAAATCTTCACAAATACGCAGGTGGCTTGGTCAAACCAATTCGGCTGCCCTGACCATATATACCGGCCTTACAGCCTTTCTACTCTACTCCTGTGTTTACGCTTTCCGAAAAACCTTTTCGGCGGCAACATTTGACGGTATTCAATTTTTACAAATCGATTACAAGGTATGGTTAGTAACATTTCAGGTAGTAGGATATGCCGTTTCCAAATTTGTCGGGATCAAAATTATCGCAGAACTGAAATCAACATCGAGAATCGGCGGAATATTGATGATGGTCACAATCGCCGGTATTTCGTGGTTAATGTTTGGGCTTGTCCCTGCACCTTACAATATAATTTTTCTATTCTTCAACGGCCTTCCGCTGGGACTCGTGTGGGGAATGGTATTTGGATATCTGGAAGGACGAAGAAATACCGACGTTCTTGGCGCCGCACTTGCCATTAGCTTCATTTTTTCGGCGGGCTTATGTAAATCGGTAGGCGGATTTATCATACGCGACTGGCATGTATCGGAAATATGGATGCCTTTTACCGCTGCACTTTTGTTTCTAGGCCCACTCCTCCTATTTCTTTGGCTGTTGGATCAGGTGCCCGCCCCCACGGCTTACGACGAGCAACTTCGTTCTAAACGAAGCCCAATGAATGCCACGGAGCGAAAAAGCTTTATTAGGAATTTTCTTGTTGGCCTGATACTGATCGTACTTTTATACGCCATGCTTACGGCGTTCCGCGACTTTCGCGACAATTTTTCAGCGGAGATCTGGAAATCGCTAGGGTACGGCGACTCACCTGAGATCTTCACCACCACCGAGATGCCAGTTAGCATTGCCTGCCTGATAATGATTGGTGGAATCGTTATTATTAAGAATAACCGACGAGCCCTCTTGATACTTCATGCGCTTATCCTTTCGGGAATGGTATTGCTGGGAGTCGCGACATTTGCATTTCAGCAGGGATGGCTACCACCTCCCATGTGGATGACCCTAATTGGACTTGGCTTATACCTTGGCTATATACCCTTTAATAGTTCATTTTTTGACAGGCTCCTGGCGGCTTTTAATGTAACAGGAACGGTCGGTTTTGTAATGTACGTTGCCGATTCAATCGGATATCTTGGAAGCGTGGGAGTACTCTTTTACAAGCAGTTTGGACAAAGGCAGTTGAGCTGGCTGGAATTTTTCTCCAATGGGGCCTATGTGCTTTCAATTACCGGTTCGTGCCTTGCGATTGGCTCAATGATCTATTTCATTAATAAAAAGAGTCTTACCTAACGGGAGGCTACAACCGTGAGTTGCTGATTATATTGTTCGATTAACCGAATGGCATCGGCAGAAAAATTCGGATTTAAACGACGACTACTTTCTTTGAGGCTGAGTTTCCTGTGAATCTCTGGATAAAGTACACTCCGGAACTTTTTGAGACTAAGAATCCTGGCGTTAAAATCAAAGTAGTAGAAATACTGCTCATCATCGTCCATTCTGCTTGATATGCTTTTTATTCTGCGGAGAACTGGTATTGCGCCATTTAACACCACCTCATATATTTTCCTGCCTCCAAACACTCCCAGATCAGCCAGCGAAGCGAATTTTCTATTAATGTCGTATCTGGAATCATAAAATCTGAACGACCTGACTTTATCGGCGGTCATTACCTTCGTGACCTCGCCGTGTTTCAAAACAACCACATCAATTAGAGGATAAAATGCCAGTTCTCCTGTAAGAACTTCGCCGTTTGAGGAAACAACCACACCACCGTACCACACTTCTTGTGCCGCAATGTGAATGGAAAAGAAGCTAAAAGCTATGATAAGAAATCCCTTCACCCGATGTTAAGTTTTGTTAACTTTAAATTAACAATTACTTAACGAGAAAAAAAGAGATTCTTGCTTTTTCTTAAAACATACCTATAATTTCTGGAATCGTCTCAATAAGATGAGTTGGTTTTTCCAATTCGAGTTCTGCCTTGCTGAAAGCTCCTGTGGTAATTCCTATGACCCAACCACAGCCCGCCGATCTTCCTTCTTGCAAATCAAACGAAGTATCTCCCACTTTCGCAACTTTAGCAGAGTCGAGGACACCCGTTCGTTTCATCGCCTCAAAAATGAGATCAGGGAAAGGTCTGCCTCTTTCCACTTCGTCACTAGTCACGCTGGCATCAATAAGATTATTTTCCTTCCACTTCATCCTTTTAAGCAATGCATTGGTGATACTTCGGTCAAAACCAGTATCAACAGCGACTTTTATCCCGTCTGCCTGCAATCTTTCGAATGTGGCCGAAACGCCCTGCTTTTCGCGAACACCAGTATCATAGCAATAAAATTCAATCATGTTTTTCAAGAAAACCGCATGAATTTCAAAAATCAGTTCCGGGGTTATATCGGGTTGCAAGTGTAGTTTTAACAACCTTTCAATCGCTATCGGTTTGGGAATGCCCATTACGGCATTCGCTTCGGCAAGGGTAATCTTCGTGTCATAATACTCCATCGCCATTTGCAACACCCGATGGACATCCTGATTGTCTTCCACAGTAGTTCCTGCAAGGTCAAATACGATCAATTCTGGTTTGTTGTTCATAACGGAAAACTATGGACTATAACGTCAAGATTGTTAATATTGGTCATCAAGCATACTTGAATTTTCAATCAACAAATTAACTATTTGTTAAAGTGATTCTTAAAAGGAAAAGCAGCGGGCACTCTATTTTTGAACAATGACAACTACAAAAGCCCGCGGAACCGTTGATGAGATTTTTCTCCTGTATGAACAATTTGGTGCGGCCGATTACATTGGAGAACCAGTTTCACAGCTCGAACACATGAGTCAGAGTGCCGAACTTGCAATTAAGTCGAATCAGGATGATGTGGTTGTTCTTGCTGCATTCTTCCATGATATCGGGCACTTTTGCAGCGAGGATCAAGAGATGACGAGCATGAATGGTTTTGGGACAAAGTCTCACGAAAAAGTCGGTGCAGACTTTTTACGTTCAAAGGGCTTTCCAGAAAAATTGGCTCAATTGGTCGAAAACCACGTGGCTGCAAAACGATACCTAACATCAACAGACTCCGAGTACTATTCCAATCTTTCAGAGGCCAGCAAAAAAACACTCGATTTCCAGGGAGGAAAAATGAGTGATCATGAAGCTCAGCTATTCGAAACAGACCCACTTTTCTACACCAGTATTCAACTTCGAAAATGGGATGAATTGGCGAAGGAAATAAACGTTCCAATCATTGATATGGCCATTTTAAAATCAAAAGCCTTCACTGTGCTGATGACTAAGCGTAACCAGGTCATCTAACTTTGCTCAAATATTAGGCAACTGTTAACGCAATTAGCATTAACACTTTAACAAAATATTTTTACTTAACTATACACATTCTAATTATTTCAGCAAAACACTCTGATGGCAGGTGAAAATCAATTTTATCGCTTAAAATTTAATCGCGCACTCGAGCCCATCAAAGTGATGATGGTGAAGCGAAAACTCGATCTCAGCCTTAATGAATGGATAAGTTTTGTTGAAAGGACAAAAATGAGCATCATTGCCCATCCACAGGAGTATCTCGGGGATGAATTACCTGCTAAGGATGGCCTGGTGGAATTGATTGAAAACATTTTCAAGGATTTCCTTAAAGAGCAGGCTACTAAACGAATCAATTTGATTCAAAAATAACCCCGCAATTGGGGGCGTCGCTGCTTAAGCGTCAAAATCGCGGGTTTTAGAAAAAACAGCGATTTTTTTGTGATTTCCCAGCCCACTGCTCAACTTATTGTCAGTAATTTATTCTGATGCCTAATGAAGTCGAGTTTATACGGGTAATACAAGAAAACGAAGGGATCATCTTCAAAATCACCAGCATTTATACCAGGGATAAGGACGATCAGGAGGATTTGTATCAGGAAATTGTCTATCAGCTATGGAAGTCGTTTGACTCGTTTAGAAATGAATCGAAGATTAGCACATGGATGTACCGTATTGCGCTCAATACATCCATAGCCCACCTGAGAAAAGTTAAAAAGAAAGGAGAACAGGTCCCTATCGATAAAGTTATTTTGAACAGAATGGATCTTAGTGACACGGTAGCGGAGGAACGAATCAGTATCCTGTATGAACAAATAAAGACCTTAAACACTATTGAAAAAGGTATTGTAGTTCTTTACCTCGAAGGAAAAAATTATGAAGAAATAGCAAACGTAACAGGATTCACCTCCACGAACATTGGCACGCGTTTAAACAGAATTAAACAGAAACTAAAATCGCAAATAAAACAATAACATGGAGCTGGATGAGATGAAGAGCGTTTGGACAGAAATGTCCGCACAATTGGAAAAGCAGAAAAGACTAACTGACAAATTGATAATCAATATGACGCAGGAAAGATATAGAACCAAATTGAGCAAGATCAGTACACTTGAAGTAACCAGTTCGGTGATATGTATAGTGATCGCTATTCTGATTCTACTAAACTATAAAAAATACGACTCAAGCTATCTCGTTGTATCCGCTATAATCTCTGCCGTTCTCCTGATCATAATGCCGGTAATTTCTGTCAGCGCCATCAATAAGATGAGTAATCTCAATATTATTGATAACAACTTAAAACAAATTCTAACAGATTACGCCAAACGAAAAAACAACTTACTTTTCATTCAGAAAATATCTTACTTTCTTGGATTCATATTATTAGTTGCAATCTTACCCGTCATGGTAAAAATCATGGGTGGCAAAGAAGTACCCATGGACTCCACTGTGTGGTTCTGGTACTTACCGCTTGGATTCCTCTTTTTTATTGCATTTTCAAGGCGGGTCTATGGATATTATATCAGAACCACTATTCGGTTGGAAAACCTGTTGAAAGATCTCGAGGAATGATTTATTATTCATATCGTAGCGATCTAACAGAATCTGACATTGAGGGCTTTAGACGCTAGCGTTTCAAAGACGATAATTATTGCCGCGGTCTGTTGCCCAGCATTATAACACATAGATCCCATGCGATCGACTTGAGCCGCGCAAAAAAAAATCACCAACACCTCTGGGTGCTGGTGATTTTCAACGAATATATTCTCCTACTTAAGCTTCACTCTTGCAAACCAAAGCTCTTTACCTGCCTTATCGGCACCAAAGAATACTATCGATTCCCCTTTATCGGTCTGCAATGTTGGGTATGTAGGATTCAAATAAAAACCGTCTCCACGTCCAAAGGTTGTTAGGTTTGACATCGCTGCATTTTTCAGGTCGATGTTGCCCATACGTGGATAGGTCAGGAGTTTGCCATCACGACTACCCTTGATCTCTCTAAGTAGCCAGTACATTTTGCCATCAGCACCAGGGATCAACTCCTGAGGGCAGGCAAAGTTTCTCGTGATGGTGGTGGTCACGCGCGTAGTTGTGGATATTCCATAGTACGTATCGGTAGACTGAGTAACGATTTTACCATCTTCCTTGGTGTCAAGACCATATTGCGCCCGCAGTTTTCCATCTGCGCTAAAATGAAATCCAAGAACATCTTCAAACTTGGTAATATTTCCTTCTTTGTTACGATCATAGTTTTGTCCAAGGATGATCAAATCTCCATTCGGCGCAAAATTATAGCTACGAATTCCAAATTCACGGCCTTCATAGTCGGGTGTCTTCTTTTGACTGGGAGGAAACTGCTGCTTAGCTTTGAACTCATCCAAATTTGTTTCAGTGAGGTACGCCAGTTTGCCGTCAGCGACTTTCATGAGCTGAACCGCCTTGAACTTGATTTCACCAGAGCCAAATTTTCCTATACCACCAGCGGATCCTGCCCCTTTATTAAAATACTTATCCTTACCCGCTTTCGCCGGCCCATAGAAATACCGCTCGCCTTTGTCTGAAACAAGCATTTGATCAATTCGCCAGTAACTTGCAGGGCTATCAAAATTAAATTTTGCTTTTAGTGCACAGTTCTGATCAACTTCCACATAGGTATAGTTATTATTGTTTGGATCGGTACCGCTCTTTCCGTAAACATCATTTGGCGCGAAGACGAACGTGAACCCTCCTATGGAGACAGCGTCCTCGTCTTCTGTACTAGGACGTTCAATAATTTCCATAAATGCGAGCGACTGCTTGTATGGGAGGCTAAAGTCAAATTTGCCGGTCTGATTAAGATCCACATCATACTTCAATAACGTAAAATCACCCACATCATCGTTATTCTTTGTTCCCATTTTTGGATTGACGGTTGCCAAAATGTATAGATCACCTGTCACGTCATCTTCAGCATATTCAACCCTTGCATAGCTGCGACCATCTTCTGTGCGAGGTTTGGTTTTCTCCAGAATTTCGGTTTTGCGACTATATCCACCTAATAGCCACTTGTAAGTGTAGGTCATTTTCTTGCGTTTGAGCACCAAGCCGCCCATGAACTGCTGGCCCACCGTATTTCCATACTTCACATAATCCTCTCCTTTAAACCGAAACCATTTAAATTTCTTTTTCATGACATCGGCATCTTCTTCGAGTTCTGTATCTTTTACGAAATTGAATTCGCTGTCAAAAACATATTGCTCATACTTAAAAATGTACTTATCCGACTTTTTTTTCATGTCGGTTAAATACGTCAGCGTGTAGGTTTTAGCGTCTTTGTCATAATCAAGGCCAGATAACTCGCCTCGCTTGGAGGCTCTGGAAATTTTGTACGTCTTCTCCAATTCAAGCTGCTGGGCTGATAGGTGGATCCCCGTTGATACGAAAACAATCACAAGAAATAAGCATTTCACGTTCATAGAGTAGGTTTGTTAGGTTTTAAAAAAGAAATCGAAAGTGCGCCAAGCAATTTCGATTCACAATACCATACCCAGGGTATTCGGAATGCGTACTGGTACGGAGGGATAAAGAAGGTTTCATTGCAAATTTAAGATTCTTAACCGCCTCTTTGCAGTAAAATCTCAAACTCTGAAGGCGTGACGCCTTCAGCAGCAATCAAAATCCCAAATACCTTTTTGCATTGTTATAACAGATATCCTCCACCATCTTTCCGATCAGCTCGAGATCATCCGGTAGTTCACCATTTTCAATGTCATTTCCAACCACGTTACAAAGTATCCTTCTAAAATATTCATGGCGGGGGAATGAAAGGAAACTTCTGGAATCGGTAACCATCCCAATAAATCGAGAGAGCAATCCCATATTAGATAAGGTATTGATTTGCTTTTCCATGCCATCTTTTTGATCGAGGAACCACCAGCCACTACCCCACTGAATCTTGCCCGGTATAGAGCCATCCATGAAATTGCCAGTCATGGTAGCAAACAGCTCATTGTCGGCTGGATTCAAATTGTAAATGACGGTTTTAGCTAATTGATTTTCTTTGTCTAGTCTGTCAAAAAATTTCGTCATCGGACGGGCCTGTTCAAAGTCACCAATCGAATCAAATCCAGTATCAATTCCGATTGTTTGCTTCATTCGCGCACTATTGTTGCGCAAAGCGCCCAGGTGAAATTGCATCACCCACCCTCTTGAATGATATAGTTTGCAAAGATGGGTTAGGATCAATGAGCGCAGTCCGTTGGCTTCCTTGCCTGAAAGAGAATTCCCTTTGAGCACACTTGAGAATAATGCCGTGCCATCACTCATTGATAAATTGCTGAACGGAAGTCTTTCCAAACCATGATCCGCGACACGACAACCGTGATTGTCGAAAAATTCTACCCTGCTTTCCATCGCCTTTAATAGAGCGGACAGCGAATTAATCTCTGTGCCAGATGCATCCGACAGTCTCTTACTATATTTAACATACGCAGTAGGATCATCAAATATATACGCCTTGTCCGGCCGGAACGTAGGAAACATTTTTATCGTGTTAGCCTTCGCAACAATTTCATGATACTTAAGATCATCGCATGGATCATCCGTTGTGCAAACCACTTCCGCCTTTACTTTTTTGAGGAGCCCCAGCACACTAAACTCTTTTGTTCGCAGAAGCGCCGAACATTCCTCATAAATATCTTTTGCTGTGCGTGGATTCAGCAATTGATCGACTCCAAAATAGTTCTTGAGCTCCAGGTGAGTCCAATGATACAATGGGTTTCGCAAGGTAGAAGGTACTGTTTCTGCCCACTTTAGAAATTTCTCTTCGGAGGTCGCGGTGCCGGTACAGAATTTTTCGTCTACACCATTGCTCCTCATCGCCCTCCATTTATAGTGATCTCCCTCCAGCCAGGCCTCCGTAATATTTGTGAATTGTCTGTTCTCAGCAATATCTTTTGGAGACAGGTGATTATGATAATCAACAATAGGCAGGTTTGCTGCATGCTTATGATACAGTTGCTCGGCCGATTCAGATTGCAGAAGGAAATCACTTCCAATAAATTTTGATTTTACGATTGTATGCTCCATCGAATAACTGCTTTTAATACCTATTTATTTGTTAAAATCCACAAACTGTGAATTCATGAATTCGTCATTGAGAAAGGCACCAGTGTTTATCAAAATGCGGTGATTGAATGTCATTGACTCGCCTGGGTTAAGCACATATATCGCTTCTTCATCCGTAGGAACATACACTTTCGAGCCCAGGTTATTTACGGCAAACAGCCCATAGGTACGCGCATGCCAGTGGGCAGGATAGCCAGGGTTTTTACTATAATCGATCATGGCAACTGTAATTGGTTCGCTACCTTTCGTCGCAGAAAGAGTAACCCAGTTCGCCCGCTTACCCCATACTGCTCCCTTTTCGAAGCCAGTGCTGTTTTTATAAACACCATTAACTCCTTCATTATTCAATGCAGCAACAGTAGTAGGATTACCATTTGCATCCGTGAAT
Organism: Cytophagales bacterium; assembly: GCA_038229375.1. Lineage (GTDB taxonomy): Bacteria > Bacteroidota > Bacteroidia > Cytophagales > Cyclobacteriaceae > ELB16-189. Next base: position 170,607 of record JBBRON010000005.1, on the reverse strand, counting down.
ACCTCTGGTTTTGTTGAAGGCTCTTCAAAAGCACGGTCAAGTCGTAAGCCCATCATACCTTCCTTGCTATCTTTAAATACTACCTTGTCTTTTTGAGCCGTAAGTTTCGTGGTCCTGTCAATCGCCCGGAGGTTGTCAGTGCCGCTAAATACAAATGTAGATTCTTCAACCAGCAAAACATTATTTTTGGAATCAACCCAGTGGCTAACCACTGTGAGTGTGCCCTTATCCTTTCCGTTTTCCGCTTTTGCAATTTTCTGGTGCCGAATACTTCCAAACTTATCCTTCTGATCTACCGGTATTGCATACGAATTGTTCCAGAAATCAAGACCATTGACATCACCATAGTTGAACCACAATCCAACATGGTGCGGATGATCAACCCGCTCACCCGCACGCGGATTACGTGGAAAACCCCTTGTGATAACGCCACCCTTCGCCGTATATATCGGGTATAGTACGGGCTTGTCCAGATCAGTGGGATATATGTAGGATGTAAATAATTTTCCATCAATCATTACATCCACCTTCTTACTCATCTCATCCGTGACAAATTTCACTGCCTTCTTTTGGGCAATGGCCGAAACCATGATTAATAAAGACAGGGACAATATTATCCCAGTCCTTGCAATGCTATTGATCATATTCATTCAACTCAGTATTTAAAAACTTTCCCACCGGCCATCACTTCCTGCTTTGCCTCATCGAATGTTGATTTGATAGACAGAAAGTAGGTTATCGTTTATTTAAGCTCTTTTATTTTTATGCTTCTGAATGAGACATTATCTCCGTGGTCTTGCAAGAGGACATGTCCCTTAGCAGCCATCCCAAACTTTTCCCATTGCGCATATTTGCTCCTGGCAACTAGGGCGGAATAGATTGGTGTTCCCCGTTGATATTCTACCACTTTATAACCATTAAGCCAGTGTTCAATCCGGTTATCCGGAAATACGATGATCCGGCCGTTGTTCCACTCGCCGATTTTATGAAGACCACGTTTCACTTTAATTGAAGGGATCAGATCATACAATGACGCGAGTGTGCGGTTGCCGACAACTCCCTGTTTGGCATCCGGGTGTTTTTCATCATCAAGTATCTGATATTCCAATCCGATAGCAGATCCTTTATTACCTTCACTTTCGGTCACAAAATATTTCACGCCACTGTTGGCCTGCTCACTAAGTTTAAATTCAAATTGCAAGTCCATGGCGCCATATTCATTAACAGTTATAATGTCACCCCCGTTTTGGGATTCCGCACCAGCGGATTTTATGACACTGATCGTACCATCCTTTATTTCCCATCCCTGCTCGGGGAATTTGTCTTTGTAAGCACCGCGCCAGCCATTGGATGTTTTTCCATCCCACAGTAGCATCAATCCATTCTTTTGTTCTTGATCAGAAAGTGTATTGGGCAGTAGGTTCATGACAAATATGTTATCTAAGGGACTGGGCTTCAGATTTTTCGTCTGGATGCGAATATTTCGCCAGCGAATCTGCCGACCGATGTCTTCAGGCTTTTGAATTGCATGTACCTGCAAAGCAATAAACCCCGTGGGAGTTAAATTATCCACAACATTACCGGCTGCCACGCCATTAACAAAAGTTCGTAAGCTACTACCGATACATTCGATACGCACCTTATTCCATTCGTCCTGCTTGAAAGCCGTCTTTGCGTCTGGATTGTATTCCAATGTATAGAGCCAGTCTCTTCTAGCCTCATCGTAAATGCCTCCAGTCCAGGCGCGGGGTGATGGATCTATTTCATATTGATATCCATGCACACGTCCATTCATGTAGTCAGGCTTGCTCTCACTTCTGAATTGAATACCGGAATTCATTCCTTGTGGAACTTTGAATTCGAGCTCAACGATGAAGTCCCCATAATTTTGTTCCGTTGCCAAAAAAGAATTTGGTTCATTAGCAACAGTTGTACCAACAATCTCGCCATTCTGTACTTCAAACCTGGCGTTGCCATTTATCTGTTTCCATCCTTTTAGATCCTTGCCATTAAAAAGATTTTGCCAGTCCTCTTTGCCTTGCGAAAAAACAGAAGTGGCAGGCAGCAGTACTATAAGAAGTAGGATTTTTATTTTCATTGATTGATACAGCTTTATTTGGTCGAAAATACACTCCTAAGATTTAAAAATTGGCCTGAATCCCTACTAATTCTAATCATTTATTTTTGAACGCCACTTTTTGCCGAACTCGACTACGGGCTACACAAACTGTGGGGGCAGGGCACTAAAAAAAAAGTCTATTAACCAGAGGGAAGCATTCTTTTAAAACAGTCGATAAGCCTCCACAACCTTACGAATCAGCACATGTTTTTGGAAGAAAATCCACTAGGAGGCAAACCTTGATTCTTCTCCTTCCTTCGTCCTTTGGGCTCATTCCGGTGATCTTCGGAAAATGTCCAAAGATTTTGGATATTAAGGTTTCAAGGAAGGTCAGCTTTTATGAATAACATCTCCGAAATTCGCAATACTGTAACGGACGACCTTCCCTTTATCTACGAACTTTTTGAACACTCCATCATCTACCAGGAAAAGAAAGGCTATCCTGTTTGGCGAGATTACGACAAGAATGCCATTGTAAAAGATATTGAAAATAAAAATCAATACAAGGTCATCATCAATTCTCTGATAGCAATAGTATTCAGCGTTGCCTATGCGGACAAAATAATATGGAGGGAGTTAGACAAAGGAGAATCGATCTATCTCCATCGGATTGTAATTAATCCTGAATTCAAAGGCCAAAAACTATTTGGCCAGATTGTAGATTGGGCGATCGGCCATTTACGTGACAAAGGACTAAGCACGGTTCGACTGGACACCTGGGCGGCAAATCAGACTATAATTGATTATTACAAAAGTTTTGGATTCGAAATCGTTGAAAACTATACAACTCCGAACAGCACTGAACTACCTGTCCATAACAGAAACCTGGCCTTGACATTAATGGAATACCACGGCAGATAGTTATAGAATTGCTGCGCCTTAATCCGGAGTATTCCTGGCGGGCGTTGACAAGTTAGTAAGGTTTGATCCCAGAGAATAGCCCAGTTAGCTAATCCAATAGACACACTTTCGAAATCGATAGGTATCCAAAAAATTATGCTCTCCAGGGAATAAATACTGACCTTGCCTGGTCTAACCAACACTAAATCTACTATCTCATTAAACATATGAACCACAATTTGCGCAGTTTTCTAGCCATTGGCTGTCTAATAGGTATCAAATTTTTCGGTTCAACTGAAAGTATCTCGCAATCGGCAAACCAGCCTGCCTTACTCGCCCTTGTCAATTTAGTGCCGTCGGCTCCGGTCCTGACGAATTAGAATGGTGCTTCGGCGCTAGGACGAATTGAAACTAAAATAAAAACCAAAACCTACTAGATAAGATTTTATATGAGCGATCCAACGTCACAAAAAATGAGAGTCTATCATCGATACCTGGGTTTTTTCTTAGCGGGTATTATGGCCGTGTATTCTATCAGCGGGATCACTTTGATTTTCAGAGATACTAATTTCCTTAAAGTTGAAAAGCAAATTGAAAGTCAATTGAGTCCAAACTTAACGGGCGAAACTCTGGGGAAAGAATTAAGAATGCGGGATCTTAAAATTGAAAAAGAAGAGGGAGACATTATTAGTTTCAAACAAGGTTCCTATAACAAAGCTACTGGCTTGGCATCCTATAGTACCATGGAATTACCCTATTTCCTTGACAAAATCACCAAGCTTCACAAAGCCGAGACGAAGAATCCGTTATTCTTCCTCAATGTGTTTTTCGGCTTGTCGCTGCTATTCTTTGTCGTGTCGTCGTTTTACATGTTTTTGCCTGGTACATCCGTTTTTAAAAAAGGCCTTTATTTCACTCTTGCCGGTGTCGGGTTAACTCTACTTTTGATTTTCGTATAAGAAAACATAACATCATGAAAAAAATAAAATTACTATTCTTCACATTGTCAATTGCCGGAAGCGTATTAGCCCAGCCCAATTGGTCTGTCGACAAGGGTCATTCAAAAGTTGGATTTACCGTTACTCATCACATGATCTCTGAGGTAGATGGTTACTTCAAAGCATTTTCCGCCAGTCTCACTGCATCAAAAGACGACTTCTCGGATGCGGTCTTTGAACTTACTGCAGAGACCATAAGCATAAACTCCGAAAATGAAATGCGTGACAAAGACCTTAGGAGTCCAGGTTTTTTTGACGTCGAAAAATTTCCAGCACTTACGTTCAAGAGCACCTCTTTTAAAAAAGTCAGCGGAAACAAATATTCGCTAGTGGGCGATCTTACCATAAAAGGGGTAACTAAATCCATAACAATGGAAGTGACCCTAATGGGTCCAGAACCTCATCCCAGAACAAAAAAACCAGCTATCGGAATTAAAGCCACCTGCAAAATAAATCGCAAGGATTTCGGCGTAGGAACTAGTCTACCCGAGATAATGGTAGGCGATGAAGTTGAGCTTCGGATTACAGGTGAGTTTAACAAAAATTAAAATAGAGAATTTCTACAGGAAGTGATGGTAATTTTCTACCTGAACGCCGCAACCCTTTTTGTCCGCGGGCTGTAATACCTTTTTAAATATTTGAAAGTGAGATACTTTTTTACACTAATTGCAATAACATTCCTGATTCAGGGCGCTAACGCCCAATCCTCGGCTCAAAGAGGCCTTAGGAAAATAAGCGGAGTCGTTATGGACTCCACTACCAAATCTCCAGTTGAATTTGCCAACGTAGCCTTGCTCGACCCATCTTCCGGTAAGATGCCAGTAATACCGGACTCACGAAAAATTTCCGGGTTTTTGGAAATTATAATTTCCCGAAAGAATGGTCAGTTCAATTCTTTACCTTTTTCCCGGGAAAGAATTATAACCTGCAAGGGTATCGAACAAATCCCATCAGCACCAGTGTTGCCGTTAAAAAGGATATTTGGAACAAGGCTGGGTCCATTGGCTTGGGGATCGATAATGTTGTCACACCATCTTACAAAGTTTATACCGAATTAAACTCGGCTTACTTATCACAATCCACCACCACAACACTATACAATTCGATGATACGGGTAAATTTCAGCTACAGGATTGGTAAACAAGCACCAGAGAGAAAACGCATAAACGCGGACAGCGAAGATAATTGAAGGGTTTTGGGGAATATTTTTACTTCGCGGCTTGTCTAAAAGAAGGAATCCAAAAAGTCTTGCAAGCAGGATGGAAAAACAGGCGGATACACATTTGATCGAAGAGGCAAAGAATGGTGACATCGAAGCTTTTCGAAACATTGTGGAACAGCACGAAGGAAAAGTAGCAGCCGTGATCAAGGGTATTGTAGGCGACATACCAGCGTCTACCGACGTTGGGCAGGAAGTCTTTATAAAGCTCTTTGAATCACTGGCAAAACTGAAGAGCGAATCATCGCTGCCCGTATATATCACCCGGCTTGCCATCAACTTTTCGTTAAATGAAATCAAGAATCAAAAATGGAATTTGAGGTCAACGGGATTTATGAAAGTCGAAAATAAGAGTACCGAGGAATCTTTGCCTGACCTGAAAAAACGCCTTTTCAGTGAGATTCAACAATTGGAAACCGACCTTCAACTAGTCGTCATTTTAAGAATGATGGAAGAATATTCCATACAGGAAACGGCAACACTATTAAATATTCCCACAGGGAAAGTGATGTCAAGACTCTACAATGCACAAAACCGATTGAAACAAGTCATTCGTCATGATCAAGAAGACATAAACAAAAAGAAACTTGAAGACCTTTATATTTTGTCACTTGACGAAAAACTGAATACGGCTGATGAAGAGTGGTTTCTGAAAGAGCTCAAGGAACATCCCGATTGGGTGCGGTCATTGGCAACGCACAAAAAAGTTAGAGAACTAGTTCGGGCACGGAGCCAGGCCACCTTCGGGCCAAACTTTATAACAAAATTATTCTACAAAATCCAGAATACCGGAATCGTTGTCGACAGACAAATCTTTGGCATGTTCAAGAAGTTTCAACTTGCCGCCCTGGGTGTGATCGTTGCCTTGTTGATTCTGAACATGATGCTTTCTGAGGACAGTAGCTGGAAGACTGTACTGGGCATTGATAATGCTGCTCCACCTATACAAGCCGATGATGCATCATTTGATTTTTTTGAAACATTTTAACCATCCATAAATGACAACCGAACGCATTAAATCTATCGGAATATTGATTTCCACTCTAATCATTGGCGTGCTCCTGGGTCTGCTCATTCCAGGATTTTATCATAAATATAACGGCGGTCATGGCCAAAGCAGGCAGGAAATGGCCGGGCACAGGCCGGGGGGAAAAGGCGATTGGTTTGCCAATACACTAAATAAAATTGTCGAGCCAGACAGCCTTCAACGAGAGAAAATAAAGCCAGTGACTTCGTGGGCTGCATCGCGAATGGATTCAATCGAACAAAATGCCCACCGTCAGGCTGGACAAGTTTTAGATTCCGTCAGGACTCAACTTCGCCCAATCATCACCGATGAACAATGGAACCGACTCGAAAAATTTGATCAACAGGCAAAAACAAACTGGCACGGCCGTGGAAAAGACAAAGGTCGATAAGACGAAATCATTTAACTTAGTAACCTTAAGGAATCCTTAAACCTGACTATTATGAACATCAAGAAAGAAGATATCAAACAGGAAGTGTTTGATCTTTATGACGACTATGCCCACAACCGCATTGACCGGCGCGACTTTATGCAAAACCTGTCCATGTATGCCGTAGGTGGTGTAACAGTGACATCCCTTATGAGCTTTCTCATGCCCGACTACAAGGGTGCAGTTCAAATAACGGCAGATGATCCCCGCCTGAAATCCGAGTATATCAATTATCAGTCGCCAAAGGGCGGCAAAACTATAAAGGCGTTGCTGTCGAAACCCGTTGATGCAAAAGGAAAACTCGGCGGGATTGTAGTGGTTCATGAAAACAGGGGGCTGAATCCCCACATTGAAGATGTTGCACGAAGAGCTGCACTAGCCGGTTTCATATCAATCGCTCCTGACATGCTCACTCCTTTGGGTGGCTATCCTGGAAACGATGATCAGGGTCGCGAACTTCAGAGTAAGCGCGATAGAAACGAAATGCTGGAAGATTTTATCGCGGCCTATGAATACCTGAAAAGCCACAAAGATTGCAACGGTAAAGTTGGCGTTGTCGGATTTTGCTTTGGCGGATGGATCGCCAACATGATGGCAGTTCGCATTCCAGAGCTGTCTGCTTCGGTACCTTTCTACGGAGGTCAACCGTCAGCTGAAGATGTTCCGAAAATCAAGGCTCCACTCCTTATTCATTATGGAGCACTGGACACCCGCATTAATGAAGGATGGCCGGCCTATGAAAACGCACTTAAAGAAAATAAGAAAGAATATACTGCTTACGTCTATGCCAATGCAAACCATGGCTTTCATAACGACACAACCCCACGGTATGATAAAGAGGCGGCTGATCTTGCATGGAAACGCACCGTTGACTTTTTCAATGCAAAACTGAAATAGGAAATTGCGTAAGCAAATCGGCTTATAAACGTACCCGTTGCTTACGCATTGTCAAAAAAAAGTCAGTCTAGGCAGCAATCCATCCTCCGTCAACAGCCAATGCATGACCAGTAATAAAAGAAGCTCCCTTTGAACATAAGAATATGACAACGTCTGCTACTTCCTCCGGCGAGCCCATTCTGCCGACAGGCTCCATATCTTCATAAATCTTTTCAACCTTCTTATCCTGACCTGTCAACCGGTCGATCATAGGTGTTTTAATAACTCCAGGGCAGACAGCGTTGATTCTTACACCGGTCTTGGCGTTTTCTAACGCAGCTGTCTTTGTGAGGCCGACTACCGCATGCTTTGTTGCCACATAGGCGGGCAATCCCTGAAAACCAACCAGACCAGCGATGGAAGCACAATTGACAATAGCACCTTTTTGTTTCAATATCTCGGGTAACTGATACTTCATACATAACCATACACCTTTCAGATTAACAGCGATTGTCCGATCCCAATTTTCTTCGGTGCAATCCTGTGTTGGTGCGGAAATTCCTTCGATTCCAGCATTGTTAAAAGCGAAATCAAGTCTCCCATACACCTCAATAGTTTTTGCAATAAGGCGCTGCACATCTACTGTCTTGGATACGTCGCAGGCAACAAAAATTGCGCGGCCGCCCTTTGTCTTGATGGTTCGGAGTGTTATCCCCTCTATGTCTTCAACGATATCTGCAATCACAACGCTTGCTCCCAGGTTAGCAAAGGCAATCGCGGCTGCCTGACCAATTCCATAGCTGCCGCCCGTTACCAAGGCTACTTTTCCTTCCATTGTTCTTTCCATAATGCTCAATTTTCTTCAAAGATGAAGCCATGACGAATTTATTTAACTGATTTCTCCCCTCTCCATACGTGATTAAAATCATGTTTCGAATTAACAGGAGTCATTCCTCACCTTGTGAGTGGCTAGTACTTTTAAAATAAAAACTGCATGAAAAAGATATTGGTGCCGTGCGATTTTTCTGACAATGCGATTCAGGCATTCAGGGTTGCCATTGATATTGCCTCCATCTCAAAAGGTGAGATCATCGTTTTGAATGTCATTGAGACTCCCTATATGCAGGATACGATCCTGATGCCTACTCTCTATTTTGAAGAACAACTGCTCACAGATTTAAAAACAGCGGCACTTAAGAACTTCAAATCCCTGGAGAATAAATGGGCAAAAAATAAAATCAAAGTAACATTCCTTATTGAATACGGGGCTGTGAATTTTGCAATCGAACTGTTTGCGAAAAAGAAGAAGGTAGATCTTATAGTAATGGGGACTCAGGGAGCCTCTGGCGCAAAAGAATATTTGATAGGCTCAAACACTGAAAAAATTGTTCGACGATCCAGCGTGCCCGTACTGGCTATTAGGAAATATTTTAAAGCTGCCTCGATCCGGAATATTGTTTTTCCAAATACCCTCGGAAGCGATCAGGAAGGTTTGGCAATGAAAATAAAACAACTACAAACCTTCTTTAGAGCTCGCCTGCATATTGTTTATATAAATACCCCCGCCAACTTCCGGCCGGATACTACTACCATGAAAGATTTAAATGCATTCGCCAAACGCTTCATGTTTAAAGATTTCACCCTTACTATATACAACGATATCGATCAGCGAGAGGGCATCATCCATTTTGCACATGCTATAGACGCAGACCTTGTAGCAATGGGAACGCACGGCAGAAGGGGTATTAGTCACCTCATCAACAGCAGTGTTGCAGAAGATGTGGTTAATCACATCGACTATCCAATCTGGACTTCGGTGGAAAAATAAGAGCTGGGTGAACGAGTTAAATGTTCTCAAACAGCAATACACTCTCAAGATAATGAGGTTTGATAACATTCCATTTCATCCTTTCGCGAATAGCGGAACCATAGGCATCAAGATCTTTTCCTTCGCCGTGCACCGTGAACGTAATTTTTGGCGCCTTCTTAAAATTCCCCATCCACCGGAAAAGTTCTTCCCTATCGGCATGGCCCGACAAGGCACTTATGTTTTCTACTTTACATTTCACAGGAACCTCTTCGTGAAAAATTCTAAGAGTCGGATTTCCTTCCAGTAGTTTTCGTCCTCGTGTTCCTTCAGATTGATATCCGGAAATCATTACCGTGTCCTGCTTGTTAGGCAATCGGCGGTAGAGATGATGTAGTATACGACCTCCATCCATCATGCCGCTCGCCGATATTATTATTGCCTTATTTTTTATATCATTAAGAGACTTGGAATGCTCGGCTGTTTTTACAAAGACGAGCATATTGGTCTCCAACTCTCTGGCAAAGTCCTTTCGATCTACTGGTATTTTATGATAGCCCGGAAATTTGTAATACAAATAGGTCGCGGAAATGGCCATGGGGCTATCGATATAAACAGGCACATCTGGAATTTTGTTTTCGCGAACGAGTTTTTGCAAGTAATATAACAGCGACTGTGTCCTTCCAACGGCAAAAGCAGGAATCAACAACACACCGTCATTGTTATAGGTCTCATTGACAATGCGGGCGAGCGTTTCTTCGGGATTGACGGCGGGATTGTCTTTGTTCCCATACGTGGATTCAATGAACAAAATATCAGCTTCCTGAATTGTCGCAGGCGAATTCATGATCTCCTGGTTGTACCTGCCTACATCACCTGAAAATACGATTTTCTTTCGCTGAATTTTGCCTTGAATGAAAACTTCAGTAATGGCAGATCCCAGTAAATGTCCGGCGTCGTGAAAAATAATCTCCACATTGGAATGAATCTTCACTACCTCATTGTATTTAAATTTTTTTACTAACGCGAATACTCGTTTCGCATCCTCTATGCGATAGAGCGGTTCGGCTGGCACATGTTTCGAATATCCTTTGTGATTGGCCCAGTCTGCCTCCTCTTCCTGAAGTTTGGCCGAATCCAAGAGCATAATTTCCAGAAGTTCCGCCGTTGCTTCCGTGCAATAGACAGGACCTTTAAAGCCATCCCGAACTAATCTCGGCAAGTAACCACAGTGATCAATATGTGCATGACTTAAAATAACAGCTTGAATGTTCGCTGGATCATCGGGTAGAACGTTCCAGTTTCGCAAGCGCAATTCTTTTAGACCCTGAAATAATCCACAATCAAACATAAACTGAAAATCGCCTGCATTGATCAGGTACCGCGAGCCAGTGACCGATTCTGCGGCTCCCAGAAATTTTACACTTATATCCATGGAGCAATATCCTGGTTTTCACTCAGAATATTACTGATTTAAATCAGCCTTTACCTTGACTCAGGTCACCAGCGCTTAAACCCACGGGCGATAGATTTGATCCATTAAGCCATTAAGACAACATCATGAAAAACATCCTTGTACCCTGCGATTTTTCGACCACTGCATTAAATGCCTACAGACTTGCTTTGGATATTGCCGCTTTATCAAATGGAAAAGTCCATATTCTGAACGTCATCGAGCTTCCTGCGATGCCAAATTCCCGGCTTGCTCCTATTCAGGGATTTGAAATTGCGTTGAAAAAGGAAATGAACGCAAAGGCAAAGGCGAACTATGATAAACTGGTTGGTGGATATAACAAGGAAAAGATTCCAACTGAATTCTCGGTCGAGTTTGCGGTGCCGTCAAAAGGTATTTTAAACTACGCAAAGAAAAACAAAATCGATCTCATAATCATGGGATCGCATGGCGCAAGTGGTGTAAAAGAATATTTTGTTGGATCGAACGCAGAGAAAATTGTCCGAACTTCCACCGTACCAGTGATCGTTGTTAAAAGTTTTTACAAAGGACCAGTAAAAAATATTGTCGTTCCATTTACTGCCGATCAGGAAAATTATCCTGGCTTTTTTCAAAAAATCAAAATACTGCAAGGATTTTTCAAAGCTCACCTTCACTTTCTCTGGGTCAATACCCCTGCAAATTTTACTATTGACGAAATTACCAGTAAACGCATTGACGCACTCACCAAACGCTTTAAGCTAAAAGACTTCACAATCAATATTTATAACCAGATCTATGAAGAGATTGGTATCCTGAAATTTGCTGAGTCGATTGATGCCGACATGATTGCCATGGGCACTCACGGCAGACGAGGATTAGCCCATATGATCTATGGCAGCACCACTGAAAATGTCACCAATCTCGGACGGTCACTAATCTGGACAGCTGTACTGAAGTAATAGTAAGTCATGAGAATGAATCTTGTAGAGGAAACAGTCGATTTGGCATGCTATCATTGTGGGCAGCAGTGTGATGAAGCAGTGTGGTTCGAGGAAAAATCGTTTTGTTGCCGCGGCTGTGAAGCGGTCTATGAAATCCTTTCTGCCAACAACCTTTGCGAATATTATTCGATCGATAATGCTGCCGGGGTTCATATAGGTGCTGCCACCGAATCTTCCTTTTATTTTCTCGATGAACCATCGGTCAGAAAAAAGGTAATGGAGTTTGACTCTCCAACCTTTGCCAGAATACTTTTCAATGTCCCATCAATACATTGTGTATCCTGTATCTGGCTTCTGGAAAATCTTCAAAAAATAGATAAGGGGGTCATTAAATCGGAGGTCAACTTTTCAGCCAAAACGGTGCGAGTCGACTTTAACCCAAAAAATCTAACACCGGGTCAACTTGCTCAATTGATGGCTACACTGGGTTATACCCCTCTCATCTCGACCTTAGATAATAATAAAACTGAAATACCAACTGATAAGACGCTCTTAATCAAACTCGCTATTGCAGGTTTTGCTTTTGGAAACGTGATGCTTTTGAGTTTTCCTGAATACCTGGGGCTCTCAAAATCCGAAGAATCATTGGGTACAATGTTTGCCTATCTCAATATTGCGCTCTCCATTCCAGTGTTGACGTATAGTGCGCGCGATTATTTCGTCAATGCGTGGAAAAGTTTTCAACAGCACCAACTCAACATTGATGTTCCGATTGCCGCAGGTTTGCTGGCACTCGCTCTCCGAAGTTACTATGAAATCAGTACCCATCAGGGACCAGGATATCTTGATTCGCTAACAGGACTTGTATTCTTCCTGCTGATTGGTCGTTGGTTCCAAAATAGGACGTATGAAACGCTTGCCTTCGACAGGGATTATACGGCGTACTTTCCTCTTGCCGTACTCAGAAAAGAGGGGGATGAATGGAAACCCACCGTGATTCATGAGCTCGAGCCACTCGATCGCATTAGGATTCGGAATCTTGAAGTATTACCCGCGGATAGTGAACTTGTTTCTGAAAAAACATTTATCGATTACAGCTTTGTCACCGGCGAGGCACGTCCCGTGAAGGCGTTATTGGGAGATCTGGTGTATGCCGGAGGGCGACTCATCGGTCAACCTGTTGAGTTGATCGTAAGGAAGAGAACATCACAGGGACACTTAACTGGTCTTTGGAATAATCCGATTTTTCAAAAACCTGAAGAGCGTGGTTATCGTAAAATAATAGATACTGCGGCCCGATACTTCACTGGGGTTGTTTTACTTCTTGCCCTTTTCACAACGATTTTTTGGTATTTCTACGAGCCTGCCCGCATGTGGTTAGTGTTGACTTCCGTACTGATGGTTGCCTGCCCCTGCGCGTTAGCTCTGGCAGCGCCTTTTACGTTCGGGTCCTACCTCCGGGTATTCGGGAAAAATAAACTCTATCTGAAAAATGCTGATGTAGTCGAGCGGATGGCCTCGATTGATACGGTTGTTTTTGATAAAACAGGAACAATAACTTTTAGCAAGAAACCGGATGTTCATTTTACAGGATTACTTTCAATTGAAGAATATCAAAGGATCAAAACCATTATGAGTTGCTCTACTCACCCGTTGAGCAGCATCATTTCTAACTCTATCCAAGGACATTCCGGCATACAGGTTGCTGATTTTAAGGAATGTCCAGGGCTAGGCATCGAAGGAACACTGGAAGGACAACACATAAAAATCGGTTCAGCAAAATTTATTGGAGTCAAAGCAAGATCTATCGAAAGCACAACGGTATTTGTCAGCATCGATGGCGAGGTCAGAGGATATTTCTCTGTCAAAATCTCCCTTCGTCCTGGATTAGTCAGTATGGTTAATCGTTTGGGGCCCAAATGTTTTGCTTTACTCTCAGGAGACAATGCTTCTGACCGTGACGAAATGATTTCACTATTCGGCCCGACGATTAAATTGTTATTCAATCAAAGTCCTTATGATAAACTCACCTTTATCAAAGACCTTCAGCGAGAAGGTAAAAAGGTAATGATGGTTGGCGACGGCCTTAATGACGCGGGTGCTTTAAAACAAAGCGATGTAGGAATTGCGGTTAGCGACGATGCTTCGGTATTTACCCCTGCCAGTGATGGAATACTTCAGGGCGACAAGATTGGCTCCCTGGATCAGTTTTTGACCCTGGCGCAAACATCGTCCTTCATTTTAAAATCAGGTTTTACATTATCGTTTTTCTATAATGCTATCACATTGTCTTTTGCCGTTACCGGAAACCTCACTCCGTTAGTTGCTGCCATTCTAATGCCTATCAGCAGCATAAGTGTCGTCATTTATTCTACATCTGCCGTCAGGTATATCGCTTCAAAAAAAATTACACGCTAATCAACCTCGTATGTACACCTCTGCAGAAAATGCCATCAAACTAATCGAATCTGGTAATCGTGTGTTCGTTCATGGTGGCGCAGCAACGCCCCAGGTGATGCTGGATTGCATGGCTGAGCATGCTGCCAGATTTTCAGGAGTTGAAATTGTCAGCATCAGCTTACAGGGAAAAATAAAGATCGCTGACAAATCCCTTCGTCAGAACTTTCGAATCAATTCACTTTTTGTTTCAGAAAACGTCCGAGAAGCAGTTAATGATGGACGGGCGGATTATGTACCGATATTTCTAAGCGAAATCCCAACACTATTTCGGAAGGGAATTTTGCCAATCGACGTTGCCATTGTTCATGTTTCCCCACCAGATGCACACGGCTATTGCTCGTTGGGAACCTCTGTAGACATCGCCATAGCGGCCATAAAAAGTGCAAAGAAAGTTATTGCACAGGTCAACTCCAGGATGCCGAGAACGTGGGGCGATGGCATCGTGAACTGCAGTGAATTCGATGCAATGGTTTTGGGAGAACAAGAACTTCCCGAAGTGTTACAAACCGGGCAGAATGAGATTGCCGTGCGCATTGGTGTGAATTGCGCAGAACTTGTTGAAGACGGTGCAACCATCCAAACGGGTATAGGATCCATCCCTGATGCCGTACTCGCCTGTCTCCTCAATCACAAAGAACTCGGAGTACATACAGAGATGTTTTCCGACGGCATTATTCCTCTATGGGAGAAAGGTGTTATTACTAATCAGCATAAGAAAAAACATCGCAGCAAATCCGTCACTTCCTTTATTCTCGGGAGCCGGAAACTGTATGATTATGTCAATGATAATCCATCCATTGCTGTACTCGGAATTGACTACGTAAATGATACGTCTATTATTCGGCAAAATCCGAAAACGACGGCCATTAATAGCGCAATTGAAGTGGATATTACCGGTCAGGTTTGTTCGGATTCCATCGGAACCTACCATTATTCAGGTGTTGGTGGTCAGGTTGATTTCATGCGCGGCGCGGCATTGTCTGAAGGCGGCAAACCGATCATCGCACTTCCCTCCACGACGGCGAAGGGAATCTCCAGAATCGTTTCATTCCTAAAACAGGGAGCTGGGGTTGTTACCACCCGCGCGCATGCCCATTATATAGTTACGGAATATGGTGTCGCCTATCTATACGGAAAAAATATGCGTCAACGGGCAAAAGCCTTGATTGAGATCGCTCATCCGAATCATCGTGAAGAACTGGACAGAGCGGCTTTTGAACGGTTTCGCAATTACCAGTTTGAACATTCTTATTAAATCCTATGGAAATAATTATCCCACTCATCTTTATTAGTTTGACTATTGCTATAGGGTTCCTTGGGCTCTTTATCTGGAACATCAAAAGCGGGCAATACAACGATACGTATACTCCTTCTGTGAGAATCCTTTTTGGAGATAAGACAGAAAAGAAGAAACCTTCGAAAACCAAATCATGATTATGAGTCCTCATTTTACACCGGCAGTTTTCGCAAAATGGTCAGCACGCATCATGGGCATGATCACGTGCGTCATTTTTATCGGGCTTTTTATCCTCCAGGGACTTGAGGGACTTTATAGCAACGTTCAATTCGTTTTTTATATTTTTTTATCGTTCATGGTGTTTGCTATTTCCGGTTACGCAATTGCATGGCTTAAACCCGACAAAGGAGGAATCATCATGATCATTGGTGGCTTCCTGATGATCGCATTTCATTTCTCGCGCGATGACAGATTTACAGCAATGGTCTATGGGATTCCGTTCATTATTGAAGGCGTACTGTTTCTCCTGTCCAGATCTTTTGAGCAAAAGTCATCTATTAAAGGAAAATGGTAATAATAAAAAGAAATCAAGACTATGAAAAAATTCGATACTCTTAATGAAATCCTCGCCTACCAGCTTGAGGCAATGTATGTGGCCGAAAAGACGCTTCAGGTGAATCTGACCGACTGCACTCGAATGATCACCAATAAAAAATTAAGTAACGAATTCGAGAAATATCAGCAAAGCTCCGCAGATAAAAGGCTGAAATTAAAAAGGATCTTCAGCTACCTCCTCATAAGCCCGTCAGACCGAAAAGGTAAGCCTATATTAAAAATGCTTAAAGAAATGGAGGCAATCCTACTCTCATCTACTTCTGAGGAACTAAAAAACGCACAGTTCCTCGGTGCTCTTCAAGCCATTAGCCACTATAAAACAGCAGTATACTCAACCGCAAAAACGTATTCGGAACAACTTGAACTTACAACCGTATCCGACCTTTTGACGGAGATTATCGCCTGGGAAGCAGAGTCGTACGCAAGTCTTACCAGGATCGCCATTGATGTCGTCACACGGGAAGCGGCGAGGCTCGACCAAGAGGCGTAGGTCTATTTGATGGTGAATTGACTCTTGAAGCCTGCAAATAAAATGCTGACGCTGATCAACGCTAACAAAACCATACCACCTGCTACATAAAAACTACCGTCCTCTCCCTGCACCTTCAAAATAACAGATAATAAAGCAATTGTGGTATCCATCAGCGCAATGAATATAAGGAATACGGGGGCCATCAGAAAGGCAACACCGTCCTTCCGTAACAGCATTATTCCCGTCACGAAAATTCCTGGAAGAATAATAGAAAGATCGAGCACATGAACAGGATTGGTTGGAAGATTGACTACTGCCAGATTCATTGGCAAGGTATTGGAAATGACAGCGGGGATTATTTCCGACATCCATAGTCCACCAAATAAAACGGATGTCAAGAGGAAGTACGCTCCGGTAATTTTAAAAGGGTAGTGTTTTCGATTACTCGCATTCATTGGTTGATTTAAATAGACAAACAGGATATACAATAATGTATAAAGGGAAATACACACAACAAGGCAATATGCCAGGAATATCCTGTTAAAATGTAGGTCAAATGCATAAATGATAAAGCTGTACACATTATATATAAGTATCCCCAAAAACAACATAGTTGTGAACCCTCTATTTCTTTTGTGATTCATGGCACAAATGACGAGCAAAGGGGCAATCACCAGCAAATTAAAAATATCCTGACCACCCGATTGCAGCTGCCAGTTGATGGTCTCTCTGCCATAGAAATCATCGACAAATATTCCCGTCAGGCTCACGAATGCAATCAGAAGAGTTAGTGCAACGGCAGAAACTGGAATTAACCAGGAAGGAATTTCCCTAATCGGTTTTTCAATATTCTGATGCATGCGGGATAGATTTAGTCTCACAAAGAGACCCATTGGGCCACCAAAAATGCCTGACGAAAGTCATGTTTATACCTAACCTCCATCATTTCTGAGGTTTCCTTTCACCTCTACTTTTATGAAGCTAATAATCAACCCCTACCCATGGAATTAGAACGATTCAGTTACGATAATAAGGTCGTCAAAGCCTTTATTATCGCCACCGTTGTGTTTGGACTTGTTGGAATGCTGGTCGGACTCACGGCAGCCATCCAGCTTTTCTATCCCATTTTCAACTTTGATACTCAATACACCACCTTCGGACGAATCCGTCCATTACATACCAACGCCGTCATATTCGCATTTGTGGGCAACGCAATGTTTGCGAGTATCTACTATTCGATGCAAAGGTTGTTAAAGGCTCGCATGTTCAGTGATACGCTTAGCTGGATACATTTCTGGGGATGGCAACTTATTATTCTTGCAGCGGCTATTTCGCTTCCTCTCGGAATGACCACATCAAAAGAATATGCGGAACTGGAATGGCCTATTGACATAGCCATTACGATCATTTGGGTCGTTTTTGGGTGGAACATGATCGGCACGATTATAAAAAGGCGTGAGCGTCATATGTATGTGGCCATCTGGTTCTACCTGGCCACTTTCATCACAGTCGCGGTACTGCACCTTGTGAACTCCTATGAGATACCTGTCAACTTTTTCAAGAGTTATTCGGGCTATGCAGGTGTGCAGGATGCGCTTGTTCAATGGTGGTATGGACATAACGCCGTAGCGTTCTTCTTAACTACACCCTACCTCGGCATGATGTATTACTTCCTTCCCAAGGCGGCCAATCGTCCGGTATATTCTTATAAACTCTCCATTATACACTTCTGGTCACTGATCTTTATTTATATCTGGGCAGGACCGCACCATTTATTATATACCTCATTGCCGGATTGGGCACAGTCCCTAGGTGTTGTCTTCTCTATCATGCTCATTGCTCCTTCCTGGGGAGGAATGCTGAATGGACTCATGACCTTGCGAGGCGCATGGGATCGTGTTCGCGAAGAACCAGTGTTAAAATTTATGGTAGTGGCTGTTACGGCATACGGAATGGTAACCCTGGAAGGCCCACTCCTTTCTCTTAAAAATGTAAATGCAATCGCCCATTTTACCGATTGGATCGTAGCACACGTTCACGTCGGCGGACTTGGCTGGAATGGATTCCTGATTTTTGGAATTCTTTATTGGATGGTTCCGCGCATGTGGGATACAAAACTGTATTCTACCAAACTTGCCAATCTGCATTTCTGGCTCGGAACACTAGGAATCATTTTCTACGCATTGCCGATGTATGTATCAGGCGTTGTTCAAAGCCTCATGTGGAAAGAATTCAATCCAGAAGGCTTCCTCGTATATAAAAATTTCCTGGAGACTACCGTTCAAATCCTGCCGTTGCACATGCTTCGCGCCTTCGGTGGAGCCCTATATCTTACCGGGGCGATTATTATGACTTACAATCTAATCAAGACCGCCTACGCTGGAAAGTTTATTCCAAACGAGGCCGCCGAAGCAGCGCCTCTTACTAAAATCTATCATGCTCCGAATTCTGGCGGATGGCATCACCGCGTTCTGGAACACAAGCCAATACTTTTTACGGTGCTCTCGCTCGTCGCCATTCTTATCGGAGGAGTGATCGAAATGGTGCCAACGTTCCTGATCAAGTCAAACGTTCCAACCATCGCCAGTGTAAAACCCTACTCACCATTGGAGCTTCACGGTCGGGACATCTATATAAGGGAAGGTTGCGTCAACTGTCACACACAGATGGTTCGTCCATTCCGTTCCGAAACTGAACGCTACGGAGAATACTCAAAAGCCGGTGAATATGTCTATGATCATCCTTTTTTATGGGGATCCAAACGCACCGGCCCCGACCTGCAACGAACAAGTGGAAAATATTCCAATGCGTGGCATTACAATCATTTGCTGGCACCAGACGCCGTTTCGACCGGTTCCATCATGCCTCCTTATCCCTGGCTCTTCGAACAAGTAATTGATAAAGAACAGACCGCGAAAAAAATTACGGCTCTGCGACGGGTTGGTGTCCCTTACGCAGAAGGGTATGAAGCTACCGCCAATGATGATCTCGATGCTCAGGCAAAAGGAATTACAGACAATCTCAAAGCTGACGGAATCGATGTGATGCCCGACGCTGAAATTGTAGCCGTCATCGCCTACCTGCAGCGCCTCGGAAGAGATATCAAAGCAGAAAAAACAGCCGACAGTAATACCACAAATAAAAACTAACAAGTCATGTATAATAACATACTCCAAAGCATTGACAATATCGCCATCTGGCCGGTGATCTCTTTTGTGATATTCTTTCTGTTTTTTCTGTGCCTTCTATGGTATGTATTTACAGCCGATAAAGAATTTATCAACGAGATGAAACAAATGCCATTAAATGATGGTGTAACGAATTCCAACACACCGATTAACCTCCCCTAACCATGTGCCAGAAAGTCGAAAAAAAATCCATTGAAACAATATCCAATTCTCTGGAAAACTCCACTACTAAAGTTCCAAAAATGGACTGCCAAAAGCAGTGTGAGGATTGCCAGAAAAAGCAAAAGGCCCGGGAACAAAAATCACTAAAAAAATCCGGCGTCATTCTTTCCATGACATTGCTTGGTTCACTCACAACCTTTGCGCAAGACGCCGCCCCGGCATCACCAACGTTCTGGGACGATCCAATAAACAGTCCTATGTTTCCCATTTATCTCGTTGGAAGTTTCATCCTAATAACAATTATTTTAACGCTCGCGGTTGCTATCCTCATGTTGCGCGTGTTGAATGTCTTCATACAACAAGCGGCCAAAGAAAAGTCAGTCCGCCTGGGAGTTCCTTACACCCCAACACCATCATGGTGGTCAAAATTCTGGGACAAAGCCAATGACCTTATACCACTTGAAGAGGAAAAGAATATCGAACTTAATCACAACTTCGACGGAATAAAAGAACTTGATAATCACCTTCCGCCATGGTGGAAAGGATTGTTTTATGGATCAATAGTATTCGCAGTAGTCTATATGGTCGTTTATCATCTCACCGATTCATTCCCATTGCCGGGACAAGAATATCAAAATGAATTGGCGCTCGCAGATGAAAATTTACGGATTCTGAGAGCGTCACGGCCTCCTGAACTTATTGATGAGAATACACTTGTCTTTATAAATGATGCGGAAATTATAGGAAGAGGGAAGCTTGTGTTTGCCGGAAGCAACTGTGGGTCCTGTCACCGGGCTGACGGCGGTGGCAACGCCATTGGCCCTAATCTTACCGACGACTATTGGCTGCACGGCGGAGAAATCAAGAATGTGTTTGTCACCATCAAGAATGGTGTGATTGAAAAGGCTATGCCCGCTTGGGGAAAAGTAATGAGTCAGAAAGATGTGCGGGATGTTGCTTTTTATGTGATGAGTCTCCGGCAAACCAAACCTGCTAATGCAAAAGCTCCACAGGGCGAGCTTTTCAAGCCAAAGCTTGATTCGGTACGCGTAGATACATTAACTATTGCTTTAAAAAAATGATGTGAAGGACAGCCAGGATTTATATCAGTACGATGAAGAGTTTCGCAACACCATTGCGACGGTGGACGAAAAAGGAAAGCGTATCTGGCTATATCCAAAAAAACCATCGGGAAATCTTCATCGAAAAAGAATAGTGGTCACGGTGTTTCTTCTGTCGTTATTCTTTAGCGGTCCATTCCTCACTATTGGCGGCCAACCTCTCCTGCTGCTGAATTTCTTCGAAAGAAAGTTTGTAATCCTCGGGCAGGCATTCTGGCCACAGGACTTTGTACTGCTCGCCATTACACTCATTACATTTTTTGTTTTTATCATTCTTTTCACTGTTGTCTTCGGACGTATTTGGTGCGGATGGATGTGCCCGCAAACATTGTTTATGGAAATGGTATTTCGCAAGATCGAATACTGGCTCGAAGGTGACGGCGCTGCGCAACGAAAACTTAAAGAGTCACCTCCCAGTTTTTCAAAAGTCGGTCGTAATATCTTTAAGCACTTTCTGTTTATCCTGATTTCTGTATTGATAGCGCATACAGCGATGGCCTATCTTATCGGGATCCAGAATACACTTCAGATTATTCAACACTCACCGTCGGAAAATATGGCAGGTTTTTCAGGAATCGTCGCCTTCTCGATGATTTTTTATCTTGTTTATGCACGCTTCCGTGAACAAGCTTGTATTGCAGTATGCCCCTACGGAAGACTTCAGGGAGTTTTGCTTACGAAAGAGTCTATCGTTGTGGCCTACGATTGGCTTCGTGGAGAGCCCCGGGGAAAACTAAAGAAGAATTCCATTGTTCCAGCCACCACAGGCGACTGCATTGATTGTAAGCTATGCGTTCACGTCTGTCCAACAGGAATTGATATTCGCAATCGCACGCAGCTCGAATGCGTGAATTGCACAGCCTGCATCGATGCCTGCGATGACGTCATGATTAAGATCAATAAGCCAACGGGGCTCATACGATTCGCATCCTACAATTCAATTCAAAACGGTATTTCTAAACTTTTTACACCCCGCGTCATAGCCTACAGTTTTGTTTTACTAACGTTGATTGGTCTGTTAAGCTTTTCGCTTATCACGCGTTCGGAGGTGGAAACCAATGTCTTTAAAGTCTCAGGAACATTATATCAGAAAGGCGATGACGGCCTTATTTCAAATCTGTATAACGTGGAATTTGTTAACAAGACATTCGAAGCAATGCCATTGGTGTTAAAAGTTGAGTCGCCTGCGTCCGCCACCTTACTGAGCCCAGATGGCGATCCGATTACCGTGCCGCCACAGGGTTTATTAAAAAAGATCTACTTTATAAAGATCCCAGCTGCCGATATTACTTCTGCCAGAACTGTTATCTATCTGGGAGTCTATAAAAACGGACAACTTTTGGAAAAAGTGAAAGTAAAATTTATAGGGCCGGTATCGGCAACAACCAAACACTAATACCATGAACTGGGGAAAATCAATCGTTCTTGCTTTTGTTGTGTTTGCAATTTTCATAGGAGTACTTGTGACGGTATGCTTAAAGCAAGAAGTGAATCTGGTGTCCAAAAATTACTATCAGGAAGAGCTGGAATATCAGGATCGAATTGAATCAATGAATAACTTCAATCAATTGCGCTCAAAGCCCGAGCTCATTCTTTCCAACAACACATTGCAAATTCAGCTTAATCAGGCCTCCCCAATTGAAAAAGGAACTCTCACAATGTTCCGCCCCTCTGACGGAAGATTCGACAAAAGATTTGAATTGCGGAATGTCGCCCTCCAAAATTTTGATGTGAGTCAGCTTCCAAATGGTTTATACCGAATGAAGCTGCAGTGGTCGATGGGATCAAAAGAGTATTTTCTTGAAAAATTAATTACGCTCTAACATGCTCTTGACTGCCTTTATTATTGGACTTGCCGGCAGTTTGCATTGCGTTGGAATGTGCAGTCCATTGATCCTGGCAGTAACCAGCTTTAAAGGACCCTATATATATAGCCGGATTTTATACAATGCGGGAAGAGTTTTAATGTATGGTGTGCTGGGCATAGTTGCCAGCGCCTTTGGTTCATTGTTTAATTTGAATGGCGTTCAGATTATTTTATCAATCGCATTAGGGGGCACACTTATACTTATGGGCATGACAGGATCAAAATTCATGTTGCGTATTCCTGTTTTATCGGCATTCATTCATCGAATTACTGTTTGGACAAAGGACCTGTTTTCAGCGATTCTGAAAGAAAAGAAAATACTTTCCTACTTTCTACTCGGAGCACTTAATGGATTATTGCCCTGCGGGCTAACCTATCTGGCACTTACCTACTGTTTGATCCTGCCTGGCTATTCTTCTGGATTTTTATTCATGATCTTTTTTGGGCTAGGGACTCTTCCTGTAATGCTGGGATTCACCAGCATTGTAAAATACCTCATGAAGCGTTTTCATTTTAGTTTCCAGAGGTTCAGCACAATCTCAATGATTGTGTTGGGAATTCTTTTGATCGGCAGGGCCACACTGGAGCACGCCAAAATCATAACAACTAATTCTGCCGGCAACATTGTGATCTGCAAGTGACTATAAACTCCTAAGATATTACCCGATTTTTATCATTTGAAATTTTTTACGATAAGCTCACTTTTCCAAATAAAAAAGAATTATGAAAGCACAAAAAATTGGCATCTGGATGGACCATCATCAGGCATATCTCACCGAATTTACTGCCGATGCCATGAAAAGCGAAATAATACTATCATCGTCTGATACAGGTGGAGATAGAAATTTCAACAAAGGAGAGCGACTTGAACATAATAGGGAGCAAAACGAACTTGAAAAGTATTACAAGAAACTTAGCAGCCAAATTATTCAATACGAGTCCGTTGTTTTATTCGGCCCAACCGATGCGAAAACAGAATTACTACACCTTTTGCGAAAGAATCATCTTTTTGATAAAATAAAAATCACGGTGGAGAATGCCGATAAGATGACTGAAAATCAGCTGCATTCCTTTGTTCGAAGTCACTTTTCGCACCAGTGAAACCTAGAGATTCATGAAAAGCAAAGTTCCTGTTGACCATCAGCGAAGCATCTCCAAATGAATTCCTTTCTTTCCTACCTGATCTTTTTCGTTTTGACCATACTGGTTGAAATTCTTGGAACTTTAGGAGGATTTGGATCATCAATTTTTTTCGTTTCAACCGCTCAACTTTTTTACGACTTTCAAACAGTGCTGGCACTGACCGGCCTTCTACATGTGTTTAGCAATTCCTCAAAATTATTTCTATTCTGGAACACAATCGACTGGAAGTTGGTGCTCTGGCTTGGCGTGTCGAGTGTTATTCTGGCAATTGTGGGAGCCTATCTCACCACGATCATCAGCTTTCAGTATGCCCGTCTTGTATTGGGAATATTCCTGATAGTCTTTAGTATTATTCTTTTCATCAAACCGGCTTTGAAGATAACCCCAACTCTATCTAATTCCATTCTTAGTGGTGGGCTGGCCGGATTTCTTGCAGGTTTTGTCGGCACAGGTGGAGCCATCCGGGGAGTAATGCTGGCATCATTCAGTCTCAAGAAAAATATGTTTGTCGGAACCTCCGCGGCGATTGACTTTGGAGTTGACTTAACCCGCAGTATTATTTACCTGGACAGTAATTATTTGAAAAAAGGAATGCTTTGGTACATTCCACTACTTCTATTCGCGTCATTTATTGGAAGCTACATCGGGAAGCAATTACTGGAAAAGATAAGCCAGGACGCTTTTAGGAAAATTCTGTTGAGTCTAATCCTATTAATGGGTATACTCTTAATTGTGATCCCGGATTAGAACTCTATCTCGCGATATTCCACCGCACTACTTTTTCAAGCCTTGCTGGACTGAGTATTCTGATTTTACCTGACTCAATTTCAATCAGTCCCTCCTCCTTGAATTCGGAGAGAACACGAATGACCGATTCAGGCGCTGTTCCTACCATTTTGGCAAGATCCTCACGGGATATCGATAGTTTTTCAATTGAATCTTTTGAGGGCGATACTTTCAGCAACGCTTCCGCTGTGCGCTGCCGCACAGAATTATAAGCCAGGTGTAACAGCTGCGTTTCTTTTTCTTTGACTTTTTGACATAGCAGCGATATAAAGACTTTAGACAATTCAGAACTTCCATGCACCAGCATTAGAAAGTCTTGTTTTGGAATCGCGATTAATTCTGAGTCCTTCATTGCTACAGCAGTTTCCTGGTATTCGTTACTCTGTAGTATAGATTCGAAACCAAAATATTCGTTGGCATTGCAAAGACTGGTGATAAGCTCCTTGCCATCCGGATGAGATTTAAAAATTTTAATACTCCCGGACTTTACCAGAAAGATATGAGTAGGACTATCGCCCTCCACGAATACTTCCGATTTCTTTTTGTAGACCTTAGTTTTTCGATCCTTACCCAGATCTTTCAACTGCAGCATCTGACCCGCATCCGAAATGAAGGCATCTAACCCTTCGGGTGTTGCATCGTAACGTTTATACTGGTCATGCTTCTTCAGCCGCATCTCAATAGCATTCAGTAACTCCGTATCATCAAATGGCTTTGTTAAGTAATCGTCGGCACCAAGGTTCATACCTTTTCGCATATCCTGCTTCTCGGCTTTTGCCGTCAGGAAAATAAAAGGTATGAAAGCTGTCTCTGGTTTTTTACTCAATATGTGAAGTGTGCCGTAGCCGTCCAACTCAGGCATCATGATATCACACAAAATGAGGTCTGGCAGAGTCTTTTGAGCAAACTCAACGCCCTCTTTTCCATTGGTCGCTACGATCACATCATAACCAGCAAGAGAAATGATTTCTGCTGTATTCTCACGCACGGCCTTATTATCTTCAATGATGAGAATTTTTTTCATAGCGTTAATTCGTTAAAGTGACTATAAACGTACTTCCCTTCCCCTCATCACTTGTAAACGTAATCCTTCCCCCCAAAAGATCTACATAACGGTGCACAATATTCAATCCGAGGCCGGTTCCCTGGATCGTGGATGAATTGCCAGCCCTGAAAAAACGGTCGAAAATGTGTTTTATATCTCCCGCAGGAATTCCGATGCCTTCATCCTTCACCTCTATAATCATCTCCTCCTGGCTTGCTCGTATATCCAACGTCACGTCGGTCCCCTCAGCCGAATACTTGGTGGCATTCGAGATTAGATTAAACAAGATACTTCTCAATATTTTAGAATCCGTATAAAAATTTTCTTGCCCTTTGTGAATATTGATGATGAGTTGCTGATCCTTTTTCAAAATTGGTTTCATCTCTTCATTGATTTCAGCAAAAAAAGAAGAAAGAGAAAATGTCTCTTTAACAATTTTGATTCGCCCTTCTTCCAGCTTTCCAAGAGAAAGAAAATCATTAAGAATAGCGGTCAGATGTTGTACTGACAATTTGATCCTATCGATATGTTTTTCGATTTTTTCAGGCTCCGACCGATCCGAATATTGCTTGATCAATGATGTGGAGCTCAAGATGGCACTCAGTGGTGTCCGAAATTCGTGCGAAGCGATTGAAACAAATTTCGACTTCAGTTCATTAAGCTCACGCTCCTTTTCGAGGGACTTTCGCGTTTCCTCCTGCGCCTCCTGGCGAACCTTAATCTGATGCTGAAGATCGGTGTTGGCCTGTTCAAGCATTGTCACCATCATGTTAAGCGCCTCGGTTCGGGATTGCACTTTCTTCTCCAGTTCGCCTGCATATTCAATCAGCTGCTCTTCACTTTTTTTTAGCCTGTCTTCGGCCACTTTACGTTGAGAAATATCGGTAATGAATGCCATACTCAAAAGCTGATCGTTCCTGCGTGTGAAGCTCAAGCTAATTTCTGCGGGAAATTCAGATCCATCGCGCCTCAACGCCTGCAGGTCTCTGCCTACTCCCATGCGTCGCGAAGATGGCGCCTCATTGAATTGCTTTCTGAAACCAAGATGCATAGCTCTCAGTCGCTGAGGCAAAAGGTCCTCGAGACTATGTCCTACTAGTGTATCAGGGTCATAGCCAAACATCTTCTCGGATACCGGGTTGGCTAACAAAATGACACCCATAGCATCAATCATAATGATACCCTCAGCCGAGGTTTGAAAAATTTCACGAAAGGTGTTACTGGATACAAAGGATATTTCCAGTGGTTTTTTTTCCGGCATCAGAAGGGTGCTATTTTTTTCCACAAGTTTACACAAGAAACAATTGGACAGAACAAATAAACGGTTTGTCAAAGTCAAAAAAACTGACAAAAATCAGGCCTGGACATGAGTTATTCAGAACTTCCAAAGAGGCTCAATAGGTAGTTTTGACCCACTGCTTAGTGGTATTCCCTATGGAAAAGCTTTTGTACCAGAATTCGATATTATGCGTGATTGACTTTTCAGAATCGTCGGAGAAAGCGCTCCGTTGGACGATAAAGCTCGCTGAAGCCAACAACGCCAGGGTTACGGTATTGTTTTGTTATCGCCTGATCACTTCGGCTGGCGACCACGAAACGCTCCACTTGAAGCGCGACATTGAGGAAGAGGCATCGAAAAAATTCGATGCGCTTCAAAAGAATCTTATCAAAAATCAACCCTTCACCTGTGACTTTATTACAGAGATAGGTTTCTATCCTTTCCGCATTGAAATGTTCCTCAAGAAACAGCCGGTAGGCCTCATTGTCATGGGAAACTCTATCCTGGAAAATTTCAATGATTATAAACGAATGAATTTTGAACAGTTCTTGAAGAATATCAAGATCCCAGTGGTAGTGGTGCCGGCGTAGCCTTTTTTCACAGACTATCCTGCTTTACATAATCATGCAAATCGTCTGTCAATTCCAAAGCCCAGTCGTAAACTGCAGATTTTGCCACATCCACATTTATTTCATTTATTCGTAATTGATCATTCGGTCGTAACAGCCAAAGAGATTTTGACCCAATCTGCATACCTGATTTTTCAAAAATAACGTTCTCGAAGGCCTTTTGTGACCATTCAGTCGATCCGGACCCAAGCGTGATGGCAATTACGGGTTTTCCTTTAATTGTAATTTCGTTCTCAATGAAGTTGGTAATCGACCAGTCCGGTCGCCAGTTATAGGTATTCGCACAAAAGACGTAGACGGCAAAATTTTTATCTGTCAATTCTCTGGCTGCTGCAACGGTGGCAACCCTGCCATGCAATCCAGAGTCGGCCATCGCCTCACCAAATGACCGACAAATCTGTTCATCCAGATTATAAATCGGATCTGGGTCATAGACAATCAGAATCTGCTGATTAGACGAAGGAAGAACACCAAACTTCCAGCTTTTCTTTGGTCCCTCGGCTTCGACCCACAGGGTCAGGATAAACCACCCGACAAGAATAAAGACAAAAATAAATCCTGAAACTTTATACCAACGATGTGCTTTCATATCAAAAAAAATAATCGATACAAGCCACCACGAAATCCGTTAAAGTGGCCAAATAATTATTAGGCAAAGGTAAACTCTAACTCAGTAGAAATGCTGATAAGAATCATGGGCCGACATAATGAATGTCAGTCGATGGTGGAGAAGCGATTTTTATCCAGTTGATTACAACATGGTACAAAGAAATACCAATTACTTTCTATACGGCTAGGGCTAGTCGGGGTGAAAGGGCTTAAAATTGTTCTTGTTTTGATCGCCAAAGTTATGAGGTGTATTGAACGACTCTGGTTCGGGACGATCGAATTCCCATAAGAATGCCTCCTTAAAATTCTTCCAGTAATGATCCATTTCGTTCCTGACTTCAACCTTTTTATCAGATTCCAATGTTCCATGACCAATACCGGAGAAAACTTTATAAATGATCTTCAGCGATTCGAATGGGTAGTACCCCGTTTCCGTTTTTGATTCACCCAGATTTTTGTACACACTCCTCATTTCGTCGATTGACTTGCCGAGGCCACCCATAATACTTAAAAATTCATCTTCGCTGGCGTGGGAACGATAGGTGTATTGGCGGGCGTCATTTACCGAGTTCTGAATATTCGACCATAAGTGTCGCAATGCGTCTTCGAATTGATTTCTCTTTTGAAAATAATCGGTGAGAAGCGCTGCTGGAATTGCCACGAGCAGCAGGATAAAATCCCGGAAGGCCTGGAAAAGCCCGCTGTCAACGTAGAATAGAATTGCTCCAACCAATATGAAGAAGAAGCACATCAGAATAACTAATTTTATTCTCTGCTTTAATCCTATTCTGGTCATGAGGCAGTTAAGAAATAAGTGTGTGTTTAATAAATTAAATATAATCAAACTAAATTGACAGTGGTCGAGGATATAAAATAAAGTTAATTCGAGCCAGTTTTTTCTTACCCGGTTTGCTGGTAAAATCTACTGCTGCAATTGAAAACAGAAAAGTTAAAGAGTTTAAGGATTCAGGAAATTCTTACTTTTGCATGGCAAGGGTATCTTTAGTATTGGCTATACTCCTTCATAAAGGCCATTCTCCCTTCGGAAGAAATGAAAGCAGGTCTATAGTGGTGGGGAGGGACCAGTAAGAAAGAATGAGGTCTACACCCGAGATGAATTGTGTACGGCGCGCTGGTTAGTGTGTAGTTATTTTGAATAGCATTATCTTGTCAGCGACGCTGAGCAAACAACATGATATTTAAATCTATACTATTTGATCTTGATGGAACGTTGGTCGATTCTGAGTCAGTGCACTTTGACTCATGGAATGAAGTGCTGTCTGTTTTTTCGATCCAACTAAACTATGATCACTATTTGAGAGAATACGCAGGGGTTTCACTTCCTACGAACGCTGAAAGGCTTATCGTGCTACATAACCTTAACAGCACAGTTGAATCACTGGTTGAACAGCGCCAAAAAGTACTCATGAGCCGCATGGTAAATCATGCGCCGAATTTTATGCCATATGCAAAAGAGACTGTTGAGTTCTTTCATTCCAAAAATATTCAGCTTGGACTGGTAACGTCAAGTTCCAGGTCGGAGGTGGAGATTGTCTTAAAGGAAACCGGGCTGCGAAAGTATTTCAGTTCCGTGGTGACCCGCGATGATGTTGAGCGATTTAAACCCGACCCGGAACCGTATGAGCAATCTGCAAAGTCGCTCGGCCATAAAAAAAGCGATTACATTGTTTTTGAAGACTCCTTTAGCGGCGTGCGATCAGCAAAGGCAGCGGGACTTACTTGCTTTGCGATTCAGAGTTTTGAACCAGAAAGAAACAAACTAAAAGAGCATGCGGATATGATTTTCAATGATCTCAATGAGGCGAAGGAGTATTTATTGAGCAATCAGACACTCGTTGGTTAGGCGATTTCATTGACCATCTGTCTACCGTAGCTTTACTTAACATCCAATTATTCTGTTCTTCACGAATCTTACAAACTCTACTACGACGATGAAAAGAAATGCATTTATTACAGCCCTGGCTGCAGCGGGGATTAATCCGTTCTCTGCTTTTTCTAAAGGCCAAAAATTTCTGAAAAGATCAGACAAAGGTTTTCTGGTCAAATCCGGGGACGGGAAAAGTCATGGTCATATAAAATTGAAAGGAGTCAATTCAAATATCCTTGATGTAAAAGTCTCCGGAGATGATACCGATGGAGGTTTTGCCATGTTCGAACAAACGTCCTTGTCGCAAGGACGAGGAACACCATTGCACGTTCATCATAAACAAGATGAAGTGTTTTATGTGGTGGAGGGCGAGTACTATTTTCAGATTGGCGATGATAAGTTCCGGGCCTATGCCGGAGACACCATTTTTTTGCCAATGAAAGTTCCTCATGCATGGACGCAAATATCTCCCAAGGGAAAAATGACAGTAACTTTTCAGCCCGCTGGAAAGATGGAAAGCTTTTTTGTCACCGTAGCGGCATTGGATCATGAACCGACAAAGGAGGAGATGGCAAAGATTTTTGAAGAAAATGAAATGGCGGTAGTGGGGCCACCTTTGAAAATTGATTGAGATTGAGATCCTCAATCCACCTTCATCTGCCCGGAATTCCTTCCATCTAACGGGGAAACCAGCAATACTGATTGTTTACTACTCACTCTTCAGGGCTTTGACTGGATTTGCCAGCGCAGCCCTAATCGCCTGATAGCTGATCGTCAGCACAGCAATGACAAGCGCATTAAGTCCAGCCAGAAGGAAAACCCAAAATTCAATCTCAATATGGTAAGCAAAACCATTCAGCCATTGATTCATAAAGTGCCAGGCGACTGGAGTAGCTATCAACATTGACATAAGGATCAGTACGATAAAATCTTTCGATATTAACGTAACTATGTTAGCAACGTTAGCACCAAGAACCTTACGAATTCCAATTTCCTTCGTTCGCAATTCAGCGGTGTACGTCGCAAGACCTAACAGCCCAAGACACGCAATAAAGATCGCCAAGCATGAGAATATAGTAAATAACTTCCTGAAGCTAAAATCCTTTTCGTACTGCTTTGCAAAATCACCGTCAAGGAAACTGTAAAGAAATGGCCTATGTGGTGCAATGCGATTCCATACCTGATGCACTTCCTCGATAGTAGCAGCCATATTATCTGACTTGACTTTCAGTGATAAATACCGGCACGCATAAGGCTCTAACGGCATAGTTAGCGGTTCGATTTTCCGATGAAGAGACGTAAAGTTAAAATCCTTCACCACACCGATTATCTCCCCTTCCCTTCCCCATTGCTTGTACTTTTTACCGATGATGTCGGCGGGATTGGTATATCCAAATTGTTTTGCGGCAGCTTCATTGATAACCAGTCCACCAATCGTATCAGAAGGATGATCTCTTGAATACGACCTGCCTGCCACCAGCTTCAAGCCAAAATGATCTACAAAATCCACTCCCACCTGAAAGATTGGTTGTCCATTCATTATCTTATTGTCACCATCAGGCGATTGCACTTCCGTGCCTGCATTGGGGAAATAGCTTCCGGGAACGCTTCGCGAGAAGGCAGCAGAAAGAATGTAAGCGTTAGCTTCCATTTCTGTCTTCAGCACCTCACGGTTTCTATTCACCTGTTCGTCGTAGTTATAATCGATGATCAGCATACGTTCTTTGTCAAAGCCGAGGTCTTTATTCAGGATATGATCCATCTGGAAGTAAACGATTATGGTTCCGGCCACCAAAGCAATGGAGAGACTGAATTGAAAAATAACCAACCCTCTTCGAAGGATCACACCACCCTTTCCTGATTTATTGATTCCTTTCAGCACCATCACCGGGCTAAAGGCAGATAATACAAATGATGGATACGACCCTGCTATGATGCCAATTACGAAACTCCCGGTGACTAATAGCGCGATATTTAATGGCGTAATGAATGGCTTGATGTCCAGCGCCCTTCCGGTGATATCAATCATGCCAGGCAGAGCTAACACAACGAGCAATACGGCAACGGCCATAGACATAAATACAACAACAAATGACTCGCCAAGGAACTGAGAGATCAGGCTCACACGTCCGGCCCCTATCGATTTCCGAACCCCTACTTCTTTACCGCGTTCCATAGATCTGGCTGTCGACAGATTCATAAAATTGATGATTGCAATGGCGAGAATAAACAAACCAATGACAGAAAATATGTAGAGATTCGACAAGCTTCCTGTTTCACCAGGCTGGCGTTGCGCCGCTGACCGTAGGTAAACATCTTTCAATGGCTCAAGGGCAATCGTATATTTATCCTTCGGATCTTTAAAATAACCGGCGATAAATTTCGGAATTTTCTGCTCGAATTTAGCTTTATCAAATTTGTCGTTGACCAGAAAGTAGGTGTAGAAATCAACGTATCCCCACATCGAAAAAATATCTGGTATCGATTTTCGAAAGGTGCTTAGCGAGAGAAGAGCGTTAAAATTGAAATGAGAGTTGGCAGGTACATCAGCCATTACACCGGTAACAAGATATTCTCCAGCATTTGCCCGTCCAGGAGATTCACTTCCTTTTAGTAATTTACCCAATGGGTCTTCATCTCCGAAATACTTCTTTGCTGTACTTTCCGTAAGTACAATACTAAAAGGCGCTGCCAAGGCTGTCTTTGGATTTCCTTTCAACAACTTCCAATCGAAAACATCGAAGGCCGTAGAGTCCATAAAAAACACGCCGTCCTCTTGATAAATCTTATCACCATTAGTTAACAAAATATCCGAGCGGCCAGAAAACTGAAGTACTTTATCGATCTCTGGAAAATTATCTGCGAGAGCGGGACCAATTGGAGCGTTGCCCCAGACCCAATAATTTGAAAGATCGTCCGTCTGCGACCCGTGTATTACACGGTAGATCCGATCCTTTTTTGTGTGGTAATTATCGAAAGAGCGTTCGTATTCCACATACATCAAAATCATCATGCAGCAGGCCATCCCAAGTCCTAACCCAAAAATATTGATTGCAGAATAAGCTTTCTTCTTTAGCAGGTTTCGCAGAGCAACCTTCAAGTAGTTTTCGTACATGGCGATTTGAAAAAGTGTTGGTTAGTTCAATACAAGTTCTTTCTAAAGAACCGAAGAAATTTCCAGAGGTTACAAAAAATGAGGGAAAAAAATTGAATTAACTGACCGTCTGTCCAATTCAGGATAACCTTGCAGGACGCGACTCAGATTGATTCAAGGATTTATGTATGTTAGAATCAAAACCAAACTCACTTTTCACATCTAAATAGATCATTGTCGTGCTCGCAATGCTTACGGTACGCCACAGCAAGTTGATCAATGAAAAAAAACTTCTGCCTCTTAAGGTTTCGCGTGAATACGGTTAGATAAATCTTGATCAGCAGCAGGTTTTGCCGTAAGGTTTGCAAAGTATGCGCCAGTCTGCGATTCGACCGATTCTCGTCAAAACACAGGTTATCATTGTTACTAGTGGTGTGTTTGCTGTATCTAATGACGGGAATCGATCAGAAAACAAGCACGCAGAATCGGCAGGAATGCTTTAGTCTGGGGTCGAAAAACGAGCATTCCCCAAAATTAAACTCCTCCCGGCCGGTGACATTTGGCGATTTATCCCATCAAAATATCATCCGGCTTCCCCCACAGGGTTTCCAATCCCTACCAATTATGTATAAGCTACCTATCCTCTTTCTCTTTATCACCGTCTGTACTATAACCTTCGCGCAAGACTGCGACAATATCCGTAAATCATCGGCATATTTCAGCGCATCCTCAACAGGCGCAACAGAAAATGAAGCGAGGATCAACGCGCTGTCCTTGCTTGCAGAGAATATCTCTTCGGTAGTATCGTCAAGAACCGATATGCTCACCAAAGATAATGGCACTGCCGTCCAAACTTTTTATAACAGCAGCAAGTCAACTTCGGTTTTGCACCTGAAAGGTGTTTCCTATCTCATGTGCGAAAAGAGCAAGAAGTCCGGTACAACGGTCGTTGCATTTATTAGCAAGAAAGATCTCAGTCAAAGCGCGGAAGAAGTTGCTGCGCGCGTTAGACAATATATCGAATTGATGGAATCAAAAGAAGCAAAGGGAATGGATTTCTTACCGGAAGCTTATATCGCCTATCTGCACACGTTTATGAGCCCTTATGCGATCCAATATCATTCCGGCACACGAGATATCGGTAATGTAAAAAGTTACCTTGAATCTTTCCTGAGAACGTACGTCTCCAATGTGAGCGTGCTGTGCACGGGCGTGAGCGAGAATACCGACTATCCTGATCAGCAACTTACACTTTCATTGGCGCTCAGCGGAACAAACGATACGCATATGGGTTTCGTCATTGACATTCCCGAATACAGCGCGATGGGCAATCTCGACTATGCCAGCAACACGATGGATGTGATCATGGCTCCCGATGGAAAGAAGACAAAGTTCTCGGGTATGTTGTCGCTGGTACCCCCTCCTGTTGAGGCAGATCTCAAAGACATCAGTGAACGGGTAAGGATCAGTCGCGAAGTAAGCTTTGATGCCGACATGACGGACCTTGTAAAGCTCGATTTCAATTCAAGTGAGCAAGGCGATAGATTGGTGCTAACGCCTGCGGTACGTCATCTCACGATACGACAGATTGAATGGATGTCGGAAGGAAGATTGCTGAGCACTGATCAGCGGGCGACAGTTCCTTCCGCGGGATTAAAAGAGATAACACTACGCATCAACGGCAGTCGCGAGCTTACAGTCACAAAGGCTTTCAACCCGACCGCCGCCGACAGCAAAGGAAGATCTGCTTTTGCCGACGG
Source organism: Cytophagales bacterium (assembly GCA_038229375.1). Lineage (GTDB taxonomy): Bacteria > Bacteroidota > Bacteroidia > Cytophagales > Cyclobacteriaceae > ELB16-189. Next base: position 135,560 of record JBBRON010000005.1, on the reverse strand, counting down.
ACAATCCCTTATCGTAGAACTCATCCAGGGACGAGTTAGCTCCATCATTGATGTACCTTCTGATACACGATACCCTGACGACGCGAACGTGATCGTTCAGACAGAACTGCCCAACCTTTTGTTTCGAAGCTCCATGTCGGCGATCGACCGGCAAACCTACAACAGCGATGCGGGACGATATGAGATCTTCATCAAACCAGTAAAACAATTGCTCTCTGTAGAAAGCGGCGTCATGGAAAACGAGATGGGAGTTATCAATCCACAATCGAAAAATGTCATCCGGTACCGTATCAAAGGCTCTCCTGCTGAAAGCACGATCAGCAAAGGATTACTTTCTATTACATCCAACCCTCCGAATGCATCGATCTTCATCAACGACGTAGAGACTATCTATAAAACACCCTTCACGATCATGCTTGCCGATGGCTTCATAAAACTCTCATTGCGCAAGAAATTCTACCAATCAATGGACACTATTGTGCACGTCGACCCTAGTCATCCAATTGATCTAAAAATAACGCTTGTTCGGCAGACAGGATATGAGCAAGACGTTTCCGCTTTAGATGCATTGAGCTACCTGAAAGGAAGGTCAGAAAGAAACTATTACAGCGACAATGATCCGTTCAAGCTTTCGCCGCAAGGACAGACTATCAACTATCAACGCCAGTCACTGATCTTAAAAAGAAAGGCCGTAATGGCTTACTCAATGGGTGGACTTGGCCTTATGATGGGTGTGGGCTATCACTGGCTGAACAACATGATCTATGACAATTCCATCAGCAGTTCGGGACATTCGTCAGTACTCGGCACATTCTCCACTGTCGGGTACGTAATGGGAGGCGTTGGAATTATAACCGGCATTATTTATTCGACGAAGCTCTCGCATCTCAAAAAGAATTGGTCAGTGGCTCCTGCGCCGAATGCGAGGATGGGAGTTGGGATTGTGTATAAGTTTTAATTAATCTCAACGACTGTTAGCCCCGAAAGATATTGGAATTATCAGGTCAAATTTTATCACACTCGGGGTCTAGGATATCGAACCATATTCTGGAGGATTTTTCCAGTTTCCAATTTCTGCATTTGAAAAGTGGTGAAAAAATGGAGCCAAAACTGTAAAGCCTAGTACCACAATTAATTCTCCTTATCCCCATCATTCGTTGCACGCAATGTCATTAAATCGTTCGTAAGACCTTTAAGACACGGTCGATCGCAAATAAACCGATGTTGTCGTCACTGTTTAAACATTTCAATGATGAATTCTGTAAAAAGCCTGATTTATTGGTTATTTGATTTTTGCCCGGATTTGGTCTGTTCCTCGGTGGTTCTTCGATGAAACAGGGCTGTTCCTCGATGAAACAGGTCTGTTCCTCGGTAGTTCTTCGATGAAACAGGGCTGTTCCTCGATGGTTCCCTAGTAGTTCTTCGATGGTTCTTCGATGAAATTGCCATCTTCCTCGATACAACTTCGATGTCACTTCGATTTAACTATGATAGAACTTCGATAGTAGTTCGATGGAACTTCGATGGAGGTTCAATACTTTTGATTTTCATCTGGCAGCCTATTAGCAAGGTTTTTACTGAATATAGAGCTTTCCCTTACTTGGTTTATTTTCACTTCTTTCATGTTTTATAGCCATCGAACATCGATAGAATCACGACCGATACGAAATTTAAAGAAGCCTGTTGCCTCGGCTATCCGACTTTTGTTCATAAAACCGCTCAATCTTGGAAGCCGTGACTTCATCGATAACACCATGGTTGATCAAATCACGAAGCTCTTTAAGGAGTTGGTTAGTCATTTTTGATGAAGATATAAGCTTTAAGGTAAAGAAGATATAAACACAAAGCTATTTACACTTTCTGACACGTCTCAAGGAAATTACCGTGATCTGAATTAATATTCAATCACTAGAATATCCTAAAATCTGAAAAACATTTGACATCAAGACTCTTTTGAACGAGTAAAAAAAAACCGAGTTGTCATCAAGTTTTGTTTGTCCGAACTGGTCGAACAGATTTTTATTTTTAAGCGGAGGTGAACTCATCTTCTTCGTTGATAATTATTATTCCTGCAGTGCTTTTATACTCGAACTTTATTAAAGTTTCTCTGAGCATTAATTTAATCGCCTTTTTACCAGCGGTCGTTTTAAAATACATCTCCCTTTCTCTTGCATCAGATTCAAAACAATAGAATTCACAGAAAATCAATTCCAAGGGTCTGCGCCACGCTGTACTTTTTGTTTTGCCTTCATTATGGTATTTCAATCGCTGATCAAGTTTAGTAGTGAAACCTGTGTAAAGAAGAAAATCTTTACGGCTAAATAAGATGTAAACGCAAAAAGGCAATGGCATTTAGGATAATTGATAGGCAATAAAGATTTACCTGGAGTTATTTCACAAAAGTAACACCAGAGTAAGTAAATCATGTTTTCCAGGTTATTCCTGAAGTAGACCTCCTATAAAGCAGACCTCCTCACGTCGGTCGCTTTATGGAGAGTCGGTCACTTCAGGACAATAAAGCGACCATGAAGCAAGCGCGAACAATAGATTAGTTATAAAAAAACAAAACCCTGAAGCGCGCAAGCTTCAGGGTCTGCTTTATTGTACCCGAAGCCGGAATCGAACCGGCACACCTTACGGTACACGATTTTGAGTCGTGCGCGTCTACCAGTTCCGCCATTCGGGCATGTCCGCCGTAGTCCTGTCTCAGGACGAAGGCGGACTTGTCTGCCATGGCTCTTAAAGACGAAGGCGGACTTATCCGCCGCTTCGGCAAAAGTGTCAATCTGGTAAACAGGTAAAAGACTTCACGTACGAAGTCTTTCTTCAGGCCCAAACCCAGCTCTTGCTTGCGCTTCCGCGGTGAATTGGGGCTGCAAATATGCTCAAAGTTTGATTTTCTACAAAACCATGCTTCTGACTTCTTAACTTCTGGCTTCCCATCTTCTCAGTTCCTACTTTTACGCGAAATAACGAAACAATGAAAATATCAAGACACAAAGTGGTTGCGATCCACTACACACTTACCGATAACAAGGGCATCGTATTGGACAGCAGCGAAGGTCGCGAGCCTTTGTACTACTTGCATGGAGAAGGCAACCTGATCCCAGGAATGGAAGAAGGTCTGGAGGGACAGGAACAAGGTGCCAAACTGAAATTGAAAATATCTCCTGAAAAAGGATATGGCGTACGGGACGAAAATAATATCCAGAAAGTGCCGCGTTCAGCGTTCGGCACCGAGAAGATTGAAAAAGGAATGCAATTCCAGACCGGCCACGGCGGTGTTGTTACCGTCACTGACGTGGGCTTATCCGAAGTGACTGTTGATGCCAATCACGCACTTGCCGGAGTTGAATTGAATTTTGAAGTTGAAGTTTTAGAAGTCCGGGATGGTACAACTGATGAAATCGCTCATGGACATGTGCACGGTCCAGGTGGACATCATTAAGAATTTTTTTTGGTCACATCAGTATATCGGTCATCGTTTGGCCGGTATACTGCAGCTATTGATGATTGACCTCAGGTGTTAAGCGCGCTTCACAATCATACAAATCATTAAATTGAATGAAAATCAGATGCAACTGAAAAGAGCCATGCCTCTGTCAGTTTATCTTAAATATTGATTACTACCTGTAAATGAGTTCGAACAGAAAGAAAGTATTGGCGATCTGTGGCAGCACAAGGAAGAATTCTACCAATGAAGCAATCCTAAACGGAATTGCGCAGACCTACAAAGAATTAATGGAGGTAACACTGTTCACAGGCCTTGTTCAGTTGCCTCACTTTATACCTGATACCGATGAAGAAGCTACGCCTGCTTCCGTTAGGGAATTTCGCAACCAGATAGAAAAAGCAGATGGCATCATCATCTGCACTCCGGAATACGTCTTCAGTTTGCCAGGATCGTTAAAAAATGCAATCGAATGGACTGTTTCAACAACCGTTTTCCTAAACAAACCTGCCGCATTAATCGTCGCATCCGGCATCGGTGACAAAGCGTATGAATCACTGGTCCTGATAATGAAAACGGTAGGAGTAAGAATGGGTGATCCAGGCGCTATCCTGATAAAAGGCACGAGAAATAAATTCGATTCAGAGGGTATTCCAATAAATTCAACCGAAAAAGAGCAAATCGATAAATTAGTGAAGGCATTTGACGCTGTAATGGAAGGCACAGACTGATCACCTCCCATAATTATCTCCTTTCATTTAATTTATTTTCATCGTAAATAGTATGGACAATCGGTAACCAATAACCAACTATGAAACGTTCTGCCCGAATCTTGTTTTTAGCATTGGCCGCAAGCCTTACCGTTCTAACAGCTTCCGGGCAATCTTCAGAACTATGCCAGGGTAATTATTATACTGAAAAAGAAGGTGCAGAGAAATTAGCCAAGGTTCTCGCTACCATTCATACTAAGAAGGATTGGGAAAATCACGCTGACAGCATACGCAAACAACTGCGCAAGGGAATGGAACTGACAACCTTCCCAACAAAAACACCGCTCAATCCAAAATCCAGGAACAAAAAGATTCTTAATGGCTATTCTGTTGAATCAATTGTATTTGAAAGTCTGCCCGGGTTTTTTGTAACTGGAAATCTTTATAAACCAACCGGAACAATCGCCAACAAATCTTTGGCAGCAATCTTTTGCCCGCACGGACATTGGGATCAGTTAGAAGATTATGGCCGCTTCCGAAATGATATGCAATCAAGATGTGCAACTTTCGCGAAGATGGGCGCGGTTGTTTTTTCAGTTGACATGGTTGGATATGGTGAAAGCACTCAATTAGAGCATGAGTCTGAGCGTGCGCTGCTTTTCCAAACATGGAACAGCATCCGTATTATTGACTATTTACTCACGCTGCCTGAGACAGACCCAAACCGGGTCGCAGTAACCGGAGCCTCTGGCGGCGGTACACAAACGTTCATGCTCACTGCATTGGATGATCGCATCAAAGTTTCTATTCCTGTCGTAATGGTTGCTGCTGATTTTTTCGGTGGATGTGTCTGTGAAAGCGGCATGCCTGTGCACCGCGATGGAAAAAAGGTTTACTCAAACGCGGAAATCGCCTGCCTTGCAGCGCCGCGCCCGATGTTGATGCTTTCCGATGGAAAAGACTGGACAAAGAATAATCCAAACGTCGAGCTGCCGTTTGCTAAAAGTATCTACAAACTATATGGCAAAGAGTCATCGGTTGAGAATTCTCACTTTGCAAATGAAGGGCATGACTATGGAATCAATAAGCGACTTGCCGCATACGCATTCCTGGCCAAACACCTGGGCATGAAATTATCTAACGTCACCGACAAGGCAGGAAAAGTGGATGAAAGCTTCGTCACCTTTGTGACCAGAAAAGATCTTAGCTATTTTAATGAACAAGAGCTGGCATCATTGAAAAAAGGACCGGAGATCTATAAAATATTTAGAAGAACTATTCCCACTAAATAAAACTCTAAGCTCCCTGTAACCAACCACGGTGATTTCGCGTCCTAATAGCGTATGCTCTTAAGAATCACGCCGCGGTACGTTATCGCATTTTTTCTGCTGCTCATTGTAATGATGGAGCTTCATGAGATCGTACACATTACCCTCGGTAGAATGCTCTGCGGATGCTGGGGACCGCGTGATTTTAATGTCTGGTCACTGTGTGAAGGCTGTAAAGAGACACAGCCCCTTTGGTGGACCGCCACGCTTATCGGACCAGTTTTCTCGTTCCTGATGATGTGGATCGGGATGTTTTGGCTTAGCTCTCCAAATCTGAAGAAAAACGCGATAGGCTTCTCATTGATCTTTGCCAACATTCCCTTCGGAAGAATAACAACGGTAATGATGGGTGGAGGTGATGAAATGGTTGTTATAAAGAACTTCTTAAAAGAAGATTTTACCCGACCACAAATGATCACATTCGGCTCAATTTTGATACTTGCCATCGCATTGCCGCCCATAGTCCAAGCTTTCAGAGTGACCAAATCAAAACGGGCCTGGCTCTACATCCTGGCGTTCATGACTATCCCTCTCATGTTTCTGCTGGTCTATACACTGATTGCCTTAAATACATTGCTCAGCCGCGGGATTTTATCATATGAATGGATTATGGGAACGCCACTTCTTATCACATTGCATACGTTAATAGCTATGATACTACTCGTCGTATTTCGAAAAAATCTCTTGCTTCTAAATCAGGAATAGGTTGTCTACCGTGTTACTACAAGCTTCCCACTCGCAGTAAAATGCTGACCTCCGACGGATGCAATCATGCGGAACAAATATATGCCACTTGCCAAAGGATCTCCGGTACTATCAACCGCGTTTAATGAAACGTCGTTGCTACCAATATGTAATGAACCGATCGCCTCATTACCAATAGTTATGGCCGGTTTACCCGTTGACGAATAAAGTGTGAGCTTAAAATCGTCAGGCAGTGATGGACCTGACAGAAATATTTTGAAATAGAATTTATCCCTGGAAGGATTCGGGTACACCGACTTAAGCGAAAACCCTTCTTTATCTGATACAACAAAAGATATCTCATAAGGAACTGCTCCACTTGAGTTTCCCCGAGCATCAACGGCTTCTGCCCTCAGCACGTACTCACCTGCCGCCAGACTAGATGGATGAAATTCTACCTGAAAATCGCTCGTTGCCGACGCAGGTTTCCAAGTGACATCTGCGCGCGAGAAATTAATTCGTTTATATGGGCAACCGCCCTGCCCGCATGGATAAAGGAGATACAGATTTATACCCACGGTGTCTGTCTTCAATAAAAATGGATTGTTGTCGATCACTTTGGTGAGTATGACAGGAGAAGATGATACGACATCTCCATTCAATAAAACTCTGCCGTCAATGGTCACGTTCAACAGTGGCCCGCGGGTATCTGCCTCGACCAACAGATGGCTGTTTAACGCAAGTATGTTATTGTCATAATATAATTCGGGAAGCACGTGCGGATTGACATTGACAGTAATATCGTTTATCCCTGCTTTTCCAAGGGTCATTACGTTAACCGAAAACTTTGACGTATCACCTGGCGCAGGAGATTTAATATGGAACGTATTCCGCACGCTTTTACGCTGTTCACTTGAAAAAATATCCACCTGCACGAGAAGAGAATCAGAAAAATTGCGACTTGATATGTTTGTAAAACCATACTTCCCCTTCCACTCCTGCCCTTCCTGAACCGTCTCCACCTGTCTCGAGGCCGCATACGTCAATAGTCCTTCAGCCACCGGCTGATAGGTCACCAACCATTTTCTCAGTTGTACCGGAGTCAAATCAGTTTCGTCCTTGGTTTGTAACACCATCTTCAAATAGGGATACTGCAACGCATTGATATCAGAAATGGGAATCGAGCCCTGCACATTGGCTTTCAATAATGTCTCATGCCCCAGCATATCAATACCCATCACATCGAGGCGATATTGATCATTTGGTGTAATCCCACTGATCTTTGGCGTTAACTGAAACCATTGTTGTGCCGGACCGACTTTCACGGAAGTAAGAGTTCCTTCTGTGAATCGGCCTGTGATTGTTTTGTTTACCACTACCTGCTGGACATTCGCTGGTGATTGCAAGGGTCTGAAAACTTTTGCGCTTCCCGATACCGACCCCTTTTTTCCAAAAATAACAAAAGGCTCGCCCGGCTGAAGTCCACTCAATTGCGTTGGGGAAACGCCAAGCATATCAAGTTGCTGCTTCGTTACAGTTGACCACGAAGCATAGCCCGCATCACCGATGGAATAAATAACAACGGAGTCACTTGCATGAATGTTGGAAACCCATTGCACAAGATCATCGCCATGACCTGTTTCCAACTCTGACGCCAGGAAACTGTTGATCATTTGTGGAGCGCGACCGCAGGCACGAGGGTCAAAAAAACTGGCAAATGGAATTCCAGCGTACGGCGCTGTTGACCTCTTATCAAACGCAATGAGGTTAAGGGTATTGTTCCTGCAAGGTTGCTCCTGAGTTGCCACATTAAACTCCTCCTGATTAATCTTTAAGGAAACCTGCGAGAACGGCGTGGCATTGCCCGAACCAAAGGTTTTAACATCTATAGATGACACAGTTTCAAGAAAATTCAATCGACCAGTCACCGGATTCACTTCCAGACCCACCTGCTCATCGTCTGAGAACTGATGCGCTTTTAATTGAGCCCAGCCTTCCTGCGCATTCTTTATAAATGCAAATGAAGACGTTGTCCATTCAGTACTCTCACCCGGTGCTGGATTTTTGATTCTTGTTCTCCAATAATAAACCAATGAATCCTGCGTCAGCAAGGGCAAAACCAATTTGGCGACCACCTTTCCCGTTACCGAATTTTCTTTGCGGTAAGGACTGTTGAACGTTGCTGCTGTGTCGATCTCAATGGAAAATGAACGACTCTCTGCCAGCAGATCAGTATTTTGAAATACGAAGTTCACCGGACTGCCGTTAACAATTGAATAGGGTTCAGGGAAAAGATTTTGTGTACCATTCAAGGGAATGAAAAAATTAAGTCCCGCAACATTATTAGCTTCATCCAGCTCGGGGATCTTGTTGGAAGGATCAATTGCAACCGAAAAACTATTATTACCAAGTTCCGCGTTGGTCCTTCCGCGATGAATAACGAACCTGATAACATCACTATACAAGACCGGGTTTAGAATTGAATCGTACACAACGATCGAATTGTCGCTCAGAGTGCGCGTGACTTTTATCTCCATTGGTCCGGGTTGTGCTCTTCCAAAATTCCGCACACGCACGTCGATCGCAAAGGAATCGGAACGAGCTGTAACAGGCAATCCATCCAATGGCACAATGGAAATGGAACCGCCGTTGATTTCATAGTCGGGTTTTGAAGCACCGAAAAGTGAAATAGCCGGATCACCCAGCATAAGCATCTGCTGCACCTGTGTAATCGAGGTTACATCGTTTCCCGCAAGGGCCAGGTACCGTCGCGCCGTTTCTTTCTGAATCTCACCTAATCCCTTTTTCAAAAATGTAGAATCACCAAACGCAACCTTATAAAAAATATCAGTGTATTGCCGCAATGTATTCGTAAAGCCAAAAGAACTATGTGCAATAAAAGCCTTCGCACCTTTGTTGGCTGTGAGCATCCAATCTTCACCAAACGTAACCCGGTTGTCAAAGAACCGCCCCGCATTACATCCATTTATTAAAAAACCCGGATACTTGCCAGCATTGCTGTATCCAAGTGTTGGATCACTGACGTTGCCTATGTCAATGTCGATTGTTCCAGGACCCGAATGGCCAAAAAACGTGATAAGATCCAGTCCTTTATTTACCTGGTCTTTTACGTTGATCAATTCAACATTCAGGGTTTGCTTCGAAATGGTTTCAATCTTTCCCCCCAGATAAAAGCTTTCGGCAGTAGCCTTAAATCCATCGACATATTCACGGAAGATGGAAGGCTCACCCACCTTGATCCCGCCACTGAGGTGCAGTAAATTTTTTCTCCAGAGGTCATTGAACGGAAGCGCTTCTGTTTCTTTCACTTTATTAAGATATCCAGCCACCTGAGCCGCAGTGCTGGCTGTTAACCTTCCTGTAGGCACCGCAGGTTCAAATGTGGTGCCGCCAAGTCCCGCAGTGAAGGCCACGTCCGCTCCGGGCATACCTGCGGATGGAACCAGATCACGAAAGTCAGTAGACGCGAACGAAGTTTTACGGTAAAAACCCTGTGAAACCTCAAGGCCTTTTCCAATCAGAAACAAGAATCTGGGGTGGCCACCATTGACCATATATTTCATGAATTGATAAATGGCGCGAGGTGATGTCTCACCAAAGTTGAATTGATTATAAAGCTGATCGATCGGCACCGTTAACGTATCATAACCCCCTCCAGCGGTAGATGCCCGGTACGCTGCATAACTTTGAACGGCGTCGCCATAACCTGCCGCAGGTTTCATCAACGAGCGGTGAGAAATAATGATATAGCTGGCGAGAGATGGAGGAATAGATCTGAAGCTAACTTTACGAATTGTCGGTGTGATCGTAGCACTCGACACATAGATTTTCTTCTCTGGTAAAGTAACTGCACCAATTCCACCAGATACCGTTGTCGTACCTATCGCGGAAACATTATTTACATCTGAAATATCCCAAACACGTGTACCCGCTGGTGCATTGAGAATTTCAACATACGATCGAGGAGAGCCGTTGGGTGAAAGTCTGAATACCTTTTCCGGAGCAGAATTTACATCAAAGTTCTGAGGGAAATTTACTTTGAGATAGGACAAACTCAGTTGATCGCGCGTAGCGGACGTGAGACGAACACTCACCACCATTTTTCCATCGGATCCGATGTCGCTCCAGCTGAGGCCTGAATTTATTTTCAATGTTTCAAATCCGGCGAATGAAGTTGATGCGACCATGCGAAGTGTTCCGGCATCAGGGCCAACAAAAATTTGAACAGGGTGAGGAACCTCGTCACGACCCGTTAGCATAAGCTCGAATTGTGGATTACCGCCAGCCGTAACTCCTCTGACAAGATTATCAGCCAGAAAATCCTGCTGGCCTATACATCCCGAAAGGTTTTTACAGATAATGGTACCGGTCCAGCCTTCGCCCTGGTCGAAAGCAGTATTTTGTATTTCACCGAGCAGAGTAAGTCCTCCGGAATACTGACTTGAATAAACCTGAAGTCGTTCTTCATTGTGAAAAGGTTCTTTTGAAATACCAGAGCCATTAGTTTCAAAAAATGAATTCATGCGTTTTCCCTGCACTGGCAATGAGTTCCAGGTTAGGAAATAGGCGGTGGTATCATTGAAGAGATTATAATAAGGGTGCGGCTGCAAAGAAGATGGTTTGTATAAATCCGCATCAAGTGTTCCATCGTTGCGCTGACCATAGAACTCTATAAAATCGGAAGGATCAAGTGTTGCATCAGCTTGCCCCTGAACAAATATCGCTTGTTCCGTACCCCGGTGAAAAAGGGTTATCCTTCTTGGGTCAATCTCTGCCGTTGGCGCCCCAGCAGCCTGAAGGTCGGCATACGAAATTTTGTAGATACCGTTTTTAGCGACTGGTATTTTATAGTAGGACTGGGTAAAGTTGATCCATTCATTGGAAAATTGGGCGAAGGAGGACTGGGTCCAAAAGGCGACGAACACCCATACGCCAGCTATAACCCTTCCCTTCCAGGCCTTTTCCATTAAAATCCGTTCGGTCAATAAGATGAATACTGCAGGGTGAAAGGATGTAAATGCCTTTTTCTGCCCAAATTTAAAGAAAATCAAAAATAAGGTAAAATTTTTGAATAGTACTTGGCCATGCATAGTACTTTGTCCGTATAAAGCCCCATGGCGATTATTTTAATATAGTGGACGTATGAATCTTGAAAACACACAAGTACAGATGAGGAAGGGAATATTGGAATATTGCATCCTCCACATCATCTCCCGTGGCGAAGTATATGCTTCCGACATGCTGGAAGAACTGACGCTGGCCCGGATGATAGTAGTTGAGGGCACCTTGTATCCCTTGCTTACGCGGTTGAAAAATGCCGGGCTTGTTGAATATAAATGGGTTGAATCAAAATCTGGCCCACCCCGCAAGTACTATAAACTTACAGACGTGGGTACCCACTTCCTTAAGGGACTATCCGACACCTGGGATGAGCTTGTTCAATCAACAGACCAGATCACGCAGAAATCAAAAGCCAGCGTTTAAAAAATTAAATAGAACACTCCTACTTTTAGTTGTGATATGAAAAAGAACATCAGCATCAACATCAGCGGCATTATTTTCCACATCGAGGAAGATGGATACGAAACCCTGCGCAAGTACCTCGACTCTGTCAATAAATACTTCGCAGCGTTTGACGACAACAGCGAAATTTTATCCGATATAGAAAGTAGGATCGCCGAGATCTTTCTGTCGAAGCTTAATGATGGAAAGCAGGTAATCACGTCGGAAGATGTTAGCAGTCTGATTGCTACAATGGGTAGTGTTAGCGACTTCAAGGCAGCTGAGGAACAGGAATTTGCAGCAGGTGAACCGGCAAAAGAAGCGCGCCAGGAAAAAAGCTCAGCCTCATCCCAGGCTCACAAGAAATTAGTTCGTGATGAGAGTAGAAAAATCCTTGGGGGTGTATGCGCCGGCCTGGCTCATTATTTCAACATCGATCCTGTATGGCCACGTTTGTTACTGGCTTTACTTACTATTGGAACCTCCGGAATTTTTCTCGTAGTCTATATAGTGTTGTGGATCGTGCTTCCGGCCGCAGATCTTGAAGATCAAACCACTGCTAAGAAAATGTACCGCGATCCCGATAAAAAGGTCGTAGGTGGGGTGGCTGCCGGGGTAGCGGTGTTTTTCGGCACCGATGCTTCTCTTATCCGCGTAATCTTCGCTATACTTTCATTCTTTGCCGGATTCGGCGTAGTACTTTATATCATACTTTGGATTGTGCTGCCGGAAGCAAGAACAATAACTGAAAAAATGAAGATGCAGGGCGAACCTGTAACTCTTTCCAATATTGAGTCAACAGTAAAAAAAGGACTCAACGAAAAAGAAGGAGAAGAAAGTACGCTTACGAAAATCATTCTGTTCCCGTTCCGCGCTATTGCCGTCATCCTAAATGGTTTGGGAAAATTTCTCGGACCCGTGCTGAACCTGATAGTGGAAATTCTACGGGTAGCAATAGGTCTGGTTTTTACGCTACTGGGCTTAGCACTTATCATCGCATTGATTATGACCTACGGTATATTGGTTGGACTGATCAATGCTCCTGATTGGCAATTATTTTCTGAGATGTATGTATCCGCACCCAACTTTCCTATACAGGCAATCAGGAATAGTTTCCCTACCTGGACAATTATATTTACGTTCCTCGCCACGTTCATTCCGGCTCTGTTTCTTGTGTTGCTTGGCAATTCAATCATCGCGAAGAGAGTAGTATTTAAAGGTGTTGTCGGCTGGTCTCTATTTGTAGTCTTCTTTGTAAGCCTCGCCGTGGTAAGCTTCACGGTACCACAGATTATCTATAGCTTTAAAGAGGAAGGTGAACGAAAAGTTGAACAACTTTTCTTGCTCAACGGCAAGACCCCTATTCTGAATATCAAAGAAACAGGACTCGACGATTACAACGTCACAGACCTCACATTAAAAGGATATGAAGGCAAGGAAATAAAACTGGTAGAGCATTTTGAATCTCAAGGAGCTTCCAGAAAAGTTGCTGCCGAAAACACTGAAATGGTGGAGTACAATGTCGTCCAATCCGATAGCGTGATATCGTTTGACTCCAATATTACATTCAAAAAGGATGCGAAGTTCCGTGCCCAGCGACTTGATGTAGACGTGTTCATCCCCTATAATCAATCGTTCGTGATAGACGCTAAACTTTGGAGAATAATCGACACCAATGTGTTTGATTCCAGAGACTATGATTTCTACCTAAACGAAGAAACTCAAACCTGGAAGATTACCGACAAGGGTCTTGAGTGCACTTCATGTCCCTTAAGAAAAACAGAAACGTCAACAACTAATGCAACCGACCAGTTCGGTTTAAAGGATTTCAATTCGCTGGATCTCAGAGGACTATTAAATGTGCGGGTTGAGAAAGGTGACAACTTCGCAGTGGAAATAGACGGACCGGAGTCGGAACGCAAACGATACGAGGTTTATGTCAGTGGTGAAACGCTTGTAGTGAACTATGATGACGACAGCAAAGTCTTCTGGAAAAGAAATCTAATGGCTGACAACACCGTAAGATTGGTCATCACCATGCCCGAACTACGCAACCTGGAGGTGAAGGGTGCCGGCAAATTGAAGTTCAGAGGCTTTGATGAGGACGAGGTTGATATCAAACTCATGGGAGCCATCGTGGCCGAAGGCGAGATCACCGCAGGAACACTCAATATCGAATTAACAGGTGCTTCATCGCTTGAGCTATCGGGTAGTGGAAAATTCATGGAAGCTGATATTGTCGGGGCGTCGGGACTTCGTGCGTATGGATATGAAGTAAATCACTGCATTGTTGAGGCACGTGGTGCATCCACTGCCAAAGTAAATGTCATCGAGACCCTTGAGGTCAAAAAAGGAATTGCCAGCAGCGTATCTCACCGGGGAAATCCGGAAGTTATCAAGCGATAATTTCCATATAGCTTTTACAGCAATACAGGAGGCGTTAACCGGCTGTATTTTATTCATATGAAATCCCTCAGATAACGGTACAAACCTCTCCAGGCAATTTATCTCGGCAGCAGACGGCAATAACTCTCAATTCCATTCATTATGGCTTTAAAAATATCCGGGATACTGTATGTTGGGGGACACGGCATACAGGCGTTAGTGGAAAATACTACCGGTATATGGTTTATATTCCAATATCATTGCCAATCATAGATAAAATCGTTTTATAAATTCGGTTGGAATGCCATTTTTGTACCCGCATGGAGTTACATTTATCAAAGGTGGCACACCGGTTGGCTGGGATCGTAAATCAGATTCCTGCTTTTTGCACTAGCGCTAGCTATGTTTTTCTCCGCCGTTCTTTACTGGAGTTGTTGGTGAAAAAATGTTTATCAAAGTTTGACCCACTCCCAACCAGAAATTTGTAATTTCACTCCCTACCTCCGACCTAATGAAGTTCCTGTTTGTTTTTCTTCTTGTGCTCAGTGCGACCACTGTCTTTTCACAAAAACAAGGACTGCATGGACAGGTATTCTGGGTCTCGGGTAATCAAATGCCGGGTCCAGAATCCATCTTGTCTCCTAACCAGGGGACCAGTCGTGAGATCCAGATCTATGAGCTGACCAACTTCACCGATGTCACACAGGTGGGACCATTTTTCAGGGACATCAAGACAAAGATGGTGGCCATGGTCCAATCAAAACCTGACGGTACTTTTAAGGTAAAACTTCCCCCAGGGTCCTATTCCGTTTTCACTAAAGAGCGGAATGGCCTCTACGCCAACCTGTTTGACGAAAAGAACAATATCAACCCTGTAGTGGTCAAAGCCAGCCAATACTCCTGGAAAACGATCACCCTTGACTACGAGGCGGCCTATTAGATCTTTTTTCAGGCCCTTTTTTAATAATTTTCGTATACCCCAAGCAACCTACCTCTCAGGGTTTGCATCTTATTTGTGAAACAACCTTAATGCAATTTCAGATCTACAGCGCGCGAGAATCGGAACTGATTGAAGGCTGCAGGAGAAATGATCGTTCTGCCCAAAAGACACTCTACGAACAGATGTCGGGTAAAATGATGTCACTTTGCTGCCGATACATCAAGGACCACATGGAAGCAGAAGACGTTCTGGTGACTTCTTTCATGAAGGTGTTTGATCGCATTGACCAGTTTAAAGGTGAAGGCAGTTTTGAAGGTTGGGTCCGGAGAATCATTGTGAATGAATCACTAACCTACCTCCGTAAAAACAAAAGCATGTACCTGGAGACGGATCTTGAATCTGCCGATCGCGAACCCGACTACAACAGTGTTGGAAGCAATCTGGAAACGGAAGACCTCCTCAAGCTAATTGAGGAACTGCCAGCTGGTTATAGAATCGTTTTCAACATGTACGCGATAGACGGATTCTCTCACAAAGAGATCGCACAACATCTTGGGATAAATGAAAATACATCGAAGTCGCAATTGAGCCGCGCAAGGAGTCACCTACAGGCAAAGTTGCTGGAAATGGAAAAGAGTACTCAACCGAAGGTGAAAGAAAAATGAACAAGCTGGACGAACTATTCAACGAAAAACTGAAGACTCATTCAATCACTCCTTCGGCCGGGGCATGGGAGAAGATAGAGGCAGGTCTTTCAAAAAAAAATAAGCCAGTAATCTGGTGGCGGTGGGCTGCCGTATTCCTGTTGGGAGCGTTACTCGCGGGTATACTTTTAATTCGTCGGGAGGAGACTGTTGTCCCTTTGACCGAATCGAAACAAATTCCTGAGACTGACATTGAATCAACTAAAAAAGTAACTCAAAAACCAGTCGCTCAGGTAACCGAAGAAAAAAAAGTTGGTAAGGATCCTCTCAGGCAAAAGAAGCGGAAAGCTGATCCTGCACAAAAGCCACTGGATCACAATGAAATAATAAAAGAAGAAAAAGAAGCAGTAGCACAGATGACAATACCTCTGGTTAACGACCTGGTTGTGGCAAAAGAAGAAATCGTGGGGCAAGTTTTACCAGCGTCAAAATCAATGAAGAGCCAATCCATCGTGTTGACGTACACTTTGGATACTATTGAACCTACACCTTCCGCTCAAATTGAAACTGCCAACGTTGAAAAGGAAGCAAATTCATTTAAGAAAGTAATGAAGTTTGCCAATGATGTAAAGAATGGAGATTCACCCCTTGCGGGAATTCGCGTAATGAAAGAAGATTTATTTGCCCTTGATTTAAAAAAGAAAAATACGAGTAAAAAACAATGAGTATGAAGGCACGATATAAAATTACATTAATCATAATAGCGATAGGAGGAATTTTTACTTCCGCCACTGCACAGATAGACACTGTTGTTATACGCGTGGGAAAGGAAAGCAAAGTAATCTTCTCAATAAGGGACAAGAAAGATCTTGAGACGCTGAAGCACTATAACTTCCAGGCTCTCATGGATGACATGGTTCAAAAGCTGGAAAAGCGTGACAGCACGGCCATTACAAAACCATCAAACGAATACTTGAAAGACTCCACGAGCAGAACGGCTACTACCTCTTCTGATGACTGGGGAAGGGATCGGGACGAGGACGATGATTGGCACCGCCATGGTCACAAATGGAATCGCAGAACACGCAATTCATTTAACATCGATGTTGGAATGAATAACTATCTCGAGAACGGCAAATTTCCCGATGCCAGCAACGCGCTCTATACAGTAAAGCCCTGGGGCTCCTGGTATGTTGGCCTAAACTCAATCTGGCGCACACGCATGGCAAACAAATTCTTCCTGGAGTGGGGAGGCGGTGTAAGCTGGTATAATTTTAAATTCAGCGATACAAAAGTACTGATGACAAAAGACGACAACAGAGTTATTTTTTCGCAGGATCAAAGAGACCTCGATTTCAGAAAGAGCAAGCTTACCGTAGCGTATGTAAATATTTCTGTGGTACCGGTCATTGATTTCGGCGATAATTCCCGCAAGTCTTCGTTCCTCGATGGGAACAGGCATTCCAATTCATTCCGTATCGGAGTTGGCCCGTATGCCGGATATCGCATCGACAGCTATGCGAAGCAGACGTATTATGACAATGGTGATAAATTCCGCGCACATGATCATGATAACTTCTACTTGAACAATATACGTTATGGCCTTCGTCTTCAACTCGGATTCAGAGATACGGATGTCTTCTTCAATTACGATTTGAATGAACTTTTCACAGAAAACAAGGGGCCCAAACTTCAGGCGTTTAGCTTTGGAATAACTTTATGAGGAGTTGACGAGTGAGCAGTTGAGAAGAGATGCACAAATAAGCGGGCGAGGTCCGCTTATTTTTTTTTCTCCATATCCTGCGCTTCCATAATCATAGCCCGCTCGTTTCCACGTAAATCCAGACTATTACAAAAAAACGAAGGCGATGGCCATTGAAAACCAATGGTCATTGTTATTGCAATAAAGGCAGCGGTGAACAAATGGCTTTCACTCAGGAAGAATCCTGCTGCCATCAGCAGTGAGCCAAAACAATAGGCTGCCATTTTCAGAACGGCAAGGGGAAAAAATCCGTCCATTTTTTTTTGCCAGTTCAATGAGATTTCTCAGTCTCGCTATTTTTAACTTCCATACCCAGTGAACGATCGTTAGGTCAATAAAAAAAATACTTGATGTTATCACCAATAATATGATCACACTCTGCTGATCGGGCATCATAGCCTCATTTTTGACAGACAGGTAGTATAAAAAAATGAATACGACGAGCGGCAGCAGTAGGAGGATGAAGCCGATAGTATTAAGTTTGTAGAAGTATTCTTTGATCGATAAGAATTTCATGATGACATTCAGTCGTTAAAGTTAATAAGGAAATAGCAGATGGAACCAGTTATCAACCTGACGCGTAAAGAGCAGATTTTCCGTAAAGCAGCTGAGCTTTTCCGTGAGAAGGGTTATGCTGCTTCATCCATGCGCGATCTGGCTCAAAAACTCGGAATAGAGGCCGCCAGTCTGTATTCTCACATAAAATCAAAGGAAGAAATCCTTCAGAACCTTTGCTTTGACATGGCGACAGAATTTCGCAAGTCCCTTGACGAAGTGGAAAAGCAAAAAGGACCTGCCAGCGAAAAGCTTCGCAGGGGTATTATCGGCCACGTGGCAGTAATGGCCAAAGACCTCACCGCCAGTGCTGTTTTCATGAATGAACATCGTCATCTGAGTCAACCCTACCTGCGGGAATTCCTCTTATTAAGAATCAATTACATCAACCGCTTCAAAGACATTATTGAAGAAGGCATCAACTCAGGCGAATTCAAGGAGAATATGGACAAGAAACTCGCCGTAATGACTTTGTTCTCATCCCTCAACTGGATGCCACAGTGGTATGATCCCCATAGCAATATTGTACCCGAAAGCCTTGGCCAGCAATTGTCTGATATGCTGGTAAATGGTCTTAAACGGCCAAAGACCTAAAATAGCCTCCAAATACCGTACTCTCTCCGCGGAAAGGCAACTTTCCTCGCTGTTCTTTGTTATTTTTGCAAACGATTGTTAGGTAAACAGTCATTCATCAAATAGTCACTGCTATGTACGGAGGAGGGAATACATTTGAAGGTGTAAAGACGGACAGCGTTGCTCAAGAAGACCAGGAGAAACTTGCCATCTTTGAAGCACGCATCGCGCGCGGCGAAAAAATAGAACCAACCGACTGGATGCCGCAATTGTATCGCAAGCAATTGATACGAATGATCGAACAGCATGGGCATAGCGAAATCATCGGTGCCTTACCCGAAGGAACTTGGATCACCCGGGCTCCTGGTTTTAAGAGAAAGATGGCGCTCATGGCCAAAGTTCAGGATGAAGTAGGTCACGCTCAGTTACTATATAGCGCTGCGGAGACGTTAGGAAAATCCCGTGAGCAAATGATTGATGATCTTATTACAGGAAAATCCAAGTACTCAAATATTTTTAACTATCCGACATTCACGTGGGCTGACTGTTGCTTTATCTCATGGCTGGTTGATGCAGGAGCAATCGTAAATCAATTGGCAAATGCAAAAGGAAGTTACGGCCCCTATTGCCGTGCGCTGGACAGGATCTGTGCAGAAGAATCCTTTCACCTCAAGTATGGACATCATTGCGTAATCTACCTAGCCGCCGGTACTGAAATTCAACGAAAAATGTTTCAGGAAGCTCTGAACCGGTGGTGGCCGCCGATGATGCACTTCTTCGGGCCTTCTGATAAAATATCCACACATACCGAAGTTCTCATGCGGTGGAAGGTAAAAATGGGCACCAATGATGACATGAGAAATCAATTTCTTGACATGTATGTGCCGAAAATATGGGAACTCGGTTTTACCATCCCCGATCCAAACCTGAAAAAGAACGCGGCTGAAAACAGATGGGAGTATACTGAACCTGATTGGGAAGAGTTCAAGCGCGTTATTAATGGTGATGGCCCTTGCAACAAGGAGCGTCTTGAAGTAAGAAGGATTGCTGAAGAGCGTGGCAAATGGGTAAGAGAAGCTCTGGCTTCCCCAAAGACATCATACGTTACTCCGCTCGCGTAATATGAAATCTCTTGATCCCAGGGTTCTGCGCCTTCCGGAAATTGGTAAGCCAGGTATGATTCAACCAAAAGTACCTCTCGATCAATTCGCGGCATTTGAAGTTTTTGTACAGCCAAAGGAAGGCAAACCATTTCAGCATGAGGGCGCCGTTCATTCACCGAATCTTGAGCTTGCTTATATTCTTGCCAAAGAGACTTTCACCCGAAGATTCATTTGCATTTCACTCTACGTGGTAGAGACGAAAAACGTGTTTGTCTCTCCCCTTACAGACAATAACATAAATGCCTACGATCTTATCCCGGTCATCCCACCTTCCGGCATAAAAGACGTTTATGAGATCTATCATTTGCCCAGGCGGGGGAAGCAGCATTTGCATGCAGGACAGGTTGAGGCAGGAAGTCCCCAAGAGGCTATGGCCGCCGCCAAACAAAAATTCAACTCAAAGTCAATTTATAATGTTTGGGCTATAAAGGCGGTTGATATCCGTTTCACCTCTACTGATGAACAGGATCTTTGGATCACTCTTCACGAGAAACGTTTTCGTGATGCTGCCGACTATAAAGGTGGGGACAAATTGAAATTCTTTCTAGAAAAGCAAAAATGAATAACTATGAGTTGGCGAGGGTATCAGCGAATATTTGAGATTACTGCAATTGGCGCCATGATGGCAGGCGTTGTAATGATGTGGATGAGGCTTGATCCTGATCATTATCTTGTTTACGGCGGATTTCTACTTCTAGCGAGCGGAAAACTGATCGAAGCACTTAACCTGAACGACACGAATTTTAAGATTATTAAAATTTCAGCATGTGCCAGTATTTATGCCCTCGTGTGTTTGAATTTATTCGCAGGAATCCGAACAATCGTATACATATTGATTCCCCTGGGAGTCTATTATGCACTTCATTACCGGCTGATCCTCCAACAAAAGCGAACATGAACGAACTCGCATTAAAAGACCTTCTTTATAAAATGGCCGATGATCTCCTCATTCTTGGTCATCGCAATTCGGAGTGGACAGGCATGGGACCGCTGCTGGAAGAAGACATTGCTTTCTCCTCCATGGCACAGGACAAGGTTGGGCAAAGCCTGGCACTTTATACGATACTTCACGAACTAGGTGAGCAAAATCCAGATATAGTCGCGTTTACACGCAATGCCAATCAGTTTCATAATTGTGTGCTGGTAGAACTTCCGAACCAGGAGTACGACTTTAGCCTGGTACGTCATTTTCTGTTTGACACCGCCGACAGCCTTCGGTGGGAGATGCTCACTAAATCCTCATACGAGCCACTTGCATTGCTGGCAAAGAAAATAAAAGGTGAGCTCCGCTACCATACCCTTCACGCGAATACGTGGATCCGCCAACTTGGATCTGCCACCGAAGAAAGCGTCTCAAGGCTTCAAAGGTCGATTTCTGTCGCTATGCCCTATGCCTTTGGGATTTTTGAGGAATCACCTTACGAAAAAGAGATTATCTCGTCCGGAATTTTTGAAGGCGAAAAGGTCCTGATGGAGAGATGGAAGATTAAGGTAATTGAAGCTATCTCACAAACGCGCCTGCAGGTTCCCGACTGGAAAATCATAACTTCGTTCTCCGGTGGAAGAACGGGGCAACACAGTGAACATCTTCAGCCAATGCTTGAAGAAATGAGTGAGGTCTTTAGAATTGATCCAACCGCCGAGTGGTAATTTAATCCAATATATTATGGAAGCAGCAATCATTGATCTGACAGAAATTGTTTCAGATTACTCCAAAAAAATAACAGCGATATCAGAAGCTGAATTTTCCAAAAAGATATCGCCCAACAAATGGAGCAAAAAGGAAGTACTCGGGCATCTAATTGATTCCGCCCAGAATAATTTACGCCGGTTTATCTGCAGTCAATATGAGTCAACGCCACCCAAAATCACCTATGATCAGGACTTCTGGGTAAAAGCTAATGACTACCAGAATCAGAAATCAGCCGATGTGATTGCGTTATGGATATTGATCAATCAGCGAATCGCGACGGTACTGAGAACAATGCCTCCCACCCACTACGGAAACTCAAGTGATACTGGAAGAGAGGAAGTTCGGCTTCATACTCTCAAATGGCTTGCCCATGATTATGTGAAGCACATGAAGCACCATATGAACCAGATCCTGCCAGGTTCATTTGATATTGTTTACACATGAGTGTAATCGCTGGAAATATTACGGAATCTGATGTACTCCAATGGCTGGAAGACGTTAAGGATCCCGAAATTCCCGTGTTGTCACTGGTTGACCTCGGCGTGATCAATAAAATTATCATCAGTGGCGATTCTGTAAGAGTTGAAATGACTCCGACTTTTGTAGGCTGTCCGGCAATGGATTATATGAAAGCTAACGTGCTCGACGTGCTTACTAACCACGGGATAAAAAATCCATCCGTGGAAATCAGTTTCAGAGATCCCTGGAGCTCGGATAAGATCACTGAAAAGGGAAAAAGAGCTCTGAGAGATTTCGGCTTTGCTCCTCCCCCGTCCAGCCATGATGTAATTCACGATCTGAGCATTCTGGAAACTGCCATTTGCCCGAGGTGCAATGGAACGAACACAGAAATGAAATCACCCTTCGGGCCAACGCTTTGCCGCTCATTACATTATTGCTTTGATTGCAGGGAAGCGTTTGAGCAGTTTAAACCTTTGTAATTTGAAAAGTAATAGTTACTAAGGCAAAAAAACATAAAGCCAATAAAACAGCTCCGTGTCTTAGAGGCAAAAACATTTTCGACCATGAAAAAATTCTTCGGGTACTTCTTTACATTACTTGCCTGCCTGCTCCTCGTTGGAACAATTTATCTCGCAGTCACCTTCCCTCCGATTATGGCAGGCATGGCCGCGAAGACGATGTGTTCGTGTGTGTATGCACTTGGCAGAACTCCCGAAAGTGTACTTGAAAAGGAATTGTCGGTTTTTCCGGGACTGAGTAAAGCTAAAATTGAGTTCATAGATTCTTCCGCAGTCACCGCGAGAATACTATGGTCAACCAGCAAAGCCATTTACCGCGAAGGTTTGGGCTGTACAATGCTCGCAGAACGATCCGAATTCGACGTTAGAAACCAGGATTTCCAAATTGCCAGTCGTCCGGCAATCGATCAGGACACAATACCATGGCCATCAGGAAATGTAATAGCAACGACAAACACTATTTTGCCGTCGACGTCAATCATTAACAAAGCGATTGCGGAATATTTTACTGAAACAGACGCCAGCAAGCCAAAAAACACGCTTGCTGTCGTAGTAGTCCATGACGGGCAGATCATTGCAGAAAAATATGCGGAAGGTTTTAATATGAACTCCATGTTCATGGGCTGGTCAATGACAAAAAGTGTAACCAATGCATTGCTTGGCACTCTCGTAAACGATAACAAACTCACTATTGATCAGGCAGCGCCTGTTGCCGAATGGCAAAACGACGACCGCAAAGCCATCACGATAAAGAATCTCATGCAGGGCAGTAGCGGCCTGGCCTGGAACGAATCATATTTTTTACCGGGCGACTTTCACAACATGTTCACGCACAGCGATGACAAGGGCGGATATGCTGCATCCAAACAACTAAAATATAAACCGAATGAGGTTTTTGTCTACTCAAGTGGCACTTCAAATATCTTATCAAAGATCATCCGTCAAACGATGGACGACAGTACGTATCATCGTTACCCTTACGAGAAATTTTTTTATAAAATAGGAATGTATCATGCCTTATTGGAACCAGATGCTTCCGGAACTTTCGTAGGATCGTCTTACGGATATGCGAGCGCACGTGATTGGGCAAGGTTTGGTCTTCTCTTCATAAATGATGGCGTATGGAATGGTGAACGAATTCTTCCGAAAGGCTGGTCTGCCTACTCTGCCACCCCCGCGCCGGCTGCTCCAATAGGTCAATACGGTGCAATGTTCTGGCTTAATGCGGGTGCTAAAACAAATCCTGAATTAAGCTACCATCCCGGCTTGCCCCATGATGAATACGGTGCGGAAGGATTTGAAGATCAATATGTGTGGATTTTCCCTTCAAAGAAATTGGTGATCGTACGGTTGGGGGTAAGTCATCACCAATCGGGTACCCTTGAGCTTGCGCAAAAAATTATTGCAGCATTACCTGAAAAATAAGACTTGTGGGGGTTTTTAGTTTCAAAAGATTCTCCATTCGTGACGACGGTGCCACTATGAAAGTTGGAACCGACGGAGTATTGTTGGGCGCATGGGCAGATATCGATAATTCAAAATCCATACTGGATATAGGAACCGGCACCGGTATCATTGCCCTGATGATGGCACAGCGAACTGGAGCTAAAACGAGAATCGATGCAATTGAACTATTAAAACAAGATGCCATACAGGCTGCCAACAATGTAACCGTATCCCCATGGCATGAAAAGATTTCGGTGATCCATATCAGCCTTCAGGACTTTCATCCCGAGAAGAAATATGATCTGATCGTTTGTAATCCACCATTCTTTTCAAAGAGTCTCTTGCCGCCAGATGAAGCGAGGAGTTCAGCACGGCACGATTCACAGCTCAATTCCGATGACCTGATCAAGGGAGCAAACAAATTTCTGAATTCTTCAGGAAAGCTCTGTATCGTTTTACCCACCAATGAAAGTGATACTTTCATTTTAAAAGCAAGTACCAGAAAGATATTCCTTCATCGTCTTACACGGTTTTTTACACGAATCGAAAAACCTCAGGAACGATCCCTTATGGAATTTGGATTGACCCCACAACCGTTTAAAGAAGATTCTCTGGTGCTTTATGAATCAGGAAATCAGTGGACAGAAGAATATCGCAGCCTTACACAAGCATTTTACCTTGACCGATAGCATCATCAGATTTCTTGCTAATGTTCTCAGGTATTTTACTATTCTTGCACCTTGAATCTGTTAGATTGCCAAACAAGTTTATGATTTCGTAGCTATTATGCAAAGAACCGGCGAGTCAAAGCTACTCATCGATATTCAGCCACTGGCTTCTCAACACCTCATCATGCGCCTCCTCCTCTCATTCATAATCCTCATACTTCCAGTAGTACTCTATTCACAGAATACCGGCCTTCAGATAAAAAAAGCACAGGGTAAAATAGTAGTTGATGGGGAGATGAATGAACCCGATTGGGAGGTTGCTGAACTGGCTGGAGATTTCAAACAATATTTTCCATTTGATTCATCCTACACGAAAGTGCCGACCGAAGTACGGATGACCTACGATGATAATTTTGTCTATATCTACGCGACCATGTTCAATATAGGACCGCGAAAATATGTCACTACCTCCTTGCGTCGTGATTTTAACGGAGGGTTCATCGATGCTTTTAACGTGATCATGGACACGTATAAAGACAGGACAAATGCTTTTCAATTTGGTATCACACCCTTTGGTGTGCAGCGCGAAGGACTTCTTTCGAATGGAGGTGCCTCCAATGAGGATCTATCTTTGAGTTGGGATAATAAATGGTATTCAGAAACAAAAATCCTGGATGATCGGTGGGTATGCGAAATGGCCATTCCATTCAAAACAATCCGGTATAAACATGGACTGGAATCGTGGTACATTAACTTTTACCGAACTGACAGTCACCAGACAGAACGCAGCACCTGGTCACCCATTTCACGTGCTTATCCGATAGGCAATCTCGCAACGCTCCGCACATTGGTTTGGGACCAGCCCCTAAAACATCCAGGAGGAAATATTTCTGTCATTCCATATCTGGCAGGCAAATCGGTTCAGGATTTCGAACACGGTGTACCTGCCGACAATACAATTAATTTCGGTGGCGATGCAAAAGTAGCATTGGGCCCGGCAATGAACCTCGATCTTACCGTAAATCCCGACTTCAGCCAGGTAGAAGTTGATCAGCAAGTGACCAATCTCAATCGCTTTGAGATCTTCTATCCTGAGAAACGACAGTTCTTTCTTGAAAATGCTGACCTCTTCGCAAACTTCGGCTATTCTAATATGCGTCCATTTTTTTCAAGGAGAATTGGCGTGACAAGGGACCCGTCGACCGGTCAGAATATTCAAAACCGGATCTATGGTGGAGTAAGATTGAGTGGAAAGATCAACAACAACTGGCGAGTCGGATTGATGACCATGCAGGCAGCGGAAGACAAATCAATTGAGCTTCCATCCACCAACTTTACAGTGGCCGCAGTGCAACGGAAATTATTTTCGCGGTCTAATATTGGCGTTATCATGATCAACAAACAGTCATTCGCCGACACTATCTATAACCGGTTGATTGGTGTTGATTACAACCTCGCTTCCCGAGACAACAAATGGACGGGCAAGGCATTCTACCATCGGTCGTTTGATCAAAATAAAATGGATAGAGCCTACGCCGCCACGGCACAGTTGACGTACGCTGTTCCCCATCTTGAAATAGATTTTTTGGCTCAGGATGTCGGAGCGAATTACAATACGGAAGTAGGATACACACCACGAAAAAATTTCAGGAGAGTCGCACCGGAGGCGTACTATAATTTCTACCCTAAGTCGAAGATTATCAACAATCACGGGCCGGGAAGTGACATCGATGTTATATGGAATCAACAAAATGGTGTTACCGATTGGGATGCGAATATCTGGTATCGAATTACTTTTCAGAATTCGGCTCAGTTCTTCACACGCATTCGTCAGGATTATGGCCTTGCCTATTTCGCGTTCGATCCAACGTTTCCAGCCAATCCCGATGATGCTGTAAACCTCCCAGCGGGTTCATCATACCATTGGAATTCGATCATCCTAAACTATACATCAAACGCCCGCAAAAGATTTTATTTTAATTTTCAAACCAGGCTGGGTCAGTACTACAATGGTGAACGGCAGAACACTGATGGTTCCATGAGTTATCGTTTTCAACCTCATGCTGTGATCTCTATAAACTTTAGTTACAATCGCATTCGCTTGCCGCAGCCATATAACAGCACTGATCTTGTGCTGGTAGGTCCCAAATTTGATTTTACCTTCTCCCGCAAACTATTCTGGACTACCTACCTTCAATATAATAATCAGATTAATAACCTGAATGTTAATTCGCGCCTGCAATGGCGATTTAAACCAGCTTCGGATTTCTTCCTGGTATATACCGACAATTATTTCGCCGAGGCATCTTCCCACGATCAGGTCTTTTATGTTGGTCAACCGAAGCTGAGGGCGCTCGTGGTGAAGTTTACATATTGGATCAATCTTTGAACCCCTGGCTGAGATAGAAAACGAAAATTTGAACGTCACCATGGTGAAAATAACGCTAAATGGGGGAACACACTCTACTGTTTTAATAGAATTTAAAATTCATTAATAGAAGTATTATCATTGATAGCCAAACAGTTACAACTAAATTAATATATGTTTAAACATATATTTCAGAAAGTTTGCTACTTTTGTCAGACCAAAAAATCAAAAACTAATTATGAAAAAAATTAATGTATTGTTTGCACTTGTGCTGCTGGCAGGAACTGTTTCAGCACAGACTACCTGGAACATTGACAAAGCTCACTCCACCATCGGATTCAGCGTAACCCACATGGTCGTTTCTGATGCTGGTGGAAATTTCAAAGACTTCTCTGCAAAGGTTGTTAGCAAGACCGCTGACTTTGACGGAGCGGATGTTGAATTCACAGCAAAAATTGCTTCTATCAATACAGAGAACGAAGGACGCGATAAACACCTGAAATCAGCTGATTTTTTCGATGCTGAAAAATTCCCTGACATCACTTTCAAAGGAACTCTTGTAAAGGCTGGTGGAAAATATCAGTTGAAAGGTAAGTTGACGTTGAAAGATGTCACTAAAGACGTGGCATTTGACGTTTCGTACGGCGGAACAATTGATACAGGCCGCGGCATAAAGGCTGGCTTTAAATTTTCTGCAAAGATCAATCGTCAGGATTACGGAGTAAAGTGGGCAAACAAACTTCAGGATGGTAGTGCAGTTGTCAGCGACGAGGTAGATATCATTGTTAAAGTTGAATTGAACAAAGAACAAGCTCCTTCGGCAGAGAAAAAATAATAAAAAGAAGGGGAGCCGAAACGCTCCCCTTCTTTTTTCATCAATGAAAATCGAAGAAGAGATCAAGCAGACAACCTTTAAAAACGCCTACCAAAAGGTAGTCGTCAACCTTATTTATACTTCTGGCTGGCTCCAGGGAAGACAGCAGGAATTCTTCAAGCCTTTCAGGATCACATCGTCTCAATTTAATATACTGCGTATCCTTCGCGGACAACATCCAAACAAAATTTCTGGCGTTGAAATAAAATCGAGGATGCTAGATAAGAACTCAGATATTCCTCGTCTTCTGGATCGCCTCATTAAGAAAAACCTCATTTCAAAGTCACCCTGCCCAAAGGACAAGCGTGCGGCTGATATCATCATCACAGAAGAAGGACTACATGTACTGAGTCAGATCGACTCTCAACTGGACGAATCTCAAAAGACGCTTATAAAACTTTCGAAGGATGAAGCCCTTCAATTAAGCGAACTCCTTGACAAATTCAGGGGATAGAACACTATTCAAGGAACAAGTTGCAGGTTTTTGGTAGCTTCGGCTATATGAAAATCGCGCTTGCCATTACACTTACCATTCTTTCATTCCGGATTTTTTCTCAATCCACCTTACAACCTGATGCCATTGATATCGTCAGGGATAAATGGGGCGTACCGCATATCTTTTCAAAAACTGATGCTGGCGTTGCGTACGGTCTTGCATGGGCACATGCAGAAGATGATTTCGCTACAATTCAAAAGGGTTTTCTCGCCAGCAAAGGAATGCTTGGACAGTACTCTGGCAAGTCGGGTGCCACCGTTGATTACATAATTCAATTTCTCAGATGCCGACAATTGGTAGAGAGCCGTTACGAATTGGACATCTCGGCGCAATACAAACGGATTTTGGAAAGCTACTGCGATGGTATAAACGCCTATGCTAGAAATCATCCTAAAGAGATTTATTTAAAGAAACTGTTTCCGGTTACGCCAACGGACATGCTCACCTATTCAGTTTTGCAGCTGGCAATCTCCGCAGGTGCAGATGGAGCGCTCCGACAAATTAATGGCGGCACGATCGCTAGCGGAATAAAATCTGGCGGATCGAATGCCTATGCATTCAATTCAAAAATCACGTCAGATGGCGACACGTACCTCGCTATCAATTCACATCAACCACTGGAAGGCCCCGTTGCGTGGTATGAAGCCCATCTGTGCAGTGAAGAGGGGTGGAATATTCTTGGTGCCCTTTTTCCCGGATCACCGACTATTCTGCATGGCTGCAACGAATACCTGGGTTGGGCTCATACCGTAAATTATCCAGACAAGCTAGACGTATATGAACTCGAAATCAATCCTCAAAACAAAAACCAGTACAAACTTGATGGCCAATGGAAAGACCTTGAAGTGACAAGCGTTACACTAAAAGTGAAACTGGTTGGACCAAAAATCAAAGTAAGGAAAAAGGCATTCAACAGCATTTATGGGCCCGTAATGATCTCGAAGAAGGGGGCATTTGCTATCCGTACCGGCGCTTTGATGGAGATCCGGGCCCTGGAACAATGGTATTGGATGAATAAGGCAAGGAACTTTTCCCAATTTAGGAATGCCCTTTCCATGACGTCCATTTCAGGATACAATATCGTTTACGCCGACCGGTACGACACGATCTATTATTTAAGCAACGGAAAAATACCGATCCGCAAGCCGGGATTTAAGTGGTCCTCCACCCTACCAGGAAATACGTCAGAAACATTGTGGAATGAATTTCATCCGCTGTCTGATTTACCACAAGTACTTCAGCCTTCTTCAGGCTATCTCTTCAACAGCAATCATTCGCCTTTCAACGCCACCGCTCCATCGGATAACATCAAAAATGAAAATTATGATGCCACCATGAATTACGAGACAAATGACAACAACCGAAGTGAACGTTTCATGGAATTGATAAAATCCTATTCAAAATTAAACTATGAGGATTTTAAAAGGATAAAATATGACCTTCAACTTCCCGCACATCTACGATATCAGACCCAATGTGACACACTCTTCTTTTTGGACGAAAAAGAACATTCATCTATCGCACCGCTTATCCGGGAGCTGAACAATTGGGACCGGAAGGCATCAGTGGAAAGCAAAGCCGCTGCCATTTTTTCAATTCTCTATTACAAGGTCGTTGAAGAACAATCCAACGGCGCATCCTATCGATCGCTCACAAAATCCAAGTGCGTAGAATTGCTGACGTACGTAAAGGCCTATTTGCAGAAGAACTTTGCAGGCAAGGACATCACACTCGGCCAATTTCAAAAGCTGGTGCGCGGCGACAAAAACATTCCGCTTCCGGGCCTACCCGACGTTATATCTGCAATGCATTCCGTGCCGTACAAAAACGGAATGGTCAAGGGTGACCAGGGCGAATCATACATCGAACTCGTAAGGTTTACGAAGGATGGGCCTGTCATTGAAACTGTTAATTGTTACGGCGCATCGAGCAATCCAAAGAGCCCGCATTTCGCTGACCAGATGGAATTGTTCGCTCAACAAAAGACAAAGCCAATGACGCTGAATAAGGAACAGGTATATAAAGACGCGAAAAGCGTGTATCACCCGAGGTAGTAAATGCCCAGGAATTGAGAGCATACTCAAATAAAAAACCCACCCCGATAACTCGAGGTGGGCAACTCATCTGATTTGCAAGCAGAGAGTAGGTTATATCAATTAATACCGGTAGTAATCAGGCTTGAACGGCCCTTTAACTTCCACACCGATATATTTCGCTTGTTCAGGTGAAAGCTCTTCCAGTTCAACTCCAATTTTCTTAAGGTGAAGCATCGCTACTTTCTCATCCAAATGCTTTGGAAGCATATATACCTGATTCTTGTACTTGCTGGTATTCATCCAAAGTTCAAGCTGAGCAAGAACCTGGTTGGTAAATGAATTCGACATTACAAATGAAGGGTGACCGGTCGCGCAACCAAGATTTACCAAACGGCCTTCTGCAAGCAGAATTACCTGACGGCCATTCTTCAATGTATAAAGGTCAACCTGAGGCTTCACTTCATCTTTAGAGGCATTCTTGTTCAACCATGCTACGTCAATTTCGTTGTCAAAGTGACCGATGTTACAAACGATCGCCTTGTCCTTCATGTTTTCAAAATGACGAGACTGAATAATTCCATGATTACCAGTTGCCGTTACGATGATATCTCCATCTTTTACGGCGTGATCCATCTTGCGAACTGCAAATCCATCCATAGCAGCTTGCAATGCACAGATGGGATCAATCTCGGTAACGATTACACGGGCACCTGCACCTCGAAGAGAAGCAGCTGAACCCTTACCAACATCTCCGTAACCCGCAACAACAGCAACCTTTCCTGCCATCATTACGTCGGTAGCACGGCGGATGGCATCTACCAATGATTCCTTACAGCCATATTTGTTATCAAACTTTGATTTTGTTACTGAGTCATTGATATTGATAGCAGGCAAAGGCAGTTTACCCGCGCTAGCACGCTCAACAAGACGGTGAACTCCTGTGGTAGTTTCTTCCGAGATACCACGTATTCCGGCGATCAATTGAGGGTTTTTATCAAGGACGAGGTTGGTTAAGTCACCACCATCGTCAAGGATCATGTTGAGAGGCTTGCCATCTTTAAAAGCATAGAGAGTCTGTTCGATACACCAGTCAAACTCCTGCTCATTCATACCCTTCCAGGCGAATACAGGAATTCCAGCCTTTGCAATCGCTGCTGCGGCATGATCTTGTGTCGAGAAGATGTTACACGAGGACCAGGAAACTTCTGCTCCCAGCTCTTTCAGAGTTTCAATCAGCACTGCAGTCTGAATTGTCATGTGCAGGCAGCCGGCGATACGCGCGTCTTTCAGCGGCTTGCTTGCGCCGAATTCCTCACGGAGGGCCATGAGTCCTGGCATTTCTGCTTCTGCTAATTTGATCTCTTTTCGGCCCCATTCGGCCAATGAAAGGTCTTTTACCTTAAAGTTAAGTTTGTCGGCTACCATTATTGTTTGTTGTTTTCAGTGGTTGAAGCGGCAAAGGTAATAAGAAGCGTTGTAAATCGGATAATACAGCAGATATGAACTTTTCCGATCATAATAGTATTTAATATTCAGATCAGAAAAGCAATGAAGAAGCCTGAAATACAGATAGAAGTTGTGTCAGACGTAGTTTGTCCGTGGTGTTACATTGGAAAACGCCGATTGGAAAAAGCAGTGGCGGAGTTAAAAGATCAATTTGACGTTATTATAACGTTTTCGCCATTTGAGCTCAACGCCGATATGCCATTGGAAGGCGTTAACCAAAAAGAATACCTGGCCACAAAGTTCGGGAGCGAAGAACGCTATCAGAAGCTCACAAGTCATGTGACTCAGGTAGCTGCTGAGGAGGGTCTGTCTTTTGATTATACTAAACAGGAAATTTCCCCCAACACGCGCGAAGCACACCGGATAATATGGTATGCACAGGAAGAAGGCAAGCAGCCCGCAGTCAAAGAGGCACTGATGAAAGCCTACTTTGAAGAAGGAATCGATTTATCAAAAAAAGAAAACCTCATCGCGGTTGCTGAAAAAGCAGGTTTGTCAAAAAGCAAGATCACCTCGCTCCTTGAGTCAACCGAGGGTGAGGCCGAAGTAGTATTTACTGAAAACATGAACCAGCAACGAGGCATCAGCGGTGTACCTTTTTATATTATCAACAACAAGTATGGAGTCTCAGGAGCACAACCAAGTGAAACTTTCGTAAAGATGCTTACAGAAATCGGTAAAGAGGTAGTGTTGACTGGTGAATCGTGTGACGTTGACACAAAAGAATGCTGATTATTTTCGTGGTAGGTCGCTGCCCTTTATAACAGTTGTCCAGACGCTGAGCTTGCCATTATCTGAGCGGGTCCATATCGGAGTAATGATGCCACCCGCTGCAGCGATGTTGATATATTCACCAATTGGATTCTCCTCGGTTGTGATAAATGGCGTCTCACTGATCTTTGTTTCATAAAACACATTGCCGCCATCTAATGAATAGGCAAGGTAAACATCTGTCTGCAAGTCCGCGTCTCGCTGATCATAGTAGGCCACATAAATGAATCCTGTAATCTGATCGACGGCAATGACGGGAGAGAATTGGTGCTTTCCAGGTTCATCTTTGTTTATACGTATCGGCGATGTCCAATTGTCGCCCTTGTTGACTGATCTCAGAAACCAGATATCGGTATCATTGGACCCGTTTTTCTGATCAGCATATGTTATATATAAAGTTCCCATCGCCCGTGTGGGACTATTGTTAACGACCAGCATTGGTCTGCTGTTCGACTTGCCAACACCGGGTATTTTCATTGACCAGCCTCCGGCCATTTTGCTGATCGCGATGTCATTGCTAAGCCATGTTTCCCCGCCATCGTATGAACGGTCGAAGAAAATAATACCATTATTAGACCACGTCGCGTAAATTTTACCTTCTATGTTTACCGCGGTAATGGCATCTGCAACAGTACTGCCGCTATCGCTACAGTCTCCGGGAGTTTGACTGAGTTGTACCGACTTTGTCCACTTGCTCCCGCCGTTTGTCGACATACTGAAAAGAATATTTGACTGACAACTGACTTCTGCCGATTTATAATGATCGTATTGCGTCCATACCGTATATAGGATTGATTTTTTTGGGTGTACCGTAGGCCAGTAACGTTCCTGATCTTTGGGGGGATTATTTCCAAAAGACGTTTCTTCCTGCCATGTCTTGCCACCGTCTTCCGATGTTTGGCAGACAATGCGATCAAGCCACCCTTCGCCTTGAGACGAACCTTGGGCACCCGGATCTGCTTGGTGAAAATAGTATACCTGTCCTTTCTGATCAGAAATGATTGCTGGATTTCCCCCGCCAAAGGCTGATTTGAGAATTGATTGCTGCCAGGTGGCACCGCCATCATTGGTATATACCGCCCGATTGAGAGATATACCCGCGACTATATTTTTAATGTCCTTATGATTAATCGTTATGCTGGGATTCCTGGGGGGATAATTGTCCGCCTCTTCAGCAAGTTTGATGTTTTTATACTGCGCTGCTGCACCCACGGCCCAAAAGCAAAACACCACCATCATTAGTTGCCTCATATCATTCTCTGCAAAATCGAATCTCTTACAAATAACCACTCTTTTTCAAATATCCAACCCAATGCACATAGCCGGCTGAATTTAAATGCAGTCCATCCTTGGTGTATCGCATATCCAGGACATCCCCTTTGGTCAAAAACTGTTGATGAATGTCTATAAAAATGAATTTTAAAATATCGCTGTACTTTTTCAACTGTGCATTTATTTCAAGAATACTTTCCTGCATGGCAAACTGTTTGAGAAACCCGGGCGCCGATGGATTTACCGGCAATAAGCTCTGAACAAATACCTTTGTCTTTGGAGAAGCAGCATGTATTTTACTTACGACAAAGAAAATATTCTCTATGATTCTGTCATTCGGAATATTCTTCGAAAGGTCATTTATTCCAATCAGTAAGAAAATGGATGATGGTTTGTGCCGCACGATTTCATCCAATCGTTGAAGCAAGCCAAATGAATTGTCACCCGAAATACCACGATTGATGACGGTAGAATCTTTCAACAACTTCCTCCAGTTACCCCCCTCGGTAATACTGTTACCGGCAAAAAGAATTTTACCTGTCACCACCTTCTCGCTTTTGAATTTAGCCAGCCGCAATGCATAATGTTCTGGCTGATTCGGAACAGTATCATACTTCACCTGCGGAAAAGCTGCCACCAAAGTGCCCGTAAAAAATATCAGGAGGAAGTACCGAATCATCTCAAATTTACATTTCTCAAATTTCAAACCAGGTTACTTCTTAATCGTCTCGATTTTCGTGTTCAACTTTTCTCCTCCACCAATTTCGACCACTGATGAGCCGTATACTCGAATTTCTGATTTTATAAAATCTTCCGCATTGGCCTTGTAAATATTGTCGACGTACTTCTGCGGATTCCGGTCGATATACGGAAACCAGGTGCTGTGGATCTGAACCATAACGCGATGACCTTTCTTGAATGTGTGAAGGATGTCTTGCAAGGCAAATGACACATCTGAAATTTCACCCGATTTGAACGGTTCTGGATTCTCCATGCTGTTGCGAAAGCGTCCACGAAATACTTCTGAGCGAACCAGTTGCTGGTAGCCCGCCATGATTATGTTCGAAGGATTAAGCTTGTCATTAGGCATATCATCCCGGTAGACATCAATCAACTTTACAATGAAGTCGGCATCGGTACCAGTCATTGAAACTTTCAATCTTGCGGCAATTTCACCGGCAAGAAGGAGATCGTCGGTAAGTGATTCCGTTTTAAACGTAATTACATCTGGTCGTTTTGATGCTTCCCGCTGATCATCTGTCATGAATCTTCTCGGTGTAAAAACCAATCCTTCCGTCTGAGAAGTATACGCAACAGGATGAGCTGGGTCACTCAGATATTCAAATACCGCTTCGGCTTTCGTCGGCACATTCACGGAAAGCTTACCACCTTCCCCGAAATACAATTTTACTGGTGGAATTCCTTTTGGTGGCCACTCTGCAAATTGTTTCCATTGTTTCGTTCCACAATCAAACATATAGGCTTCTGGCAAACCCGTCGGCAGATTGTCTTTTAAGATTGAGCCAAAGAACTTCCGTTCAATTTCTCGTTGATAAAAGGTAGATATACTATCGCCAAAATAAATATGGTTTACCATCTGGTAGCCGGACTCCGTCGCCCAGTCACCATGACTCCAGGGTCCCATCACTATTGTGTTGTATGCACCTGGACTTGTGCTTTCGATTTTTTTATAAATATTCAAAGGGCCAAACAGATCTTCCGCATCATACCATCCACCAACCGTCATCACGGCGTGCTTTACACCCGAGAGGTGTGGCAATAAACTTCTCTTTTGCCAGAATTCATCGTAGTTGGGATGATCGATAATCTGTTTCCAGAAGAAATTATCGCCGTGATACTTGTCGGTT
This sequence comes from Cytophagales bacterium, assembly GCA_038229375.1. Lineage (GTDB taxonomy): Bacteria > Bacteroidota > Bacteroidia > Cytophagales > Cyclobacteriaceae > ELB16-189. The sequence goes on along the minus strand of JBBRON010000005.1, from coordinate 99,864 downwards.
GCATTCTTTAAAGGACCCAGATCCAAATTAAATTCATAACCATCCTTGGGGGCCTTGGTATAAAATTTCATGATCTTATCGTCATACCAGCTTTTGGAAGTTGGGCCGGAATGCTGATAGCCGAAAACGGCAAACGCTGCTAAATAACTTTGCAGAAAAACACCGTTGTGATGAAAGTCATCATAGAAAAAATCGGAAATGGGTGCCTGTGGTGAAGATGCCTTCAATGCAGGATGAGCATCGGGGATACCCGCTGCAGTATAAAAACCAGGATAGGAAATTCCATACTGACCTGCCTTGCCATTATTCCCCTTGATGTTTTTTATCAACCAGTCGATCGTGTCCCAGGTATCGGATGCCTCATCAATGGCAGTCTTATTTTTTCTATCGTTGCCCGGAATATTCGGGCGCATGTTATCAAACGTTCCTTCCGACATCCAACGGCCACGAACATCCTGATAGACAAAAATATAGCCATCATGCATGAGAAATTTGGAAGGACCAAGGTGTCTGCTCGGAAATTTGGTTATGCCATACGGCGCAACGCTGTAGCAGGTGCGCTGCATCAGGATCGGAAAGGTTTTTGATTTGTCTTTGGGGATATACACTGAAGTAAACAGTTTTACTCCATCGCGCATTGGTATCTGGTATTCAAATTTGTCATAATGTTGACGAGCATACACAGAGTCTGGTACCTGAGCCCAGCTGATCGCGGGAAGAAATGCAATGAACAGGACGAAAAGTATTTTTTTCATTTTAGTCTATTAACGCGGGAAGGTAACGAGGGATTGGTGGAAATTCAATGACTATTTTATGGAGGGAATGAGGGCGGAAATATAGGATGTTCGACGAAAGCTTGATGTGTCACTCCCAAGGAGATAGGTCTGCAAAAACATTCAAACCAGGTAGTCAAACCAACTGCAACCCCGAAATTATGAATATATTGGGAAGTTAAATGCCAATTTTCGAGAAGAAGTTGTCAGGGATTTCTTTAAAAATCAATTTGAAAGATGAAGAGATTTTATGTATTTTTTTTATTCATTGGATTAACATCAAGTCTCGGCGCGCAGCCGAGCAGCCCAAAAATTGGATTAACGTTAACCGGAGAAGGTGCAACGGGGCTTGCCCACACTGGAATTCTTAAAGCCATTGATAGCGGACGACCTCATTTTGTTATTAAACAATCAATTGTTGACGCATGAACAGTCTGACTTCTAAATACACTCTTAATGTAGGAATCGCGCTGGTAATCGCCAACATGATTGGTACAGGTGTCTTTACATCTCTTGGATATCAAGTTAGTCCGCTGCCATCTGGATTTGTCATTCTGATGCTTTGGCTGCTGGGAGGAATTATTGCACTATGCGGAGCATTGACCTACGCGGAAATTTCCACCACGTTGAAACGATCCGGTGGAGAATATTTCTATCTCGCCAAAATCTTTCATCCTTTGATGGGCTTTCTAAGCGGATGGATGAGTACGGTAGTGGGATTTGCAGGAGCAATTTCGGCTGTGGCCATTGCCATAGGGTCATACTCTTCTGTACTCTTCAACATTTCGGAAAAAATAGTGGCGGTGGGGAGTATCGTACTCATTTCAACAATTCACTGGTTCGGCGTGAAGGTCGGAGGACGGGCCCAAACGATTCTAACCACTATTAAACTCTCACTTATTCTTTTCTTCTGCCTGGCGCCATTTTTCTTTTCAGGAGATCATACCTCGGGAATATCCTTTCTTCCCAAAGCGGGAGATTGGGATTTGATGCTAACCCCTGGTTTTGCTGTGTCACTCGTATTTGTTGTGTATGCCTACACAGGTTGGAATGCCGCTGCGTACATCGCTGGGAATCTTGATAATCCGACAAAAAATTTGCCGCGTGCGCTGCTAATCGGCACTAGCAGCGTTGTGCTTATTTACCTGGCGTTGAACAGTATGTTTTTGTTTGTAGCAACGTTTAAAGAGCTCGACGGTCAGAACGATATTGGCAATGTAGTGGCAATCAAATTATTCGGCGAACGCATAGGCCAGATTTTCTCCGCATTGTTCAGCATCGCCTTACTATCTACTCTCAGCGCCATGACAATTGCCGGGCCACGGATCACAGAAGCGATGGGCGAAGATTTTCCAGCCTTTAAACAATTCGCAACCAAGAACAAGTACAACATGCCGTATGGAGCGATCCTTCTTCAGGCTGGTTGGTCAATCTTCCTCGTGCTGGTAAGTTCTTTTAAAGAAATTATCCAATACATTTCGATCAGCCTTTCAATTTTTTCAATGCTTACCGTAGCTGGTGTATTCTTACTCCGCAAAAAAGAAAAAGATCAGCCTTTTCGCCTCCCCCTTTACCCTCTCCCTCCAATCATTTTTATTGTTGTGACAAGCTGGATGATATACTACATGTTCCGTGAAGATCCCAAAATTATTTTCTACTCACTCGCAACGATGATTCCCGGTGCGATTCTTTATTTTAGTATAAATAAAAAGAAGTCTCTTGAAAGCTAAATTCTTCCTGCTGTTCTTTCTTTTAACCAACGGCTGTACCTCAAGGAGAGAACAGACCTCCCAACAAGTAACAGATTCTCTTGTTGTCCCTGATACGATAGGGCGAATTGTTGTAAAACGTGATATCGTTGCAAAAGATAAAATCCTTGATGCACTCGGAACATTCATGGCTGGACTATCCCAGCGCGACTCCAACGCTTTTACAATCCTTGAAAATCAGTCTTACTGGCAGGAGTTTAAAGCATCAACAGATTCAAACTGGCAGCGTGTCGACAAAGAACGGTTCGCCAAAATGCGGGAATGGCAGATTGAAAATCTCAGGACAAAGCTCAATGATTCGCTGAAAGTCTTTTATCCTTTCTCCGGACCGGATTTTTTGCATGTCTATTATTTATACCCTACCGCTAAAGAATTCATTTTTGCGGCTCTGGAACCCATTCAGCCAACTCCTCGACTCGACACGCTTAGTTCTGCGTCACGCAATCGCTTCCTGGACAGTCTTGCCCACTCCATGCGCGATGTATTTACTAAGAGCTACTTCATCACAAGCAAGATGCAGAAGGACATAAAGAATGTGAAGGGGGTACTGCCGCCGATCTATTTCTTTATCGAACGAACCGGACACGAACTGCTTGAGCAGAATTTCTTTTTTCTTGATTCAGCAGGAAATGAAATTACAATTCCCGGCAACAGACTTCACTGGTATAAAACCCCCGGTGTCAGGATAATTTTCCGGAATCTCGCTACCCAGCAAATCAAGAAGCTTTACTATCTCAGCATGAACGCTTCCAATGAAGGATTAAAAGAACGCCCCGAGTTCGCGAAATTCATCTCGCGAAAAGGTCCGTACAATACCTTTATCAAATCGGCCTCCTACCTGTTACATCGCCCAACTTTTACGCAGATGAAAAAAATTGTCCTTGCTAATTCAATGGCTCTCTTTCAGGATGATACCGGAGTTCCTTATAAAGATTTCAAGAAGCGCCTTGATTGGAATGTCCAACTCTACGGCGAATATGCTATGCCCGTAAAAGAATTTGGAGAAAGTCGGTTCCAGTCTGATCTCGATTCAGCGTATAAGTCGACGGCAACACGAGGCGACCTTCCCTTTTCGCTGGGTTATCATTGGGGAACCAAGAAGCAGAATTATATGCTTTTTAAGAAATCGACAATCGAGACGGCGAAGTAAGGCCCAGCAATCTGCGTTTCAAAGGCAGGGTCACGACGAACACAAAGCAGGGCACGAAAACCATTAAAAATTCATAAGCCACTTTCTTCCAGTTTACCTGTGGTCGATGTTCAGCGATTCTCACAACTCTTGTGATTGTCCTGTTGAATGCTTCCTGTCCTGCTTGCTAAACTTCCAGTTGAAAAAATGTCGCAGCAATCGATTAAAACGGGATATTGATTTTCACACAGAAATTTCGTCCCATGCTGTAAATACCTGAGCTCGCACCTTGCGGCTGGGCGTAGTATTCAAAATATTTGAGACGGCTGAGATTGGATTGGTAAGAAACATCAAACAGGTTATTGACCTGAAACTGAATCTGGTCCAAAAAGCTCTTTGAATATCGAATGTCAGCACCCACTGCAAAGTTAAATAAAGTATAACCAGGTGTTTTGGTCTCAGTATTATACAATGCGAGAAAGCGTCGTTGGGTTGCACTGAAGTCGACATCAGCTTTAACAGTCACCGACGAAAATAGTCTACTTTTTGTTTTCACTTCCTGACTGATACTATTCATCCATTTTACCGGTGGAATAAATGGAAGGTACTGTCCGTTTATGCCTTTGTTTTCAAATTCCTTTTTTGTGTTGGAGCCGATAACAAATGAAAAATTACTCATTACGGAAAAACCTTTAAGATTCTTCGGATGAAAATCGATGGATGATTCCAGGCCGTACAATTGAGCAGAACCTTGCTGATACTGAAAAGTCTTATTCCCTTGCAATAGCTCTCTTGGGTTTCCTTGTGCATCGACCAACTGACTTAAATAAATATAATCCTGGACGAAATTGTTGAACAAACTTACTGAGGCGTTTATGTTATCAAAGGTGCCGGTCATGGCTATGTCTTGCTGAAAACTAAATTCCGGAACAAAATTTCTATTTCCTATGTAAACAATATGGGCTCCGGGATCCAAACCATTTGAGGCAATCTCCGGAATGCTGGGTGCCCTGTACCCACGCGCGATGTTAAACTTTAAAGAAAGCTTGTCGTTCAACTGATACGTAGTACCAACACTCATTGAAACACCACTAAAATTCTGGTTCAAAGCGGGGAACTGTAATTTTGAATTGGATGTATCAGGCGGATGAACCTGTTGATTAAAGTCATTCCCAGGATTAATTCCTACATAGAAGTCCGAACTGCTTACTTTTCTGCCATCATAACGAAGGCCTCCGCTTACCGTCCACTTACTACAGCTCCATTTGACAAACCCATACGAGCCTACATCCAGCAAGTTAAAATCAGGAATCGGAAAATCAGTGGCATCTTTATTAACATTATCCTGATACATACCATTCAAACCTAACGAAAGTTCAACATTTAAAAATTCCGGCGCATTATAGCGAAGTCCATAATTAAGCGTCGTTAATTGAACATATAATCCTGGTTGTGCCGGAGTTGTCGGATGATTGTATTCCCTTCTCACGTTTTGCTGATATCCCAACAAGAGGCTGACATCGCCCTTTCCAAGTTCGTATTGATTATTTATGTAAATCCTGTAATGCTGTATGTGCTGATGGAGAGGGCTTAACTGATATGAGTTAATTTCATCCTCACTGACGATTGGTCGCTCTTTCAGGTTGTCCAACGCTCCTTCATTTACCTGTTTGGTAAACCGCCTTGATAAAGAGTCTCTACTACCGTCCGGAATGCCTTGAAGATTATCGTAAAGTGTAAAATTAAGTTTGGAATAACCACGGGTACTGGCGTATCCAATTAAGACTGTCGCATTTTTTTCATCAAATCCCGTATTGTAAACTCTTCCATCCACAGCGTTTGTATAATTTTTTGCGAGACGATAAGAACCGCTCGCTGCCCATTGCCAATGGTCGCCCATTGATCCCAGTCGTAAACCATTTCCAATCAATCCATTGTTGCTTTGATATTCAGACACAAAACGCCCTTTAACAATACCATGTTCCTTCGGTATCGATGGAAACATACTGACAACACCTGCAAGGGCATCCGATCCAAACATCAAACTGGCAGGTCCTTTTATCACTTCCGCCTTTTCGATGTTGTAGGGATCAACTTCGATACCGTGCTCATCACCCCATTGCTGACCTTCCTGCCGAACGCCATCATATAATGTCAACACACGGTTATAGCCAAGCCCACGAATAAAGGGTTTCGAAATATTAGGACCGGTTTTTACACTATTCAGCCCGGGGACGTTCTGTGCCAGTACGTCCATGATATTACTTTCAATGGTCCTTTCAATGGTCCTTGAAGTGATGAGAGAAATTGAAACTGGATTTTCTTTAATGGAGGTTGCTTTAGAAACACCGGTAACCACCACTTCATCCAATCTTTCTTCTTCCGCGACGAGATAAATAAGATAATCATTCTTGTCGGCTGATAACCTGAGCGTGCCGCTTCGGTATCCAAGATGAGTAACAAGAATTTTGGCATAATCCGATCCGAAGGGTAGTTCAACGATGAATTCTCCTTTTATATCAGAAACCGCTCCGATAGAGCTATTAAGAACGCGTATGTGGCAAAAACTGACAGGTTCGTCGGTTTGCTTTTCTCTCACGGCTCCCCTTATTATCCTGGCTTGGCAATACGCATCATAATGACATATGCCCATAATTAAAGCTAGTAAAGCGGCTCTCATTTAATTCAACAAATTACTTTTAGACAAATCTACTCATTATTTTAGACTACCCTAAATTAATTTTTAATACACTCAAAAATTAAAGTAATGCGTTTTTTGATTCGCGTCCATGAACCCTATGAACTCCTGCAGTTCTCATCTGCAAAGATTTACCATGCTAGTCCAGCCAGTAGAGCGGGAAACACTTCGAGTATTTACAAATACAAAAACAATCCTTATACTTGCGGCCATATTGGTTCTTATGCCCTGTTAAGATCATAAGATTAAAAGGGAATCTGGTGTAAATCCGGAGCAGTTCCCGCTACTGTAAGTGTTATTTCAAGGGTTGCCCCTAGATTCTTGGTCACTATTCCGACAAGTCGGAACGGGAAGACCGGCAACCAGACACAAGTCAGGAAACCTGCCATTATAAAACTGTTGGGTAATGTCTCGGGAAGAAGACGCAGCCAAATTGATTTATTACGATTTATATTTTCGATGTTAACAAACCTGAAAACAGTTGTTTTTTGGCTTTGGATTTTTGCATCAGTTGTCAGCAATGCGCAGAAGAAAGATTCTGTACGGCTGCTGAACGATGTGATCATTGAGCAAAGCCGGCTAAACAACTACGCGATTGGCCAATACGCGCTGCCCCTGGACAGCATGACGCTTGGACTTGCCTCTGGAGGAAGTCTCGCTGATATGCTGCGCAAGTCAGGCTTTGGGCATATTCGTAGCTACGGCCCCGGTGGGCTGGCCTCAGCGTCTCTGAGAGGAACAGGCAGCAGTCACACAACAATACTATGGAATGGCATCAACCTCACCAGCACACTCAACGGACAAGTCGATCTTTCATTAGTTCCCGTTGGATTTGTTGATGATGCCTCCATCCTGTCTGGTGGATCTGCCAGCCTATATGGAAATGGTTCCATCGGTGGAACTATACAACTTAACAACAAGGCCAGCTTCAATGAAGGATTGAAATTAAAAACCTTCGTCAATGTCGGTTCTTTTGGAAATTATTATCAGGACCTGAGTGCGAGCTGGAGCGGCAAGAATTTTATCAGCTCAACAAAACTTTTTTTTAGTAAGGCTACCAATGATTTTGAGTTTACTAACAAGAATGTTTTCCCGCCGCAAACAGAGCGACGAGACCACACAGGTTATCTTCAACAGGGAATTCTTCAGCAAAACTATTGGCAAATCTCTGCCCGACAGCTTGTAACGTTCAAGTTCTGGTATCAGGATAATCACTACGAAGTGCCAAATCCCACTTCCGTATCGCGCAAAGCAGAAGCGACCGAAAAAAATAAATTCTACAGGACGCTTGTCGGCTGGAATTACAACCGCAATTCATTTGACTTTAATTACCAAGGTGCATTTATTCACCACGAGTTGGATTATCGGGATACTGTCATCAATATTTCATCGACGAATACATTTGACACATTCATTAATAATTTTGAAGCCAATTTTTCTTTAGCGAAGGGAGCAAGTCTTGCGACTGGTGTCAATTATACATGGGAGCAAGGGAAGGTGGACGCCTTTGGTGATGTTGTTCCGGTAAGAAACAGAATTGCCTTATTCAGCGCATTTAAATGGAAACCCGGAACGCGTTGGGAAGTTGCTACATCTCTTCGGGAGGAAATTGTGAATGGAAAAACAACACCCGCTGCTCCTTCAGTAACTATTAAGATGAAAGCATCAAAAGGAATGGATGTTTACACCACAGCGTCACGAAACTACCGCATTCCAACCTTCAATGATCTTTACTGGAGAGGTGCCGGCGGACTGGGCAACCGCGCTCTGCTAACAGAGATTTCGCTTGGCGGTGAAGCCGGATTTACTCTGACTTCTCAACAAAAAGATTCAGGGTCTCCCCTATTCACTTTTAAGACAGCTGCCTTCAGCAATCACGTTGACAATTGGATATTGTGGGTCCCGGTAACGGCACAAACATGGTCACCACACAACATAAAGAAAGTGTGGTCTCGTGGAATAGAAGCACAAGGATCCGTTGGCAAACAACTACAGGAGGTCAATCTGGCACTCACGGCCCATTATAGTTATACCCTTGCTACGAACGAAAGCCTGTACGAAGATTCAAATCCGAATGAACTTGGAAAGCAATTGATTCTTACACCTCTGAATGAAGCAAGCGCAACTGCTCGTGTCACCTGGAAAAAATTTCAGTTCAATGTGGTGAATAGTTTCACAGGTAAACAATTTACCGATGGAGACAACTCCACACTTTATGCAATGAAAGCATTTAACATTTCTAATTTTGGAATGGGCAAAGCATTTGTATTTCAAAAAACTAAAGCTACGCTTACAGGTGAGGTCAACAACATTTTTAACACAGAGTATCAATCGAGGCCTGGATATCCCATGCCTGGTAGAAATTTCAAAATAGGCATAACCATAAATTTTTTAAACCCAATTTAATATGACGTTCAGTTTTTTACGAAAGCTTTCTACGGTGGTGATATTAAGTTTCCTGGTATTTCTACAATCGTGCAAGAGTGATACTGATCCGGTAATTCCTCCGGGAACCGCCGGTTTCTTTATTGTCAACGAAGGCGGCTTTGGCAATGGAAATTCTTCTCTATCCTACTATGATCGCAAAGCAGATGTACTGACCAATAATATATTCACTACCAAAAACGGAAGACCACTTGGCGACCAGGCACAATCAATGACCATCTTTGAAAAAAGAGGTTATATTGTCGTTCAAAATTCTGGTAAGATTGAAGTTATCGATGCAGACAATTTTTCTTCGTTAGCGAGCGTAACGAATCTTCCAAGTCCGCGTTATTTTATCGGCATATCATCAACAAAAGGATATTTATCAGATTGGGGCGTTGATGGAGTTACTGGTACCGTTAAAGTAATTAATCTCGCCACTCTTGAAGTTACCAAGACCATTCAGACCGGCAAGGGTGCAAATCGTATGCTGAAAGTAAATAACCTGGTGTACGTTGCCAATTCAGGCGGATTTGACAAAGACAATACTGTAAAAGTCATTGACAGCAATACCGATGCTATTGTGGCAACAATAACAACCGGTGACAATCCGAACAGCCTGCAACGTGACAAAGACGGAAATATCTGGGTTGCTTCGAGTGGTTACATTGTGTACGATGACGATTTCAGCATTAATGAAACCGCCAGTACAAAGGGTTCCATAAGCAAAATAAGTTCTTCGAATACTGAGATTTTGAGACTCACCGTTGGTCAGGTGTCGTACAGCAGCCCTTCGAATCTTGTGATCGCGCCGGACGGAACATCGTTGTATTATACGTATGAAGATGCTATCTATCTGATGCCAACCACAGCAACTGCATTGCCTTCAGCCCCTTTGAAGTCAAAAAGCTACTATGGTCTCGCAATAGATCCAACCAATGGCATGATCATCGGTTGCAGTGCTCCAAACTATAGCTCTGCCGGATCAATTGATATCTTTGACAATGGCGGTACAGTCCTTGCAACTTATACATCCGGAATTGCACCAAATGGGGTGGCGTTTAAATAAAATTATTGTTGCCTCATTAAAAAAATTTCATCGATGATTTGCAAAAGATGCCAAAAGGAATTTGAATGCAGAGTGGACGATATTCTCCACTGTCAGTGTTCAGGTATTGCCCTGCATCCATCTACAATCTCGTTCCTTGGAAAAACATCCTGGGGATGCCTTTGCATCAGTTGCCTCGAGGAGATCGATGCCACGATTCAATCGCTTTCAGGCGAAGAATTTCCAAACCCGAATGAGCTGAAAGCCGGGGACCATTACTATATTGAGAATGGATTGTGGGTCTTTACGGAGCGTTACCATCTTTTAAGGGGCCACTGTTGTAAATCGGGTTGCCGGCATTGTCCTTACGGTTTCAAATATTCAGAAGGGTTTATCGGTCGCGGTTAGACGCGTTCGTATTTATTGCGTAATTATTTTAATTTTGTCAACCAATCCGATGTGATCGGATTAAAAAAAAAGATATGTCACTCAAATCACTACAACCACGCACCACAGCATTGATCATCATGATATTGCTGGCCGCGGCCTTCCGCCTGGCCCAATCAAGTAACGTTTTTAGCATCTTAAGTAATGTTACGCCGGTAGGCGCCATTGCCTTGTTCGGTGGATGCTATTTTCAGGATCGCTGGAAGGCATTTCTGGTCCCTTTGCTGGCATTGTTTATAAGTGATGTCCTCTTAAACCGAATTTATTATTTCAGCGATTGGACCTTCTTCTATTCAGGAGCCTACTGGATCTACGGGAGTTTTGCTTTAATTGTAGTGCTCGGCCATCTCATAAAAAAAGTTTCCGTCCTCACGGTGGTTGTTGCAGGGCTTGGTGCCGCCGTTACGCACTGGCTAATTTCTGACCTTGGTGTCTGGATCGGTGGCGGTACAGATATTACGACTGGCCTACCCTTCACCAAAGACTTTAGCGGATTGATCAGATGTTACGTTTTGGCACTTCCGTACCTTCGCAACATGGCTATTGGAAACCTTGTATTCTGCGGAGTATTGTTTGGAGCATTTGAATGGATGCAGGTAAAGTATCCATCCCTGAAAACGGCTTGAGCTATAACCACGCAAAAAATACATTAACTGCGAAGCACCCTAAGAGAAGGAAGCTTGTCTACTTACTGATCAATGTCGCTGATTCAACTATAAAATTTCCGTGATCAATATTGCCTTCATTTAGTTTAAGGATTCCCTTAATACGAATGAATTGATCCATGGTGAATTTCTCGTGTTTGACTTTAAAAGTGACCTCAGCAATTGACTCCGGTCCTGCGCCTCCGCAAAAGAAACACTGGCTGTAAGGGAACTTTGATAAAATGATATACGCATCACCCTCTACATCTATTGGCATGTAGTAACCTTCCAATGTAATTTCCTTGCCAACCTGAGCGTTTAATTCCGGAGCAAATACCGGGTAAAGAAAATACTCAGCCGCTTTTTCATTGTATTTCGCTTCGAACTTTGTCTTGGCAAAAAGAATCCAGCCATCGGTCTGCGCAAATGCCGCACTGCTGATCACTATAAATAACGAGGCGGAAAGAATTTTTCTCATGTTGATTATTTCTAAACGTAGTCTTGAAGTTTGTGACTCCAAAATTATGCCAATGTCCCAAATTTCTAATTACCGGCCAACACTTTATGAATATCTGTTCGGTAAGCCTGCACAGCTGGGATCAGTGAACATACTATTCCGAGCACAATACTGCCTCCGAAAATGTACCCTTCCGCCGGATAGAATACGGTTGCGGTCACACCAGCCTTCTGACTTTCTACCACCAAAATGGTAAAAATCCAGAGAACCCCATGACCAAGTGCCAACCCAAATAAGCTTCCCAAAATCGTAAGGGCGCTGCCTTCCATGATGATCGCAACAAATAATTTCGCCCGGCTTGCTCCCATCGATCGCATGATCGCCAGATCGTACTGCCTTTCTTTAAGAGAATTATAAAGAGCAATGAAAATACTTAGCCCTGAGATGAATATCAAAACGAAGGCAAATCCCCTCAATACTTCTACCCCTACACCAAGGATCGAAAACAAACGAGCCGTCTCAAATGCCGGCGACGCTGCCTGGAGATTACTATTGCTATTGATGAACCTGGGAAGCTGCATAACTGCCAAAGGATTTCTATAAAGAATCAAAAGAGAGGTCACCTCTTTTAAAGAATCTCCCATTTCCACACTGCGAACGATCGACGATGGGTGAACAACAGGTGAAATTCGAATTGAATCATGGTGTTCTTCATGCACTCTCCATATACTCTCAATATTTGTAAGAATAAGATTATCGATAACTGTATTGCTCTTGTTCATAATTCCTACAACACGATAACGATTTTCTTCATGGGCGTGTCCTTCGGAAGTGAGACCATGCGCACTTGAAAATGCATCGCCGATCTTCAACCCTGAAAGGGCGGCGACGGTCGATCCAAGTGTAACCTCCAGATCATTCTTCCACCAGTCTCCTGAAGCAAGGGTGGCTTTGTACATATCAGCATAGTCTTTGTAAGTGCCAACAATACGATAGCCGTTGTAACTGTCACCCAATGCCAGCGGGATAGCTTTTTTCACCAGCCTGTGCTTTGCAATTTTCTCCGCTTCCGAGATCTTTATGTTCCCGGTTGGGAAGTCAATGTGAAAGATATTGCACAGGATCAACTGCAACGGACTTCCTTTAGCACCAACCACCAGATCAATGCCTCTGGCATTGGACGCTATCTTCTCCTGAAGCTGATTATTAAATAATAGAAGAACCGTGATGACGGCTATTCCCAACGCCAGCAAAAAAATGTTTAGCCCGGTATTGAGCGGCTTGGACTTCAGGTAATTCCAGACAAGAAAGAAGAGATTCATCGTGGAATTATAGTATTAATTGGTTTTTGATTTTTGACTTCAGCCGCTGATCATGAGTGGCCACTATGAGTGTTGCGTTGTTCTGCGAAGACGCCTGCAGCAACAACTCAATTACACGATTACAATTCTTATCATCCAGTGCAGACGTTGGCTCATCAGCGAGAATAACCGAGGGTTTGTTTAAGACCGCCCTCGCGATTGCAACACGCTGCGCCTGCCCATGACTGAGCTCTTGTACCCGCGCATCTTTCCTTTCCCTCAGGTCCAATTGTTCCAACACCTCGTCCACTCGTTGCTCGTCTTGTTTAAGACCCGCCAGAAACGGTGCCATGAGAAGATTATTCTTTACCGAAAGAGCATTGATCAAATGATTCTTCTGGAAAATAAAACCAAAGTACTGTCCGCGGAAACGATCAAGCCCTGACTCTGAAAGCCGGGTAATATCCGTTCCATGGACGATCACCTTACCTTGCTGTGATTTTAAAAGTCCTCCAAGCAGATGGAGCAACGTCGTCTTTCCACTGCCGGATTCGCCGAGAAGAAGCCAATGCTCTCCTTGAGGAATGATAATATCCCGAAAAGATATTTTTTTTTCCGTATTGTAAGAATAGGTCAGCCCTTCAATTGTGATCATGAAATCTAAAAATCAATGGTCACAATAATTCAAATCAGATTCTCCGATTGGCATTCCGGGAGGTGCTGGCAACAGGCCTTCAGGTTTAAAATCTTCCGGGTTACTTTGAACCTTCCCAATCTGACTCGCGAGGTACCCATAAAATGCTTTCCACTCTTCATCAGCGGTAACGCCTGGTTTCGAAGCCAACCAAAGTTTAAGTTGTTCAAGTTTCAGCCAGGCAATGGCTTTTGCAGGGGCACCTGCGTTGTTGTTTAATGCGAGCTTAATAAGATTTTCAAAAAAGGCATGATCAATTGCCATTTGCACTGCACCTTCATATCCATTTTTTGGTGCAGCCTTTATTGTTGTGCTCATCAACCTGTCAATCACACTTTCCAGAGAAGGCAACCGCGCATCCCGGGAATGATGTTCGAAAAGTCGGTTAGCTCTTGCAGGATGGAGTATTAAACTAAATGTAAGGTCTGCCGCAGTCTCCGCTGTTGACAATGGGTCAAATGTGAGTTCAGTTTTTATTTTCACAAGTTCGCGGTGTCGCGTATATCCCATTGGTCGTGGTGGAATTATTTTCAAAAGACTTTCTGGTATCATCAGTGTAGCAGGCTGAACTGTTTTCATCAACGCTTCCAGTGCGTTTAGCTCTTGTTGTGGAGTCAGCAACTCTGCAACCGGCTGTCCATCGCCTCGTAATGCATAACGATAATTAAGTCCACCCACTACCTTAACGGCAGCTTCAACTTGATAGCGATGAAAAAAATACATAGGCACAAGCACTTCCTCTAATGTTGCCATCGGAGCGCCCGGCTTAATGTTATTCTCACCAAAATTGCGAAGCGCAACTGCGCGAATCTGAAGCACACGATTCAATTCATCAGCGGGATCCTTACCATTGTCCCACAAATGAGTATACGGATGAGCACTTCCATACGGGCGGGCGTCCTGATCCGACAAAAATGTAAGCCCGGCTTTTAATGAGTTCTGAATAATATCATACAACGCCTTGTCTTCATTGGTGCTGGCGGGAAAATCCTGATAACCGTACGCAATCATCACCTTGTCTAAGGCAGCAATCTTCGTGTCATATGCTTCGCTCAAATCAATTTTGCCATTTGTCAGCTTGACATAGGGATGTGGATAATCCATTACGGAAGCAAAACCTTCTGCACTGGATGAATAGGCATGTGAAATACCAAGCGTATGTCCCACTTCATGAGCAGCTAATTGTCGCAGGCGGCTAAGCGCCATCTGTTCCATCTCATTTGACACAGGTTTGCCATCCTCGTACGGTGCAAGGAGTCCTTCTGCAATTAGAAAATCCTGACGTACGCGCAAGGAACCGAGTGTAACATGACCTTTAATGATCTCGCCGGTGCGCGGATCGGTGACCGATGCTCCGTATGACCATCCACGTGTTGAGCGATGAACCCAGTTGATTAGGTTATAACGCACATCCATCGGATCAGCATCCTCTGGAAGCAATTCTACACGATACGCATCTTTATAACCTGCCGCTTCGAATGCCTGATTCCACCATTTGGCTCCATCCATCAATGCAGAACGAATTGGCTCCGGTGCACCAGGATCCATATAATACACGATTGGTTTCACGGCTTCGCTCATTGCAGCAGATGGATCTTTTTTGCTTAAGCGATGTCGCGTGATAAATCTTTTTTCGACCGGCTCACTGATCGGCGTTGCATAATCATAGTATGACATTGGATAATAACCAGCCCTCGGGTCAAATTTTCTCGGCTTGTAATTGTTATCCGGCAACTGAATAAATGAATGATGCTCGCGTACGGTTACACTCGATGCAGTAGGGGTTACGCTCTGGATGAATTCGCCGGCAGCCTGACCCGTAAAAGTTAGTGTGGCTTCAAATTCCGTATTCTGAGGAAAGTTCTTGATGCGAGGAGAATAGAGGGCTGACCGGGATTTGTCGAGGGCATAACTTCCTTGCTGACTACTTTTAAGAGTACCTGCAACATCGTGGGCATCTTGAATTATAAAATCTGTAGCATCTACCAGCACACTTCCACCATCTTCCGCGATAACGGTAAAGCCCCCTAATACAGATTGCGCGAAGGACTCTTCGACGGCTCTTCTTTCAATAAGGTTGTTGCTGATGGCGCGGTACGAAAGGTTGATTTCAGTAAGTAAAATCCTGGGCCCACGGCGTTCAAATTTCACTACGCTTTCGCGGCCCAGCTGATTTCTATCAAGACCGATATCATTGGATCCGATACCAGCCGTGAGCGATTCCACGTACAGGAATTCGGTGTCAAACTTATTGATGACAAGTAATATCTTATCCTGCTTTTCGTCAAAGAAAAAATCAAAGTAGCCTTGAAACTTCTTCATGCCAGCAGTCTTTCCTTCAAACGTAGAAGTCTGGGCTTGCTTTGGCTGAACAGCAGGTTCTTCCTGAGCTTGTTTTTTCTTTTGTGAATAAGAGGAGATGGAAAGTCCTATAAGGACAGCGAGAAGAGTTTTTTTCATTTTGGGATTTTAAACCCCAAAAGCTAACAAATCAAAAAGGAGTTTTCAAGAATGAAGTGTGTGAGAGGACAAAAAAAAGGTGGCTGCCTCAAATCCACCCATGACCATGATAGCAGCCACCTGACCTTACCCAAAATCTATTGTAAATTTAACGAAGGCAATATTGACATGTAATCACCTGTTCAGTGGGATTTTAAAATCCCGACCCAGACGCTCACGCCATTAATTTAAAGGGCAACTGGATCCGTTTAAATCTAATTTCCTGGTCCGTCGAAACCAATTTGGTTAACATGGGTTGGTTGCGGCCCTACGGGACTCTTGCGCTCACAATCGCAATTCTTTCTAAAAATTAAGTTCCTAGGGGAGTACCAGATCCAGCAGACAATAGAAGGTGCTGCTAAGGAATCAAACTACCTTATTTGTCTCATTTACTGATTCCTTAATTCAACGACATGACCCTAACGGGATGTATCAAATCAGTTTCTCCTGGGCTGCCTTCGCCAATGCCTGCGACTTGCTGTTTACCTGTAGCTTTGAATAGATGTTTTTGATGTGTGTTTTAGAAGTCTCCTTTGAAATAAATAATTCTTCCGAAATCTGTGTGTACGTTTTTCCTTCTGAGATCAGAGTTAGAATCTCTGTCTCCCGTTTTGTAAGAGGTGAATTCGGATTGATGTGAAAATTATCAATGACAAGGCGTGCAATCTTGCTGCTCATCGGAGCGCCGCCTTTTGAAATTTCTTCCAACGCAGAAAGCAATTCAAGGTGATTTGCACTCTTGGTAATATATCCGGTTGCACCCGCCTTCATGGCTTCAAAGACATTGTCTTCATAAACAGTGACCATAATAATTTCTGAATTGGGACTTTTGTCTTTTATGATCTTCGTTCCCTGAATGCCGTTCATTCCCGGCAACTCAATGTCCATCAGCACATAGTCGGGCTTGTCCTGACCAAGATGCTTGATCGCATCTTCGCAACTGCCATATGCGTTCACAACACCGAATTTTTCAGAGCTGTTTACGATTAAAACAAAGCTATTACGTATCTCTGCGTCATCTTCAACGATTAATACGCGTTTTTTTGTTGTTGGTATCATACGATTTCATTTTTAAGGTTGAGAATGTCAATTGTACCAGCGTGCCCTTGCCGGCAGTGGCTTTTTCTATCACTAACGAAGCATTTAATTTCTCGGCACGCGAACGAATATTTTTAATTCCATTGGATTTGATCGTATCGGGATCAAATCCCTTTCCATCGTCCTCCAGCACCATAGCATATCCGTCTGTTAAAGGTCGTAAATAAAATGAAACATTCCCGGCACCTGAATGCTTGAAGGCATTGGTCATGGCCTCCTTAAAGATCAAATTGGCCTCACGGCTAAATCCGTACGGTAGTTTCACTTTTTCTTTCGATTCATTGTATGCGCGAAACTGGATCTCTTTTTCCTCGAAAAGCTTCTCTCCAAAATCCCGGATATGAAAGAACAACTTAGACAAATCATCATTCACCGGATCTATCGCCCAGATAAAATCCCGCGTTCCGTTGTATAAATACTTCGCCGACTCCTCCACCTTGTGGTATAATTCCGGGCCATTGCTATTGCCATTTAAGCGCATAAGGCTCACATAGTTAATAATCCTGGTCAGTTGATTGCCCATCTCGTCGTGAAAATCGCGGGCAATTTCCTTGCGCAGTGACTCCTGCTCCTGCTGGCGGATCCGCTCGACTTCAATTACCCTGGACATGTTTTTTCGCAAACGCATTAATACAAAGAGGACCACCGAGCCTACTAAGATTGCTATTGTAACAACGAAAAAGGTGATCGTCCTATAAAACGGCGCCTTGATCGTGAATGTATATTCCAGCGGTTTGAGATCCCAGCTTCCTGCTTTGTCGGTCGCCACAATATTAAATACGTAATTACCCGGAGGAAGATTGCTATACGTTACACGTCCCATTGCTGTGGGCTGTGACCAGGTTTTATCAAAATTCTTCAGAAAATATTTGTAGCGTACGGAACTGGGATATCTCTTATCCACCCTGTTGAAATAGAATGTGATGTGATTCTTATCAAAAGGCAAAACCGTAGCTGTGGGTATTTTAAAAAAACCATTCTGACTTTGACCGAACTCCCGGCTCGAAATTTCTCCGTACTGAATCTCTATATCAGATAAATGAACCGGATATGATTTTACCCATTCACTTTGAGACTCGTTGTATTGATAAAGTCCGTCAATCAAACCAAAGTACTTTTCATTTCCCGAAAAGGAGTAGGCATTCTGATTCGTTTCAATGCCAATTAATCCATTATTGTAGCCAAAATCTCTGGTCTCAATTACTTCTAGCTGGCGATCAAGCTTCAATCTCGTGATACCTTTTTCCGTGCCCACCCAAATCCTTTCCTGTTCATCAGCAGCAACAAAAAATACGAAGCCTGAAGGGAGGCCCTCCCGCGGGCCGATAAGTTTCTTTGTCTTGCCTGTTGGATCAATGATCATCACTCCTGCCCCGCCGGATCCGGCCAGCAATAGCGTATCGCGAAAGTTCGCAAGGGAGATGACAGAAGTATTTTCAAATTCAGGCAACTGAATGGAAGTGATCTTATCATTTTGCAGAACGCTTATTCCAAGTTCAGTACCCATGAACAGCAATTTCCGTGACGGCATGTAGCGTAAAGCAAAAATATTCCTCGTTCCTATCTGCTTTTGATCCGTCACTACCTGAAACGTATCACCATCGTAGTAATTCAATCCACCTCCGGTGGTGCCTATCCATAGTCCGCCGTCCTCATTGAAATCAAGTGCTGTAACATAAGCGCTGGAGAGACCGTGTTCTCGTGTGTACCATTTGAATTTTTGCTGTCCTGGTGACAATCTTCCTAAGCCCGAATACGAACCCACCCATACATCTCCATCCGGGCCGGTTTTGATAGTGTGTACACCATCGTCATTTCCATTTGGCAATTGGAAAGAAGTTGTCCGACCATTTGCGATCCGGTACAATCCTGGGAATTCGACAGTGCCACCTACCCACGTCGCACCGGCTTTATCTTTTTCAATTGCCATTACATCACGAAAAGGGATTGGCTGAATCCTGTCAAAGTCACGGGGATAATAACGATAGAGGCCATTACCAGCACTACCGAACCATGTATTTCCCTCTGAATCGAGATGAACCTGCATAATCGGAACATTCTGAAGAATCGTATCTGTCACTATTTTTCCGTTGCTGACATATTCGCGAAACAACGTCCGCTCATTTCGTGTCCAGTAAACATGCTGAACAGTATCATAGCAGACGATATATCGGTCTACTATTTTTTTTCTTTTAGCAAGATCCCCGGTCTTCAGATCCAATGCGAATGCACCGCTATCTGTGTCTACCCACACTTCGTTGGCATGATTAAATATACTGTATGCTTTCGTAAAAACTTTTGAATGTGAAAATTTTCTATAGCCTTCTTTGGAGGGAATAACAAAGGAACTATCGTTGAGATAATAGAAGACCTGCTTGTCGGCGGATATCTGCGTAAAGAAGATAGACTTCTTCGGCAGAATATTTCTTGACCAGTAATAAACGGAGTCCTGAAAGATCTTGCCAATCATCCCCGGACTTGACACAACAAAAATGGTATCATTAAATTCAACAACCCTTCTCATTCGTTTGAACCCATCATCGGTAAGCGCTGGCTGGAACTTTTTAAAAGTAAGTCCGTCGAAACGTGTTAATCCCCGTGGATGAACGATCCAGATATTCTGCTTCGAGTCTATGAAAATTGAGGTGACAATATTGTTTAAAAGGCCGTCCAGTGTTGAGTAGACCTTAAACTCGCGGCCATCGAAGCGGGCAAGTCCACCACCAGATGTACCTATCCATAAATAACCAAAGTGGTCCTCGATTATGGCATTTACCTGTGATTGAGGTAATCCATCAATGGCGGTGTACTGGCGAAGGGTAAACTGCTGCCCGAATGTAAGTGCAGAAGAAACCAGCACCAGAAGAAAGATAATTATAGATAGCCTATGCATGAATCCTGCAGCAAAAGTCAAGATAATACCAGTGACAATGTCACCCCAAGTTACGGGATTTCGATTTAATGTGTTGATGCCCTAAACCCTCACACTTGAACACGTCAACACTTGCGCACATCAACACCCTGAAAAAATGTGACTATCTTGAGTTTCCTGCATTATACGACCATAGCCCAAGCCCATGACGGAGGATGAAATCCGCAAAGAGAATGAGATAGTTGAAAGGTCCAAACGGGACCCAAAAGCGTTTGGCGAGTTGTATGAAAAGTATTTTGACAGGATCTATTATTATCTGCTCCGTCAGGTAGAAAATGAAGACACCGCCGGAGATCTCTGTTCACAGACGTTCGTCAATGTGCTGAATCACCTTTCCAAATATGAATTCCGTGGCCTTCCTTTTTCGGCATGGGTATACAAGATTGCTGCCAACGAGGTAAATAAGTTTTATCGCAGGAATAAGGGAAAAAAGATTTATAGTCTGGAAGAAGGGAAAGTGCGTGAACTCGTAGAACGAAGTGACGAAAATTGGGATGAAGAAATCATTCAACGTTTGCTTGCCTTTATGAAAGACCTTCCTGCTGATATGCTACAAGTGCTGGAGTTGAGGTTCTTTGAAGACAAAGATTTTAAAGAAATTGCTTTTATTCTTGATATGACCGAAAGCGGCGCAAAAATGCGCACCTATAGGGCCTTGGATAAATTGAGAATCAATTTTAATATTAAGGTGAAGTACCATGAGTAAGCACGAGATACGCCTTCGTCGCCAAAAATTAACTGCAAGGGGCTCTGATCGCTTCCGCAATTATGGGGCTGTGCTAGAGCGTCATGAGCAGGAAAAAAAAATCAAGAGAATCGTTAAGGCGTTTACTTATTTTTTACTGATCGCGATCCTGGTCCTCCTTCTAGTAATCGTGGTGAGAATTGAAAGACGCGCGGATAAGAAACCTACGACTGTGGGCATGTATTCAGGTACGCATGTTGCACCGTCAACTTAATATCCCTGAACACTTGAGCATGGAATATATGCGCTCGGTAACACCACAACCCTTTGGCTCTTTCGTTATTTCCCTCCATGTTGTACATTGGATTCCATAACGAATCCCTACTATGAAAACATCTATACTTTTTCTCGCGGCGATTGTCGCTTGTGCAATGACCGTCTCTGCGCAAAAGACCAAACAAGACGTCATCAAATCGATCGATTTAAAGTATGATCTGTATTCTGCTACAGCGAAAAAGATCTGGGACTTCGCCGAGGTCGGTTATCAGGAAGTCCAAAGCTCGGCGTTACTCCAGCAAACGTTGAAAGATGCAGGCTTTACCATCCAAAGTAATATTGCAGGAATTCCAACAGCCTTCACTGCCACGTACGGTACAGGTAAGCCGGTAATCGGAATCCTGGGCGAATATGATGCACTGCCGGGCGTTTCTCAGGAAGCCGTGCCTGAGTTCAAGCCAATCGTTGGTCAGAAAGCCGGACATGCCTGCGGTCACCATTTATTTGGAACTGCTTCGGCCGCGGCTGCGATCGCAGTAAAAGACTGGATGATTGCCAACAAGAAAGCAGGTACACTTCGTTTCTATGGCACACCGGCAGAAGAAGGTGGCGCTGGAAAAGTGTATATGGTTCGGGATGGTTTGTTTGCTGATGTTGATGCCGTTATTCATTGGCATCCGGGCTCACAGAATGGCGTTGACTATGGTTCGTCGCTTGCAAACAAAAATGGTAAAGTAAGATTCTATGGAGTGGCATCACATGCCGCGGCTTCACCGGAGCGAGGACGCTCTGCGCTGGATGGTGTGGAAGCAATGGACGCCATGGTCAACATGCTTCGCGAGCATGTGCCCCAGGAAACTAGAATACATTATGTGATCACCCGTGGTGGTGAAGCGCCGAACGTAGTACCTGCCTTTGCAGAAGCCTACTATTATGTGCGCAATCCAAATCGCGACAACGTGAAATCGATCTGGGAACGAGTTGAGCTTGCGGCAAAAGGTGCGGCGATGGGCACAGGCACCAGAGTAGAAATAGAAATCACCGGCGGCGTTTATGATTTACTTGGAAATGAAACCCTTGCCAAAGTAATGGATGCCAATCTTCATACTGTTGGTGGTTATACGTATTCACCCGAAGAGAAACAATTTGCGATGAAGATCCAGGAGACGTTTAAAGATCAGGCGTTGCCACTTGAATCCACTAATGTCATCCCTCCATTGAAAGCGAGGGAAGAAGGCGGTTCAGGTTCTACTGATGTGGGTGATGTCAGTTGGGTGGTACCAACAGTTGGATTAAGCACAGCTACCTGGGTTCCGGGAACGTCAGCCCATAGCTGGCAGGCCGTTGCGGCGGGTGGAACAACCATAGGTTATAAAGGAATGATGGTGGCAGCAAAGGCGATGGCTCTCACAGCAATGGATCTGTTCACAACACCAACGATCATAGAACAATCCTGGGTGGAATTGAAAAAGAAACGCGGTGAGAACTTTAAGTATGAGGCATTGATTGGAACACGGAAGCCGGCATTGGATTATCGGAAGTGATGCCAAAAGAACAATCCGCTCCGCACCCCGTCACTCGCTGGCTTCAGAGCACTAATGGTTTCTGGTTCTCATTATACGTAGCCTTTTCGGCGTTCTGTTTGTACACATGCATTTTTTCTTTGCGAAAAACATTCGGAGTAGCAACGTACGACGGCATTGAAGTAGGCGGTCATAGTTTTAAAGTATGGATGGTGATATCACAAGCAGTGGGATACATGCTTTCGAAATTTATAGGAATAAAAATTGTGTCAGAGCTTGGCGCAAACGCGCGTGCAAAGGGGATATTGTTAATGGTAAGTCTTGCAGGACTTGCCTGGCTGGGGTTTGCGCTAACACCAACACCCTTTAACCTGGCCTTCCTCTTCCTCAATGGACTTCCATTAGGAATGGTATGGGGTATGGTGTTTATGTATCTCGAAGGCAGAAAATTCACCGAGGTACTGGGCGCAAGCCTATCGGTGAGTTTCATTTTCTCTGCGGGTTTTGCCAAGACGGTGGGGGGATTTATTATGCAGGGCTGGGGCACGTCAGAATTCTGGATGCCGTTTGTTTCCACTTGCATGTTTTTTCCACCTCTGCTACTTTTTTTATGGATGCTGGACAAGATTCCACCTCCAACAGCTGAAGACGAAGCATTACGAACAAAACGCAGTCCGATGACAGGACCACAGCGGATCAAATTGGCATTGACATTTGCCCCTGGATTAATTTTATTGATCCTGGCTTACATGATGCTTACGGCATATCGCGATTTTCGCGACAACTTCTCAGCAGAGATCTGGAAGTCATTGAACTACGACAAGCCCGGAATTTTCACGTTCACCGAATCAATAGTGACGATTGTTGTTTTAATTGTCATCGGAAGTCTGATGGTCATTAAAAACAACTTTAAAGCAATGGTGATCAATCACCTGATCGTTATTACAGGTATGATCACCGTTGGGCTGAGTACACTGGCGTTTGAAAATAAACTGATCAGTGCACCGACGTGGATGGTACTGGTGGGTATGGGTTTATATTTTGGTTATATCCAGTTCAACAGCATTTTCTTTGACAGGATCATTGCAGCCTTTAAATATGTAAGCACAATAGGTTTTCTTATGTATTTGGCGGATTCGTTCGGGTATGTAGGAAGTATTGGAGTTCTGCTATTTAAAGAGTTTGGAAATACCAATCTGAGCTGGCTGGATTTCTTTATCTCTGCGGGTTATATAATGTCGATCGCCGGGTCGGTTTTGATCTCAGCATCGCTGGTGTATTTTATATTGAAATTTAAGGACTGGACGCAGTCACCTGCGTCATAACTACGTCAAGGTTACTCCACCGGGCCGGCTGGGCAGGCGCCGGACAATAAAATATGCGACGATAATATTAGGCACCCAACACAACCAAGCCACAATGGTATACGCCTTGATAAAGTCGCCCAAAAAAGCGGCGGTTAGCAGGGGCAACCAAATCCTGAGCGTAACGGCTGCGAAACACGCGGCATAGCTATAAATCATCATCTTTTGATGTTGTTCTATTTGTTTTTTTTTGATTGCTGTGTACGATAGGAATGTTGTGACGAACCATGTTATTCCCAGGCCGATAAATCCTGCGGATGATACAACACCTCCGGTGGCAAAGAAGCCAATGTAAATACCGGCGAGGGAACTTATTAAAACCGAGACCACATAAATTTTTCCTATTTGCTGGTGTAGGGCAAGATTTCTGTTTCTAAGCTTTACACTGAATTGCTTCCATCCTATCAGCAATGCGATTCCCCCTAAAATAATATGAGTATAAAATCCGGTATTCCAGAAGGTGCTTGACAGAAGCTCGTCTGACTTCGAGCTGAGGAGTCCGAATTTTCTATCGACTACAAAATAAATGATGGGGTATAACCCAATAATTATTGCGAAGATGACTGCCAGAATCCAGAGTGCTTTTTTTGCCATTGGTTTGGATTTTTAGATGCGCGTCTCGGAAAGATGCCGTAACAACCAGTACCCACGTCCAGAAACTGAAAAAGTTTCTTGTTGATCAAAAAAATACAATTTCTAATCTCGTATTATTTATCCTTGTCGGCTACCACTCCTTTACGAATGGTTATCCAACTCAATAATCGTTCCTGCACATATTTTGTCCACGCGGGTGCACAGGAATTGTAACATTCGATTTCGGGGACTAAACCCAAGTGGGTAAAGACAATTTTAGTCTTATTGCCCTCAACCGAAATATCAAAACAAAGTTTTGTTCCCATCCACTCGGTCTCATTTTCCACAAAAGTCAGTTTGCTATCAGTCACTAACCACACTATCCTTTTGTCTGGGATCAACTCTACCAGTTTTTGCTTCGTGTAGTGCGCTCCACCTCCTCCACGAAATACGAACTCATCGTTGAGCTTATATGAAGCACCCTCAAATTCTTCTGAATACAATCCCGACCACCATCCACGCACATTCTTAATGGAGTTAAATACTTGTTTGGGAGATTCATCTACCAAAAGTGTTGTTGTAAAATCTTCCTTTTCCATATCTATTTCTTTTTGCTTTTTGTTTTTTCATTTAATAGCACTCCCAATCTATTAAGCGCATTGTTCCAGAACACGTCATAGTAAGCCAACCATTCATTCAGTTCCTTAAAGCCCTCCTGCCTCAGCACACAAGGCAAGGGAATTTATTGTCAAGCTTACGTTGGCCCAGATATGTGCTCGCTTCAAACATCTGGACCGCTGGGGATCGCTGGACCGGATTTGCAATCCGGTCGGTTCATTGAGACACCATCTAAGGGTCAGCGGATCTACAATAATCCATTCTCAATCTCTATTCTCCTCCTGTACAAAAGTCGTATTAAGCTCGGGAGCACCAGGAGCAATAAGGGCAACCCGGCAATGAATCCACCGATTACCGCGACCGCCAACGGCTGTTGCATTTGTGCTCCTAATCCTATTCCTAAAGCCAGCGGCATCAACGCAAGAATCGCACCAATGGCGGTCATTAATTTAGGGCGTATACGCAATGCAATCGCATAATTAATTGACTGATCCACATCGCCCGTAAGAATCATGTTTTGTTTGAATTGATTCACGGTGAAAATTGCATTCTCGGCAATGATCCCCACAATCATAATAATTCCCGTATAGCTACTGACATTGAGTGGTATCCCAACGAAGTAAAGCCCAAGAATACAACCACTGATGGCAACAACTGAGACGAATAGAATGATGAAAGATAGTCTCCACTCCTTAAACAGAAACATTAACACCCCAAACACCAGCAGCGTCGCCATGGCCAATATCGTCAGCAACTCTTTAAAGGATTGCTGCTGTTCAGCATAGGCACCTCCATAAGAAACCGTATAACCCTGAGGCAGGGCTAAGCCTTCTCCTAGTTTCTTTTGAATGTCCTTTATGGCACTTCCTAAATCGCGATTGTCAAGTCGTGCCGTTATGATCACTGCCGACTTAAGATCTTCTCTCCTGTATTCTATCTCGCCTGGGATTATTTTAATGTCACAGAAGAAAGCTAGTGGCCGCGCGGATCCATCCGGTAAAAAGATGAGCTGCCGCTTCAGTAATTCTAAATCGTTAGCCTGAAATGTCGTAAAGCGAAGGAGAATCCTCCTCATCTGCTCACCATCCTGAACCTGTCCAATTTGCAACCCGCCCGTCATCGCTGCCTGGAAAGGTGATGGCGTCGGAACGTTGGCATTTAATCCTAAAGGAATTCCCCCTGTGTAGGTTGTCAACTGAGTTTGAAAGTCAGTCAGTGTAATTTTATACAAGGCAAGTTTTTCCTGAACGGGAAGGAAGATGATCGTTGGTCCCGCAGTGACGAGTCCATTATTAATGTCGGCAATTCCGGGCACCTGTTGCAATAGTGTGTCTGCCCTTCGCGCAAATACCTTGAGCGTCTCATAATTGTCGCCAAATATTTTTATTTGAATAGGCTGAGGTGTACTCATCAAATCTCCCAGCAGATCGGCGATTCGCTGACCAAAAGAGATCTCCTCCATCGCTACGACATTGGCTTCAATGTCTTTCCTTAATTCACTGATTACCTCATCGGTGGTCTTTGTCCGGTCCCTTCTTAACTGAATCGAATAATCTCCGATGTTGGAAGGATCACTCTTGAAGGCCATGTGAATTCCTGTTCTTCGTGAATAGGATTCAACATCCGGATGAACTGCGAGTATCTTCTCGATATCCTTACAGATCTCATCGGTTTCCTCAAGGGATGTACCGGCCGGTGATATGTAATCCAATACAATAGTTCCTTCATCCAGTTCGGGTAAGAATCCCGTTTCAAGTTGGTTGGAGGCCCACCAGGCAGATGTCGCCAGCGTTAAAACCAGCAACATTGCAATAATGGGTTTGTTGAAAAACCAGGTCAGCCACGTTAGCCTATTAACAGAATCAGATGCGGTATGATGTGCGTGGGGTTTTAACGAAGTTCTATAGCCTATTATCAAATGCAATACCGGCAATAGAAGCCACGTCACCAAAAATGAAGTGATCATGGTTAACTGCATCGTATCGGAAAGTTCTTTGAAAAAACTTCCTGCCAAACCACTCATCAGCCTGAATGGAAAATGGATCACAATCGTGGCCAGCGAAGAGCCAATCATGGCGGGGAATAAATCATGAATAGCCTCCCGCACAATGGTAAACTTATCTTTCTCTGGATGATCCTCATGTCCCCGGTAAATCTGTTCGATGATCACAATGGCATCATCAATGATTAGTCCAATGGATGCCGCGATAGCACCTAATGACATGATATTGATTGAAATTCCCGCCAAGTATAATACCAGTATAGTAAAGGCAATAGTGACGGGAATAGTAAGCATCACTACAAGGCTTGCGCGCCAGGATCTCAGAAAGATAACCATCACAATAAGCGCCAGGAATAATCCTTCATAGATCGTCTCAACAACACTGTGCACACTATCGCCCACAAAGGCACTCTGGTTATAGTAGGGTTTCAATTCATATCCTCTGGGTAATATCTTCCTGGCTTCCTCAGCACGTGCTTCTACGTCTTTCGCAAAGTCAATCAGGTTGATTCCGGGTTGCTTTACCAGATCTATCAATACGGCGTTACTCCCATTGGCATTGATGATAACAAACTCCTGCTGCTCTTGTACATCTACGTTGGCAATATCTCTTACGCGTATTAGACGATTGCCGTCATTCTTTAAAATGATATCTCTTAACTCGTCGATATCATTAACTCGCGTATCCGTAAGGGATAAGTAAAGTCTCCGATAATCAGATACGTAACCATTGGACAGAACAAAATTGTTATTATTAAAAGCAGTGATGATTGCAGCGGGTGTAAGCCCAAGAGACGATAGCTTTATAGGATCGGGCGTCACCACAAAATCTTTCGCGCGTCCTCCTCTCACAACCACATTAGAGATACCCTGAACTTGCGCAAAGATCGGACGTAATAACAGGTTTGCCTGATCCCGCAACGCCACCTGACTGTGATCGGCGCTCTCGAGGGTATAACCATATACCGGAAACAACGATTGATTCATCGCCTCAATGGATAGATTCACACCTTGCGGCAAGAAATTCTTGATCTCATTGATACGGCTTTCCAATTGCGTCTTCTTTGCATAGGTATCCAGACCCCACTGAAAAAAAACATCAATGGTACTGCCTCCGCGGGTAGTAGCACTTTTTACAATCGTGACACCCTGGACTCTTTTTACAGCAGTCTCGATTGGTTTGGTCACCGTGATCATCATCCGGTCAATCGGCAATTGACCCGCATCGGCAATGATGGTTATTCGGGGAAACAAAACCTCCGGAAATAAATTAGTCTGCATCCGGGTATAAGAAAATACACCCGCTACTAACAAAAGCAGTCCTACAAATAGAATGGGCTTGGAGAAAATCTGAAAATAATTTTTCTGATCGATCATGAACTTACCCCCGATTAGCGATTCACTTTCACAAATGCAGTATCCGGTAATCCATAATTTCCGGTAATGAGGAACTTTGCGCCGGGTTTGAATAGGGGCAATACAATCTCAACCGATTCCTTGCTTTTATTGCCGAGTGTAACGTCAACTCGTATGGCGGTAGTGTCATTCATTAATTGCATCACCCAGAATTTTTCCAGCATCTCGTCACTTAAAACGCATTGCTTGGGAAGTACCTGTTGAGACTTCCCCGAATTTTTATTCACTAATACTTTTACAATCAGATTCTCCGGGAGAAAAACGTAGTCATTTGATTTCGCAAGAATCGTTTCCGTTTGAGCCAGCGCATTCATCGTGGTCAGTACAGTAGTGAAAGTGCCTTCGTGCATCGAGTTGTCCGGCAATACCAGCAAACATTTTTTACCAGTCCTTGCAAACTCACTGTATTCAAAAGGCACGTTGACAGCGAAGGCAAGTGCGTTGCTTTCGGCAATGGTGCAAAGTTGCGCGCCTTCCAAAACATAATCGCCGATCTGTTGCTTGTCAAGAGTGCTTATAATCCCTGAAGAAGGAGCTTTTACGACAATCATTCCGAAGGATGTTGCGCTTGAATCCGGCAGCGTCGCCTGAGAACCCAGCGCCCGCCGCTCTTTTGTCTCCAACTGATAGAGCACCTGGCCCTCTTTAACAGCCTCCCCTAATTTTATAAAAACTTTGGTGATAAAAGCCGGTATGGATGCTGTAACTACATTTCGTTTCAGATAAAGAGTACTGGCAAAAAGAGTAAGCTGATCTGACACGGTACCATTGGACAGGCTCACAACATCAACCGAAACCTTCGCCTTAATAGCAACGTCCTCCGCCAGTGGGACTTTCGTACAAGCGGTCGCAGTAAGTACCCCGACAATAATAAGAGCAGTTTTTATTCGCATGAGCTTACCAGTTCCAGTAGTTATAAAGATTAATTAATAGCTGTTGATTTGTTTGAAGCAACACAAAGTCACGCTGCGCCAGGGCAAGGCTTTTCAACGTGGCGACATAATTAATTACCGAGATCTGCCCCCGGCTCAACTCCTGCTTATAGAATTCGAGAAGCTTTTGATATTCACTGAGCTGATCCTGAAGGATGGATAACCTTTCCGTGATTGACTTCAGTTCAGTCAAGATCCTGTTCTTTCTCACGCCGTTCTGGCGATAAAAGAAATTCTTATACCCTTGCGTGGATTTCATCAGCACCGCAGTCCTTTGCTGGGTGATATTTCGTTGCTTACCATCGGTAAGATTCATGGTAAAATTTATTCCGGCGCTCAATCCCAGACGATTGGGAATGGTGGGCGCATAGACGGCATTTAGGCCCGTATTGGCATAGAGACCAAGCAGTGGTTTATATTTCAATTCGAATATCTTCTGTGTTGCTACCAGATTCAGACTGTCAAGCCTGTATCGTTCTGTAAATCTTGAAACAATAACATCCTCCTGAACCTGAAGATTGATTTGCTCCAACACCTGAAACGTGGTGTCCGGAATACCACTCAGTACACGAAGATCCATCAAATCTCTCCGGTAGGTGGCGCGAAAAGCGCTCAAAGCTGCCTGTTGCGTTTTCAGTTCAATGGTTAACAATGAAAGATCCGATTGCTTCGCTATTCCATTTTCAACCAGTTTTGAAACCATGATGTTCTGATCGTTGATGATCCTGATAAGGTTGCTGAGATAGTCAGCCTGTTTGTAATCCTGCAGACAAAGAATATATTGATCGGTAACAAATCGCTCTAAATCGTGACCGGATAGTTGAATCGTGTTCTCATTTATTCTGGCTCCGATGAGTGTCTGCTCGGCAGTTGACCGGTAACGCTCTCCGTTGAGTAGTGGTTGATTCCAATTCAAAAGACCCTGGTAAATTCCACCATTACTGGCAGCGATGTCATAACCGGAATAGTTATCCGCACCGGGAGAATTTAACACCAGTTCGGATTTTCCATTGTCGCGGGAAATAATTGGTGAAAGCTGATAGGTACCAGTCAGGCTGAGCTGGGATTTTGTGTAAAATGCTTTTAAGCGATCGATCTCCAGCCTGGCAGCATCACTTTGGTTCCTGCTGTCCTGAATTAAAGGACTGTTAATCTTTGCCTGCTCAATATAAAAGTTGAGGTCGTTTTGCGCAATCAGGCAAGTCGTGCAAAAAAGCAAAGCAGCGATGAAAACAGATTTCATTTTGGTCCAAACACATTAAAACTTTGCTGACTATTTCTTTCCATATTCCAACACCATAAATGTACCAGGCACTATTTTGGGTCTTGGATTTGGAATCTCAGCCGTAGCTTGAGGAGTTTCACCATATTGGGCAGTAGACACAAATACGTGGTGGGTTTTCGGATCCAGTGCAATGGTTCTGGCACCTGGTTCAGTTTTTATCGTCTCAAATACCTTGAACTTATTCGGAGAAACTTCCTCTACTACCGTAATCGTCCCCTCTCCGTTGGAACTGAAGGCCATTTTCGTTGTCGGATCAAACACTACTCCATCCACCCGCTTTCCGATGGGAATTTCAGCAATGATATTACCTTTTTCAGAATCAATGACCATCATCACTCCACTGTGACAAACACTGAACAACCGTTTACTCTTCTGGTCGATGGCTAGTCCTGTAGGCTCCTCGCAAGGGCTAATCTTCCATTTGTTTTTTATTACCAGTGTGGTTGCGTCAAAGGCAACAATTTCATTGGACTCTTCCAGATTGACAAAAATGGTTCCACTTTCATCTGAAACTCCTGCCTCCAATGCCGTTCCCCCAAGATCAATCGTTCCCACTACTTTACCCTCGGCGATGTCAATAGCCGTAGCGGTAACATCACTGTGGTTGAAAATGAAAACACGTTCAGAAAATTTATCATACAATAATGCGTCAGGATTTTTTCCTGTAGGTAACTCAATTATTGGCTTCAAAGTCTTTAAATCAAAAATGGTTGCCGTATTACTCCTGCCATTCGTCGTTATACCCCTTCCAGTTTTTGATACCGCGATGACGCCATGCACACCTTGCAAGCCAGGTATCACGCCGATTTTTTCGTGAGTGTCAGCATTAAGTACTTCCACCTGTGTGCTGTGAGAAACGTAGAGTCTTCTTGTCTCATGATCTACTGACAGGTAATCCCAGCCACCTTCACCGCCGATCACTGTCTTCTTGACAAGATGAAAAGTTTGGGCGATAGAACTGTTCGTTAAACAGAATACAAACAGAGCAATCAACAATTGGAGCCGCAAAAGTTCTTTCATGATAATAGTATTTAATTTGATATTGTAAAAACAATCAAATGAAAAACCCCGCAGTTAACGGGCGGGCTTTCGCGTATTAGTCTTTCTCTGATTTTGGTTCTTTCTTCAGAAGCTTGCCGTTAGCATCAAAAATAAGGTCCCATGATTTTTCACCTTTCTCAACTTCTGCCTCGTACGTAGTGACACCATTGGATACAATCTTTGCCGCTTCCTCTACTTTGTGATCCGCAAAGTCTTTCTTCAGCGTCTCTTGGACGGCTTTCGGCAACTCGCTTTTTTCGATCTCCGTTTCTACTTCCTTGATCATGCCCATAACGTCAAGCAATACTGACATATCCTTCTTGTTGTGATCAAAACTTGCCTCGAAAGAACCATCCTCCTTGCCCCACTTCACATCTTTGGCTGCCGGATAGGCTTTTGCAAAAGCAGTTTTCACCGCTGCAGGAACATCCGATGCCTTTATTGTTTGTGCATTCACTTGGCCTACTCCCAGGCCTAACAGTGCAATAATAACCAGCTTTTTCATCTTTGCGTGCTTTTAACCAAACTAACGAAGGGATTTGGGAGAGATTTGGGATTTTAGAACCAGAGAGAAAAAGAATGCGTATTACTTTTGAATTCGTACCGAATCTCGCTTCCGCGAGTCTCGCATATCTTTTTAACGATGGCAAGCCCCAATCCTGTACTGGATTGACCTGAATTACCCTTTTGAAAGCGTTCGAAGATCCGATCAACAGGAATGTCTAGGGGATTTCCTGTATTGATGATCTCCCAGCTTTTACCGGTAACAGTAATGGAAATGGAGCCGTTGGCATTATTGTATCGCACGGCGTTAGAGATAAGATTGGACAGCAAAATGTCGATCAGGCTGGCGTTGAAAAAAATCCGGGGTCGATCCAGAAAGAAAGTCCGGATCTCAATATTTTTCGTTTCTGCCTGGCGCTGGAATATTACAACAAGTTTTTCAGTCAGCTCGACAAGATCAATCGATTCAGTTTCAATAAACTGTTTGTTCTCAATTTTCGAAAGCAATAGCAATGCCTTGTTCAATTTCGATAGACGCGAGGACGCGTCCATTAACTGTCCTAAAAGCAACGCATTCTCGTTGGAAAGATTCTTGTCCTGCATCAGCAATTCCACCTTGGATTGAAAAATTGCCAGTGGAGTTTGCATTTCGTGAGCTGCATTTTCAGTGAATTCCTTTTGGTTGATGTATGCCTTATACGTCCGGTCTGCCAATCTTCCAATCGCCGTATTCAAAAGTTGGAACTCCTTAATAGAAGGCGAGTCCAATTTTAAAATTGGTGATCGTTCCAATTCAAATTTCTCAAGCTTCTCTATGGTATCATAAAAGGGACGCCAGATGCGCTTGGATACTCTCCAGTTAATTACTAATAAACCTGTCAACAGAATGCCGAGCACAATTCCCTGAATAATAGCGATGGCACTCACCAGATCCTCGTTTTCTACCAATGATATTCTCGTGGTAAGGTGATAGGGAACCTGATCGATCATGATCGTTGATGACAGAACACGATAAGGCTCCATTTCATCTGCGAGACTGTCATACTGCACGGTATAAAATATTGTATCCCGGAAAGTTATTCCCTTTGCCAGCTCCCACTTAATATCCCCATCCAGGTCAGACCACAATTGAAGATCATTATGGGATTTTATCTTCCTTACACGGAATTGTATCTCCTGCTTCCGGAGCATTAAGGATTCATCTACATCTTCAATGAAAAGACGCTCAATGATCAGATAGAATAATGGAGTGACGATCAACAGGACGATGATGGAATAAATTAAATAATTAAGGGTAGCCCTGTTTAATAACTTCATTTATTCAGTTTTAAACTTGTATCCAAGGCCGTAGATCGTTTGGATATATTCCGGACACTTGACTTCGGATAATTTCCTTTTAAGATTTTTTATATGCGAATAAACAAAATCGAAATTATCAAAACGATCAGCATCATCCCCCGAAAGATGTTCTCCAATAGCATCTCTGGATATTACTTTATTCTTATTGGTGATTAGAAAAAGAAGCAGCTCAAATTCACTTTTGGTAAGGTCAAGAATATCAGATCCTACCGTGGCTGTTTTTCCTGATACATCTACCGTCAGATCATCAACGGTAATCAAATTGGATCCATCGAATCGATTCCGGCGGATAAGGGACTTGACTCGTGCCCCAAGTTCTGCCAGGTGAAAAGGCTTGGCGAGATAGTCATCCGCGCCGATTTCAAGACCTTCCAGTTTGTCGTCCAGCGAGTTTCTGGCTGATATAATGATCACCCCATCAGCCTTCTTCCTTTTCTTAAGTTCTTTTAAAAGGTTTAGTCCATTTCCACCAGGAAGCGTAATGTCCAGCAATATGCAATCATAGCTGTAGTGCACAATTCTCTTTTTTGCGTCCTCATAAGTGTAGACCAGTTCACATAGGTAGTTCTCGCCTCGCAGGTAATGCTCTATGCTTTCGGCCAGTGCCTTCTCGTCTTCAATTATGAGAATTTTCACGACGAAAGGTAACGAAACAATCTTGGAGGAATTTGGGATTGTTGTCTGGAAACGCGAAACTAAAGTGAATCGACCACCATGAATTACTTATCCTGATCGTAAAACGCATGAAGCTGTTTTGCAAGATCTTCCTTTGAGATCATTCATCGCCTTGTTGTATTGATCTCGCAGGCGGCCTTAATCTTTTTAACATGCAGATTGCCAAGGCCATCATAACAGGCATATATATAAATCATGAAGCGTCGGATAGTTAAATACTGTAGCAATGACCTCATCATATTTCGATGAACCCAAAATCCCAACATCTCAAAATAAATCCTATCTAACCTCGGCTCTTTCCTATATTCATACTATGAAATTGGCTGCGGCGTTACTGCTTGTTCTCATCTATACCACCTGCGCTGCGCAGAATTCAAAAGATAGTCACCAGAAGCCATCGGTGGAACCGGCATACCCGGATGAAAATCAAAAAAACAGAAAGGCGACGAATCGCCAACGCCGTGGATATCTGCGAATAGCTAGCAACAGACAATTTGATTTTGGCAGATCAGGATTTAATCTCGCTTTAATTGGCGGTATCTGGATACCAACTGGCCAACTGACGCCATTAGGCATTCACCCGGAACTTGGATTTCAACTTGGCTCAAAAAAAGATAAAAGCGAATTTGACTTCACGATGGTGTTCAAGTTTCTCAACACACCAAATTATTACTATGCGAAGCGCAATGGCACTCCGGAGCTAACCAATCATTTCTTCGGAGGCTATATCGGATTGGATTACCGACGGGATGTATATCGCAAGGATAAACATGAAGTTAGCCTATTAGCGGGCGGTGGACTCGACGGATTCGACGTCTTTAATTATAATAATACAAAAACAAAAACCGCTTCCATCCTGACTTACAACTTAAACATTGGAGTGGGATATCGTTTCTACTATAAAAACATGTCGTACATCGGGGTAAACGTCAATTATAACTTCGTCGATTACACTGTCAACAATGTGGTTGATTTTACTGGAAATCCTGTGACAATACGGTTGGTGTTTGGGAACGTGAGTGCCGATCGCTTGAAACCCAAATTATAAAAAGACTCATCATCCCGCATTCTGAGATAAAGGAACTCTTGAGAAGGGAACCCGCCATATCGATAGGTACATGTTTTGATGAACTGTCGATTTTTTCTAATTCACTGTACTATAGAATTATGGCCACAAGAGAATTCCTTGGTCTGAATTGCAATCTGAAATTGAGAGGCAGCATAGTAAGGACCAAATAGAGAAAAAAAAGGCAGCCACGTTATTCACGTAACTGCCTCATTATCTGTGAGCCTGCAGGGATTCAAACCCCGACTCTTCTGATCCGTAGTCAGATGCTTTATTCAGTTAAGCTACAGGCCCTAATCGCTTTTTTCAAACTTTTTAAAGACCTTCTTCATCATTTGTTCTGTCGGTCTGCCCGCCGGAGCTATACTATTCCCTCCGTTGGCTCGTTTCTAAAAACAGGTCCGCAAATTTAGAACATTAATCTATTTCACAAAAAAGGCGATTTTGCCCCTCGTTCAAAAAAGCTATTTTTGGGGCTTTAAATTCAAAATAAGTATGGTTCTACGATCGGTCGTGTTGCTGGGGTTGGTTTTGACGGTTATTACAGGTTATTCACAAGAGCAGGACCAGGCCGCGAAGCAGTCCTCCGACTCCTTAGTGGCGGTAGCGGTGACACCAGCAAAAGCGGAAGCACCGGCAAAAGCAAAAAAAACCAAACGGCCCGAAATCCCTGGTTCCATAATCGTTGAATTGGGAGTGAACCTCAAAAATGGTGTCGTCCCTCCCGATTTTCAGAAAGGCCTTTGGGGATCCAGAACTTTCAATGTCTATTATCAATACCAGATTCAAATTGCTCGTTCAAGAATCAGTCTCGTTCCCGGAATTGGCTTGAGCCTGGAGCGCTGGAAATTCACTAATAACTATACTCTTTCCCCTGAACCTCTCCTGGATGGCTCCCATCCCTTGTTGCCAGCAAAGGACATTCTGCCGGGAGCGACCATCAATCGCTCTCAGCTCGTAAACAACTATGTGGAAATACCACTTGAAATTCGATACGATTCAAGCCCTGAAGATATTTCAAGAAGCTTTAATGTCGCCTTCGGCGGAAGGGTCGGAATTCTGTATGATTCGTTTACAAAAATTGACTATAACGAAAACTCCGAAAACAAAAGTCTCAAAGACAAACAATTGCATGGAATGAATCAGTTCCGCTATGGAGTTTATGGCCGCGTAGGTCTGGGTGGCTTCAGCTTGTTTACGTACTACAATTTATCACCGATGTTTGCAACAGGTGAAGGCCCTATTCAAACTAAGATGAATTCGGTGACTATTGGAATTGCTATTAGTGGATTCTAAAGCAGGAGTTAGGAGACAGGAGACAGGAGACAGGAGTTAGGAGGAAATTACTTGCCGGTAAAAGCTGGTTTGCGTTTTTCGAGAAATGCTTTTACTCCCTCGTGGTGGTCACTCGTACCTCCGGCAATCTCCTGACTGTACGCTTCGTATTCAAGCATTTCATCAAGACCCGATGTAGTTGATTTGTTCAACATCTTTTTGATAATCCCGATCGCACGCGTTGGTGCAGCAGCAAAATGATCTGTATATTGTTTTATAGCAGCATCAAGTTGAATAGCCGGCACAACTTTGTTTACGAGTCCCAACTCCAGTGCCTCTGCCGCCCTCACTTTATTACCCATAGCACAAAGCTCAAAGGCTTTTGCCATTCCTACCAATCGCGGTAAAAAATAGGACGAACCTGAATCCGGTACGAGACCAATATTTACAAAAACCTCAATCAGTACCGCATCTTCTGAAGCAATAATCATATCACACGCAAGTGCCAATGAACAACCTGCGCCGGCAGCAACTCCATTCAGCCTGCAAAGTATTGGTTTAGGCAAACTTCTCATGGCACGAATGATCGGGTTATATCGTTTGTGCAAGGAATCCATGAACGATCGCTTCTTGCCCGGCTCAGCCTTTAAATCCTGACCTGAACAAAACGCTTTCCCCTCACCCGTCAACACTACCACCCTGACGGCATCATCTTTGGCCACAGTCTTTAGAACATCCTGAAGTTCAAACGTGATCTCATCGTTCAGTGCATTGTAGAACTCAGGGCGATTAAGTGTAACGGTGGCAACGCCCTGTTCCACTTCATACTTCAAAAACTGGAATGCCATATAAAATGGTTTGAGTTGAAACTAAAAGAGAAGGATCATGCCAAAGAAGCCAATTGAAAATCCTGTGACGGCCCCCATCATCACTTCGCGCGGCGTGTGCACGTTCAGATACAAGCGGGCCGACATCACGGCTCCGGCAATGGTCAGAGCAATAACCGTAGGCCATAACATGGCACCGTTTTCAACCGCTTTGTTGAGCGGCATCATTATGCCCAAAGCGCCACAAATCGCCAGACTATGAATACTTATTTTCTGAAATAAGGTGGCAATGGTAGCTATCAGCACCATGCTCGCTACAATCAGCATCACTTTATTGAAGTAAATGTTGTTTTTCACTTTGAAGAAAAACATCACTGTTACAACGATATAAATGATCGTAATAAGTGTAAATGGCAATAATCGTTCGCGACGGGTTGGCATCTGGAGAGACGTGAGGGAACCAAACGCCTTGAACATAATAAGATTGGCAACGGGCAATATAAAGGTCATCACAAATACAAATCCCGTAAAGGGAAGCAATGCTTTTGAAGGAAGAACCAGAAAACGAGGAATGCTCCATCCAAGCACCAATACGAGGTAAGTAGCAAACAATAGTGGATGAAAGATTATTGATATGGCCCTGGCAGCAGTTTGCATCGTTGATTTTTTACATCTCCTTTCTCAGGCGCGCTACCGGGATGTTTAATTGCTCGCGGTATTTTGCCACGGTGCGTCGTGCAATATTATATCCCTTCTGATTCAGGATCTCTTCGATTTTCTCATCAGAATAGGGCTTATTCTTATCCTCTCCTTCAATAAGCTCCTTGATTATCTGCTTCACTTCACGGCTGCTGACTTCTTCACCCGAATCCGTAGAGATACCTTCCGAGAAAAAATACTTGAGTGGAAAAATTCCAAAGTCGGTCTGGATCGCTTTGCTGCTGGCTACCCTGCTCACCGTGGAAATATCCATCAGGATCCGCTCGGCAATATCTTTGAGGATCATCGGCCGCAGCTTAGTCTCGTCGCCTTCCAGAAAATAATCGTATTGAAAATCGATGATCGCCTGCATCGTCCTCATCAGTGTATGTTGCCGTTGTTTGATGGCATCGATGAACCATTTTGCTGAATCAAGCTTTTGCTTAACGAACGTAACAGCTTCTTTTAATTTCTTATCCTTTTTGTCGCTCTTGTCATACGCCTTGAACATATCTGTGTACGACCGACTGATGCGAAGTTCGGGCGCATTGCGTGAATTAAGAGCGAGGTCAAGTTTACCATTGGTATTGGTAAGTATAAAGTCCGGGATTATATACTGGTTCTTCACTACTCCCGACGTAATCTCACCACCGGGTTTCGGATTCAACTTAATAATAAGATCGATCGCATCTTTAATATACTCCTCGTCATCAAGATCAAGTTTCTTGAGGATCTTGGGATAGTGCTTTTTGGTAAACTCCTCGTAGCATTCCTTAATGATCCGCTTGGCTACTATTACATCCACATCCTGGCCGTCATCCATTCTCTCAAGCTGCAACAGCAAACACTCCTGCAGATTACGGGCAGCAATACCGGGCGGATCAAACGCCTGAATTTTCTTGAGAACCTGCTCAACTTCTTCAATGGAGGTTTCGATGTTTTGCGAAAAAGCAAGATCATTTACAATGGCATCCAGATCACGGCGAATGTATCCATCACTCTCAATGCTTCCCACCAATTGCTTGCCAATGGCATAATGGCGATCGTCGAGGCCTAAAAATCCCAGTTGGGTAGATAGATTCTCGTGGAGTGACGAAGAAGTTGGAATCGGCAATTCGCGTTCCTCATCGTCCTCACCATCACTTTGCGACTTATATCCGCCGTAATCATCGTCCTGCAAGTAGTCTTTAATATCAACTTCACCTTCCTTTTGAGAGTCTTCACTTTCGGGCGCTGGTTCCGCCTGTTCGGTGTCATCTCCGGAATTATCTTCCTGATTTGCCTCAGGCTCATCCGGGGCTCCTTCTTCCAGGGCAGGATTTATTTCCATTTCCTCCTCAATGCGGTTTTCGAGTTCGGCAGTAGGCACCTGCAACAGCTTGATAAACTGTATCTGCTGGGGTGAGAGCTTTTGTTGAAGATTCTGACTAAGTCCGAGGCGCTGCATTGATCTGATTCTATGGGTTCAAAACTACCATTTCAAAAAGGGAGTTGAAAGAGGGTGGATTTTTAATTACGGGTTTTTTAATCGCCATTAAGGCACAAAGACAAGCTGACCAAACTTTGAGCCAATATTGCGTGCTATTCGAAATTGCAGTGATTATTTTGGAAAGCCATTGATTGTGAAATCCCCGCGAACCCGTTTTGCAATCCCCCTCAAAATCACGTTTTTTGCAACCCCATTCTAAGAAATATGAAGCGAACGAAGATCAAAGAACTGCTCTCAACTCAACCCTCTGGCCAAACTGTTGTCATAGAGGGCTGGGTTCGTACCTTTCGAAACAATCAATTCATTGCCCTCAATGATGGGTCCACTATTCACAATCTCCAGGCAGTAGTAGAGCTGAACTCGTTGCCCGAAGCAACGCTGAAACGCATCACTACAGGTGCATGCATTTCTGCAACCGGAGAGCTCATTGCATCGCCGGCAAAGGGTCAGACAGTAGAAGTGAAGGTGAGATCACTCGAAATTCTTGGCGATAGCGATCCTGAAAAATTTCCTCTCCAACCCAAACGTCATTCATTGGAATTCCTGCGTGAGATCGCTCACCTGCGTGCACGTACAAACACGTTTGGCGCGGTAATGCGGGTACGACATGCGATGGCTTTTGCCGTACATAAGTTCTTTAACGACCGCGGATTTGTTTACGTCCACACACCCGTAATCACAGGCTCAGATGCTGAAGGTGCTGGAGCTATGTTTAAGGTAACAACACTGGACATGGCAAAACCTCCGCTGGATGAATCGGGGCACGTTAATTATAAAGAGGATTTCTTCGGACGAGAGACCAATCTGACAGTGTCGGGACAGCTGGAGGGAGAAACGTATGCTATGGCCCTTTCAGAGATCTACACATTCGGTCCTACGTTCCGGGCGGAGAATTCAAATACAACACGTCACCTGGCAGAGTTCTGGATGATCGAACCAGAGATGGCATTCTATGACATCAACGATAATATGCAGCTTGCTCAGGATTTATTGCAATACCTGATGAAGTATGCGCTTGATAATTGCAAGGACGATCTTGAGTTTCTCGACAAGCGCGCGGCCGAAGAAGAAGCTGCCAAACCACAGGAACTGCGCAGTGAAATGGGATTGGTCGACCGTCTCAGGTTCGTTGTGGAAAATGATTTCCAGCGGCTGACCTATACGGAAGCAATTGATATTCTCAAAAACTCTAATCCGAACAAAAAGAAAAAATTTCAATACCTTATTGAAGAGTGGGGTGTTGACCTGCAAAGCGAGCACGAACGATTCCTTGTTGAAAAACATTTCAAGAAGCCTGTAATTCTTTATAACTATCCAGCGGCGATTAAGTCATTTTACATGCGTCAAAATGAAGACGGAAAAACCGTCGGCGCGATGGATGTGCTCTTTCCGGGCATCGGTGAAATTATCGGAGGGTCTCAGCGCGAAGAGCGTTACGACAATCTGATAAAGCGTATCCACGAACTAAATCTTCCAGAGAAAGAATTGTGGTGGTACCTTGAGCTTCGGAAATTCGGATCGGCTCCTCATAGTGGATTCGGATTGGGATTCGAAAGGCTGATATTATTCGTAACGGGAATGACGAATATCAGGGATGTTATTCCATTTCCAAGGTTTCCGGGAAACGCCGAGTTTTAAAACGATAGTTAGTAGTGGATCATTGGTGGTTAGTGGTTCGCAGCAAGCCAAATGGTGCAATCCTTCGGTTTTAGGTAAGATACTGGGTCCTAACGACCAACCACCCCTTTTGGCTAAAAATTCTGACTTGATTTCTCTATCTTTTGCGCTTATCCAATTAGATGTCCACCAATCCTTCACAAGGCCACCTCATCCGATCGCTGGGGTTATTCTCTGCGTTCATCCTCACCGTTAGTTCAGTAATAGGCTCCGGGATTTACAAGAAGGTTGCACCCATGTCGATGGAGCTAATGTCTCCAGGACTTGTTCTTCTTGCGTGGGTGCTGGCAGGATTTATTTCCATCTGCGGCGCGCTCAGCAATGCAGAGATCGCCAGTATGCTCGCCGACTCAGGAGGTGAATATGTTTATTATCGTAAAATCTACAATCGCTTCTTTGCATTTCTCTATGGGTGGACGTCGTTTGCCGTAATCAGGTCAGCATCTCTTGCATCGATTGCTTATGTTTTTGCACAATCATTTAATTCGCTCGTGCCCTTACCTGCTTTACCATCAGAGATCGCACAACTATCGATCTTTGGGATCTTTACTCCGTTTGACAATTTTGGTGTAAAGTTTCTTACGATCTCGTTGATAGGCGCATTGAGTTTTGTCAACGTCCGCGGACTGCGAGGCGGTGAGGGATTGAGTCGCATCATTTTGATTTTAGTTACGGTTAATATTGCGATCATTATTGTACTTGGCCTGACCATTGGAGGCGGAAGTTTTGAGCATCTTCAGACCAACGCAGTTGGGTATGTTGACCGGCCCTGGTATGACAGCAGCTTTATTAAAAGCATGTTTGCAGCGATGCTGGCAGCCTTTTGGGGATTTGAGGGGTGGAGTACTACGGGATATATTGGAGGTGAGATAAAAAATCCAAACCGCAATCTCCCGCTGGCACTCGTGTTTGGCGTTTCCTTTGTAATGCTAGTGTACGTTGCTATCAACTTCACTTATCTTTTTGTTTTGCCAATCGATCAGATCGTAGACGTAAACAAGACTCAAAATACCATTGCGGCCGTAGAAGTTGTAAAACATTTTCTTGGAAGTCCGGGTGCGTTATTCATCTCAGTGCTGATTCTCTTTACTACGTTTGGTGCTACCAACACCACGGCTTTGATGCCTCCACGACTTTATTATTCAATGGCCCGTGAAGGAATGTTCTTCAGATCGGCAGCGTTTATACACCCGAAATTCAATACTCCTTCGAAAGCCTTTGTCATTCAAGCGATCTGGGCAAGTTTGCTGGTCCTTTCCGGAAGCTTTGATCAGTTGACAGATATGCTGGTATTTGCTTCGTTCATTTTTTACGGAGCGACTGCGTTAGCTGTTTTCATACTTAGAATAAAAGAACCAAACACGCCGCGACCTTACAAAGCATGGGGA
The DNA here is from genome assembly GCA_038229375.1 of Cytophagales bacterium. Classification (GTDB taxonomy): domain Bacteria; phylum Bacteroidota; class Bacteroidia; order Cytophagales; family Cyclobacteriaceae; genus ELB16-189. Next base: position 57,277 of record JBBRON010000005.1, on the reverse strand, counting down.
TACCCCGTTGTACCGGCGTTATTTATAGTATTCTGTATTGCCCTGATTAGTATTACACTGATTGGCAAGCCAAGAGAAGCGTTGCTGGGGTTGGGATTGATGCTGACGGGGGTACCGTTTTATTGGTATTGGGCGAGGAAGATTAAAGATTAAAGATTAAAGATTAAAGATTAAAGATTAAAGATTAAAGATTAAAGATTAAAGATTAAAGCTCTATTTGCGTTTGACTGCCAGTAGCGGAATTGTTCCCATATATGCCAGGGTTCTTGTCACACTCTTTGCAAAGAGCTTCTCAACGAGACTTAAATGATGAGTAAATGTCGTGAGTAGATCTGCATTGGTCTCTTTTATAAAATGATCGATAGCCGTTGGTATATCGTCGTCGATGATCAATTTGAAATCCACCCTGGAGTAGGCAACTCTCTTAATAATCTCTTCAACTGCTGCGGCGGCTGCTTCAACTTTTTTGTCTACCGAAGGAACAACATGGATCATGTGCACATATGATCCGTAGATATTGGCAAACTCTGTAATGATATCTAGCTCTTTCTCGACATTTTTCAAATCAGAAGCGTAGACGATATGTTGAAGATTTTTGAATTTGGCCATGTCGGGAATAGCAAGAACTGGAACATTGACTTCATCTATAACAGAAACAGCAGTGCCGCCCATTCTGGCTTTTTTCAATGCGGAAGCTCCCCTTGACCCCATCACCACCATGTTGGTCGGGCTCTTATCGGTAAATCGCTTCACCATCTCCGCCACGGTATGTGAACGTATTGCTTTAAATGACAGTTTATAATTACCCTTTACTTCGTTTCTTAATTCTTCGATCAGCTGCTCTCCTTCTTCTTCTGCAATTTTTGCAATGCTTTTTTCAATTTGCTTTAATCTCAAATTCGCCTTTGGCGCTCCGTCGATACGAATAATATTAAGTATCGTGAATTCTGCCTCCAATGGTCCCGCCATCTTTAAGGCAAATTTCATTGCAACTTTGGAAAGGGGAGAAAAATCGGTGAGCAAAACGAGTTTAGGAGGTTTCATATGGCGGGTTGTTAATCAAAATTAACCTATTCCCCCGCGACGAGCAAAAAAACTACGTCCATCTATAATTTCTGGTCAAAATCAATCTTACTTTGCAGACCAATTTTTAACTGCCCTATGACAAGGTTATACTTCTTTTCGCTCTTAGCGATTTTGAGCCTTTCAAATTTCCATTGCTCCGCTCAGCCTCCGGATTCAAAAAAAATACAGCAACACATTAAGATCCTTGCCAATGACTCATTGGAAGGACGCGGCACTGGTGCGGCTGGCGGAACAATGGCCCTTACTTATATCCAGCAGCAATTCAAACAAATAGGTCTTGATCCAAAAGGCGACAGAAATGGATTTACTCAAAAATTCTCTTTTAAGTCAGGAGTTCATGGAACAGGCAATGAAGGCACTGCCTACAATGTAATCGGCTACCTCGACAACAAAGCTCTCAACACTATTATTATTGGCGCACATTACGATCATCTGGGATTAGGTAATGAAGGCAGCTCACTTGAGGCGAACTCGGCAGGAAAAATTCATAACGGGGCTGATGACAACGCATCCGGAACAGCAGGAGTCATCGAACTTGCACGCTACTTCAAGAACAACAAGGTCACTGAAAAAAATAATTTCCTATTTATCTGCTTCTCTGGCGAAGAACTTGGTCTATACGGATCAAAATATTTTACAGAGCATCCCACGATTGATTTTAGCAAGACCAATTATATGATTAACATGGACATGATAGGAAGGCTTGATGCAACCAAAGGATTGTTAGTGAGCGGATCGGGTACAAGCCCGATATGGGAACCGCTTTTGAAAAAACTGAGCACCTTAGAAATAACTATCAAAACCGACTCATCCGGTACCGGACCGTCGGATCACACTTCATTTTACTTAAAAAATATGCCGGTGCTTCATTTCTTTACAGGATCGCATAATGACTATCACAAGCCATCCGATGACGCGGACAAAATCAATTATGATGGGGAGGTTGGTGTTTTGAATATCATCATAAAAGTCATTGAAGCAACCGAGCGCGAGCCACGCCTTGCCTTTCTAACTACTAAAAGTAAATCTATGGGAGGAACTCGTTCGGCATTCAAAGTTACTTTGGGCGTAATGCCGAGCTATTCATCAGACGAGGTAGGTCTTAAGGTAGATGGTGTCTCTGATAATAAACCCGCGCAGAAAGCAGGAATTCTTTCAGGCGATGTTATTATAAAAATTGGTGACTACACTATCAAAGACATCCAGGAGTATATGGATGCATTGGGGAAATTTGAAAAAGGACAGACCGTGCCGGTAGTGGTGAAACGGAAGACGGAGATGTTGACGTTGAGTTTGACGTTTTAGTACATTGCAGCAAGCTGCATGATTCTTCATCCAGAGAATAGTGTATTAATCCGTGCCCCGGGAAGGCTTTCGGGGCGTGGCTAAAAAAATCGCGTCAGCGCAGTGAAGATACATCTGAAGGATCCGCAGAAAGACCACTAAGGGTATCGAAGTGAATTTCCAACGTCACTTCTTCTCAACTGCATGTCCCCCGAATTCATTCCGTAATGCAGCGACAACCTTTCCGGAAAACGTATCCTCCTGCTGCGAACGATATCGCATCAACAACGAAAGTGTAGTTACGGGCATTGGCACGCCCATGTCGAGGGCCGTTTCCACTGTCCACTTACCCTCGCCGGATGAATGCATCACTCCTTTTATTGATTCCAGATTTTTATCTTTTTCAAGCGCATGTTGCGTAAGCTCCAGCAGCCAGCTTCTTACCACAGAACCATGGTTCCAGACGTTTGCGATGGCAGCAAGGTCCATGGTTGGATTGTGCTTGTTCATCAGCTCGAAGCCCTCAGCGATCGACTGCATCATGCCATATTCAATCCCATTATGAACCATCTTTACAAAATGTCCGTTGCCGCTTTTGCCACAATAAAGAAAACCCTGATCTACACATATTGATTTGAACAAGGGACTAACATAATCAAACGCATCCTTCCATCCACCGACCATTGTACACAGTCCATTCAGAGCGCCATTCACGCCACCACTTGTGCCACAATCGAGCAAGTGTACACCCATCTTCTCAAGGTCTTTCGCACGGCTGATAGAGTCTTTATAAAAAGAATTACCCCCGTCAATAATGATATCATCAGCCTTGAGGTAGTTTTTAAGGTTGTTGATCACAACATCCACCACCTGACCTGCCGGAACCATCATCCAGATCACGCGCCGGCCCGTCAGCGCCTGAGACAATTCGTTAATGGCCGATACGGTAGTAACGCCTTCTCCCTGAATTTTCTCCATGGCTGGCTTGCTGGCGTCAAAGGCCACCACTGAATGACCATTTCGGGTCATGTTCAGGGCCAAATTGTAGCCCATTTTTCCAAGACCAATTAATCCGATTTGCATGATTCAAGTTTTTATGTCAGGCAACAGGGCCCGACAGGACGCCGTTTAAAATCAACACACCTACCAGTCCCAGGATCGAGACAATCGATTCCATAGTTGACCACGATAAAAAAGTTTGTTTGAGTGATAAATTAAAATATTCCTTAAACATCCAGAAACCAGTATCATTCACATGTGAGAACATCAGGCTGCCCGCGCCAACACTTAGCACCATCAATTCCGGAATAACCCCAGGTCCCGCTGCCATTGAAGAAACAATTCCGGCAGCCATAAGTCCCGCTACTGTCGCCGATCCAACAGATACGCGCACTACTGCTGCAATTAGCCAAGCAAGCACCAGAGGCGATAATGATAAGTTGGAGGCATGATTAGCCACCTCCTTTGCTACACCACTATCGATAAGCACCTGCTTAAAACCTCCACCAGCTGCGATTATCATCATCACCATGGCCATTGACGTAATCGATTCGGTGAGAAACCCCATTACCTGCAGCACCGACATGCCTCTTCGAAAACCAAGAAGATAGCATGCAAGCAAAAGCGCAAGCAACAAAGCAACGACGGGTTCACCCACCAGGCTGACGTACGGATTTGTAATATTTAGAAAACTTTTTCCAAACGTAGCAACAGAGATGAGAAATACTGGAAATACAGCAAGTCCAAAACTCAATGAAACGGAAGGTAAATCTTTGAACACCGATGCCGTAGGGGAAGACTTGATCTCACCCAACTTTATTTTTTTAACAAAATTTGCGAAGAACGGACCAGCAATGATTGAAATGGGAATAGCGAGAATGAATCCGTAGAGTAAAGTCTTTCCAAGGTCTGCTTTGAAAATAGCAGCGATCGCTGTCGGACCAGGATGGGGTGGAAGGAAACCATGTGTAACTGATAATGAAGCAGCCATCGGAATCGCCACCCACAGCAAATGCACCCGAGAAGTGATAGCAACAGAAAAGATCAGTGGAACCAAAATGACAAAACCAGCATTGTAAAAAAGTGGAATACCCACCACTAGTCCGGTAAGCATCATCGCCCAGGGAAGTCGTTCTCTGCCAAACTTGCTAATGAGCGTATCACTGATCTGACGCGCAGCACCGCTCATTTCAATGATTTTTCCAAACATGGCACCAAGAGCAAGTACCATTGCCAAGCTACTCAATGTATCACCTATTCCTTTTTGAATTGACCCAATGACCAACTCCGGTGCGATGCCGAGCGAGAGTCCCGCGACGATTGAGACGATAAGTAGGGCAATCAGCGGATTCAGCTTTAGCAAAATCAAAACCAGTAGTAAGACGATGCAGGCTGAGACGATGAGTAATGGCATAGCTATCCGTTAGCGATCTGGTTGAGGAGATGAAAATCTGCCGCGAGGTGAGGATACAGATTTTTATAAACCGAAAAATACTTCTGATATTTTTGATAGACGTTCAGATCAGGCCGAAACGTCCTTGCATTCGGAAATTTAAAATCTGTTTCAACCTTAAGCGCTTGAAATCCGATGAGTGCCGCTCCGAGCGCCGACGCGTCTTCGGTTCCACGAACTGTAAATTCCTTTCCGAATATATCGGCTATGATCTGCACCCAATGTGCTGACTTGATAAATCCACCGCTGGCGATCACTTTGTCGAATGGTCCTGAATTCTCTTCCACAACTTCAGCGATAGATAAAAGAGCATATCCAACTCCTTCAAGCATTGCTCGCATAAAATGTTCCTGTGTATGGCGCTGACGAATGCCAAGAAATACTCCTGATGAGTCGGGATCAAATACCGGCGCTCGCTCTCCGAGCACATAAGGCAAAAAAATCAGTCCCTCTGCTCCCGGCGCGATGCCGCTTGCTCTTTCGCCAAAAGTCTTAACGTTTACTTTTTCCTTTAACATTTTTTCGGCGAACCACTGAACAAGGATAGCACCATTGTTTGTGGCTCCGCCGGTTATCAGCGTATCATCATCGAGAAGGTAATGAAATGTTCTGCCTTTCGAATCCGGAGAATTGATCCTGGCGGCTTTTCTTACTGCACCGCTTGTACCAATCGTAAGGGATAATGTCTTTTCATCCATCGCTCCACTACCCAGATTAGCAAGACATCCATCGCTTGCCCCGATTACCCATTGAACTGAAGTCTGAAGTCCGAGTTCTGTTGCGAGCTGATCTGAGGGATTCTTAAATATAGTGAGGGCCGAGCAGGTGGATGATAGTTGTTCTTTTTTTATACCTGCTACTTTAATTGCTTTTTCCGACCACACTTTATGGCGAATATCAAATAAGCCAGTGGCGGAGGCAACCGAGTGATCTACAACAAAATTACCAAAGAATTTGCCCCAGATATATTCTTTAATGCCGATAAACTTAAAAGCACTCGCCAGAATATCCGGCTGATTTTTCTTTATCCATAACAACTTGCAAAGCGGGGACATTGAATGAATGGGTGTGCCCGTCTCTTCGTAAATTTTCTGACCGCCCCTGCTAAGTATTTCGTGAGCTTCGTTTTTGCTGCGCAAGTCAGCCCAGATAATTAACGGTGTGAGCGCCTCGCCTTTTTTATCAACCGCCATGAGACTGTGCATGGCGCTGCTGAAACTCAGAGCATCAATTTTGCCACTAACTTTATCTGCGGACTGGCGGATGATTTTTTTAACAGCCTGGAAAATCACCTCGGCGTCTTGTTCCGCGAAGTCGGCCTGAGGATGCTGGGTTGGGTAGAATTCCTGGGCGCTGGCCAGTACTTCTCCCTTTTCACTCACAACCAGGGCCTTTGCGCTGGTGGTGCCGATGTCAACTGCCAGAATATATTTCAAGTTTCAGGATTAATGTCCTGAAAAATAGAGAAAGCAATCGACTAATAAAATGGAGCTAGCGCTTGAGGAACTTGAAGGAACTCTGAGAATTCCCATCATTCTTCACGGCAAGGAGGTAAACGCCTGTTGGAAGGTCTTTCACTTTAAGGCGAATTTCGAAGTCATCGACGATTTCCCGTTCCACTTCCATTGAATTACCAATGATATTATGGAGTGTAATCTTTATGGTCCTGGCCAATGGTGTCTCAAATTTGACGCTGAGGTACTCAGTAGCCGGATTGGGGAAAATTTTCACCGATTTTATGGGGTCCTGGGACTGGGAAAAGGCATCATGCTGCTGCGCCAAGACAAACTGGGCAGAAAAGAGGGCTAAAACGCAAAACAAAATGACCTTTGTAAACCTCATATCATGCGTATACGTCGTTTATATCCCTTTAGATGCAAAACATGCGCCAAAGGTTTAACTCAATGAAACAAATTTTTGGTAGTTGTAGATAAATAAGCCTCCTGAGCCGCTGTGCTCCGCTGGGGAAGTCTTGGCGCAAGCGTTCTAGGGTTTTTGCGCACGCGGTTCGGCGGCCAAGGAATTAATTTAAGGGACTCTTGCGGCAGCAAAGGGTGGCGTCTCAAACGGAAATACTACCCGGAAAAGAACCTTTTGCAACCTACAGAATTGACTTAAAAGCAGCAGGAAGGAAATCAATCAGATCGGACGAGATCAGGGAATTCATTCCTTTTTCTCTTGCAGCCAGATCGCCTGATAAACCATGTAAGTACACTCCCATTATCGCCGCTTCTTCAGCTGAATATTTTTGAGCCAGAAGTCCGGTAAGAATTCCAGTCAATACATCACCCGCTCCACCGATTGCCATTCCAGGATTACCGGTGCTGTTGAAATACACGTTACCGGCTGGAGTGGCTATCGAAGTGTGAGCCCCCTTAAGAATGATTACTGCCTTTATTTCTTTTGAAAGTCGGATCTGTTTTTCGAGCCGGTCAAAGTCGTCCTTCCAACTTCCGACCAGGCGTTCAAATTCTTTTGGATGGGGAGTGAGTATGCACTCCGACGGAATAGCTTGAAGGAGATCAGAATTGGCAGCAAGTATGTTCAATCCATCAGCATCAATAACCATTGGTTTGCTAGCCGCAAGTATCTTGGTAAATGCTTTTATTGTCTCAGGTGATTGACCGAGGCCCGGACCTATGCCAATCACATCATAAGAATCAAGAGGAGGTACCTCGGATAAAAATTCATTGTTAGCATCGACGGAAGTCATAGCTTCAGGAACCGCTGATTGAACTATTGAATACCCTGTCCTTGGGATATGCGCTGTTAACAATCCGACACCCGCCCTGAGACAGGCCCGCGCCGACAAAATGCAGGCACCCATTTTGCCATAGCTCCCGGCGATGAGCAATGCTTTTCCGTGATCACCCTTGTGTTCGAACATGGACCTTGGCTTCAGAATCTTTTTTACAGACTTCCGTGTGAGGTAATAGTATGGCGTCTGCGCAGATTGGATAAATGATCTGTCTAATCCTATATCTGCAATGTGCCATTGCCCCACGTACTGATAATTTTCAGGAAAAAGGAACGCAAGTTTTGGAAGCTGAAAGGAGACGGTATGATGAACCCTCGCAATAACTCCGGCAGAATGCTTGTCTGAAAACAGTCCGGAGGGAATATCAATGGCTATCCTGACGCCTTGGTGATTATTGAACTCATTTATCGCCTGAGCATAAATTCCTTCAGCCGCTCGTGAGAGGCCAGAACCAAAAATACTATCGATTAGAATCTGACGATCTGAGAAAATATCTGCTTTCGATGAGGCGGGAAAATCGTCTATTTCTACTTTTCCCTTAAGGCGATCAAGATTGATTTTAAAGTCCTCACTCTCCTTCCCTTTGACGATCCACACTTTCACCGGATAGCCCCATTCTTTAAGAATCCTGGCAATGCCAAGGCCGTCGCCTCCATTGTTGCCGGTGCCACAAACGATGCCTATTCTCTTTGTGGGATCGAATCGCTCGGAAAACCATTGTATGAATGCCTCGCAGGCGCGTTCCATTAGGGCAATGGATGTAATTGGCTCGCGTTGAATGGTAGCGGCGTCCAGGGATTTGATCTGATCGGGAGAAAGAATCTTTAGCACAATCGAAAGTTACGAGGGTTGTACTCTCCTCGCAATTAAACATTTGCTTTTGATCAATTGAAATCAGAAACTTAAAAACCATCATCTTTCGGCTCCCAAAGCTCGATTTTATTTCCTTCGGGGTCGACAACCCATCCAAATTTTCCATAGGAGAATTCCTGAAGCTCACCAGCAATTTCAGTTCCACCAGCTTCAAGGGCCTTTAACAATCCTGGCAAATTTTTAACTCTGTAGTTGAACATGAATGGCTTCTGACTGGGATTGAAGTAGTCAGTGTCAGAACTAAATATACTCCACGCTGTCGAAGCAGGAACTTTCGCGTTTTTGTCGTTTGGATCGATCCATTGAAAACTGCTTCCCCATTCTGTAATTACCAACCCAATGTGTTGGCTATACCAATCATTTAATTTCTTTGGATCATCCGACTTAAAGAACACGCCTCCCAATCCCGTAACGCGATCAGAATTCGTTTGGGGAATTTCTGAGTCCTTTCTGCTGGGTTCCCACAGTATTACCTTATTCCCATCAGGGTCAATAGCGTAGCCAAATTTTCCGCTGTCATCAGTTTCTGTTTTCTCAGACACCCGAACTCCTTCCTTTTTAAGATCGCCCAACAACTCATCGAGATTTTCAACACAATAATTTATTACGTAAGGCTTCTTTGTCATCACAAAAACCGGCGAAGTTTCATGAAAGACGTTCCATGCAGTAAATCGCGGTGATCTACTTTCCGCATCCTGCCAACGAAATATCTCATGGATTCCCAGATTGTCCTCATACCATGCTTTTAATTTTGCCGGATCTTCCGCCTTGAAAAAAATACCACCAATTCCTATTACCTTCTTCATTTTCATATCGTTTGTGACGCCAAAAATTCTTTTTTTCGAAGTAACGCCGCGCTAATCACGCTGATAATTATCCCCACCGGGAGGATTTCTATCATGGTCATTAAAAACCGAAGGACAGGATTTTTATACATCTCCTTCGACTCGTCCATTTCCACGATTATCCTTTGAACTTCCGCTTCGCCCACGCCACCGGCCTTAGCCTTATTAATATAGAAAGACGCATACTCGTCCATAAAGTCAGGGGCGAAAATATTAAAGTAAAATTCCCAACCTATAGCATAGCCTAACCCTGCAACTGCTGTAATCAGAAGCCCAACCTGGAGACCTTTGCCAAACGAAATGGAACCATTTAGGTGCTTGTCTCGATATGATTTCACACCAAAAAATATTACCGACAGGGCGATAACCATGGAAGTATATCCCACCAACAGGCCATTGTCAAATGTGATGGTTTTGTTCTTCCACAAAGGCATGGCAGCGAACATGAACGCGACCAGGATGGCCGATGCAATCAATCCGAAACGCAGAACTATCTTTTTCATTTTAATTAAGGCTTATGTTGGTATCTGAGCTAAGGAACTCTTTTCTTCTCAAAATAGCGGCACTTATCAGCGTGATAACAATTCCCACTGGCGCAATTTCCAATAGCGTTACACCAAAGCGAATGATCGGGTTCTTGTACATCTCACTAAAAGATGACCACTTCTTTTTCTCTTCTTCCATTTTGATCTCAGAAATCCCTTCTTTTTTCAGATTTTCAAAATGCCTCTCCGTCGTTTTCTTTGTGAACTCCTCTCCCGTCCTGGAGTAGACTACCTCCCAGGAAAGAGCATACATCATCGAGGCAAACAGCGTGATAAGCAGTCCAACCTGGGCGCCTTTCAGAAAAGAAATAACTCCCCCGCTATAATTGTCACGATATGATTTTATTCCAAAGAAAACCATTGCCAATGCGATGATCATGGTAGAATAGCCGATGATCTCGCCATTTTGCAAATCAACTCCGCCTTTGTAAAGGGACATCGTAACAAACATCATCGTCGACACGATCGTACCAGCGATGAAACCGTAGGTAATAGCTACTTTTTTCATGAGATTGATTTAAAGAGGTTAAGGAAAATTGGTTTAATTATCTGTCAAATTTGAAAGGATAGGATGAAAAATCCGTCACCCGAAAGGATGAATTTGGGCGGATAGAGGGAAATCACCTGAAAGGACGGTCGCTTCGCCGCCAATAAAGAACCGCAAAACGCGGACCTGCATGGGGTGTAGCTGCTTTCACAACAGTCTTCCAAAAAAAAAATTCGCTCGTTGAGAGCTACGGAATCAATCGAAGTGCCTTGGCCTTCTGAATGGCCTGCGTTCTGCGACTGACATCCAGCTTTTGAAAGAGATTGGACGAATGAGTTTTTACAGTGTTAATAGAAACAAAAAGTTTATCTGCAATCTCCTGGTTGGATAGTCCTTTTGAGATCAGATCGAGTACCTCTTGTTCACGCTTGCTGATGCCAAGTCGAGACAACACAGAAGTGTCCAACTGAAAATCCGGAGAGATTAGCACGATCTTTTTACGCGTGAGACGAAGTCCAATCCAAACTCCAAGCGCCGTGAACAGAATTGCTACGACACTTATATAAACCTCTACCGACAGATCACGAACAAATAAACGGTACTCAAAAAACTTGAGCAAGGCAACGAGTGCTGCCAGGGAAAGACCATATAAAAAGATTGTTTTCCTCATACAGGAAACTAAAAATAAAAAGTAATTCGTGGATTCGGTAATGTCCTTAAAAAGTCCATTAGAAACACAATGATATGAATACGATTTATTATTCCGGTATTGGCGAAGGTAACGATTTAAAAAAAACCAGAATCATCAAGCGATAACAGCAAGAACAAAGGTACTACCCCGCCCATCCTTCCCTATCCAAACTCCTGTATTGAATAGCTTCTGCAAGATGTTCTGTTCTTATATCCTCTGTGCCGGCCAGATCGGCAATCGTTCGGGATACTTTTAAAATTCGATCATATGCCCTTGCTGATAATCCGAGGCGCTCCATCGCCGTTTTCAGAAGTTTCACTCCCGCATCACTGATCACACAAACGTCTTTTACCATGTTTGATGGCATCATGGCGTTGCAATAAATATTCGTCTGGTTTTTAAATCGTTCTGATTGCCGCATTCGTGCCTGCACCACCCGCTCGCGAATCTGTTCACTGGTATCGGAATTCCTTTGTGCGGTCATTTCATCAAAACTCACCGGCACCACCTCCACATGCAAATCAATGCGGTCCAGCAATGGTCCGCTCACTTTACTCAAATAGCGCTGCACTACGCCTGGACCACAAACACATTCTTTCTCAGGATGGTTGTAGTAACCACAGGGACACGGATTCATACTTGCCACCAACATGAAATTTGCAGGATAGTCGATTGACGCCCGTGCACGTGAGATCGTTACGCGCCGCTCTTCCATTGGCTGACGCATCACTTCCAATACCGATCGCTTAAATTCAGGAAGCTCATCCAGAAACAAGACACCATTATGCGACAATGATATCTCGCCAGGTTGTGGGTTACCTCCGCCACCTACGAGTGCGGCGTCTGATATTGTGTGATGAGGACTTCGAAACGGGCGGGTTGTCAACAACGAACCATTTTTACCGATCTTACCGGCAATTGAATGAATCTTTGTTGTCTCAAGAGCTTCATTCAATGTCAAGGGAGGAAGTACTGTTGGTAGTCTTTTAGCAAGCATCGTCTTTCCTGCTCCCGGTGGACCAATCATAATAACGTTATGGCCGCCGGCAGCCGCGATCTCAAGAGCACGTTTAATATTTTCCTGACCCTGAACGTCTTTAAAATCAGAGTCGTAATGATTGGCCTTACTCTGAAATATGTCTTTGGTATCAACAACAAGCGGTTCAATTTTAATTTTCCCTTCAAAAAAATCTATGGCTTGCTGTAGCGTGTCCACCCCGATAACATCAAGACCGTTCACAATTGCTGCTTCCCTCGCATTTGCTTTTGGAAGCACAAAGCCCTTAAAGTTTTCTTTCCTGCTTTGAATGGCGATTGGCAACACTCCTTTGATTGGCCGCAAGGATCCTCCTAGCGAAAGTTCTCCCATGATCACGTATTTTTCAAGGTCTTCAGATTCCATCTGCTCAGAGGCCTGCAACAACGTGAGCGCAACAGGGAGATCATACGCCGAACCTTCCTTTCGTATGTCCGCCGGCGCAAGATTTACTACAACTTTGTTTCTAGGCATATAATAACCGGCTGTCTTCAACGCAGATTCGACGCGATGCTCACTCTCTTTCACTGCCGTGTCGGGCATGCCACTGATATACAAATGCTGGCCCTGTGTGACGTTTACCTCCACGGTAATCGTTCGGGCATCTACACCAAACACTGCGCTACCGAAGGTTTTTGCGACCATATATTTAGGAGTGAGGAGTTAGGAGTTAGGAGTTAGTAGTTAGTAGTTAGTAGTTAGGAGCGACGGTTAAAGGTGGGAAAGGGCTGATGTAACACCAAAAAATGATGTGACGGAAATCCTGACAAAATTTATAAAAATGGGTTTTTGTATCTTTGAATACCATGGATAAACCGATCAGAATTGAGGGCATCGACGTTGACATTCAAATCATCTTCCGAGCCGAACACATAGCATTAGTTTTACCGCAGTTTGAAAAGATAGGCTTGCCTGCGTCAATCATGGATGACGTCATCAATGCGCATATAAAGTCCGGCGAAAAGGTGAGCTACGAGCGGTGGTTCCTTGAATACGGACAGCAGGTGCTAAATCCCATGATAAATCAAAAGCTGGGACGAAAATCAGACCATCCGACGTTTAATAGTCTGCTTAAATATGTGTTGAAAGATGTGATTGATGACAGCCCGATATTGGCGCACTTTAAGAAGAAGTAGGGTCGTTGCGCTATAGCGTGTTGCTCGTTTCGCGAGTGAAATTCAAGTTAATACAGAGGTACACAGAAGGAATACACAAAGAGAATGCACCGTCCGGCGGAATATTAGTCACATAAAGTTTTCGTCTATTTTTAGCAGATGCGGTTTATGTATTATTCAAAGCAAACGCTCTGTGTTCTCTCTGCAGTATTAACTTCTGTGATTTCTCTGTGCTAAAACTCTCAGAGCCGAAGGCTCGCAACTACTTCACCTGCTTTTCAATCAACAGCATCAAAATGTGAATCACTTTGATATGAATTTCCTGAATGCGGTCGGCATAGCCTGTGTGAGGAACACGGATCTCGATGTCGACGAGAGGACCAAGTTTGCCACCACTGTTTCCGGTAAGGGCGATGGTCTTCATGCCTTTTTCCTTGGCCGTTTTCATAGCATTCAAGACGTTGGCAGAGTTGCCGCTGGTGCTAAGGCCTAGTAGCACGTCTCCTTTATTGCCAAGCGCCTCAACGTAGCGCGAAAAAATAAATTCAAAGCCGTAATCATTTCCCACGCAAGTGATATGACTGGCATCGGAAATGCAGATAGCGGGAATAGCCTTACGAGGTTCACGGTATTTCCCTGTAAGCTCTTCAGCAAAATGCATGGCATCACAATGTGAACCTCCATTGCCACAGGAGATAACTTTGCCGCCAGAATTGATCGAGGTTGCTATTGAAGTTGCTGCCTCTTCTATTTTTGAAAGTGATGAAGGGTCTTTTAAAAAAGCTGCTAGGACCGATGCCGCCTGATTAAGCTCCTGCTCAATGATGGATTGATAGCTCATGCTTTCTTTGATATGTCGGTTGCTTTAGCAGCTTCCTGAAAGTCGTAAATTTTGGCCTTCAAAACGTTGTTCTCGTGAATCATCGCTTCTTCACGCTTTTTCTCCCCTCTCCTCTCAATTCTATACCAGACATAATCGATCATCACAAACGTGATTCCCACAAGGGCAATGTATTTAAACTTATAGATGTCATCCAGAAGTCCGAATAAATCCATGTGGCCATCCACCATTATGGTGAATATAAATGTACTTAATTGATAAAAGCCAAAAACTGAATAGAAAATCATACGGGCCAGATGACGAATATCCTTCATGTTATAAAATTGACTCAAACATACTGTAATTCCGGTAAATGAAAATCATAATAAGGCTGAGATTGGTGAAAGGCGTTACAGATGTCAGTTTTTCTGAATTGTGCTAAGTTTCCAATACACTCCCTTCTGTTGCATGAGTTGCTCGTGGTTACCTCGCTCTGCTACCTGGCCATCCTGTATTACAACGATCTCATCGGCATGCTGGATGGTGCTAAGCCGATGTGCAATCACCAGTGAAGTCCTGTTTTTCATGAGATTAAATAACGCTTCTTGCACCAATTTCTCTGATTCAGAATCAAGCGCTGACGTAGCTTCATCCAATATCAAAATTGGAGGATTTTTGAGCACCGCGCGCGCTATACTAAGCCGCTGCCGCTGTCCGCCGGAAAGTTTGGATCCACGCTCACCGATCAGGGTTTGATAGCCATTTTCGGTTTGTAATATGAATTCATGTGCATTGGCGATTCGGGCGGCCTGCATTACTGACTCTTCACTGACTCCCGGCATACCAAAAGCGATGTTGTTAAAGATTGTGTCATTAAAAAGAATGGATTCCTGCGTTACGACACCCATCTGCTTCCGCAATGATTCAATGTCATAATCACGCAGTGATACTCCATCCACACAAACATCACCCTCTGTTGGATCATAGAATCGCGGCACAAGATCCGCCAGTGTGGACTTGCCTCCTCCCGATGGTCCTATCAAAGCAACCGTCTTGCCTTTTTCAACAATAAGGTTAATATCCTTTAAAACCAGGCTGGTATCATACGCGAAACTTACATGCTTGAATTCAATATTCTTTTCGAAACTCTGAAGGACTTTAGCATTTGGCTTATTCTCAATCAACGGTATAGTGTCAATCACACTGAAAATTCTCTTTGATGATGCAATGCCACGCTGAAGCGCAGTGATTCCATTTGAAAACTCTTTTGCAGGCTGGATAATCATAGCAAACGCTGCAAGAAATCCCATAAATTCTTCGGGCTCCAGAGTTGCATTTTCACCGAGCACTTCATTGCCGCCAAAGAAAATAATACCAGCTATTATCATTACTCCCAAAATTTCAGAGACCGGAGATGCCATTTCATTTTTATAGGCCATTGATTTGCTTACTCTGCGATAATTTGTGCTCTCTTCATCCATTTTCTTGATGATGTAGTTTCTCGCATTAAATGCTTTTACCACTCTCATACCACTAAAGGTTTCATCAAGAATATTAACAATCCTGCCCAACGATTCCTGGGTTTCGATAGCCTGTCGTTTCAGTCGCTTGATGATTTCCGCAAGGACACCGCCGGTCAAAGGCAAAATAATCAACGTAAATAGTGTGAGTTTTGCAGAAATGGTAAATAACACAAGGAACCAAACCACAATTGTAATAGGCTCTTTCAATACCGATTTTAAGCTACTCATGACGGCATTTTCCACTTCGGCAACATCATTTGTAAACCTCGAAATCAGATCACCCTTCCTCTCGTTATTGAAATATCCAATGTGAAGTCGTGTAACACTTTTAAAGATATCCATGCGCATGTTCTTGACGAGATCTGCCCGAATCTTGGATGCCATCACACGTTCAAGATAACGGAAGACATTCGCAAGGACTACGCAAACGACAATTAGCAAGCAAACAAACAATAGGGCATTAAGAGCACCTTGAGCCCGGATGATCCCTAGAAAATAGTGATTAAAAAACGTGATAACGTAATCAGACGAAAAGCTAAAGTCAGGTATTTCAGGAACGACCGGCGCTTCAACTTTGCTTTTAAAAAGCACCTTCAGCATCGGAATTACGAGGATCACATTGAACGCTCCGAAAATTATTCCAAATATCGAAAACGTAAAAAACAATGCCAGCTTCTGACCGATGTCCCGAGCGTAAGAAAGTATCCTAAAGAAAATTTTCATTCCTTAATTAAAAAATCAAAAATCGTAAGAACGCGACGCAATATTCCACCTCAGTGCCAACGTCGTGGCCACCGAATTGGTATTAAAATACGGATTTGTACTGTCGCTATACCTCACGGTCTGCTTCAGATCAATAAAGAAATTGTGCTTTAGCATATAAGAAGCCAGCAAATCGCCATAGATAATAGTATTGTCGTACCCCTGCCCTACTTTATTGTTGTAGTCCTGCTGACGCGAATTGTAGCTTTTGTTGATGTCCCCACCCCAGTTAACAAAGGGAGATCCCCCGGCAACGCTGGCCGCTGATTCGTCGCGGCCCGTTCTTGCGTAAAATGATTTCAGCGTGATATTCAGCTTAGGCACTGGTTGATAATGAACGACCGCCGCGACCTCATAGAAGTTTGCTCCCAATGGGTGAGCAACGGGCTGCAGATAATTGGTATAGCTCGTAAAATTATTTGCATGCGAATAGGTAAACGGTCGCACCACGTTTGCTTCCAATTGAATATCCAGGTTATTAATTCCAGCCACGTCAATATATTTCATACCGCCCTGCACAGAAAATTTGTTGCCCCACCAGCCATTGCCTGCCGTAACATTTTTCAATACAAATTCATCAAGCACAAATTGTCCATAAAATGAAAGACGTTTCGCCGCCATCCACTTGAAATCCATCCCAACAATCACGTTATCAGAACTTCCGTTCTGTTGTTCAATGGCGCGGTAGAAAATTACAGGGTTTAGATAATTCAACTCAAACTGTCCGCCGTTGATGGAATCCTGTGGAGAAAATATTACGGACTCAAAAACGCCGATGTTAAACTTCTTGCCGATGTTAAGACTCAATTGATGAAAGGCTACATATTTGTCGGGATAATGAGAACCCGCTATGGCGCCGGTGGGTGAAGAAGGAAAGTTGGCAGTCATGCGGTTCAGCTGAAAGAGATAATTCATCTTCCATATCTTCACATTTGCACGAAGAAACTGAGTAGGTGGAGCAAAATCAGAAAAGATCAGCGATCGAAAGCCATTGCCGACGTTCACGCGGTCATGACCAAACTGCATCCAGATATGTTTTGAGATATTGAAGTCGATGTAAGCCCTCGCTTCGAAAAAATCTACTCCACCATTTTTAAAATCCTTCCAGAAACCCTGATGAGGAACCGTGTTATAACCATAAATGCTCGAGTACTCTTTAGCATACAGCGGGAGCCTTGCCTGATTGTCGGCGAGGAACGTATAGAAGCCAATCTTCTTGTCGATCATTCCACGGATCTCAATACCCCGTGTATTGATAAACGTTGAGCCTGCCTGCCGGTCGTTACCAACACCTACATACAAGACGGGATTGATATGAAGATCAAAGTCAGGCGAATCCACGTAAAACAGATCCGATTTTTTTTTATAGAGTTCTTTTAGAAATGGCTTTTTACTGTTGTTGGTTTCAGCACGCGACCATTCCCAGTTATCATTGCGGAGATATTCCAGATTGAATTGATCCGACCGCGACTGGAAAATATTTTCCTTTTTCTGAAGTGAATCAATCATCGCAACAATGGCAGACCGTTTATACGGTTTGGAAGTTGTGAACAGCTCTTCCGATATCCTGCCAGCTTTCACCTCATAGCGATCAATTTTATGATAATATTCCTCATTAAGAGGAGCGTTGGTACTTTGCGCAAAAGCTGCATTACCCAGGCCTGTGAGGATACAGGCTATATATAATAGACATCTCACAACCGGGTGGCTTTTGGATGAAGGGAAAGCCCGTGAATAACATTGGAGGCGTATTTTGCGGTCATGAAAGCCCTTTGGCCTGATTTTGCTTCAAAAATACAACTCAAAATGCTCTTTTTAACAATCTCTAAAACCCACATTGCAAATCCCTGAAGGCTTTTTATCTTTGCACCTCTCTAAAGAAAAAAGTATCATTTACAATGAAAAAAGGCATTCATCCTGAATATAAAGAGGTCGTTTTCTGGGACACTTCCAGCGATTTCAAGTTTTTAACCCGTTCTACCTTGAAAACCAAGGAAACCACAACCTGGACAGACGGTAAAGAATATCCCGTGATCAAAGTGGAAGTTAGCTCTGCTTCGCACCCTTTCTTCACAGGTAAAAAGATGTTTCTGGACGCTGCTGGTCGCGTAGAGAAGTTCCAAAAGAAATACAAGAAAGCCTGATTTTCAGATTTCTGCGGTTACTTACCCCCTGAATTGAAAAGGTCTCTGCAAAGAGGCCTTTCTTTTTTTCAAGAATTTCAAACAAAAGACCGCATAGTGAGGTCGCGAAAGCCTTTAAACTTATTCAATTAAAATCCTTGTGCTCTTTTCGTGGCAATGGCTTCTGCCCTCATTGCGTGAAACTTCTGCATTAAGGTTTTCATTTTCTATTTTAGCACAATGAACTTTGTACTATTCGACGATCCCATTATTCGCACGGACCTTCTGCCGTTTACTTATACGCGGCCGGTGGGTGCTATCAGAATTGGTATCCTTACGATTGCTGAGAAATGGGCAAAGTCCGTTGGTGAACCAGTTTCCTTTTCGACACAAGATTATCTCGCCGAGAAGTTTCCGTTGACAATCGCAAACGAGAATATTCTCATCAATGGCGCTGTTTGTCCTGATAAAAATCTTTTGGCTGCTGTCCTTGAGTTAAAGGAAGGTGAAGCGCTGACGAAGGAAAAAATTATCGTGGCAGCATCCAGCAAAAGTATTGCATTGAATGAGTCGTCGTTGAAAAAGAAAGAATACATTCAGGATATTACTCTTATTGATCAGTCCTGGAAAATTTTCCAACACAATGGTGCGCAAATACAGTCTGATTTTGAATTGATCACGAAGGGAAGAAAGTCAGCACCTATCAATGATCCGCATACCCGGACGTATTCAGGGGAAAATATATTCATCGAAGAAGGTGCTGTAATCCAGGCAGCGGTGCTCAATGCGTCTACTGGCCCAATCTATATTGGAAGGAATGCGCAGGTTCAGGAAGGTGTTTTGATCCGGGGACCGTTTTCGCTCGGCGATGATTCTATCATTAACATGGGTGGAAAGATGCGGAGTAATACCACGATTGGTCCTCATTGTAAAGTAGGCGGCGAGATCAGCAACGCTGTGATATTCGGCTTCAGCAATAAAGTTCATGATGGTTTTCTGGGAAGTTCAGTGCTGGGTGAGTGGTGTAATCTTGGAGCTGACACCAATACATCGAACCTCAAGAACAACTACGACAGCGTTAAACTCTGGAATTATTCGAAAAAAGGTTTTAAGAATACGGGCCTGACCTTTTGCGGCCTGATGATGGGTGACCATAGCAAATGCGGTATTAATACAATGTTCAATACCGGAACCGTCGTTGGTGTGTGTGCAAATATCTTTGGCGATGGATATCCAAGAAATTTCATTCCTTCCTTTGCATGGGGTGGCACGGCTGGATTTACAACATTTGAAATTAACAGGGTATATGTGACGGCGGTGAAGGCGATGGAGAGAAGGAATCAGGTGCTGACCGAGGCCGATAAAAAAATACTGAAGAATATTTATGAACAGAGCGCGGGCGAGCGAGTTTGGGAACAGAGTTAACGGTATTTAAGAAAATGAAATTCTCCGACATCCCTGGCCTTTCTGAACTAAAACAAAAACTCATTCGCTCAGCGAAAGACGGAAAGATTGCCCATGCCCAACTTTTTATGGGCCGTGAGGGCGCACTTAACCTTCCGCTGGCTATTGCCTACGCCACGTACCTTCATTGCACTGACAAAGGCAAGACCGATTCATGCGGCGTATGTCCAGCCTGCAGCAAAAACCTGAAGTACATCCATCCTGACACTCACTTTGTTTTTCCGGTAAGCAATGTAAAAGGCGATAAAGATGATGATCGCTTCCGCGCGGATACTATGAAAGCGTGGAGGAGTTTTTTACTGGAGCAACCTTTTGGTAATCTCAGCGACTGGACGACATCCTACGGCGGGGAAGACAAGCAGGCGATTATTTCAAAAGAAGAAAGTCGCGAGATTGTCAAGACCCTTTCACTAAAGCCTTTTGAAAGTCCGATCAAGGTGATGATCATCTGGCAACCAGAAGCCATGCACTCGTCGGCCGCCAACGGAATTCTGAAAATATTGGAGGAGCCACCTCCTAGCACATTTTTTATTCTTGTATCCAATAACGCAGAGAGACTGCTGCCAACAATTTTGTCACGCACACAGCACGTTTTGGTACCCTTACTTTCAGATGAAGACCTTGACACCTTCCTGACAGCTCAACCTGGCCTGGACGCAAAGAAGCGACGAAA
Source organism: Cytophagales bacterium (assembly GCA_038229375.1). Classification (GTDB taxonomy): domain Bacteria; phylum Bacteroidota; class Bacteroidia; order Cytophagales; family Cyclobacteriaceae; genus ELB16-189. Next base: position 36,740 of record JBBRON010000005.1, on the reverse strand, counting down.
GATCATCGGAGATGCCGAGGGAAATGTTAGACTCGCTCTTAATCTGATTGAAACCGAAGAGGAAGGTCACCATGAACGAATGGCAACGTGGATGCGCGCCTGTTTCAAACGGGATTATGCGGGGCTGCTTTCGCTGATGGATGAATTTCATGAAGCCGACAGGATGAGTCAACAATCGCTTTTACATTATACATTAACGATGATGCGGGAAGCGCTGCTGACACTTTCCGGCGCTGATACTCTTCTGCGCAGTCGTGACGCCGAACAGAAGTTCATCCAGGATTTCAGTAAAGTCATGTCGATAAATAAAATTGAACAATCGAACCAACTGATTACCGAGGCAGGATATCATCTCGAAAGAAACGGAAGTGCCAAGATGATATTTCTGGATTTGTCCCTGCGATTGTCGAGGGTTATGGTGGGCGGCTAAACGCGCTGTTCGCGGGGTGATCTCCTTTTACATTTAACATTTACGATTTTACATTTTTTAATAGCTTCAGTCAGCCTTACAGGCTCCCCAGTGAGCTAACAAATAATCCTTTTCATTTACGCGTCTCTGCCTTATTTTTGTCGATTAATAATTTGAGAACATGAACAAACTATTCACCCTTGCATTCATTTTTGTTGTAATGATGACAAGCTGCGCTCAAAATGAGTCGGTAGTTACCATCAAGACAACCTATGGCGACATGGTGGCGATTCTGTATGATGAAACACCCCTTCACAAAGAGAACTTTATAAAACTTGCCGAAGCACATTACTTTGACAGCCTGCTGTTTCACCGCGTTATTCAGAATTTCATGATCCAAACGGGAGATTCGGCGTCACGTCATGCTCCCCCTGGAGTCCCTCTTGGCGTTGGCGGAAAAAAGTACACTGTTCCGGCCGAGTTCAATCCAAAATTCTTTCATGAAAAAGGAGCGCTGTCCGCAGCGCGGCAGGGTGACCAGGTGAATCCTAAAAAAGCTTCCAGTGGAAGTCAGTTTTATATTGTACAAGGAGCCATCCTTACTCCCACTGACATCCAAAACATGACGTACGACATGAACAAAATCATGACCGGCTTGCGCAAGATGTTTGAACAACTTGAGTACAAGCCGCTTCTCGACTCACTCAACAAGCTATATTATGCGGGAGATATGGATGCGTACCAGAAAAAACTAATTGAGCTCGCTCCGCGCATTGAGACTGCAACTGGAAATAAAGTTACCAGCGCCGGATTATCGGAAGAGCAAAAGAAGCTGTACACCACCGTTGGTGGAGCACCTCACCTTGACGGAGAATACACTGTCTTTGGACGAGTTATAAAAGGACTTGATGTAATCGACAAAATTGCTGCTGTGCCAAGGGATTCACTTGACCGGCCAACAGAGGATGTAAGAATGATCAGCGTGACCATCAAGAAAATGCCGAGGAAGAAGGTCACAAAGGAATTCGGATACATATATCCCGCTGAACCAAAGAAAAAATGAGAATCCTCGTCACTGGCGCGAATGGCCTTTTAGGTCAGAAGCTAACACTGCTTCTCAGCAATGATCCTCAAATAGATGTTATTGCCACCGCCAGGGTTAAATTAAATTACAGCCTCTCACGTGGCCAGTTTGCTCCTTTGGATGTTACTCAGAAGGAACAGACTATCGCTACTATCGCAACATTAAAACCTGATGTAGTGATCCACACTGCCGCGATGACCCAGGTGGACCAATGTGAAACCGATAAAGAACTTTGCTGGTTGAACAATGTAAACGCAGTGGAATTTGTGGTGAGTGGCTGTGAAAAAGCCGGCACTCACCTTATTCACATCTCTACTGATTTTATTTTTGATGGCACATACGGTCCGCTGGACGAAAATGCTACGCCTAATCCTGTTAGCTATTATGGAGAAAGTAAGTTAGCCGGCGAGCAGGCCGTTCAAAGCAGCAAATTAAAATGGGCAATCCTCCGTACGGTATTGGTTTACGGTGTGACAAAAGATATGAACAGGACTAACATCGTTCTTTGGGTGAAGAAAAGTCTGGAAGAAGGAAAAAGCATAAACGTGGTGAACGATCAGTGGCGCACTCCTACCCTTGCAGAAGATCTTGCGATGGGATGTATGCTTGCGGCAAAGAAAAAAGCGACCGGCATTTTCAATATCTCGGGAGATCAAATGATGACACCGTACGATATAGCTATTGCAACGGCGAATTATTTTAAGCTGGACTCATCGCTTATTAAGGAGACCGATTCTTCAAAATTCAAGCAGCCGGCGCGGCGTCCGCCGAAGACAGGATTTATTATCGAAAAAGCGAAGCGGGAGTTGGGGTATAAACCTCATTCTTTTGAGGAAGGGCTCAAGGTGCTTAGATCGCAATTGTAATCCACCATCCGGGCGGCATTTTACTCCTGAAAAATCCTACGGACGCTTACACCTTCTTTCTACTAAGCGCTAGATAATATATGGGCACGCCAAGCAACGCAATAATCAATCCTGGCCACGTATAATTCGGCTTGTAAATTATCAGCAGGGTACAGAAAGCAAGTGCCATTATTATATAAATAATTGGCAGAAATGGATAAGCGAACGCTTTGTATGGACGCTCCGTATCGGGTTGCTTCCTTCTTAAAATAAAAATCCCAACGATCGTGAGGATGTAAAACAGTACCACCACAAAAGAGACCATATCAAGTATATCCCCATACTTTCCACTGAGGCACCACGTGCACGCAAGGATACATTGCATCCAGAGAGCCTTTTGCGGAACGCCAAAACGGTTCAGTTGTCCCGCAGGTGAAAAGAATAAACCATCTTTCGCCATAGTATAACATACACGGGCACCAGACAGGATCATTCCATTAGCGCATCCGAACGTAGAGACCATTACCATAATGGCAATAATAATAGTGCCGGTGTTGCCAAAAATTGCGTTTGCTGCGGATACAGCAACCCTGTCTTTGTCGGCATGAGCGATCTCCTCCAACGGTAACACGGCGGTGTACATCAGATTGATCGAGATATAAATAATGCTGACAATGAGTGTGCCCAAAAAAAGGCTGAGTCCCAGATTGCGTTTCGGATTCCTCATTTCTCCCGCTACGAACGTCACGTTATTCCAGGCTTCGCTACTGAAGATCGAACCTACCATTGCAGCTGCAATAGCGCCAAAAGCTCCCGCGGCCAGGTACGTTTCAATTGTTCCGTCTGCATTCAACTTATGAAGATCCCAGGGATTTAACCAGTTGGCAGCCCATACATCGGCATCCATCATAATAAATCCAAAGAGGATAAGACCAAAACAACTGATAATCTTGGTTGAGGTAAAAATACTCTGAATTATTTTTCCTCCTTGTGCTCCCCGTGTATTAATAAATGTAAGGAGCATGATGAGCAGGATGGACACGATTTGTGAAGGGGCAATTTTTACAAAACCAAGATTAAATAAGATCAGATCTTCGCTTACTGCCGGAACGAGATACGCCATGAACTTGGAGAACGCCACACCTACTGCGGCAATAGTACCTGTTTGAATAATCGCAAACAGACTCCATCCGTATATGAACGCAAGCAGTGGATTGTACGCTTCTTTGAGATAAACATATTGTCCACCGGCTTTGGGGTACATTCCACTCAATTCACCATAACTAACTGCTGCGGTGATTGTCATAAATCCTGTAATGACCCAGACTGCGATCAACCAACCTGCGCTGCCTACATTTCTCAATATGTCGGCACCCACGATAAAAATTGCCGAACCAATCATCGACCCTGCCACAATCATTGTTCCATCCCATAGCCCCAGTACCGGTTTAAACTTATTCTCTGTCATCGTGAAATCGTTTCAGTGTTGTCTGGTTGGTAATTACAGCTCGTTAATGTAGGCGATTTCAATTGAATATTTATCGTTTACCGGTCGAGGATTCTGCCCTTGCTACTTCCCATAATTATGTTAATCTTGACCTGTTTATTTTAAGTCTCCGAAGCCCGGATCAAGAGACTATACGTTTAACACTTTAATTGTTTTTATGGCTAACAGAGGTCAATGGGGTTCCAAATTTGGTTTCATTATGGCTGCGGCGGGATCAGCAGTAGGTCTCGGCAACATCTGGCGATTTCCTTACCTGACGGGACAAAACGGAGGTGCCGCTTTTGTGGTGGTGTACATCCTGTGCGTGGTAATAGTCGGCGCGCCTGTTCTGATGAATGAAATGGCATTGGGTCGCCTTACGGGAAAAAATGCGATCGGAACTATTCAATTGACCGGCGGAAACAAGTTCTGGACATTCATGTGTGGCGTGCTTGCGATTTGTGTAAGTTTTTTTGTCCTGAGCTATTACACCGTGATTGCGGGCTGGACGATAGGATACATGGGCACTTCCCTACTAAATCAACCTATGCCATTCAAAGAATTTATAGCCGCACCAGGATATGTAATTCCATTGTTTGCCCTTGCGATGCTCGTGACGATCATCATCGTGCTCGGAGGAATATCCGGTGGTATTGAGAAAGCCACCAAGATCATGATGCCGATGCTATTTGTATTGCTAATTGTAATCATCATCAGAAGTTTAACATTACCCGGCGCTGGTGCTGGAGTGGAGTATTATTTGATTCCTGATTTTTCAAAGATCAATGGAATGGTTGTCCTGCGGGCACTTACTCAGGCATTCTTTTCACTGGGTGTGGGCTGGGGCATTATGATTACTTATGGGTCTTATCTTCCCAAGCATGAAGGCATTGTGAGCAGTAGTTTGTGGGTAGGCGCAATGGACACGTCCGTTGCATTGCTGGCTGGCTTGATGGTGTTTCCAGCCGTGTTTGCCTTTGGTATGGAACCTGGCGCAGGACCAACCCTAGTATTTGAAGTTCTCGCCAATATATTTCCGCGTATGCCGTATGGAAATATTGCCGGAACTTTTTTCTTTTTACTTCTTTTCATTGCCGCCATCACTTCGACTATCTCCATGGTTGAAGTTGTTGGAGCCTGGTTGATTGATAGCAAGAAATGGACCCGCAAGAAAGCAACCTGGACAGTGGGCATTATGGCGTTCATCGTTGGACTTCCGGCAGCATTGTCGAATGGTACAGTGGACAGTGCGAGTACGATCTCGCTTTTTGGAGAGACAGGCATACTGAACATTATGGATTTTACATTTGGAACATTGGTAATGCTGATCGTCGTGTTGTCAACCTGTATATACACGGGTTGGGTCTATGGAACAGCACGAGTCGTTGATGAGATAGACGCAGGGTCTCCCTTTTTCAAGGCAGGATCCATTTTTGGAATGAGCCCAGCTCGGATATGGACGTTCTTTATAAGGTTTATTTGTCCGATTATTATTGGGTTGGTGGTATTGAATGTTGTGGGGGTGTTTGGATGAGCGGGCTTCGCCGAGGTTTTTGCACAGAGTACACAAAGGAAATACACACAGAGAAATCACAGAGTGTTTGATTCTGGAATTTACTTGTAAACAAATAAATTCGCGTTTTAAATACGATTGCGAACATTTAAAGTAGAATGTAGAACTAGCTAGGTGAAATTTCGTAGCCGTCAACAACCCTTTTAATGCCATCTTTCAGCCTTACCACATTGAAGTTAATAAGTAACCCATATCTGTTTCCTGAAAGCCTCAGATAGGTGAGTTTGGCGAAGGTCATTAAACGCCAGCTTCGCTGGATTATTTTAACACAGAGATCACAGAGGGAATACTCACAGAGGAGCACAGAGCGTTTGCTTGGAAAATAAACCTTGCTAAAACGAGGCCTGGCGAGAGATTTTCATCGAGGAATTAATAGCCATTAACCACCCTTTTTATTCCATCCTTAAGCCGCAAAACGTTAAAATTAATCAGAAGGCCGTATCTATTATCAGAAGGTCTGAGATAAGTAAGAACCTGTGCCAAGTGAATATTATTGAGTCCTTCAATTGATTTTAATTCGACAACGATTCTGTTCTCAACGAATCAGGTCGGCTCTGTAACCAAACTGCAAACTTTGACCTTTGTAAATAAGTGGAACCGGTTTTTCTTTCACTACCGACAAGCCCAACTCTCTAAGTTCGTAATAAAGGCATTCTCTATAGGCTGATTCAAGCAATCCTGGCCCTAGCGCCGAATGTACCTTCATTGCACACTGTATTATTTTCTCCGTAAGGTCATTGTCGGTCATATTGCGGGCTCTATATTTCCTACAATATTTGACATTGTGCTACCTAAAAATGAGCAGAAATGAAATTGATCAGGTTTTCCGCTTGGACAATCCGTTTTTCGAAGTAAACGCTCTGTGCGTATTCCCTCTGTGTTAAAAAATCGGTCTGCCGAAGGCAGGGCCAAGTTACCTGCATTCCTTATACGCCTTCGAAATATTCTCAAGCCCTTCCCTCAATTGCTTTGTATCGGGCCAGCCAAACCCGATCCGGAAATAGCTTTTATCCATTTCGAACCAGTGTCCAGGTCCAACGAATGTGAAATATTTCTTATTAAGGATCTGATAGAACTTTTCTAAGTCTACTGGCTTATTGATGCGAGGGAAACACACGACACCTCCCTGTGGTAAAACATACTCGAGAAAATCCTGCCGCTCCAGCCATTGCTTCAGGATAGTCAAGTTTTCATTGGCTTTTGCCTTCAATGAAATGAGATGCTTTTCTTTTTCTTTTAAATAAAGCCATGCAATCTCCTCATCTACTACTGAATTGCTGATGAATATTTGCTCCTTGGCTGCCAGCAACACTTCCATCAACAATTTGTCAGTATTGATGATCCATCCCATCCGTATTCCTGGCAAACCATACGCTTTTGAAACCGACGAAATACTGATCACCTTATTTCCGAGTGATGCTGCCCATGGTGGCAAAGGAATAAAATTCAGGTCACGATACGTTTCGTCGACAAGGAGAAAGATGTTGTGCTTGTTCGCAATGCCAACAAGAGACTTCAACTCGTCCAGCGTCAGCATTTTCCCTGTAGGATTATGAGGTGTGGTAACACTGATGAGTTTTGTGTTTGGCCGAATTAATTTTTCAATCTGTAGAAGATCCGGCTGAAACCCCCTTTCAATTTTTAATTCTACAAAATCAATCTCACAGCCAATCGCACGGGGAGTTTCAATATTCGTAGCGTAATTGGGTCGCATCACAATAATATGATCTCCTGGCTGCAACAGGGCAGTGTTCACCATAAATAACGCCGAAGCTGCACTTGGGGTAAGCAACACATCATCTTTTGTAAGTCCCGCTTCACGAGCGACCAGTTCACGGAGCTCACCTTTGCCCTGGTGGTCGCCATAACTTAATAAAGTATTCCTGAGATCGATCTCTAAATCTCCGAGCCGCGCATCTTCCATCGAACTCTCCGTGAGATTGAATTTTACATTGTCGTATCCCATTTGTTCGGGGGATTCGATTTCAATGGGCATGCGGCGGTATTTCATTGGAGAAATTTAACGGTTAAACGCGAATACTTTCAGCATTAATAATTCGGCGTTCGAAATTTTGAATATCGAATGTTAAATCATGAATAGTGAACTTAGTCGGTTTCAATCGAGGATTTCGGTGATCGGCTGTCCCGTACAACCACTTGGAAACTTTATTTTCAAAAGTACAGAAAGTGTAGGCGCGATATCAGTAATCGCATGAAGTTGAGACGAACTGCCCTTCTTAACTCCCCATCCATAAAAAATAATGGGCACGTGTGTATCATAAGAATAGCCTGAACCGTGTGTTGTGCCAATAGGAGAAACACCCTGAAGCCAGTTAGGCTCAAGTACATAGGCAATGTCGCCGGAGCGTTTTGGATTATAACCTCTCACAACTGTTCCTTTCAAGCCCTTCTCACCAAAATCAGATGTGCGAAGCATATTTCCTGAAAAGACATTTGCAATCCCTTCAACACTCATTAAATATTGAGTGATCAACTCCGTAGCTACCAGCAAATCCACTCCCGATGATTTCGGATCACCTGTAAATGCTTCCTGATTCAAGTATATCTGATCGTTGCTGATTCTCTCTATAACTTTCTTATCTCCAAAATATTTCTTCAGATGTTCGTTTAGTCCGGCTTCCATAATCGACTGGCGAAAATATCCAGCAGGCACCTTGCTATCTTTCAAATATTGTGGCACATCCGATACTGCATGGTCTGAGGTAAGAAAGACCACGTACTTACCTGCCCCCACCTTTTTGTCAAGTTCGTTCAACAGGTCCTCGATGTTTTTATCGAGTCGCAGGTAAACATCTTCAACCTCAATTGAATTAGGCCCAAAACCGTGACCAACATAATCGGGACTTGAGTATGATATTGCCAGAAAATCGGTCACATCATCCTTACCAAGTTCCTCTCCTTCAATTGCTGCTTTGGCAAAATCTGTAAGCAGATCACAGCCAAAGCCTGTCGTCAATAAGAGGTCCATGCTTGCAAATTTTTTCCGAATCTCCGTCAGTTTGTAAGGAAACACCGCCTTTTCGTCTTTGCCCTTTAGCTTTGTTTCGTACGGCGAATCATCCGGACCACTCTCTGTGTACTGATCGATAGGCAACAGTGTTTTCCATTCCTTGTTAAGGTATTGATCAGGCAAATTCAGCGCATTGAATTTATCAATCCATGATGGAAGACCTGGTTTATAATAGGTGCTACTAATGTATTTCCCGCTTTGGCCATCGAACCAGTAAGCGCCATCGGCCATGTGACCGGCAGGAAGCACCGCACCGCGATCCTTCATTGATATTCCTATCACTTTTCCATGTTTTTGTGTCGCAAGCTTTAGCTCGTCGGTAATAGTTGTAGAAAGCAATCGCCAGGGTGACACGTCACCATTACCCTTATCATTTCCTACAGGCTTTTGGGTTTCGTCCTCAACACAGTTGACATCTTTTTTTGTAACCTTATCATACCAGTCATTTCCAATAATTCCGTGAATGGCTGGTGTGGTGCCGGTATAAACCGAAGCATGCCCCGGGCCGGTGTATGTCGGCACATAATTATAGTGTGCATTCTTTAACATGAACCCATCACCCATCAGGCGCTTAAATCCAGCATTACCATATTTTTTTTCATACCGGTACAGGTATTCCTGACGCATCTGGTCCACGACAATCCCAACTACCAATTTGGGTTTATCCTGGGCGTTTAGGGTCAGGGAGAGTGTTGAAAAGAAAATAAAAATAAATCGTCTCATAAGGCAGTTTTCAAGACACGAATATAAATGATTCAGCAATAATGATGCTAGGGAAATAGATGAATGGTTAACAGACAATTGCACAATATTTCCTGCAGATTACCTCAGATTGAATACATACAGATCTTATTGTCCCTTATGCTTAGCATTCCGCGAAAATCTACGGGAAATGTATTTCACTGCCGTCCAGTTCTTGCCGCGCATTCATTCTAATTGTCACAATAAATCTTATCAAATTCCTCGGCCTCCATGGCCTGCTTGCGGATAATTTTACCATTGTGGTCAAAATAGACCACTACCGAAATGCCAGCTTCCTCGATATGACGCTCCGTGAAGTAGAGTTGCGTCTCGCTGTTTCCGAGATTTACGACATCACTGTATTGCATCGGAACGATGACACCTCGTTTGTTACTAATCACGCCAAATGTGTTATCCTGTCTGACGATATAGATTTTCTCCAATGGCGTATCTTTTACGGCAGTGTAATTCCGGATGCGATCTATTTTTGTTTTTCCTGAATTTATGTCAATCACCATCCATTGGAAGTTCTTCTTTACGATCGCAGTTGAATCATTCCAATACACTACATCTTCCCACTCAAAGTTTCCGAGCGGCTTTCCGTCAGGATGTATAAATCCATATCCGTTGTCTTTGAACGCCATTCGAAGGGACTTGTTGTAGGATTTTATGTTCCTATCGAAGATGGGTTTGACAAGTTGTTTTTTAACGGCATCATACCATCCGAATTTTTTCTCTTTTAGTAGCGAGAACCCATTGGGTTCTGTTACAACAATCGCATCGTACTCAATTGGCACCAGCACTTTTCCCTCCTCCGTCAGCAATCCTTTTTTATTTTGCCGTGTTATCAGAAATATTTCCGGAGATACCGCTTCGATCTGTTCAAATTCCATTGTAAATAGTTTGATACCAGACACCGCATCATAGACGACTTTCCTTTTTTTATCATCCAGAATAAGCCAGGTGGATGAATCACGGTACTCTTTTATTTGAAAAGCCACACTCCGCGGAAAGGACAGCCGCTGCCCTGACGGAAGATACGCTTTCAAAGAATCTTTTGATTGCAGAAACGCAAGCTGTCCCTGAAACCATGCACTATCCCCTGACGCCAGCCGATCAAGTCCTTTGTCATACACCTGGTACTTGCCTTCTTGTGTCTGCATCTGAACCCAGCCAGCCTGAACTGTAACAGCCTTGTAGGTTATATTCTCGAAGCGAGGAATTCCCTTTATAAACATCTGACCATCCTTGGCGCGAACAAATCCGAATGGCGTTTTCCGTAGTTGCTGGCGATCCAGTGGAATAATAAAATTCAGATTTGCATCAACCACTCCTTCCAGAAGTCCAATGCGCACCCAATACTGCTGCGGGCCCCATCGGCGTACGTCATCAAACACCTTGTCTTCGGGAAGGGAAACCTTTTCCGTTAATCTCCCGATTCGCGCTGGTGTTGTAATTATCTTCTTCTCCCCTTTAATTAACACAATGAGTGAATCGAATGACGTGATACCGTCGTAAACAAAAGGGAGAAGGGACTTACCAGCCAAACTATAAATCGCCCACTTCTTATTTCTTTCAAGGCCAATTAGGCGATTTACAACGACCTGAGCTTCGCTGATCCGTGAACCAACCCGGAAACCCGACTCATGAATCACGTATCGGCCAGAATCGGTAGTGAGTAACAGATAGCCGGAACCAATTTCCTTAGCCTCACTTACACTTCCGCTCCACAATCTTTTGCCGTTTCGCGAAATCAATCCAGAAGATGTTACCAGCACCCTATCATGAATATCGCCACAACGGTAATCATCGGCGATCATATCAAATGCAGGTGTAATCACATCCGTGCCGTGCTCGTCAATAAAACCATACTTACCGGATTTAAAGATCGCCACCCAGTACGAACGGTTTAGTTGTTCAACTGTTCGCAACGAATCAGTCATCCATGAGTCATTAAAAAGGTCCTCTTCGTCACCCGATTGAAGTCTGTATAAGATATTTTTTGCTCTGGCAGACGACTTGCCGGAAGGATAATTTGCAAGAAACCATTTGAATGACTCCTTCGATCCGGAAGCAGTTGAGAGCTCAAAAATAGAAATCTCGGCTTGTGAACGATATGGACTTTCCGGAAACTGTTTATGAAATTTAATATAGCTGGACAGGCGACGGTCAGTAGTCTTGTCGTCATACAAAAGCTTCTCATAACGACCCTGAGCTTCTACCTTTCTATGCGACAATGGATACTTGCCTATGAATTTCTGAAAGCTGTTCCATGTGTTGATCTTTAGCGCCTCAAGAAAAGCAACCTCATCACGGAGCTCAATTGCGGCGGATCGCTGAGAGGCAGTTTTGTGACGGTCAATAAAATTCTGATAGGCTACTTCGGTGTTCTGACTTTTCACTTTTTCAAAAGAAGCACTATCTATACCCGAGATCAACCGCAGCAACAGCGTGCTATCCAATGGCACGCGTCTGAGTCTGTCCCTTTCTTTCGGTGGTAAGAATTGCAGCGAGCGCAGTGAGCTTTTAGAATACTTGTAGGCGGAGTCAAGATTTCTTGATGGATTGCCCTGAGCGAAGTAATAAAGAGAAAGATTGTAACGCGTTTCCGGATTAATCGAATCCTTCGACAGCGATTTTCGGAAGCCTTGTTCTACACGGGGCCATTTACCTTTTTTTTCCATACGGTCCATCGCCACCTTTTCGGGAGCAATCTGGGCCAGAGCGGGCGCGCTGGCAAACAATAAAAGGAAACAAAGGCGGCTCATGCGTATAAAAACGAGGCAAGTTAAGCCTCATTGCTAACACAGGAAACCTTTGTAGCGAAATTGCGACGGATTCGGCAGATAAAAAGGCAAAACTCCTCGATTTCCAACCCGGAATATATCCCTTAATCTTTCTTCGACTTCACGATTGATGACTGTATTCCTCAATTTGATTCAACAGTTCCATAGACTTCATCACGGGACTCCATTCATATCCGGAAAAGATAAAGTTGAACCATTTTTTATCCCTATTCTCGTATTTAATATTAATAAAGAGCCATAGCGCAAGTAATGTTAATGCAATCGTGATGGTAAGCTGAAGTATAATCAGGACGATGCTTCCATTTTTAAACATCCCAACACTCCAATAGAAGACCGTCCAGAGTGGAAGTTGAAGAAAAAGAATACGGGCGATCCAAATAGTTGATGATCTCAAACTGGCAATTTTCTTTTGTGTGGCCAATATTGGCTCATCGATACTCACCAGATGAATAAGAATTAACTGGTAGAAATAAATGCCAACGGCGAGCACATTTAATATAAAGAGAATTCCAGTGGGGATAAGAAAAAAAGGAGTTGCCTTTCCAACCAGGGCGATTATTAAAGCACCTAGAAAGAAAACCCAAACGATCCCCGCCACGACCGTGAAAATCTTTAATGGCTTCATAGATGAAACAAAAGACTTGACCTTTATTCTAGTGATGTCTTCTGCATTCTTACGGTTAAGCAATAAATTCTGTTCCAATTTTTTATCATAGGATTTCCAAAGATCTAAAATTTGTGACTCGTCCATATTACAATTTATTTAAGTTTGAAAATTTTTCTCTTAGCTGTTCCTTGATTCTCGACACTTTGGTAGATACGTTTGTAATCGTTATTCCAAGAATATCCGCAATTTCCTGCTGGGAATTTTCTTCCAGATATAGAATCATAATGGCCCGGTCGATTTCCCTTAGTTCTTTTATGAACACGTTCAACTGATCAAGATCGGCGTTTCTCGTCTCATTTTGATCTTCATTAAAGTAAAGAATCCCTTCAGGCAGTGGTTGGTTGATATCATGTCTCCGGTGTTCTTTTCTATAATATGAAATAGAAACATTCAGAGCGATCCTATACATCCACGTAGTTATTTTATATTCTTCATTATACCTGCTAAAAGAGAGCCACAACTGTATGACTATCTCCTGAATAAGGTCTTTTCTGTTCTCCTCATCTTTACAATATGAGTTCGCCACCTTATAAATAATCCCTTTGTTGGATTGAATTACTTCCAAAAAAGCATGAGTGTCTCTTTTCAAAGGCATCTGTTTAGGTGCGTTTCCCAATTATTCGCATGAGTCACGAAATTATCACAAGATAATCGGCTTTTTTAGCCAGGGATTTCACGGATTCCAACATTGTCTGTTTCCCAATCGGTCGAGGTCCGCGAAGGTGAAGCTTTCCTTGCGGAAGGTGGTCTGAATGACCTATTCACACGCCATGATCCGTTGTTGACGGAAATGAAAGTCTGATTTGAATCCCGTACCTTCATGGCCTTTATAACAATTTGGATCAAACTGAATTTGGAACACATGTACGCGAAGCTGAAACAACTTTACAGCGAAGTAAAAAACCACACCGATCTCACGTACAAATCGGTCCCATTTTTCACTGCCAAGGTGAGAGAAATACGGGTAGAGCTTCTTAAAGTTTCAACAGCCGAGGCCGAACAGATATCAAGGAATGTGAGCGATGCTATCAGGCATATAACCATAGCCGAGCGGGAAGACCTGAACATGGTTCCGAACTATCCAAAGGAAGTGCCCAAGTACTTGGGCCGGGTCCGGGATTCTATCGTCACACATCTCGCATTTGTCAGCAAATAAGACCACTCCTATTTTATTACCAAGGTTTTTCAGCGTTGATAACTCAGGACAATCCACCTGAAAGTCGCTATTCTGAGCGACCATGGCACTTCTTATAGATTAATATGCCGCTCCGGAAACCTAAACAAGATCCTTCCGTATATATTAACTGCAATTACGAATGATATAGTTTGTACTATATTTATTCAATAATCTATAGTATGAAGAAGACAAAATTGGGTGAGTTTGAAGAATTGGTATTGCTCACGGTGGCCACCCTGCAGCAGGATGCTTATGGAGTTGAAATCAAGCGGGAGCTTGAAGAAAGATTGAAAGAAAATTTGAGTGTCGGATCGATACAATCGGCCCTCAAACGCATGGAGGAAAAAGGGTTTCTGACTTCCGAATTCGGCGAAGCGACTCTGAAGAGAGGTGGCAAACGCAAGCGCATATACACCACGACCTCGTATGCTCACAAAATACTTGCTGAAATGAAGGAGATCAGAGCTGGACTTTGGGACTCTATGCCACAGCTTGCTCACAGCCTTAAACTGGTATGAGTCAACAAACAGATATCCATCCACCGCAATGGCCTGTAAAACTTCTAAGGTTCTTTGTAAAAAAGGAATACCTGGAGGAGATCGAAGGCGATATGGAGGAGATCTTCCGCGATTCAATTGAACAATCATCCTTGGGGAAAGCAAGGAGAATGTATACTTGGGAAATGCTCAAGCTCCTAAGGCCAGGTTTAATAAAGAACCTGGAAGGGATTGACAAACTAAATCAATACGGGATGTTCAAAAACTATTTCAAAGTTTCTATCAGAGGTTTGATGAAAAATCCATTGACCTCCTTCATCAACGTGTTTGGGCTGGCGGCGGCCATTGGAATCTGCGTATTTCTATATGCTTTTGCCCGATGGACCTTTGGTACGGATCAATTCCATAAAAACAAAAATGAGGTATTCCTTACTACGTTCTTCGCTGAACGGGATGGCACCCTTAAACAATATGGACTTACACCCAGGCCACTTGGTGAACTACTACGACACGATTTTGCCAAAATAAAAAAAATTTGCCGAGTTGAAGACAAAAATGTGGTAGTGAAATACGAAGACCATGTGTTCAATGAACGGTTACGATATACCGATCCTGAATTTCTTGAGATGCTTACCTTTCCGTTGAAGTGGGGAATTGCCAGTTCATTAGCCGACGTAAACAGTGTAATTCTCAATGAAGAGGTTTCCATTAAATACTTTGGAGAAGAAAATCCAATCGGAAAAAATCTTCTGATACGTTTTGATAAAGAGCACAGCAAGGCATTTAAAGTTACAGGCGTGGCTCAAAAATTCCCTGCATCACGCACCATCGACTTTGATTTCCTGATCAACTTTGAAAACTTCCGCACGACAGACCCAGGGTATGATTATCAGGACTGGACTAAACTTGTAAATGCAACACTCATACAGGTTGAAAATCCAAAAGATCTGCCAGCGATCGCTCAGGGAATGGACAAGTATAAAAAGCTGCAAAACGAAGCAGTAAGCATCGATCAGGCTATTTCCTCGTTTGCGTTCGAGCCCCTGGCAACCTTGCATGAGAAATCCGGAGGTATCGGCGATGATATCTCCCGAAGTTCGGATAGCAATTATACCTCGGTCATATTTTTATCTGTTATTGGCGCGTTCTTGCTAGCATTGGCATGCTTCAACTACATCAACATCGCTATTGTTTCAGCTGCCAAACGACTGAAAGAGATAGGTGTAAGAAAATCAATCGGAGCCACACGAAATGTTGTAATCATTCAATTCCTGACTGAAAATGTAGTGATCACATTCTTCGCGCTGACACTTGGTGTTTTTTTGGGATGGATGTTAGTGATCCCATGGTTCGAGGAATTGTGGCATTTCGATATGGGATTCAGACTAAACGATTTCAACCTTTGGATTTATGTTACCCTGCTCCTGTTGATCACCGGCCTTGCATCAGGAATCTATCCCGCTTTTTATATTTCACAGTTTCAGGTGGTCGGCATACTAAAAGGATCTTTAAGATTTGGCACTAAGAATCCCATAACCAAAATACTTTTGGGATTTCAATTGGTGCTCGCGTGCATCTTCATCTCGATGGCGGTAGCTTTTACACAAAATTCCACTTACCTCGCCCAAAGACCGTGGGGATATAGTCAGCATGAAGCTTTGTATGCGGTTGTTCCAGACCAGCAAGCCTATGAACAATTGAATGCTGTGATGGCGCGTAACGCAAATGTGGTATCTATGTCAGGCTCGGCCGATCACCTCGGGAAAAGCAAGACATCCACGATCTTGCACTTTCCCGACCGTGAATATGAGGTCGACCAGTATTCGGTGGATGCCCGCTATTTCGAAACGATGGGATTGCAGTTGAAAGAAGGTCGTGTTTTTAATGATCACGAAGGAAGCGACAAACACGCGGTGGTGGTGAACGATCTTCTTGCGAAATCACTTGGTTGGGACAACGCAATTGGCAAAGTCTTTCAGATCGACAGTGTTCAATATGAAGTGGTCGGCGAATTAAAAGAATTCCACAGCAACAGTTTTTCAAAGCCAATCCGGCCCACCATTTTCAAAGTTGCCAGGAAGAGTGACTACCGGTTTTTATCCATGAAAGTAAGGGAAGGCTCTGAAGTTGAAACATATAAATCAATGCAGACGGCGTGGGCTAAACTATTTCCAGAAACTCCATTCAACGCCGGTTTTCAGGAAGATGTATGGGGTTTTTATTATCAAGAAATGGAAATTCACGGCCATGTCTGGAGAGTATTTGCTTCTATTGCGATAATGCTGGCGAGTCTCGGTCTCTATGGCCTTGTGACGCTAAATGTATCCGGAAGGGCTAAAGAATTCAGTATCCGGAAGGTACTTGGCGCGGCTGTTAAGAATATTACAATGAGCATTGTCAATCAATATGTACTTCTGTTTGCCGTGGCACTGGTGATCGGAGCACCGATCAGTTATGTTCTCATTAAGTTGATATTCGATTTTGCTTACGCATATCACATGCCCGTCACCTATTGGAGTGTTGCAATAGGATCCGTAATGCTGGTGTTGATTTTATTGACTACTGTTTTTACGCAAGTTGGGAAAGTGGTGAAGGCGAATCCGGTGAATGGATTGAAACAAGAATAGGATTCGAAGATTATAGAATGGCAGGCCGAATAATTCATTCAGAACCATGTTTTATACATACTCAGTGCCTAAAACAAAGTTGCAGACGTCGTGATGACATACTATTATTGCAATCCTGTATAAATGGATTCGGGGTGTAGCGCAGCCCGGTTAGCGCATCACGTTAGGGACGTGGAGGTCGGATGTTCGAATCATCTCACCCCGACAGCGCTCGCCTTCGTCCGCCTGAGGCGGACGAAGGCGAGCTTCGCATTGAAGAAAACCCCGGATAATTTTCTCTATCTCTACTGGTATGGCAAGTCATCAGCATTGACGGGTTTAAGTTAGACCATGGCGAAGAGTGCATGATTAAATATTTGGATCACACTCCCAAAGCTGATGAGCCAACAATTGCCGGCGCATGCATGCGGTTAGGCCAAATAAGAGAAAAGAAAGGCAACAAACCCGAAGCGAAGAAAAATTTTGAAATGGCAGTGAAAATGGACAACAACTTGGACGGAGCAAAGGAAAGGCTGAAGAGGACATTAAAAAGCAAATAAAGCAACATGTAAGATAATTACACTTCACTCAAAAGGACTGCAAGACTTGCAGGGCTTTTATATCTAATCATGGTACTGACAGGTCCCTTTAGCCTTTTGTATGTTCCTGCAAAAACTATTGTCCGGGGCGATGCAGTTGCGACAGCCAATAAAATTCTTGCCAACGAATTTCTTTTTCGGTCAGGTATTGCGGTTGGCCTTCTCAGCGTTGTCGTATTTTTAGTTTTAGTATTTGTTCAATACAAATTGTTCAAATCAGTGGATGAGCATTTGGCCAAACTCATGGTTGTATTCGTGGTGGTGCAGGTTCCTATTGATTTTCTTCTTGACACATTTAACATTACTTCCCTTATGATTTTAAAAGGCGAGGTCTTGAAAGCATCCACACTTGAACAAAGACAAGATATGGCCATGCTATTCATTAAAATTGGAGGTTATGGAACTCTGATTTTAGAAATATTTTGGGGGCTTTGGCTCCTACCCTTTGGTCTATTAGCCTATAAGTCGCGTTTCATTCCTCGCATACTCGGAGTATATCTATTTATCAACGGCATCGCTTACATTTTAATTTCAATTACATTTCTTCTAATGCCCGATTATCGGGCATTATTCGAACAATACACATTTCCTCTCTTATTTGGAGAGATGGCAATAATGCTATGGTTTTTGATTATGGGAGTGAAAGTTCAGAAATCTTATAAGTTACTGTGAAATAGAGGGTTGTTAGAAAGGTTATAATCATCTCACCCCGACAGCGCTCGCCATAGCTCTGTTTCAGAGCGAAGGCGAGCTTCGCAACGAAGACTCTTTTTCTGAGTCAAAATAGTTGCGGCAAGCGCCGTCGGGCGAGGCCCGACAGAGTTTCGGAGTCAAATTGTGAGGTTCTTCACTTACCAAACTCTTCAAAATATGCAAATACACCCAACACTGTGGTGAACTATTCGGTGACCTGTTTTATAATTGCTTTCGAGGTCACCGGGTTGCAAGTGATTGATTATTGGTACCTAGTATTTACCCGATTTGTCAACAAACTTCTGTCTATTTTCGAAAATAAACTGGTCAAAAGTTTTAGGTAGTTTGTTAAGAATATTCTTAATACAATCAGTCGTGTTTGGTTCTTTTTGAAACCTCGGAAAATAATGAAGCATTATCATTACAAGAATAAGCATTGTAGGCATTTTTTCCTTTCTTTTCGTAACATAGAAACTTATAAGGTTAGGAGATTCATATTTAACCATTTCACCTGTTCCCTTGCTCAGTTTTAAAGCCATCTCCGCAAATGTCAGTTTTTCATCACAAGTCAATTCGTAACATTGGTTTTTATGATTGAGAGGTTCTGTAAGAATTTTGGCAGCAACTTCTCCAATATCGGTAACATCAACTAATGTAAATTTAGCGTTTCCGGCAGGCAGGTATATTTTATGTTTTACCTTCAAGTCGTTGTAAAGAGTTGTAGTAAAGTTTTGCATGAAGTAAGCTGGTCGCATAAAAGTATAGGGAATTTTACTTGCCACTATTAGCTTTTCAATTTGATGATGTGGTATTATTCTACTGTTTTGAACGCCTTGAACGGATAAAAAAACAATATGCTGCAGGCGATTTTTAACAGCGGATTCAATAAGTGGTTTAAAGTATTTCTGCACTTCTGAAATTTGTGGGGGACGCAATAAAAAAAGAATATCAATATCCACTAGTGCCGACTGAAATGTGTTGCTATTGGTAAAGTCAAATTGAGTAAGTTGGGCTTTAAAATATTCCGTTTTCTGTTTTTCTTCTTGGACATTTCTAACTCCTAAATAGACCTGATTAGTATGATAAAGCTTTGCAAGTGATTTTACCACTTCGATTCCAACATTGCCTGTTGCACCAGTGATTAATATTTTTTTCATGTTGTTAAGGTAGGTAGGATGTCATCAGCTTTATGCGCGAACGGTAGATTTGAGGGAAACGTCAATCTCACCTGCACTTCACTCCCACGCAGCATGCCCCGCCCAACCAACAGTTCATCAAAGAGGTCCCTGTTCAGGATAACTTGAAAGCAGAGTTTTGGGTGAGTATTATTCGGAGACCTGTTCCGCGAATGGCTGTCTTGAGAATTCTGACAATGGCGTCCGTCGTGGCATTTTTTTTCAACCTGATGCAGTACCCATGGGAAGTGAAAAGAATAGTAAAATCGCTAGGATCGTTGTCAAAGACCAATTCAAAGTATTACTCCTTCCAAATTAAGTTAGGATTGCCCAGCCTGAGTATGACTAGTGTCATACTTTCCGCAAAGAGAATACGCCAGATTTGAATTCGCAACCGCACAAAAAAATGACTATCAATCCGAATCAACCGTTGCTGAAAAGTTTTTCAGTTTCGGACATCGCTCTTTCCTGTCCCGAAGCCCTCGAAGTACTGAACCGCTATAATCTTGACTATTGTTGTGGCGGGAAGCTATCTTTTGTGGAGGTGTGTGACGACTCGGGCCTTGATGCCGAGTCAATCTGGGAGGAGCTCCAGGATTCAAGAGCAGCGAGCAGCACCGAAAGCCAAATTCCATTCGAGGCCTGGGACGTGCAGGTATTAATGGATTTTATTGTTCAACATCATCATGGTTATGTAAAGTCTGCTATTCCTCGCATTCATCAGTTGCTTGATAAGGTGTGCGAAGTTCATGGAACCAATGTCCCAGAGCTGTTCCAAATCCGCGAAGGCTTTGAAAAATTGGCCGACGAACTGACAAGCCATTTGGTTAAGGAGGAGGAAGAGCTCTTTCCAGGAATCCGGGAATTATTTACGCATAGAACCGAGAGGTATTACAAGTCGGATATGGGTCTTCAGGAATTGACTGACGTAGTAGAGCATGAGCACGACCTCGCCGGAAACCTACTCAAATCGATCCGGACGCTAACTAACAATTATGATGCGCCGGCATTTGCCTGCCCAACATTCAAAGCGACCTACATTCAACTTAGTGAGTTCGAGAAAGACCTGATGAAGCATATCCATCTCGAGAACAATATATTGTTCATGAAGGTAAAAACCCTTTATCAATGAGAAGTTAGAGTGCTGTATTTCACGAGTAAATTCGACTAATCATGGCTTACCGAGCGGATTTGCCTAATTTGCTTATCAAAAGGATAAACAAATTGATTCCAGCGAACCTACTTCGAGATTACCATGCACGACTCGTTATCACGAAAAAGGATCAAATTTTATTTGATGAAGGGGATCCCGCCAGGGACTTTCTCCAGGTTGAAAAGGGACAAGTAAGGATGTACGTGCTGAATTCCGACGGACAGGAATTTACTCAAGGCGTCTTTGGTACTGGAGAAAGTTTTGGAGAGCCTGCATTACTCGGTGGCTTTGCGTATCCAAGTAGTGCAATGGTCACGGTAACTGGCAGTATCTGGAGATTGCCTAAAGCAAATTTCCTATCTCTGCTTAAAGGTAATTTTGAAATCCACATGAAACTGGATCAGGTGCTTTGCAAGCGCTTGCAATACAAATCCATGATCCTTTCGGAGGTATCGTCTCATAATCCGGAACACAGATTAATGACTGTGCTTACTTACCTGAAATCAAAAATAGTTAAGAAGGCCAGCAATGAAAGCATTGTAATACCCTTTACCCGCCAACAGCTTGCTGATATGACCGGTCTAAGAGTGGAGACCGTAATCAGGAGCATAAAAAAGATGGAGTCGGCAGGAACATTAAAACTGCAAGGTCACAAGATTACGTTTTAGCGCGCCGTTCGGTTCACATCAAACCCATTTTATGCTGAAATATTCCCGCGATGCTCTGGGCACGGCTTTTGATTTCATCTGCCTTTTCACCGCGAAAAGCTTCGTCTATAGTTTGATTGAATAGCTCCAGCCAGGCAGCAAAATGTTCCCGGTTGATCGGAAGATTTACATGTTTCTGAAATGGGCTACCATGGTAGGTTTGATCTCCTAGCAGCATCGAGGACCAAAAGTCATACATAACGGGTAAATGAGTTACCCAGTTTACGTGCATAAACTGAGGACCCAACAGAGGATGCAGCTTCACACGTCCATAAAAGCTATCCACGAGTCGTTCAATATCGGCACGAGTTGAAATGTCAATCATAGTAAATCCTTGAATTTTTAAAGGTCCTTTCTTGAAAAAACTCTGACTGCGGCCCACAGCGGAAGAGCAACCCATAGTGCCAGAGCAGAAATTGCAAAACCTGCCCCGACCATACTTCCGAAAAACTCTTTATAGAAAGCGCCGGTGTATCCCATTAACGCAGCAATATCTAATTGAAGAAGCATGATAATCCTGGCGAGGTCTACAGGATTCAGCGCAATCAGGCCCAATGTTACTTTCTCAAGCGGATAATCATTAAAATTATACACTACCCAAAGCAGAAATGCATCGTAGATGAGTGCGGAATAGAACCAAAACAATAGAGCAATTCCGATTGCCTTTGCTTTATCCCGTGTTAAAACAGAGGACAGAAAAGCCAATGAAACAAAAACGAGTGTGAGTATCACCCCAGTGATCAACAAGGTAACTGCACTTTGATTTGCCCCAAATAGGATGCATGGAATTCCAACCCCTACCACATACGCCATGCACAAGGATGAAGCAATCGATATGTATTCTCCAAGAAATACCGACGTCCTTTTGACTGGCTGTACCAGCATTAATTCAATGAATTCGTAAGAATTGAAGAAATGGATAGTTGTAAAGACTACGCTCACCAGCGGAACCACCATGAGGAGAATATTCAGAAGACTCAGAATAACCTTGCCCGTGTTACTATCAAGCTGAAACATTGCAATAGTACTGAATAGCAAAAAGACAGAATACAATATTATAAACCTCGTTCGCACGATGTCGTAAAAGATGTATTTGATCACCCTTGCCATAGTTATTCAGTAATCGAGCTTATTAATTCTTTTTGGCGAATCATGGTAGCAATCGCCTTGCTTAGACGCTTTTCGTTGGTTTCCTCCTTAAGGGCGGCAATCGAGTTATTGTACTGAAGCTTGCCTTCAAAGATGTAGGCTACATCAGAGGTCAAGTCCTCTAAATCGTTGAGAATATGAGAGGTCACCAGCAAAAGCTTTCCTTTGAGCTTCTCGTTTGCGATCTTTTCCTTTAATATCTCAACTGAAACAGGATCAAGCCCCGCAGTCGGCTCGTCGAGAATTAGAACGGGCGGACTGAACAGGAAGGCCAGCGCTGCGCTAACTTTTTGACGTGTTCCGCCCGAAAGGGCGTGCATTCGTTTATCGTAGATCTTATAAAGCTTAAACGCGTCTATCAATTCCTCGTCAACCTTGTCTGTGTCCAGGCGAATATTCTTCATCATGTCTACCAACTGCCCAATGCTTATGTTGTCGGGATACCGACCTATTTGCGGCATATAGCCAATTTTTCCCCGATACTTCCAATCATTCAAAATTTCCGTCCCGTCAAAAGTTATTTTACCCGCTGTAGGAATTACGAGTCCCAGCAAACATTTGATAAGGGTCGTCTTCCCGGAGCCGTTTGGACCGATTATGGCGTAACTTTTCGGAGCCCTTAGATCAATACTTAGATTGTCAAGGGCTTTAAGCTTACCAAAGTTTTTAGAAATGTTGAGAAATGAGATCATAAGGCTTCATCGAAGGAAATTCATCTTTCAAATTCTCAGGTGTCATAGCAGGTATTGCCCGCTCCGTACGATCTATAAGGTAGACCAGAAAACTTCTCCATAAAAGCACTGCGGTCGGCATTTGCTCGATAATCATTCCGTAGATACTTACGGGGTGATAGGGTATGTCGCCAACTCCATCATGATTTAGATCGTAGCCATCGTACTTGTCCCAGTAGTTTCCATTTATCTTGTTAAGCACCAACGTTCCATTCGTCACAAGATCAAATGTATTGGTCATAAAGTTGTTCCGCTCAAAGGTATTGTCGTCGCAGCTCGCTTGCAACCTGATGGCATATCCGTTAGTTAAAAACACATTTCCCTTAAATTCAATGCGGCTACTTCCCTCCATTAAAATACCGACTGAATTTGAAATGAACCTGTTACTGTCAACATAACTGTCCCGTATTTCTTTCAGCAGCAGACCATAGGATGATGAACCCCAATTATGCTCGAATGTGTTGTCAATCATTCTTACCCCTTTGGTATACATGACTGCAACACCTGCACCGTTATTCATGAACGTATTGCGACGATACTCATCATTGTGAGAAAACATGAAATGAAGACCGTATCGCAAGTTGCCTTCACTGCGATTGTTTGTTATCACCGAGTTAGTAACAAACTCAAAGTATATCCCATCACGATGACCCTCGATGTGATTGCCGGTGACCGTAACGTTATCACATTTCCATAAATGAATGCCGTTGCCAATTTGATGCTCTGCCTCAGCATTCGCCTTCAAACGATTATTTGAAATTACAGATTCAGAGGAATTGGCCAGGTAGATTCCAAAAAACGAGTTCTCGAACTGATTGCCGTCTATTTTCAGCCCCTTTGATTCGACTACTTTTATAGCAGCCAGATCGTTAATGCTTGCTATTCCGGTATCGATGAACTTCAGTCCCTGGATCGAAAGATTATTGGCGTGGATCGTCAAAATCTCATACTTATTTTCACCGTCGAGAATCGGAAAGTTTTGACCGATGAGTGATACTGATTTCTTTAAAATAATATTTCCCTCCCGGTAGAGCCCGGGCATAATAAGGAGCGTATCCCCAGGGTTGGCAGTTGATATTCCTTCTACAATGGAGTGAACGGTCTCATTTGCGCCGACTTTAATAACGGAGCCTTGCGAATCAACCAATGGCAGGATGAAGCAAACTGCTACGAATATCCGAATAGGGATCATCAGGCCTGTTAGTAATAGTTAGTACTCATTTATACTGGGTGAGTAATTCTCCCCATGTTAGCAATATCCCATGCCACTCTTCATTCCTATTTTGGAATTGCTCTTTTGTTGAGAATGCTGCCACTTGCCCGCCCATTGGGCTCTTAATCTCCGGCGACTTACTATAAAAGGCTTCCTGTGCATTGACTAATTGACCGGGAATGTTAAAATCGACCGCCAATCGAAAGGCCATATCTTCTTCCTTTTCCTGGCCTGAGTTATAAAAGTTGATCATGCATGTCATGTCATCGAACTTATAGACTTTGCCTTTTTTTGTTACGATCTCGGCGCCAAATCTATTGTCAACTAACGTCATTTTGCAGGTATGACAGGAATCCTTTCCATAAGCAATAGGCTCCGGCTCAGCACTGCATGATGCGAGTAAAGTAACAACTAGCATTATACTAAATATTTTCATGCCGGTTTTCTTGAGGTGTACCACTCATAACCAACCGCAAAAATTGCAAGAGCGCCGGAAACTATAAATATCCATCCACCAATATCGGGTCCTGAAAACGCTGTGAAATTCAAAAGCTGTTTTGTGCCAATTAGAGGAGGCTGATAGGACATCCCAGGCACCACTATAGGGGCATGTGGATCAAGATGGTGTCCGTAGTCATACCCCCAAAGATAAAAATCAACAAGTGCAGCCAAGCCCGTGGAAATTATAAGCAGCGCATAAGCCCATAGCATAAATCGCTTGTTGATAATGACTGCCAATAAACCAAAGCCGATAAGACCCCCGACCAGGTAGATCATATACTGAAACTCTGGAAACATGCCAACTTCAATATGCTTCATTCCGATATAGTGATTCAGGGCACTGATAACTTTCACGTTGCCAGTCAACGTGTTAATCCATATTTTCATTTCAAGCCCCTCTGGATATTGCGGCGCCCACATGAGTATCTGCCACAGCGGGACAAAATAGGCAGAGATCATCAACGCCGCTGACAGCGCAATGGCGACACGGGAAATTGTTTTGAAAGGTTTCATAATTCTATTAAGAAAGTTCCGCGCCTGACGCCGGCGCGGAACGATCAGCCTGTAACTACTTTTTAGATGCTTCTACTGGTTCAATTGTTCCGGTTGAAAACTTAAGAGGGGTATTGCTCCCCGCAGCCGAAACACGTACATACCCTGACATTTCCTGGTGCAACGCAGAACAGAAGTCGGTGCAATAAAATGGAACAACTCCAGGCCCCAACGGTTTCCATTTTAATGTTTGCGTTTCACCCGGCATAATCAATATCTCTGCATTCAGCGCACCCTTTATCGCAAAACCGTGAGGAACGTCCCAGTCTTGCTCAAGGTTGGTCACGTGGAAGTAAACATCATCACCAACTTTTACCCCTTCGATGTTGTCCGGCGTAAGGTGTGACCGAATTGCTGTCATATAAACGTGCACTTCATTTCCTTTGCGCTCGACCCGCGCTTTACCTTCGCCCTTGGCCGCATAGGGATTCTCGTTTTCTTCAATCTTATAAATCTTGATTGAATTAGGTGCAATCAAATTGGCGGGAATTGCTTCACCATAATGTGGTTCACCAACTGTAGGGAAATCCAACAGGAGCTTCATTTTCTCCCCGGAGATATCATAAAGCTGAGCTGATTGAGCCAATTCCGGGCCAGTCGGCAGATACCGGTCTTTTGTTATTTTGTTGTAAGCAATGACATACTTGCCATGGGGTTTCTTGGTGGGACCTCCGGGTACACTCAGGTGACCAATTGAATAGTATGTCGGCACACGGTCTAATACCTGGAGTGTTTTAAGATTCCATTTTACAATTTCCGAAGAAACAAACATTGATGTATAGGCATTTCCCTTTTCATCAAATTCAGTGTGCAGTGGTCCCAGCCCCGGTTTCTTAACTTCACCGTGTAGTGCTGATTCATATTTAAGAACAGGGATACCGCCGAAATCGCCTTCAAAATCCTTTTTTGCAATAGCGTCTTGAATTTTGGTGAACGAAAATACGGGAATAACTGCTGCCAATTTTCCACTGGCCACAATGTACTCGCCCGTGGGATCCACGTCTGTTCCATGAGGTGATTTAGGGCAAGGAATAAAATACACGATGCCGGGCAGTTCCATCACATCCAACACTGATACTTCACTTTCCATCGTAGATGTTGCATTATGCGTCTTATCGCTGTAGATATTATGGGCATAATTTGATTTTTCAATTTTTGCTTTGCCTTGAGCCAGATATTCTTCTGCTTTTTTCCAGTTAACGGCCATTACATAGTCCTTGTCCTTTTGGGAGGCATTCACTTCCAGAAGAGTGTAGGCTTGTTCAGTATTGTAACAGGAAAAGAAAAACCAACCGTGTGATGGTCCTTTACCGGCCCGGCTTAAGTCAAAGTTGAAACCAGGAGTGCGCAATTGAAACGCAATATTCATGTGACCCGTCTGAGGGTCAACTTTTATAAAACTGATAGAGCCCTTGAAGTTCTCTTTGTAAGAACTTATTGGTACATCCTTATTACCCATTGGAATACTGAATCTAGTTCCGGCAACCAGATACTCAGTATTTTCTGTTATGAAGGGTGAAGAATGATTTCCGCCGCTATTGGGGATCTCAAGAATCTCCTCGGTGCGGAATGATTTCAGACTAACACGAGCCACTCGAGGTGTATTGTTTCCATTAGCAAAGGCCCAGCGACCATCATGCTCACCGTTTGTAGTCGATAGTGCGATGTGATGCAAGTCGTCCCAGGGAACAAAACCACTGGAAGTGTTAAGCATCGGCTTAGTTTCCTCGCTAAAGCCGTAGCCATTCTCGGGAAACACAGAAAAGACCGGAAGGATCTTAAGAAGCCTACCGGAGGGAATTCCGTAAACGCCGATCTGGCCATTAAAGCCCCCCGATACAATACTGTAGAACTCGTCGTACTTGCCAGGCGCTACGTACACTTTCGATGCGGCATCACCCATGGCTACTTCTGCCGGACCTTTTGGTTTACAGCCTACCATTAATACGGCAGCGCCAACCAGCAGCACTATCCAACTATAGATTCTCGTTTTCATATATTGTTTATTGTTACAATTAGGATTTACTATTTCGCGGGTGGAGGTAGTAGAACAGCATCAGTCACATAAATAACTCCATTAGAAGCTTTGATGGTTGCAAGTATGTTGGCGCCATTTACTGTCAACTTTCCGTCTTTCTTACCGACGATTACATCTCCACCATTTACTTGGTTAAGCTTCATGCCATCCTGAACAATGGACTCACTGATCACACCTACATAGACATGATATTGTAAAATATCCTGCAGTTTGGCTTTATTCTCAGGCTTCAACAGATCGTCAACAGTTCCAGCCGGTAATTTTTGAAAGGCCGCATTTGTTGGAGCGAAAACCGTAAATGGCCCAGCATTGGAAAGTACATCAACGAGCTCGGCCGCCTTAATCGCTGCCACTAGTGTTGAATGATCTGAGGAACCTGCTGCGATTTGAACAACGTTCCGCGCGGATTCGCTGTCGTTTACAGCAGATTGACCTGCATTGGGTTGGGTCGCTACTTCCTCCTCTTTAACAGCCGTTTGTTGCTGTCCGCACGAGAATAGAGTAGTCAAAAATGCAATCGATATTAATTTTTTCATGGCTATATTAAATATTTCTATTTCTATTTCTCGCCGTCATTTTTGCGCATAAACTCAAGAATGTCGCGCGCATCACCGATGGATATGTTTTGATTTGGCATCCGGACAAGGCAGAGTTCAAGAAGTTTCTGTGCCTCGGGATCCTTTTCGAGCATGACATCCGTGTTCGTAACCATATTCATGATCCACTCGGGTTTCTGTCTTTTCGTGACATCCTTCCATCCGGGTCCAACTACCCGTTGGTCGCCGAGTTTGTGACATGCTGAACATTTCATTTCGTAGATAGCCAGTCCTCTGGGGATGCGCTCCTGTTCTAAAGGTGTTTTTAACGTTACTGTTTTTACAGCGCCTATCCCTTTTGTAGGGTCCGTGATGACGGCCTCCACAGCAGACTCTTTCGGTTGCTCGGGATACTCCTCGCCATTCTGCTTTGGTTTGTCGGGTGCACAGGCCGTCAGAAAAGCAAGTATGAGTACTGGAAATAGCTTTTTCATGAGTTTTGCTTTAGTTTGTTACGGGTTGATTTATCTATCAAACTAATGGCATTTGAAGCGCCGAGGGTATGATTAGAATCATACTTTAAGCTGAATTCACTAAGGCTTTCCTGCAACGGACGCCTAACGTCTTTTTATGTGATTCGCTGCTTTGCAGCATAATCAATGCAGAGGAAATCGAATGCACTGGCCATCTTCCTTATAAGAACTAAACACTAATTTTTTTGATCCATACGATGCCATGAAATCAATTCATCGGAATGAACCTCGGTACGATCAGGAAATTGTAGATTACGCTCGAACTAATAACATTAACTATTTTGTTATGAATTTTGTGTGTACTAGTGACTATAAACATTTTAGCATTAGCACTGAAGATTACGATAAGCGCTACTTTATAGGGCGTTATAGCCCAGCTGGAAATCTGCTTTCTCCATTAAGATTCAGATTGTGGCGTGGTTGGATTCAAAATCCATTCATATCAAAATACATCTAAAAAGATTACCGACTTTGGTGGCTATTTAGAGGTTTACAAAAAAAGTTGATAATGGGTAACATAAGGCTTCATTGGAAACACAGGAGTGCTCATTTTTTTGTCAGCTGGACCTTTCCCATCACCAACAAGTTGCCCCAGCGACGTCGGTGGGCATTAAACTTGTTGTAATATCCCAACAGAATGGGTGGGATTACTCGCGGATTATTTTTTATTATCAATGCTTGTAATACGCTCCTTGATCGGGCAAAATCTTAAACTGATCAAACCCTTTGGGGTTATTGCCGAAGTGAAGTTTCCCAAACATTGCAGTCTGATAGCCAGCCTTCTGGAGAATTTGTGGAAACGTGACGTTGGTTGTGTCAAACGGATAATGGTTGTCAATTTTTCCGTTCATGTGAGAATGCTTGCCGGTCAAAATCGTTGCGCGGGACTGAGCACAAATAGAGTTGGTGACGCTGGCCTGTGTAAACAGCATCCCCATCTTTGCAATCCGATCTATGTTGGGTGTTTCAATTAAGTGATTATCGTAAGCCGAAATAGCGTGATAGGCATGGTCGTCCGCCATAATAAAAATGATATTCGGACGCTCCGATGTCTTTTGCTGACAGAACACAAAAGACATCGGAACGAATAAAACAGCGCTTAACAGTATCGACCTTATTGTTTTTCCAATTTTGGCAGTTCAGCATCCAAAAGTTAACAAAGTGAAAGTATTTTTCCGACTTTAACGTATAGGCTTTATGCAACGGAATCCAGTGTTGTTCATTCCAGAATCAAAAGCTGAACTTTGTCGCCCGCTGGGTTTGTAGTTTGAACAATACTGAACGCTGCAAAGAAACGAGCCCCCCTTTGAAACATGCTTAATAGCGTATGGGTCGTTTGGATCTTGCGTTGAGGTCGGCCCTGCCGGATTCAAGACGGGTATGCCAGGTGTTAATTTTAATTCGACACTATACCAATCTGAACATAACTCCCACACATTGCCTATCATATCGTATACGCCATATCCATTCGGAGGAAATGATTTTACTGGGGACGATCCTTCGAACCCATCTTCTGCCGTGTTATGATTTGGAAATGATCCCTGAAAATAATTGGCCATATATTTTCCCTGTGGATTTAACTCTTCACCCCATGAAAAAATTTTCTCATTCAGGCCGCCACGAGCGGCAAATTCAAATTGGGCTTCTGTCGGCAGACTTTTCCCGGCCCACTTTGCAAAAGTTTGCGCGTCTTCGTAAGCAATCTGAACAACTGGATAATTATCTTTTCCTTCAATGGTACTATGAGGTCCCTGTGGGTTTCGCCAATTGGCACCGGTTACCCAACTCCACCATTGTGAATAGTCATTTAATTGAACTACGCCTGAAGGAGGGGTGAAGACTAATGAGCCTGGTAATAATTCTTCATCCGCTGGCTTTGGCGTTCCGGGTTGAGTTTGCTTTTTCAACTCCTCCCAATCAACTGCACGCTCCGCTACCGTAATATATTTTGTCTCTTCTACAAATTTTCTGAATTGAGCGTTGGTCACTTCTGTTTCGTCTATCCAGAACCCGTCTACTTTTACTCGATGAGGAACCATTGCATCCTGCGTGCAATTTTTTTCATTGCAGCCCATGGTAAATTCGCCACCAGCAATCCAGGCCATGCCCACGGGATGACTATTCAGTTGATCCTTATCGCCCTTTTCAGATGAGCCCCCCCTCTGGCAGGCCGCGAAGAGCCACAGCAGGCAAAAGGTAAAATGAAGTGATTTCATCATAGTGGAACGCTCAAACTGACCATTGATCACCTAAGTTACTTCACAATTTGTTGTAAATAAACCGTTGAGTTTCGGTTGATCAAAGCTAGGTTTTTAGTTGTCTCTTGCAGTCATTGTAATTTATGCTAAAGCTCAGATTGTCCATTATTGGCCCTGTTAAAGCGAAAACTATGCTAAGAACCGGTTTCTCCATCATTAGTATTTTTGTAAATACTTTACATTTTATGTAAACTTTTTAGTATATTTGTTCGTTCAAATAGATGGCTGGTCTGTGACTATCAGAGATTTAACAAACAATAGGGACATAGAGGCGAAAATTGGGAAATTGACCAAATCGGATTTTAGGTCCATAAAGCAAGAAAAACGATTTGAGTTTGATTGGGATGCATTTTCACAGCAAGAAGTATATAAGCTAGGGTTGATTGATGCTAATGAGATATTAGGATTGATATGTGTTGAGGACCGTTCGGACCCAGGATTCGACTGTCTTGAAATAATTGCAATTGAGACACGGAAGGATCAAAGGGGCCATTTGAAGACTTATGACAGGATCGCAGGGTGCTTGTTTGCATTTGCTGCCCGACTAGCATTCAAGAATGGGCATGAAGGGATGATCTTTCTCATCGCTAAGACAAAAACATCCACAATATTCAACTCGAAATACGGCTTTGACTATCTCGGAAACATAAATACCCTGTGTACTCGAATGGCATCGAGTGATAAAAACTCACAGCAATTGATAAGGGATTATCTGTAAGGTTAAGTGTTAGAATTTGACGTAAGCACTTTGAATGCAACCACTATGAAATCAAAAAAGGAACCTCGTAAAATGTCTAGGGCGGGCGATTTTGAATTAGATGAATCCTTCGTTTCTCCTAAATTAACTGACAACGAGCGCTTTGAATCCATCGAAGTTTTTAAGAGCTATAGGAGGAAAATCGTTTCCAAAAGATCACACGATGACAAATTGAAAATACAGCTAATGCAATTGAAATTTCTAATGGAGGACTATGTAGGAACTGATAAATATGACGAGTCATTGAACTTTGCCTATTTCCTAAGGCAATACATCGAACGGCTTGGGAAGAAAAATATCGAATTTGCCCAGGAAATAAATATCAAACCAACGGAATTAAGTCAACTAGTCAACCATCATCGTGACCCGAATCACAAGATCATTATGAGACTTGAGGCTCACTCTAACAAGATATTCCCGGCAATTCTTTGGTTCAAGTTGTTTACAAAGGAAAAAGCGTTGGAGTTACTTAAAGATGATAATCTTAGGAAAACTGAAAGCGGGAGAGTTAAGAAGAGATTGCAATTTTCATTTTAGAAAAAAAGGGGCGAGTAGCGGGATAAAAAATATTCTTTGGTCGGACGACCTGAAACTATGTCAATTTCTAAAATTGTTAGTGATAATAATACACTGAGACCGATCTCCTGTGATTACATTATAGTGTGATTTCGTTCCAAAAACCTGTCAGTGGGTGCCAAATGCCGTCATAATCACATTATGATGTGATTATTCTTGTAAAACACGATTTCAGGGCTTATTTTTACTTAAAAATCACATTATAATGTCAGAAAATCCTATCGGTATCGCCATTCGGGAACGCAGAAAGGAGCTGGGCGTAACTCAACCCCACCTGGCAGAGCTGGCGGGAGTAAGCACCAATACCCTGTACAAGCTCGAAAGAGGACAAGGAAATCCGACGCTGGATGTACTTAATAAACTGGCCGAGGTATTGGGTATGGAATTGAAATTAGTTGTGAAAAAAAAGTGATTGATAAATGAGAAAGGCAGAAGTGTACCGTAATGGAATTCTTGCCGGTATCCTCACTGAGGAAAGCCGCAACAGCTATCTATTCCGGTACCATGACACGTACTTCAACGACAGCAGTAGATCTGCGATCAGTCTTACTCTTCCAAAGACTCAACAGGAATATCGCAATGAACACATGTTTCCTTTTTTCAGCAACATGATCGCCGAGGGAGCCAACCTTGCCATTCAAAGCCGGTACCTGAAGATTGATGAACGGGATGTGTTGAGCCTGCTGGGTGCAACCGCTTCTACGGATACCATTGGAGCGGTAACTGTAGAACTGATTAAACAATCATGAAGCCTTCAGATCTGAAATATTGTCCAAGTACTCTGGCTGAGGGATTCGATACTTACAGTCCTTCCGCGTTGCGAAATATGTTCTTCGGAAAGAAGGTGAGTCATGTGCTTGACTTTGATGCTCCTGACATCAACGAAGAAGTTGCAGAACAATTCAGGCAGAATAGCAAGACTCTATCCGTTAGCGGTGCACAATTCAAGCAATCCCTACGACTGGAGAGGAATAAGCTTCGCCTTACGCAGCCCGGCGAACGCGGGCAATACATTTTAAAACCAATTCCTATCCGTCCTCCCTTTGGCAAACCTGAAGAATTACCAGCCAACGAACATCTTACCATGCAGATTGCAAAGCAGGTATATAACATAGACACCGCGGATTGCGCCCTTATCTTCTTTAAAAACGGCCAACCAGCCTACATCACAAAGCGATTCGATTATAACACCGAAGGCGAAAAAATAGCCCAGGAAGACTTTGCTTCCCTTTCGGGATTTGCGAAGGAGAAAGATGATAATTTCAAACACCTGGGCAGCTACGAGGATATTGCTAAACTCATGAAAAGGTATCTGCCTGCCTATGCTGTGGAGATAGAAAAATATTTCGAACGGGTTGTATTCAATTATCTGTTCAGCAATGGTGATGCCCATCTAAAGAACTTCTCTCTTTCACAAACACCAAGCGGTGATTATGTGCTAAGCCCGGCATACGATATGATAAACACCAGAATTCATATTTCATCCGACTCATTTTTTGCTTTATCCGATGGTCTATTCTCTGGTGAGTATGATACTGAAAGTTTCAAGGTGCTAGGGTTCTTTGCCTATGATGATTTTTATGAATTTGGAATGAAAATCGGGATGTTGGAGATCCGTGTCCGGAAGGTTCTGGATAAATATAGAACCAAGAGCGGAGACGCACTCGATCTGATTCAGCGCTCATTCCTATCAGCGAACGTTAAAGAACTGTTTCAATCTCATTATGTGGACCGGATAAAGATGCTCAACAACTCGTACAGAAAAAGGATATGAAGATCGCAATGAACCCCTGTTGATGTCGCCCGCGCCATTGTGATCTCGAATGGAAAATTCCTCGTACCGCAACGACATTAAATCATTTCAAACTTCTCGGCCCAATCTAATCCATTCGGTAAATCTTTTGTGTTGAACTCGAGATGCACGACTCTTCTATGTTTCTGGCTTGTTGCCTTGGAAGAGGCGTGAAGCAAAAGTGGCGTCATGATTTGAATTCCACAAGCACCCACATTGCAAATGAAAGGAATACTGTTCTGTGTAATTACCTGTATTTCTGAATTGGTAAGTCTCTTATTGTGTGAGCCGGGAATAACTTTTAACGCACCATTTTGCTCATCCGTATCGTCAAGATGAATTCGAATTGTTACAGTATTTTTTAGAATTTCTTCAGAAGGGCATACTCCATAAACATCAGATTTTTTTGTCCAGCCTGAGAAACCTTCAGTGTCAATCTTATCATTTACGTTAATGGTTAAATCCTGGTGCCACGTAACGTACCAATTTGCTTCAGGAGATTTATCAAAATAAATCGCTTTCGTGAGAAATAATCCCTGATCAATCCTTCGAAGAATTGTCAAAAGATTTGTATTGAATAACAATTTTTTCAGGTCGGGTAGTTTTTTCACCAAATTC
Organism: Cytophagales bacterium; assembly: GCA_038229375.1. Classification (GTDB taxonomy): domain Bacteria; phylum Bacteroidota; class Bacteroidia; order Cytophagales; family Cyclobacteriaceae; genus ELB16-189. The sequence continues at coordinate 2,236 of JBBRON010000005.1, read as the reverse complement.
CGAATCGCATAAGGTTCTTCCTTGGCACTTCCTCTTTGATAGTTGTAGATCGTTGCCTTGATAAGATTGACTTCCTTCTTACCATAAACGTTATTGAGAATAACAAAACCTTTGTATTCCAGTTTCTTTAAAATGCTTTGAAGGGACGTATTGCTAAACTCGTATTGATAGAGGTCAAGCGCATTTTCAAATTGTTCTTTAATTCGTCGTTTCAGGCGTTCTGGCGCGATCACTTTAATTCTGTCACCAAAGCCAAGTATTTCCCGTTCGAGCTCAAAGTTTAGTTGAACATTGAACGAAAAAATCACTCCGTTTGATAGAGTCTCAACCACTTCCTGGCTGTGATGCAATGGCTTGGTCAATATATACGGGGCCGTTTCATTGTCTGCGAATAAGGTGATTCTTTCAGGCACGCCGTTCTGATTAACTGTTACTCCGATAACATTTTGAAAGAATTCAGAAACATTAAAACCCTCTGGCTTCAGATATTTAGCTCCTGATTCAGTTATAGAAACAACGCGGTCCAACGCTAGCGTCAATACGAGAGAATCTTTTTTCTTTGTACCCAATACAAACCATCGATTGCGATACTCCTTTAAGTAGTACGGGTGAAATGTAAAATCGTTAGCTGTCCTTGCTTTAAATGATTGATAACAGAGCTCAACTGCCCGCTTGTTTATAATAGATTGGTAAAGGGTTTCAATATGTTCTAGGCCCTTTAAATTCTCATTTTTCTCAAAGTCAATTACAGGTTCTTGTTTCGTTTTGGCAGAGTAGATCTTGTTCTCAAGACGCTGAACCATTCCACTGAGTTCCTGAAAATGGCTGAAACCCTTAAACTGTCTTAATATTTCAACTACCTCAGTCAGCTTGCCAAGGTCCTTGTCGGTTAATGGAATGTTTGTTATGGAGTATTCCGGATCTCCATAAGAATAGTACCTCTTCTCCTGAACGACAATCGGCGCGTTGTACCCAAGCTTGTCACTTCGCATCAATTGAATATCCATCTGCACAGTCCTTTTGCTTACGCCTTTCTCAATTCCCTCATATTCGTGGAGCGCCTCGGAGCATGCCTCGACCAAATCCTCCAATGTCCACCTTCGAAGGCGGTTTTTGAGGCAATTATCAAGGGTCTTGAAGCGGATTAAGGCGTTCCGATTTAACGGCATTGAAAATATTTTTGAAAAAATCGGAAAATAATTTCACTACGCAAAAAGACTGCGCAGTTACCATTGACATTTGACTCGTCATCAGACGGGTGACTCGGTGGGGTGGCCAGATTCAAGCTGGCCATCCCGTTAATTTGGGTTCAATTAGGGGGTGCGCCAAGGTTTGGAGAGTTGGGCCAGACTGTAAATCTGGTGCCCTAAGGCTGAATAGGTTCGAATCCTATCGTCCCCACAAATGAGCTCTTTGAAAAAAAATAATTGTCTCGGCCTGCGTCGGGACTAAAAATCTTCCCTCCGATGCGTATTCGGGGGAGGCGCGAAGAAGACAGAAGGCCTAAGACCTGATGAGAGTTTCCGTATAGCTCCATAGTGTTGTTCCACTTCAGGCATAACATGCTGCTTAGCTGGATGTCGTTTTTCACTTGTGTGTCGAGGGTTCGACCCCCTCTCCCGTTATAAGGATAGCTCAGTGGTAGAGCAACAAGCAACGTGGGTTCGAATCCCGCTCTCAACTTAAAATCGAGATAGCATAGTGGTAAATGCAATGGATTGTAGATCCAAAACCGAAGCTGACCCCTTCTAAAAAGGGTCCCTTTGAAAGCAGTTGGAGGCAGATCGGCCAAATGGCATTTTTCGTCATTGGCAGTCTTTTGAAAACTCAGTAAGCGTATGGATACCGAATGGCAAATCCGTTTACTTTTTTGCAAGGCATTCCTGGAACTTCGGTCCCGACAATGTTTGAAGAAATTCAGGACATCCTTTCAGAAAACTAACCAGATGGAGCTGTACTTAACTACACTTCCGTTTTTGAATGATGACTTGCCTTGAGCTGCTTTCTTTTTTAATGACTTTTAGAAACTATTAAATTTTATAATGATGAAAAGGATCAGAATTAACACCGGAAAAATTGGATTGGTGTTCAGAAGCGGCAACTACAGAAAAATAGTGACCGAGGGCGTGTATTGGCTATCGCCTTTTGAGGATGTGTTCGTTTATGACATGTCCAAACCATTCAATCCTTCCATCGAATTGAATATTTTGATGCAGGACTGGAAGTTGGCTGAAAT
>JBBRON010000004.1:0-241022 GCA_038229375.1 Cytophagales bacterium | reverse complement strand
GGTGAAATTATTTTAGAAATGGAAATGTGCGCGATAGCAAACCCAGGAGCGGTGACATCAGTTTGGGGATGACAATCCAAATCGATGCCAAACCCCAGAGCAGTGAAATCATTTTAGAAATGGAAATGTCCGCGATAGCAAAACCCAGGAGCGGTGACATCAGTCTGGGGATGACAAACCAAATCGATGCCAAACCCCAGAGCAGTGAAATTATTTTAGAAATGGAAATGTGCGCGATAGCAAACCCAGGAGCGGTGACATCAGTTTGGGGATGACAAACCAAATCTATGCCAAACCCCAGAGGGGTGAAATTATTTTAGAAATGGAAATGTGCGCGATAGCAAAACCCCGGAGGGGTGGCATGATAAATCAAAAATGATAGCTATTTATTCATGTCCTTTAAATCAATCCATTCAAACAAATATCTAGGATTATACTCCACATCAAATTCATCAAGCAGACCTATATATTCGTCTTTAAAAGTCTGTTTCCTGTGATGCTGCTCCTGATTCAAAATGTAATTATAAACCCTGTCAATATCCGAGCGAGAATAGGAGAATGCACCAAAACTATCCTGCCATTGAAATCTCTTTTTAAGAAACTGGCTTTCATTAATAAAATTTGTCGAATTATTCTTGATATCCCGAACCAGGCTTGACACAGCCATTGCAGGTTTCAATCCGAAGAAGCAATGAATGTGATCCTCCACCCCATTTACAATTATCGATTTTTGTTCCTTACCCTTAATGATTCCAGCTATGTATTTATGAACCTCTTCTCGCCACGGCTTTAATAAGAGGTTCTCTCTGCCTTTTACCGCAAACACTGCCTGTATGTATATCTGTGAAAATGTATCTGCCATATGAATGATATTTAGAATTTGAATTCAATTTAATAACAGCATCAATTGGTTTATTTGATTTTCTGAAATGGTCAGGTTTTCCGTAAAATGGTAAATCTAAAATGTCACCTCTCGGGGGTTCCGGGCCAATACATGCAAGTGAAACTGATTGTTTAACACACATCACCTCAAAAAATCATCCGGTTTTCCTTACACTGCTCAATAGCACCTGCCCTCATTTCATCCCTATCTTCCCATGATGCGCATCAAAGCCTGGGTCAGAGGATTTTTTGGTTTTTCAAGACGGGAGACCAATGCCTTTCTTATCCTGTTGCCGTTGATGGTCGTCATCCTTTTTTCTGAACCTACTTACCGTCACTGGCAATTACGTTATCCACCCGATCATTCTAAAGATGAACGGGCAATGGATAGCCTCCTTGCCACTTTGACTTTCGTTACCAACGATAGCATAGGCGGAAAAAAATCTCCAGCAACAATCCGATCTATATCATTCCATTCTTTTGACCCAAACACGTTGTCTGAAGAACAACTAGTCAAACTGGGCTTGTCATCTTTCCTCGTGAATCGTATTGCGCGCTACCGCGGAAAGGGTGGACGTTTTAAAAAGAAAGAAGATCTGTTGAAAATCTATGGAATGGATTCCATATGGTTTGAAAAAGCAAAACCGTGGATTGCAATTGTCGACAAAGGAACGCCCGGTGCGCCTACTAGAACTTCAATAAATAAGGAAAAAGAGAAAAAGCTATTTGCTTACCTGCTAATGGATATCAACCTCGCAGACACCATTCAGTTAATGAAAGTGTACGGCATTGGACCTTCATTATCGAAACGCATTTGTCTATTCCGCGATAAACTGGGTGGATTCATATCAATGGATCAACTAAAAGAAGTGTATGGACTTGACACATTGGTTGTAAAAGAATTAAATAAACAATTCTTTGTGGCAGAAGACTTCATTCCACAAAAAGTCAATCTGAATACAATGACGGTAGAAGTAAAGCATCCCTACATACGTAGGAAAGACGCGCAGGCGATTGTTGCTTATCGGCTACAACATGGAAATATTCAAAACATTGATCAATTGCTGGAAATAAAAATTCTCACGAAAGAATGGATTGGGAAAATGAGAGAATATATTACGACCGAGCAAATCGATAACTCAACAAATCAGCCAATCCAAAAATGACTTATGCTGCCACTTCCATTTTCTGATTAGCTGGACCCGCTGTTGGCACCTGTGTATCCGACAGCAAGGTTTCGGAATGCTGGCTGATGTCAAGGCCCAATCGCTCTTCGTCAGGAGAGACTCGTAGATCACTTATAAGTCCGGTAATCTTGAAGATAAGGAATGACCCTGCGAACGTAAATGCTCCGACAATAAACAATGCATAGATATGATACTTGAATGTTTCAAATTCACCGTACACCAATCCAACATCCTTAGCAAAGACTCCCGTAAGGATCATGCCAACAATACCACCCACACCATGACATGGGAACACGTCAAGGGTGTCGTCGAGTGAGGTTCGTTGTTTGTAATACACTGCCAGATTGCTGATGATCGCGGCGGCGAATCCAATAAAAATACTTTGACCAAGATTAACAAAACCAGCACCGGGCGTGATGGCAACCAAACCCACAACGGCACCAATACAAGCCCCCATGGCAGAGATCTTCCTTCCTACCAGCGCATCAAACAACACCCACGTCATCATCGCTGATGCTGAAGCAAAACAAGTAGTAGCAAACGCCTGGACTGCCTGACCATTGGCGGCCAAAGCTGACCCGGCATTGAATCCAAACCATCCAAACCACAACATTCCTGTTCCCAGGATGATGAATGGAATATTTGCCGGCTGATGATATTTATGTTGACGCCTACCCAAGATAAACGCACCCGCCAGCGCTGCAAAGCCCGCCGACATATGCACCACCGTTCCTCCAGCAAAGTCGAGCACACCCCACACACGAAGGAATCCGTCGGGATGCCAAGTCCAATGGGCAAGTGGACAATAAATAAGGAGAGAAAACAGGCACATGAAAATGAGGTAGGACGTAAACTTTACCCGTTCCGCGAAACTGCCGGTAATGAGTGCCGGCGTGATTATGGCGAACTTCAACTGAAACAAGGCAAACAGTAAAAAGGGGAATGTTGGAGAAAAAACAGAATTAGGACTCAATCCTACGTCTTTAAAAGCGAAATAGGTCATAGGGTTTCCGATGAGCCCGTGCCAGCTTTCTCCAAAAGCCAGGCTAAATCCTACCAAATACCATAATAAGCTTATTACACCTAGAGCGATAAAACTTTGAAGCATAGTTGATATGACATTTTTCGCGCTGACCATTCCACCATAAAAAAATGAAAGGCCCGGTGTCATAAAGAGGACAAACGCCGTTGCCACGATCATCCAGGCGGTATCTGCCTTGTCGATTGTATGCAGCGTTGCAGTTTCCGGATTGCTGCTATTAAACAGGACCAGAAATTGCAGGGCTACCAGCACAACAAAAATGACTATCCAACGGGTTTTGGGTTTACTCATAGCCTATTGTGTGAAAATTTATGCATGAATTTCGGAACAATAGGTTAAAAAATAACCCATTTGCTGATAATTTTTCTCGAATCCGATTGAAATAGGGTAAAATGAATTCCTGCTGAACGGATTTACAGGCTTTCGCAGAATCGTTAACGCATGAATTCGGCTAGGTCTTTTGGTTTAATTCCATCTAACTGACCTTCGTCCAACGATTACTAGGATGTTCACAAATGCAACCAAAAAAATTCGTTAGGGGAATCTTTCAGAGTTTAAGTTTCATCAACCAATCATTCTGAGGATCAGGCCCCATCCAGAATGTGTGATTAGAGAAGTGTTCAAACCCGACCTTCTTGTAGAAGTCCTGCGCCTTGACGTTCTTTTCCCAAACTCCAAGCCAAAGCCACTCAAACTCCTTTTCTTTTGAATAATTAACAGCTTGCTGCATGAGCATAAAGCCTATCTTTTTTCCCTGAAATCCTCTGGTAACATACAATCGCTGAAGTTCAATTGCATTACTACCCAAATGCCTTTCGGCCTCATTGGTCACTCGCAAGCGTAAAAACCCAGCCGCGGTTTCACCATCCCACGCTATATAATAGATAGTGTGAGGCTCATAGAACTCTGTTTCAAATTTCAACGGTTCATACGCCGTTTTCAAATAGGCCTCGATGTGCTCAGGATTATTATCTGCACTGAAAGTATCAATCTGCGTTTCGATGGATATTTTTCTCAAGGTGGGAATGTCAGCAGGGAGCGCTGGTATGATCTCTATCATCATAAGCTAAAATACATTTCGAGAGTATTTTACTTTTTATCTTCAAAATTTTGGAAGGTGTACTGAACTCCCAATGAGAAGGCTTGACTATATTGGGCACTCGCGTCTTGATCGTAGTCATATAGGAAAATACTTCCAATGGAGACATTTACATACTTATTGACTTTTGCCGTAAGGTTAAAGTCAACACGGTGGTCAATAAGTTTCGCTTCGAAAGTTTCATAATTGGCAAATAACACATAACGAACTTTCAAATTTACATTCTTGGCGATGTCTTTATTGAATTCAGCCAGCATTTGAAATGCGAGCCACTCAAATCTGGTAGCACTTCCCACCAACACGCCGTACGGTCGTATGGAATCCACGGCAGCGTACCTGCCATCGTTGTGAGGTAAAAACGTTACACGTGGTGCAAAAGGTGATAAGCGAACTTTAAAATATTCTACCGGATGATACTCAAATCCCAACGAAGCCGTAACAAATGTTGGAGCAAAGGATTCGGAGACCAATTGCTCTTGCTCTATACCATTTACATCCTTACTATACTTGAACCCTTTTGCAAACTGAGATTGAGCGTTGGCGGCAACAAACAAATCCCAGTTCTTACTGATGCTATGACCTACTTTTGTGTCAACAAAGATCCTGTCAAGGGTTTTGCGATATCCCTGTCCGCTGTTGTTGACCATCCCATAAAGCAAGTCAATTTCATTATCCCAGGAAATTTTGTCCTTCTTATAGTTAGCTTTAATATTCAAGAACGCATTAAAACCAAATGAATTGACACCCCCCGCTTTCCAGTTAGAAGAAAAGGCTGCCTGATTTAAATTGATGCCGGCCTTAAAAGCCTTTCTCCAATGGGAGGTCGAGTCAATTTTAACAACCTGCGCAATTGATTGTGTGGAAATGGTCGCAAATAAAATGACCGATGCAACAGCTAACGAATAGACCAATGGCGAGTTTTTACTCATGTAAATAGGGTTTCCGGGCAAAAATACAAAAACCCCGTCAGCTGGATCAAATATTGTTGAGCTTGATTTCATCCAGCGCCAACTCCGTCAACGGCTTGGTGATGAATTTGATTACATAGTTATTGTTGACAATTCTGTCAATATCACGCTTGTTATCAGAGCTGGACAAAATTATCACCTTGCATTTTGTCCGCACCACTTCCTTGAATTTTTCGAATTCGTACAGGAAAACAAAGCCGTCTACTACAGGCATGTTGATGTCGAGGAAGATTATGTTTGGGAGATTTTCGGGATTGTTTTGGTTCTCAGTAAGGTAGTCCAACGCACTTTTTCCAGAATTCTTTACCTCTACACGTTTTGCAAATTTTGTTATTTCTACTATCCGCTTACTAATGAAGTTATCAGTGTCATTATCGTCCACCAACATTACCAAGTCAATTGTCCTCACAGGTGTATTCATCGTCATTTTTTAGATCTTCCGCACTTTCGCAGTGCCGCAAAATTATCTTTTTTATCCAGAAACAAAACCCTGACAAAAAATAATAGAAATACTGAGGTAAGGTATTTACCCAAAATGGTATAAAAAGAGGTTAGCGGGCGTGAATCTTCAACTTTTCGCCAACAGAAAGTGTAAATTCTTTCTTTTCATTCCACTCCATAAGCTCTTTTATTGTCACGCCGTACTGACGGGCAACACTGTAAAGAGTATCACTGGATTTTACTTCATGTATTGAAATCGCCGGGACATTTGATGTACCTGGAGTAATATCCCCGAGCAAAAGTGTCGCTGCTTCCGTAGAAGGCATTGTTTCAGAATCCGATTTGGTCTCCGGCACTACTATCGCGACGTTCTTTTTTGATACAGGCTGATCCCAGTTAAACGAATTGTCTTCATCAAGTGTGACAATAACATTCTCCCTCTCGGTTTCAGTTTCTGGTACTGCAGGTTTCTTGCTGTTGAGAAACAACGTCAGACCAGCAGCCAGCTTTGCGTCCTTATTCAATCGATTATATTTCAAGAGGGATTTTTGCTGAACTCCAAACCGCTGACTAATCATCCATAGACTCTCACCCGACTTAATTGTGTATAGTTCTTGTTCGGCACGTTTTTTCTTTTTGCCAAGAAAATATAAATCGCCTTCCCGAAGGGGATTATCAATTTCAATTTCGTTATTACTTAGGAATGCGGATACGCCAATGTTACCGCGCGCAGCAATGATACTAGCTGTTTCACCCCTCCGTGCGCGAATTACTGGTATGCCATTGATCTTAAGTTTTTCTTCCTCTTTGACGACAGCGGGGTTGGTGCTTTCTGGCAATGGCGTTGCCTTTGACGTAGCGATAGCCAATACACCAAAGTCGACACTTCCTTCACCATTCGGAATGAGCACTACATACTCCTTATCAATAGGAATACGGTCAGTCTTAAGCCATTTATTAAAGTCGCGTATTTTTTGCTCCTCAACAGAAGTCGTCTGTGAAATTTCCAGCAACGTTTTTCCCCCTGCCGAGTTCAATCGCGTCAACTCTACCACACCCTTACCGCTTGTGGCATTTTCAAAGGCTACTTTATGTGCGATGAACTTCTTCACATACCAATAAGTATCCGATGTAATTTCCATATGCCTTCCGCCAAGATCTTGGTCGCCAACACTTCTCATAACTCCACCCGCTCCCATCTGATAAGACTGAAGTGCATACACCCAGTTGTTAAAATAATGATTGCATTGTTTCAGATAGCGGGCGGCACCACGACTGGCACTGGCGATGTTCATTCGTTCATCAACCTCTGCGTCGACTCGAAGTCCAACTTCATGTGCGGTGAATTCCTTAAACTGCCAGAAACCTACTGCGTTGGAAGACGACACAGCGTCCGGTACAAGCGCACTCTCTTGCAAAGCGAGGTATTTGAAATCCTGTGGCAGCCGTTCCTCGTCAAAGATCTTCTCTATGATCGGGAAATAAGTCTTTGCACGCTCAACCTTGATATTAAAATATTTTGGGTGAAGCGTCAATGCATCAACATCTTTTTGAATCTCGCGCCTGGCATCGTCACGAATGCTTAGCGTCAAACCTGCAAACTGCATTTTGTGGGGCACTTGCGGGGCTTGGCTGAAGGCAGCCGCTCCACAAAAAATAAGTGCTGGAGCAAAAAAATTCATCGAGCGTAAAGGTAATATAATTCCAAGAAAAATTAAGCACCAATTCAATGGCAGGCGTGGATGTAGAGCACCCATTCGGCATTGGGACACTTTGCCACCACAATCGGGTAAACTCTCAATACCAATGCCTATTTCTTCCTCATCAGAAGGATACCATCCCGGATTGGCAGCAAAAGATTCTCGACTCGGGTGTCTTCATTGATTTTACGATTGAATTCTTTGATAGCGCGTGTATCCTTATCTGTTTTCGCTTCGACTACTTTCCCGCTCCACAAAACATTGTCGGCCAGGATATACCCACCTGATGCTACCTTATCAACTACAAGATCGTAGTAGGACGAGTAGTTCTCTTTATCGGCATCAATCCAGACGAGATCAAACGGACCAGGCAGTGTTGGAAGAATATTCAACGCGTTGCCAATTTTGTAATCAATTGAATCATTTTTTCCTGATTCCTTGAAATATCCTCTTACCCGATCCTCCAACTCCTCATTAATGTCGAGAGTAATGAGCTTACTTCCCTCTACCAATCCTTCAGCGAGACAGATAGCAGAGTATCCGGTATAGGTTCCAATTTCAAGAATAGTTTTTGGCCTGATCATTTTACTGACCATAGAAAGGAACCTTCCCTGCAAATGTCCTGATAACATCCGAGGTTTAAGAACAGCAACATGAGTGTCGCGATTGATTTTCTTTAACAAATCGGATTCAGGAGATGTGTGATCTTCTGAATACGCATTTAGTTCCGGACTAATGAATTCCATAACGTCATATTATTCCTTGGGTTCCATCATCAGATAACTCAATTTATCTTCGTCAAACATTTCGTTTGACATTTTCATAATATCAACTGCTGTAGTTCCCTGAATGCGGGAAAAGATTTCTTCAAGCGACTGGATCTTACCCAGATCAAGAATGCTGCGGGCCATCATCATCATAAAACTGATATTACTTTCCTCGGCCATCGCGACCTGCCCCATGATCTGTTCTTTGGCAGATGCCAATTGTTTTACACCCAACTTTTCGTCCCGAAACTTACGCAGTTCCTCATTTACTAGCTTGATACTTTTCGACAATTGAGACGGCTCGGTTCCAAAGGTGATGGCAAACAGACCAGTATCAGTAAACGGAGTAAACTGTGATCCTATCGAATATACAAATCCATGTTTTTCACGAAGGGAAAGGTTGAGACGTGAATTCATTCCTGAGCCCCCTAGAATATTGTTGAGCAGATAAAACGATCCTCGCTTTTCGTCTTTGAGGGAATAGCCAGGTCTCCCGATGGCACAGCGCGATTGCTTCACTGGTCTTTTCAAGATAACCTCTTTCGGCTTGTAGCCGGCGAATTTTACTCTCTTTTGAGGAGAAATGATCTTTGGAATATGACCGAGGTGTTTTTCTGCCAGTCGCATCACCTCCTCCTCCGTTACATTGCCCGTTACCGAAAATACAATGCGCCGCGTGTCAATATTACTTTTTACAAATTTTCTGAAGTCGGCATGCTTGAAAGCTGAAACCGTTTTTTCAGTGCCCAGAATATTCATGCCCATTGGGTGACCCGCATATATTACCGCATCGAACTCGTCCTGAAGCGCTCCGTCGGGATCATCCATATACATAGACATCTCCTCCAGTATCACGTGACGTTCCCGTTCTATCTGGCTTGCCGGAAACATCGACTCGAACGTTATGTCCGTAAGCAACTCGAAGGCACGTTCGAAATAATCATCCCTGATAGAGGCGAAGAACAATATTTTCTCCTTGTCAGTGTAAGCATTCAGTTCACCTCCCAGCGACTCGAGCCGGTTGATAATGTGGAACGCCTTTCTCTTCCTCGTTCCCTTGAAGGCCATGTGTTCCCAGAAATGGGCTATACCCTGGTTGGCCTGATTTTCATCACGACTTCCGATATCCAACATGATTCCGCAGTGAACGATTTTCGTGCTCGCGACGCGATTATTGATCACCCGAATGCCGTTTTTTAATGTATTAATGGAATACTCTCTCATAAATAAGGCTGCAAGTTAACTCTGCCGAGGAATTGTCTCAAGTACGAACATAAACGCCCGCATCCGGTCGCGTTGCTTGACTTCATTCAAATAAAATCTTTAAAATAGTACTTTAATTCTGGCATTAGTCTTGTAAACCAAATGATCATGGAAACACAACAAGTTCGTACCTGCTTTACCATCACCTTCACGGCTGATCAGTACACTCACGCAAAGTCGTACGTAGACGACATGAAAAGTCACCCAAAAAGGGTTTTCTGGCTTGGCAAAGAAGGCAAATCGGAAGAAGAATTAGTATACGAGCAGATTGCTCACCGCATTCTTTCAGGCTTCTATAATAACGATGCGTTCCAGGCAGCGAAGCATATTATCAAGATGGAAGCGATGTCGAAAAGCTGAGAGCCAGTTGCCAGCTGACAAATGAACCCTTGACACGTTGTGATGTGTAAGAACTCTTTGTCAACTGACCCTTGTGAAGTGTCAATTTCTTAGAGCCGTTCCAGCACCGTCTTTATTAACGAGTCAATCACTTTATCAGGGTCTTTAGAAAACTTATTGGTGATGCGATTGGCAAGTATTGCATTAACACTGATCACATCGTGACCCAGTAATCTCCCCAACGCATAATATCCCGCAGTTTCCATTTCAAAGTTGGTGAGCCAGAAGTCGTCTGAATGAAAATAATTCAGATCTTCCAATAACTTTGGAAATCGCGTCGGGAGGCGTAGGCTCCTCCCCTGCGGTGCATAGAATCCAGGACATGTTACTGTATTTCCCTGGATCATTCCCGAACCAAATGTCTCAAGCAATTCTTCAGAACCACGCACCACGTAGGGAGCGAACGGCAGCGTTGTAGCAGCCTGGATCTCTTTTGACAATCTGGTTTCCTTTTCATTCATCGGAAGATTGTAAAAGGTCATGAGATTATCCAGCCCTACAGCATAATCACTCACCAGATGAGAACCCAATTTGATGTCTTCCTGAAGAGCACCCGATGTACCGACCCGTATCACCTTTAATTTACGTTTCCTTGACTTTGGCTCACGTGTTTTCAAATCAATATTCACAAGGGCATCGATCTCGTTAAAAAAGATCTCAATATTATCAGTGCCAATGCCAGTGCTCATCACGGTAATTCTCTTGCCTCCCAGTGAACCGGTATGAGTAATGAACTCCCGCTTGTTCATTTCAAACTCCACATCATCGAAGTACTGACTTACCTTGTACACTCGTCCAGGATCGCCAACAGTAATGATGGTGTTGGATATATTCTCAGGCAATAAATTCAAATGGTAGACGCTTCCATCGGGGTTGAGAATCAAGTCTGTGGGAGAGATTTTCACTTAATTAGAATTGAAAGTTGACCAATCTTTACTTTGAGAGAATAAGCATCGGGCACTGGGCATTGCGAGTTTACCCAAGATTTATAGCAAAGTATTCTAGTGCCTACCGTGCATTAAGTTTTAATCTTCTGCGCCGGATTCCCAAAAACAGTTTCTCCAGCTTTGACCGGACCAATTACCACAGACCCAGCTCCGATTCTCGCTCCTTTTCCAATGGTGATTCCAGAAATTATCGTTGACCCGGATCCGATGAACACTTCATCTTCGATCACCACATTCGGACTGATTATCGTACCTGAGCCTACCTGAACAAAATTTCCCAGCACCGATTCCGCGCCTAGATGACTTTTTGCATGAAGCAGGCAGTGACTTCCAATAGTTGAGCCAGGTCCTGAGCTAAAGCCAACGTCAAAGAAATTTCCATGACCGATGATTCCTTTCGGTGACAGCTGTGCGAATTTGTGCGTTGCATTTACAGGTTGAATATGTCTCACTTCCTGTAGCATCTGCACAATGCTCTTCCGAAGCTTATTGTCATCAACCGCCACAAAAGCTTCACATTTTTTACCAATCAGTTTAAGGAAGCCATCATCATCCGTGCTTCCCAGCACAACCGCATCGTCGATTTCTGTAGTGTGTAATTTTTTGTTGTCGTCCAGAAAGCCATACACTACCACTTCATTGCTTTCGAAAATTTCCTTCACTATTCGTCCAAGATAATTTGCTCCAAAAATAATAACAGGATTTTCCATGGATAGTGTGATGCCTTTATAGTCCGCTACTAACAAAGGTAGCTTGAATCAGCTACCAGCCAAACTACTTTTTGCCTGGCTCCATTTGACAATAAATGGATTCTTGTATACGATTAGGAAAACTAAAAACGGCAGGAATCCAATTTTATATCGTGATAGTGTTCCAAAATTGGGTGTTGATAATGCCAGGAAAATAGCAAGGAGGAAACTGTATGAGCCAATAGCGAGGCCAAGAAGTCTGTCGCGGGATTTAAAAAACCCTTTCAATGCTGGAAGCGCCATCAACGCCAGCAAAAGAAAAATAAAATTCTCGACGCCTGCAGCATACGAAATAAAATTATGACCCTCCCAAAAAAAAGGTCTGAACAATCCCGCGATAAATGCCTGAGGTGAATTCAATACCATACTTGACAGAGAGGCATTGAGATCGCGATAATGGATCGCATTGACTGGGTCTGTCAACGTCATAAACTCCTGATTGTTCTGGATAATGACTTCCAGGAACCGCGCCGGATAAAAATTGGGGTGAATGCTGGTGACTATTAAGAAAACAACTATGAAAAGACCAAGCCATACTGCGACATCATACTGCGCGAGAACTTGAAATCTCCGCTTTAACATTATGATAAGCGCAGAGGTTACAGCTACGGGAATAAAGACGCCAAGCCAGTAATACTTCAGATTCCAGCCAATCCAAATCGAAAGAATTGTCACAACCCATTCCCATAGACTCACTCGTTGTTTATTACTTATAGTAAGAAAAACTCCCGCAAGGAAAAACAATGCCGCCAGTCCGATACTTTCTTTAATAAGTCCTGAAGACCAAAATACAATAGAAGGGTAAAACAGAAAAGCAACAGCAGAAGCGATCCTTGACCCTGGGAAAAATGAAATGGTTTTAGTAAAAATGTACCACGAACCAAGGAATGAAAAAAATGAAATAATGATTGACATCATCCAGTAATTACTACCGGAAACTAAAGCGATCAATCCGGAAATTTTAACAAAGAAAAGTGATCGTGGTTTCAGATTATTCAGTCCTTCGACAATGACTGGACTGGCATCTTCATTCCAATAGAATTTCAAAGATCCAAGGGGATTTGACATGATAACATCAGACACCCGCTTCCCATCTTCCCAATAAGAGATCGTATCGCCTTGTCCGTAGTAGGAAAAATATAGCCAGCCAACACTAAGCCCTGCAAGTAATTTGGCAATTAATGCTGGCCAGTAAAAGGATCTGACCAAATCATCCTGCTTTTTGTAAAGCGTAAATGCAATCCAGAGCAGGATACCACTATCTAATAATAAGATCGCAACAATCATTTGCCGGGACTAATCAATGAAGCTCCAATACTACAGTTTAGACAGTTCTTTTGCTGGCAAAAGTTATTATATAATTCAATCAATCCCTGTGAATCAAAGGAAGAAACTGACGTAATGCCATTATCTTTCCAGGCCCGAGTTATATTATTTTCCTCCGCAGGGAGCTGTTGCAATATTTCCACCCCCAGGTCTATCCACCGCTGCTCACCTATCATCCGCCCATAGGCAACCCATACGGGTACAACCGTATTAATAATTATGTTTTCTATACTTGAACTGCCCAGGTCATGCACCGGAGTTTTCGATTTCTTTGAAAATTGGTAGTGGTGAAGCCAATAAACGGAAGGGCTGACGGTAAAGAGGTGGGCCAGACTTCTCATGTCCTCTACTGCAAGAATTGCCGAAAAGAGACTCTGACGTGCATGTAGAAGGGCGCTGAACTGGGCCAATCGAACAGTGGGGAAATTGGCGGGACGCAACCTGAGAAATCGCCACTGCGATTTTGACATCTTGTTCTCCAGCAAAGAATATTTCTGAACAAGCAGCGTATGTTCCCGTCTCAGGGAGGTGTAGTATTCATCACCCTTTGGCGGCTCCAGGAAACCTGCCTGGCCAAAAAGCAACGCTTCAATTTGCTGCAGTTTGTCCCCTTGCTTTTGCAAGAATTTCAATGGAAGCAATCGCGCCAACTGAAGAAATGGTTCAGAGTTTATTTTAAAACCGAAATTACGGGCCAGCAATTGGTAAAAGGTCTCCTCCCAGTTGTTCCCGGTCTGTTTATAAATCGTGCGTACATCTTCAGCCTTTCGTTCCAGTCTTTCCATCATAGCCTTTTCGACCATGGAAAGTTTCGTGATTTCATTTACTTCGGGCAATGATCGCTTACATGGAATTGAAAAAGCACTTGTTGTGAGCTGGCGATAGGCGGTAATCAGACCTTCCTCCACCCTTCCCTTAAGTTCAAGGGTAGGAATAAACGTTTTATCCTTTCTCACGATTGGTTTATCCTGTTGCCACACCAGGTGAAGAATCACATTGTCATACGCCTCGTCATTGTTGTGGTGATGAGCATACCATTCAGAAGAAATGGCGTGTATTTCAACGCTGCCGATCCAGTCAATACTACCAATCTTTATTCTTGCATTCGAAAAATCAGGGCCGGCATTGGTGTTCAACAATCCAGGATTAAAGATCACGATCTTCTCACCGTCAAAGGTCTTCAATTCTTTTTTGTCAAAGTATTGAAGCTGCCAAAGGTAACTTAGGAATGATTCGTGCATTGCTAAAAGATGAAAATTTGACAATGGAAAAATGAAAGCAAGGGAAACTGAAATATTAGATCCTCAAACGATCAAGTTAAATGCCGTTTCAAATTTGGGCGTTGGGAAGAATTAAATGGAATTTCAGGATGAGTGTTTTCCTGACAATTTGATTGTGCTGGAAATTTGAAGCCTGAAGGGGGAAAATTAAAGATTTCGTTAGATACCTCTTTGGTCCAGGAGAATAGACATCTCTGCTTTGAGTTTTAGCGCCTCGCTGCCGGCCTTTTCTGCAAAGTCGGTCCCGGATGATGCATAGATAATAGCGCGTGAGGAATTAACCAGGAGTCCGCAATCTTGATTCAAGCCTGCTTTTGAGACCTCCCCTAAATCCCCACCCTGGGCACCTACACCCGGCACAAGGAAAAAATGCTCTGGTGCCAGTTTTCGGATATCAGCCATTTTATCGGCCTGGGTGGCTCCAACAACATACATCAGATTATCCGGTGTACCCCATCGCTGAGACCTTGTGATGACTTCTTCGTATAATCTTTTTCCGGTTTTGGATTCCACAAGTTGGAAATCCGAGCTTCCGGGATTGGAGGTATGCGCCAGTAAAATCACCCATTTATCCTTAAAGCCAAGAAATGGCCTCACCGAATCTTCGCCCATGTAGGGAGTGACCGTTATGGAGTCAAAATTAAGTTGCTCAAAAAATGCTTTGGCATAAAGGGCAGATGTATTGCCAATATCACCACGTTTCGCATCAGCGATGGTAAAAATATCTTTGGGAATATAATCGATAGTTTTTTGAAGACTCACCCATCCGTCTGCTCCGAGTGCTTCATAAAAAGCCAGGTTGGGCTTATAGGCTACGCAATATTCGTGTGTGGCATCGATAATTTGTCTGTTAAATTCAAATACCGGGTCGGAACTCGAAAGGAGGTGCTCTGGAATTTTTGAAAGATCGGTGTCAAGACCAACACAGAGGTAGGATCTTTTCTTTTTTATCTGCTCGACCAATTGTTTGCGGTTCATGGTACTAAATTAAGCAAATCGATCAGAGTAATCACAAGAGAATTCACTTAGGGACCCGCAGGAGAAAAACAACAACGATCCGATTACAACTCGCAGAAGAAAAGATAAAACATTAGCAGATTGCATCGATGGCCTCTGGATGGTGAGATGGTTAACAGCTAACGGTATCACAAGAGGATAGTGAGCCGTTCTTCTACTCAAAGAATATCTGTTAACTATTATCGAAGGTCAATAACCTCCACGCCGGGGTACTTCTTGGGATCAAAAGTGAAGAAAGAATCTTCCGCTTTTATCGCGGGGTTGAATTTTGTTATCAGATACTTATAACGATTGCCCGCTTTATCAAACATAACCCAGCTTTGAATGCTCTTGTCTTTCTTGATAATGTTCATCCTTACTTTATAATACTGGGCGTCCTTTTTTTCAGGAACGAGGTCAACTACTTCGCACAAGACTCCACCTTCAGTCTTGTCTTCCAGGTAAATATATTTGAAACCTTTTTTATAGATCTCATAAAACTTAGAAGGGTTCAAATCATCGGAATTAGGATCAAAATTATCGATATTCACTTCTTTGGCATCAGGCAGATAGGTCCAGATGGTTGCACCATTGTTAACGACCTCCTGTTCAGGCAATAACAACTTGTATTTATCTCCCTTTACGGTCATTTTTCCTTTAAACTCCTCATTGATTTTCTCCACGTCATTTGTGAGGGTGTAAGAGAAATTCGCTTCAAAAGAGGGGATCTGCTTATACTTTTTGGCCATTGCTTCCAGGATCTCCAGGGCTTTTGGGTCGTACTGGGCAAACAGGCCACTGGATAAAAAGGATAAAAAAGTGAGAAAAAAGAGCTTTTTCATTCGGTGATTCAGGTTTTAACAGGTACAGAGGGCAAATTTAGTTATTGACCGTGCTTTTCTTTCAGACTACTCAATAATTGTTCCAAACTCAGTTGGTCAGGGATCAATACCTCCCTGGCCTTAGACCCTTCAAAAGGTCCAACAATGCCTGCCGCCTCCAATTGGTCAATCAATCTACCCGCACGGTTGTAGCCCAACTTCAATTTCCGTTGAATCAATGAAGTACTTCCCTGCTGATGCATTACAATAAGACTTGCTGCCTCTTCAAATAGCGCGTCACGATCAGAAAGGTCAATATCGTTTGCTGCATTTTCTTCCCCTTCAAACTCAGGCAGCATGTAGGCGGATGGATAACCTCGCTGTGCACCTATGAATTCACACACCTTTTCAATTTCAGGCGTGTCAACGAACGGGCTTTGCAACCGGATCACATCAGAACCCGAAGAGAAAAGCATATCACCCATTCCCACCAGTTGATCTGCACCACCCGAATCGAGGATCGTACGTGAATCAACTTTGGACGTCACACGGAAAGAAAGTCGCGCGGGAAAGTTAGCCTTGATCACACCGGTGATTACATTTACCGAAGGTCGCTGGGTGGCAACCACAAGATGAATACCTATTGCTCGGGCCAACTGTGCCAAACGAGCAATCGGAGTCTCCACTTCTTTGCCCGCCGTCATCATTAAGTCGGCAAGCTCATCGATCACCAGCACGATGTATGGTAGAAATCGATGACCTTCTTTGGGATTTAATTTGCGGGCTATAAACTTGACGTTATATTCTTTCAGATTACGCGCTCCTGCATCTTTTAAAATTTCATAACGGTTCTCCATCTCAATACAAAGTGAATTGAGTGTATGAACAACTTTTTTTGTGTCGGTAATAATTGCCTCTTCGCTATTCGGGAGCTTGGCGAGGTAGTGACGCTCAATCTTGCTAAACAACGACATCTCGACTTTCTTCGGGTCAACCAGCACAAGCTTCAACTGACTTGGATGCATCTTGTATAAAAGTGAAGTCAGGATTACATTCAATCCCACCGACTTACCCTGTCCCGTTGCACCCGCCACGAGCAAGTGGGGCATTTTAGCGAGGTCAATTACCAACAACTCATTCGAAATTGTCTTACCGATCGCAATTGGCAAGTCTTTATCGGTCTTTTGAAACCGCTCGGTGGCCAGCACAGAGCGCATACTTACCATTTCACGATTTTTATTAGGTACTTCAATACCGATTGTACCCTTACCGGGAATAGGAGCAATGATACGTATCCCAAGGGCTGATAAGCTTAGCGCGATATCATCCTCCAGATTTTTGATGCGGGAAATCTTGACACCAGCTTCCGGTACGATTTCATAAAGCGTTACCGTCGGGCCGATCGTAGCCTTAATACTTTGAATGCCAATCTTAAAATTGGTAAGCGTAGCAAGAATCTTATCCTTATTCTGATTCAACTCTTCCTGAGTCACCTGCACTTTGCTGGCCTCAAATTCATTGAGCAATTCGAGAGGAGGAAATTTATAACTGCTTAGTTCAAGGGTTGGGTCAAAAGATCCCTGGGCCTCCACAAGTCCCTCCGCTAATATGTCGGTGTCGGTCTTGGCTTCTTCAATAATAAATACCGGCTCTTCTCTTTCCTTTTTAAGGGGTTTAACTGGCTCAACTTCAAGATCAATCTCAGGAACGACAACTGGCTCTTCGGTTGTTTTAACCACCAGAAACGGCTCAGGTTCCTTTTCAACCGGCCAGATGTCGCGATCATCCGAATAAGTGGGTGTTATTATTAAGTCATCTCCTCCCGGAACGAGAGCATCATTCCCCATTGGCTTAGGGTCTTTCACCTGGAAAGCATTGATGGAGGTGACATTAAAGAAGTAGATAATAAAAATAAACAGAGTGAGCACAAGGAATAAGAATGTTCCCCATCCTATTAATGAGTCGGCGAGATACGCGAGTTCATAACCCAGGCCTCCGCTCAGGAAGCTTACTTCAGTAGCGCCTGTAATAGTATGGGTGAGGTAGCCCATTAGAAGACTTAGCCAAAGTCCCGCGAAGACGGAAAAGATAAATGCATTAAAAAATGAAACAAGCTCGCGTTTGAATACAAGCCTGAATCCCAACAAAAATAAAAGGGGTGGAATAAAGAATGCGGAGATGCCAAACCACCGGAATATAAAATAGTGCGACGTAAATGCCCCTGAAATACCCAACCAGTTGTCGGCTTCCTTGCCCGATTCAACAAGACTGGAGTCATCCGAAGCTTCAACGACGCTTTGATCCGCCTTGCCTGTAAAGAGGTAGGAAATAAAAGCGGTAACCAGAAAGAGAGATACTATCAGTAGAAAAAATCCAAGAGCAAGGCTAAATCGTGGGTCCTTAAAAAAATCAAGATTGAAACTGAATTTAGACTTTGGGCCTTTGCTCTTTTTTTCTTTTTCGGGTTTCTTAAATGTGTTCGACTTGTAGGTGTTCTCTGCCATTGAAGTTTAAAAAGTAGGTAAAGCTAAGCATTCCATTTTAAAATTCATTCGGGTTACGCTGTGAGAAACCTCTGCGCTTTCGGCCAAAATTCATTAAATTTAATCCTCTTCCCAGTTAAATCAGCGTCATGCCAAATTCCAACCCGGTGTTGCAATCCAATCGCATTGTTGCAGTGGACGTTTTGCGAGGAATCGCATTATTAGGAATCCTCCTGATGAACATCCCTGGCTTTGCTATGCCCGATTATTTTTCCGAGCCGTTCCGCAACGATCCTGGGACCATCAATTTTTGGGTACGTGCGATCGTTGATATTGTTTTTGAAGGCAAGATGAGGGCGCTCTTCTCGGTGATTTTTGGAGCGGGGATTATCCTTTTTACGATCAATAAAGAAAATTCAGGTGGTTCAGCAACGGGTCTGTTTTATCGACGAATGGCCTGGCTGGTGGTCTTTGGCTTAATTCATTCTCATATAATATTGTGGGCTGGCGAGATACTGTTTTACTATGGTGTGATTGGAATGATTGCTTTTCTCTTCCGGAAAATGAAGCCAGTCTATCTTATCATGGCAATACCGCTGGTGGCAATTCTTGAATTCACGCTGAGCACTGGCTTCTATCAGGATATTCGAACAAAGCGGCTTGCATACGTCGAAGCCATGGGGGTACAGAAAAATAACCAACCACTCACCGAGTCGCAAGACAAAGCTTTAAAAGAATGGAGAGAAGTCGAAATAGATATGATCCCGAGCACCGAAGATGCTGCAGAGCATACAAAGATCATGAAGTCGGATTATCCTACCGTAGCCAACTATATCCGGAAACTTAGCTTGGAAGGTCAGACCAAGTATCTCATCTATGGAATATGGGATCCCCTTGCGCTAATGTTGCTTGGCATAGCACTGTTCAAGTGGGGGTATCTTACGCTTCAATGGAGCAAATCAAATTACATTAAGATTGCAATCATTGGATACGCCGTTGGGCTTCCACTCGTAATTTATGACTTCTACTACGCGTTCATCAACTTCCCCAATCATGAAGCGTACCTGACTCATATGGAAAAAACATCCATTGAATGGATGAATCTAATCTATCCTGTGCAGCGAATTTGCCTGGTGATGGCTCATTCTTCGCTCATACTTTTAATCTTTCAGGCAGGTTGGTTCAAAGGACTTTTCGAACGCCTCCGCGCTGTAGGTCAAATGGCTTTCACGAACTACATCATGCACAGCCTTCTCTGCACCTTCATTTTCTTTGGATATGGTTTGAACTACTACGCTGAAGTTGAGTATTATAAAATCTACTACGTAGTGCTCGGCATCTGGATACTCCAGTTGATTTATAGTCCGATCTGGCTTCGTTATTTTTTATTCGGACCCCTGGAGTGGATGTGGCGGTCGCTCACGTATTGGAAGGTTCAGCCTTTCCGGAGAGTGGGTAATCGTTAACCAGTGGTCGGCACTTTTCGCAACCAAGGATAATTACAGGACTTAGGTAAAACCATCAACAACCAAATATCCGCACTAATTTCAGGTAGATGTAATCGGGGATATTTCGGTAATTAGTGCCCTCTCACCCAAGGGGATGGGAAAACGACATATTTTATATTCAATATATTGACCTGTTCTCCAATACAAAAAACAATAAAGTCACTATATTTAATCGCTGAGGAGGTGAGGTGTTTAAGGCGGAGGGTATTCCGCGGACTGAACAAAGGTGTGGGTGAATTGC
This sequence comes from Cytophagales bacterium, assembly GCA_038229375.1. GTDB lineage: Bacteria > Bacteroidota > Bacteroidia > Cytophagales > Cyclobacteriaceae > ELB16-189. The sequence continues at coordinate 220,923 of JBBRON010000004.1, read as the reverse complement.
TCTCTGGAACGTATTACTACCAATTAGATTTTATAAGAGGTCTCGAATCCAGAAACGGGTCCCTAAAACGGTAAAAGCCTATGAAGAAAATTTACACAATCCACCTCCTTTTTATTTTGGGAGCAGCTTCAATTTGCGGTGTGGCACATGCGCAGCAGGATCCTATCTATGCCCAATATTTGAACAACCCACTGAGTATAAATCCCGCATTTGCTGGTAGTAATAATATGTTCAATGCTGGTATTCAATATCGTACCCAGTGGGCAGGATTGGCCGGCAATCCAACGACGTTTAATTTTAACAGCCATATGTCTGTCTATCAAAATAAAGCAGGAATAGGCATCCAGGTGATTCAGGACAAGTTAGGCGACACAAACAATACCGAGTTCAATGGTTTATTTTCCTACAAAATACCTTTAAATAAGTCTACACTTTCCTTTGGGATGCAGGCAGGATTCATTCGTTACACAAATGATCCTTCATCTCTTACTATACGTGATCCAGGAGACCCAGCTTTTGTGCAATTGTCGGAAATGAAATTTAATACTGGCGCTGGCCTACTGTTGAAAAGTGATCGTTACATAATTGGTCTGTCAGTACCACGCATGCTTCCCACTACCATTAGCCAGGGTGGGCAAGTGATTACATTATACAGCCAGAATTATTATTTATTTGGCTCATATGTTGTGTTCCTTTCAGAAAAAGTAAGGTTTAAACCATCGGTCTTATTAAGAGGCACTAAAGGATCACCGATTTCGGCTGATTTAAATGCAAGTTTCAACTTCATGGAATTTTATACTGCTGGAATTTTCACTCGCAATTTTAAGACCTATGGTGTACTTGCGCAGGTATTGGTAAAGGGATTCCGGTTCGGTTATGTTTATGAGTTACCCGGAAGCCAGGCGTCAAGTTTGAATTACGCCAGCCATGAAGTGACGCTCGGAATTTCATTAGGACTGCTGAGCAGTCATGACAAAATCGTAAAAACATTCTAATCGATATCCCTTATAAAAGCTGCAGTCAATTTTATAATTGAAGTTCACAAGACCTACCTTAGCAAGCTTCCATGTTGGAATTGTGGTCCGAGAGATGTGGAAGTGTTTCATGATTAATTATTGAAATGAGAAAGGTCGTACTATTATTATTTTTTCTTGTTCTGACCCAGCTATCCGTTGGGCAAATAATTATTAAGTTTTTTCCACCTGCAGTAACAACACAACCAGCTGTTTATCAAACCATCTGTAATGGTTCAACAGCCAATTTGTCAATTGCTGTATCAGGGTCACCCACCATTACCTTTCAATGGTATTCAAATCCAAGAAACGGATGCGAGTTTTGCGACACGCAATTGGTAAATGGAAGTCAGTTTTCTGGTGTGAATACTCCAACATTAAGAATAAATACAACGGGCTTTTTTGGCGGAGGCACCTATTATTGGTGCCTTGTCAGCAGCCAATGGGGTACAGCATATTCGAATGATGCATCAATAGGAGTTGCATCAGTCCCCCTGGATCCCACAACAACTGGCGCGTCAAGTTGCACTTCCGCCTCCCTTATTCTGTCTGCCAATGCTGGACCAAAATATTTCTATAACTGGTACAACTCTGACGGATCGCAGATCAAAGGCCAAACGGGACCAACCTACACAACGCCAGTATTGAGTTCTACTACAACCTACTATGTCGCTGCCACCACAGGCACCTGCGAAAGCGCCTGGATGCCTGTCACAGCTTCGATCAATACAGTAACTCCACCTACAACAACAGGAGGTTTTTCCTGTGGAACAGGTATTGCGACGCTCACCGCAAGTGGCGGATCTGCAGGACAATATCGTTGGTACACCGCGACCGGCTTGCTGATCGCTGGTCAAAACAATAATACTTACTCACCAACCATTTCTTCAACTACAACTTACTATGTAGCAATCAATAACGGAATATGTCAGAGCAACGCCACTCCTGTAACGGCCACCTTTAACGCAGTCCCGAGTCCTCCAGGCACAACGGGAAATGCTGCCTGCGGGCCAACAGCCACAGTAACACTTACTTCTACTGGTGGGACTGCTGGACAATATCGTTGGTACACCGCCGCTGGTGCTCTCATAGCAGGTCAGACAAATAATACTTATACGCCCACTATTTCTGTCACCACAAATTATTCTGTGTCAATAAACAACGGCACCTGTGAGAGTACAAAGACGCCTGTTACGGCAGTTATCAACACCACACCTGCTGCGCCAGGTGCGACAGGAAATGCCGCTTGCGGACCGACTGCTACCGTCACGCTTACTGCAACAGGTGGGACAGCAGGACAATACCGATGGTATACTGCAGCAGGTGTTCTGATCGCTGGACAAACAAGCAATACGTATTCGCCGACTGTCTCTGTGACCACAAATTATTCAGTGACAATAAATAATGGTACTTGTGAAAGCGCAAAGACGCCGGTCATAGCCACCATCAACATATTACCTACAGCTCCGGGAGCGACAGGAAATTCAGCATGCGGACCGACGGCAGCAGTTACTCTGAATGCGACAGGTGGAACCGCGGGACAATATAGATGGTACACCTCAGCTGGCGTGATCATCGCCGGACAAACAAACGCAACATACTCTCCTACCATTTCTACCACTACAAGTTATTCAGTAGCAATAAACAACGGAACATGTGAGAGTACAAAGACGTCCGTCACCGCCACAATTAACATTCCTCCGACGGCGCCGGGTGCAACGGGTAACGCTGCTTGCGGACCGACAGCAACGATAACACTTACTGCCACTGGCGGAACAGCAGGACAATACCGATGGTATACTGCAGCAGGTGTTCTGATCGCCGGACAAACAAGCAATACGTATTCGCCGACTGTCTCTGTGACCACAAGTTATTCAGTGACAATAAATAATGGTACTTGTGAAAGCGCAAAGACGCCGGTAATAGCCACTATCAACATATTACCTACAGCTCCGGGAGCGACAGGAAATTCAGCATGCGGACCGACGGCAGCAGTTACTCTGAACGCGACAGGTGGAACGGCAGGACAATACCGATGGTACACCGCAGCTGGCGTGGTCATCGCCGGACAAACAAACGCAACATACTCTCCCACCATTTCTACCACTACAAGTTATTCAGTAGCAATAAACAACGGAACATGTGAGAGTACAAAGACTTCCGCCACCGCCACAATTAACACTCCTCCGACGGCGCCAGGTGCAACGGGCAACGCTGCTTGCGGACCGACAGCAACGATAACACTTACTGCCACTGGTGGAACAGCAGGACAATACCGATGGTATACTGCGGCAGGCGTAATCATCGCAGGTCAGACCAGCGCTGTATATGCTCCGACGATTTCCGCGACAACGAGTTATTCAGTAGCGATAAACAACGGAACTTGTGAGAGCACAAAAACGGCAATAACAGCGGTGATTAATATTCGACCGACACCTCCCGGCACAACCGGGGCTTCAAGTTGTACACCGGCTTCCCTCATTCTTACGGCATCGGGTGGCGCCAGCGGGCAATATAGATGGTACACCGCTGCAAGCGCGCTGATTGCTGGGGAAACAAACAGTACGTTCTCCACGCCCATTATATCCACATCGACAACTTATCTTGTTGCTATCAATAACGGAATCTGTGAAAGCACAACGACTCCCGTAGGAGCACAAATAAATTCAGCCTCATCATCGCCCGCTACAACCGGCGGTTACTCATGTGGTCCAGGTAACGTAGTTGTTTCGGCGTCTGGTGGCTCTGCCGGTGAATATCGGTGGTATTCTACCGCGACGGGTGGATCTCCAATTTCGGGAGAAGTGAACAGCACGTATACAACACCAAGCCTTGCTGCAACTACTACTTACTATGTGTCCACCAACAATGGAGTATGTGAAAGCGGCAGGAATTCGGTTGTCGCACAAATCAATCCAATTCCTGCTAATCCTGGTGCAAACGCAAGTTCAGGCTGCTCAGGGACAACAATAACGTTAAAAGCCAGTGGTGGAGCCTCCGGCCAGTATCGTTGGTATACAGCGGCAACAGGTGGCACAGCAATTGACGGACAGTACAGCAGCAACTATGTTACGCCTGCCCTTGTCAACACATCAACGTATTACGTTTCAATTAATGACGGAAGCTGTGAAAGTTCCCGTGTTGCCGTAATCGCAACTGTTAATGATTGTAGTAACAATTTACCGCCAGTAATCACAACTGTCAATTCAGAGACTTTCCCGGGAGGGGTCGTAACGATCAATCTTCAAACAAGAATTTCGGATCCCGATAATAATCTTGATTTAACAACATTGAAAATAATAGTTCCGCCAGCTAGTGGCGCTATCGCTACTATCAATGGTGCGTTCAGTTTGAAACTTGACTACACGGGTCTTACGTTTTCCGGCGTTGATAAGGTTACAATTGAAGTATGTGATCTGTTTGGATCATGTACTCGACAAGAATTTTCAATTAGTGTTGAGGGTAATATCCTTGTTTATAATGGTATTTCACCAAATGGAGATGGGAAAAATGATCATTGGATAATTGAACGTATTGACATTTTGGAAGAAACCAAATCAAATCACGTTTCCATTTTCAATCGCTGGGGTGATTCAATTTTTGAAGTCGACAATTATGACAACCTCAACCGCGTATTTGCAGGACTGAGCAAAAATGGTGATCTGGTGCCTGCCGGCACATACTATTACAAGATCGAATACAAGTCAGGCCGCAAACCCGACGTAGGATATTTTTCTCTAAAACGATAATTACTGTCGTTGATCAGACAGCCAATTTTCTGACCAACTAAAAACCATCATTTTTGTTTTTAGTATCTTCGAAACCTTTTGAAGATTAGTATTTTTTAGAATTTTGAGTTTTAAATTCATGTTATGATCTTATCCTTCCGCAACTACGGTCTTTTGATAGTTTTATGTTTAGTAATTGGCGCCTGCTCTCCAGGACAAGAAACTTCACCACGTCCCGATGTAAAGCCACCAGTGGCAGAGAAAAAACCTTTTGAGATAGTGGCTAAACACGGACACAAACGTATTGATAACTACTACTGGCTGAAAGAACGGGAAGACACTTCGGTGATCAGCTACCTAAAAGCCGAGAATCAGTATCTCGACACCATGACCGCCCACACAAGGGCGTTCCGTGAGAAATTATATGAGGAGATGAAAGGTCGCATCAAAGAAAAAGACGAATCGGTTCCTTATAAAGATGGAGAGTATTTCTATTACACCCGTTATGAAGAGGGTTACAATTATCCGATCTATTGCCGCAAAAAAGGATCACTCGAAAATCCAGAAGAAATTATTGCCAACGGCAATGAGTTTGGAAAAAATCAAAAATACTTCAGCCTGTACATCACAAATAGTCCAAATCACGAACTGATCGCCCTTGCGATGGATACGATTGGGCGCAGGTTCTATTCGATCAAGATAAAGAATATGGTCACCGGAGAAATAATGAAGGATGTGATCGGCGGAACGACAGGAAATCTGGAGTGGGCCAATGATAACAAGACCATTTTCTACGGCAAACAGGATCCAACCACGTTGCGCTCCAACCAGATATTTCGCCACACACTGGAAACACCAGCCAACGATAAACGGATCTACGAAGAAACGGATCAAACACTTTCCTGCTACGTCGGCAAAACCAAGTCAGACAAGTATCTCATTGTATCATCAGGCCGCACGGATGCATCTTTTTCACAATTCCTCGACGCTGACGACATCAACAGCAAACTAATTGTCGTTGAACCTTTGCAGAATGATGTTGACTATGACGTAGACCATGCGGGGGATAAATTTTATATCCGAACCAACTTGAACGCTAAGAACTACAGACTTGCTGAAGCGCCGGTAACGAAGCCCGGAAAAGAGAATTGGAAAGACGTAGTCCCGAATCGCAGTGATGTGTTCTTCGGTGGATTTGAGCTTTTCAAGAATTATCTCGCATTAGAAGAAGAAAGTGAAGGACTGACCAAGATTCGCCTTATAAAATGGTCGGACAAATCAGAATCCACAATCGATTTTGGTGAACCTGCTTACGTTGCTGGCATAGATAATAACCGTGAGTTTGATACCAATACCATCAGGTACAATTATCAATCGATGACAACTCCAGCGTCTACATATGACTATACCATCGATACAAAAGAGAAAAAACTATTGAAGCAACGTGAAATTCTTGGTGGATTCTCTACCGCAAACTATCAGACAGAACGTGTTATGACTACGGCACGTGACGGCGCAAAGGTTCCGGTGTCGCTCGTGTACCGAAAAGATAAATTTAAAAAAGACGGTACCAACCCCTGTCTGCTGTACGCTTACGGTTCTTATGGTTCCAGCATGTATGCCACTTTCAGCTCGAATCGGTTGAGTTTATTGGATCGTGGATTTGTTTATGCCATAGCACACGTAAGAGGTGGCCAGGAAATGGGCGGCCAATGGTACGACGATGGAAAAATGATGAAGAAGAAAAATACCTTCAATGACTTTATCGATTGTTCAGAATATCTTGTCGCCAACAGGTACGCCGCCAAAGATAAACTTTTTGCTTATGGTGGCAGTGCGGGCGGCTTGCTAATGGGCGCAATAACGAACATGCGCCCTGACCTCTACAAAGGTGTGATCGCTGCAGTGCCTTTTGTAGATGTGATCAGCACGATGATGGACGAAACTATACCCCTTACGACTTTCGAGTGGCGCGAGTGGGGAAATCCAAATATCCAGGAGCAGTATGAATACATGCTTTCTTACTCGCCCTATGATCAAGTTGAAAAGAAAAACTATCCAAACCTGTTAGTCACCACAGGACTGCACGACAGTCAGGTTCAATATTGGGAACCTGCAAAGTGGGTAGCCAAACTTCGCGATATGAAGACGGACGATAATCTCCTTTTGATGTACACGAATCTGGATGCAGGACATGGTGGTGCCTCGGGCAGATTCCTCGCTATTAAGGAAGAGGCGATGAGGCAGGCATTTATGCTGGATCTGATCGGCATAAAAGAGTAGAATATTTCTGATGAAAATTGCCTTAATGCCAAAGGTTATTGTTTTATCTATCTTCCTTCTTGTATGCGCGTTCATGGGTCTCGCTCAAGAAACCGATAGCCTGCGGCGTTTATTGGCAGATAAAAGCCTGCACGATACTTCAAGGGTACTCCTCTTAAGTGAATTCGCAAATGCGGTGTCCGACCACGGAGGCAACGAAGCCGTCTTACTTGCCAGGGAAGGACTTTCTATGGCGGAAAAAATAAAATATTTGAAGGGGGCTTATCTCAATACCCTGGCTCTCGCAAAAGCCTACCAACAACACAGTTCATTCGATACCTCGAATTTTTATTTTCACAAGGGACTGGATTTCAATTCTAAAAAAATAAACGCCAAGGTGTTATTGGATTGCTACATCGGCCTTGGTCTTAATTTCAGTCGCCTTTCGCAAGTAGATTCTTCCAGGTTCTATTTTGATAAGGGTTTGGTCATCGCCAAAAATAATAATGACCTTAAAAAGGAAGCGGCAATTTTCATCAATTATGGTATTTTATTTCAGATGGAAGGTGACTATAAACGATCGCTACAATACGAGATTGATGCCGCCAAGCTATACGAAATTCTCCATGACCAGGAAGGATTGGCAAAGGCTTTGGGAAGCATCGCCAATGTCGAATACCTCCTTGGAAATTTTAAAGAATCTCTAAAATACGCAACGGAGAGTTTATCAAAAGTCAATAAAAATACTCCTGCGGCTATAAAAGCATATCCACATCGCGTTATGGGCCGAACTTTCAGAAAATTAAAACAACTTGATAGCGCATTGGCGCACTATAGTATAGCGATAAACATCAGCAAATCCTCTGGTGATAGACTAGGTGTAGCCGAGCTGTCACAAAACATTGGAAATATTTTATACGACCAGGGCGATTTCAAAAAAGCCCTTGATTATTATACCCTATCCCTGAACCTGGCAAAATCGGTATCAAGTAAAACAATTGCTGCGTATGCTTATTCGTCCATAGGCATCACGTATGAAGAGCTTCTGCAACATACACAAGCATTGGTGTATTTAGATTCATCATTAATCGCAGCCAAAGCCATTGGCAACGCCTATCTCGAAATGGACGCCTATGGATCAATGATTTCGGTGTATGAAGGTCAGCAGAATTTCAAAAAAGCACTTTTCTACAATCAAACATATACACGACTGAAGGACAGTCTTAACCAGGCAGAAAACCATCAACTGGCCGAAGAAGCGCGCAGTAAATTTGAGTTGGAGAATAAAGAAAACCAGATTCTGCTCTTAGAAAAAGATCAGGAATTACAAAGTCTGGCGTTAAGCCGACAACAGGCAATGCAGGTTGGATTTGGAATTGCAGCGGCAGCTCTTTTGATCATTGGAGCTCTTGCCATTAATCGCTATCGAGTAATCAATGAAACCAAAAGACAATTGGAAATTGAGCGCATGCGAAACACACTGGCACGGGATCTTCACGATGATATCGGTTCAGCGTTATCGAGTATTACGATTATGAGTCAATTGGCAGGTCCTTCATCTGTGTATTCGCAGAGAATTCTGGAGCAATCATCCCGGATTCAGGAAAGCATGTCCGACATCGTGTGGTCAATCAATCCAATGAATGATTCACTTGAAAAGGTAGTGATGAAGATGAAGGAATTCGCCGCTGAAATTCTTGAACCAAAAAATATCAGTTACCATTTCGAAGAAAGCGGATCTTTGCAGGGGGATCATTTGAATATTGAGAAAAGAAAAAATACTTACCTAATCTTCAAAGAAGTATTGAACAATGCTGCCAAATACAGTTGCGCTACAGCCATCAGTATTCAGCTATCGTTAAGTGATCGGATGTTGACCCTCACCGTTGCCGACAACGGAATCGGTTTTGACACCACTCAGATAAAAGAAGGAAACGGACTTAAAAACTTGAAAGCCAGAGCAGACGCAATTCAAGGTAATTTGATGATTGAATCAATAGTGGGAAAAGGTACGAGCATCACGGTGAAAGTGGCCCTCACCTGATTGTGGTATAGGGCATCACCGAAATTTTGAAGTAGTTTACAGATTGCAAAAAAGATCATGGCTTTATCGATTGTAATATTTGAAGACAATGACGTACTGCGCGACTGCATCAAAGGAATGCTGGCACTGGAAAATAATTACATTCTAAGTGGGGATTTCGACAACGTCCTGTCTGTTCAAGAGAAAATCACCCAAATCCGGCCGGACGTCATACTGATGGATATTGAAATGCCAGGCAGGACCGGAATAGAAGCAGTAAAAATAATACGATCATTTGATAAGGTTGTACCAATACTTATGCTGACCGTCTTCGATGATAGTCTCCACGTCTTGGACGCGATCCGTGCAGGCGCCTCCGGATACCTATTAAAAAAGGATATCTCATTCAAACTCTTTAGTGCCATGCAGGAAATGCTGAATGGAGGAGCGCCCATGTCGGCAAGCGTAGCCCGGATGGTCATCGCCTCCCTTCAGGCCAACCCGGATAAGAACACATATTTATTAACGCCGCGGGAAAAAGAAATTTTAAACTCCCTTGCACAAGGGAACAGTCACAAGTTGGTAGCCGCTGCGCTTGAAATTAGCATTGACACAGTAAAGACGCACGTCAAAAATATCTACGAGAAACTTCACGTGCATTCGCAGACGGAAGCCGTATCCAAAGCCCTTCGGGAGAAATTGGTATAAGCCAGTCAACTAAACATACTTTGCAGAAATAGTCCGGGAATCAGTTCCAGGCAATAATCTTATTCTTTCTGCACTCACCTCATCGCGGGATTTTTCTCTTTCAAAAATTCTAAACCTTTACACTAATAATTGTAAAGAGTTGATTATAGATTCATTTTAACAATCCTGAAGATGAAAAGTCTATTTTTTGTCGCCGTCATTGCACTAATAGCAGTAAGTGCAGCCAACGCCCAGCTACCAGGATTGCAATGGGCGAAAAGTTTTGGTGGTGTATCAACACAGGAAACAGTTTTTTCAAACTCCATTGCAGTAGACGCAGCCGGCAATATTTATACTATAGGCAAAATTAAAAATGGTACCGCCGATCTCGATCCGGGACCCGGAACGTTCAACCTGACATTCAACGTTGCAGGGGGAATATTCATTTCAAAATTAGATGCTGCCGGAAATTTTGTTTGGGCGGTAGAGTTCGGAGATGCTACGGCAACTACAAGTTATCCTTTGGCTATTGCTCTGGACGGTGCGGGCAACGTGTATAGCACTGGCAGCTTTTTGGGAACAGGTGATTTTGACCCAGGAGCTGGCGTTGTTAATTTAACTTCTGCCGGTATGGAAGATATTTTCATCTCCAAATTAGATGCCGCTGGTAATTTTGCCTGGGCAAAAAGAATTGGCGGTTCACAGTCTGATGCGGGAACATCGATTGCCGTAGATGCGGGGGGCACGGTGTATGCTACCGGTTGGTATTCTGGCCCAGCTGGTCCTGTAGATTTTGACCCCGGGACAGGCACATTCAATTTAGCACCCAATGGCTGTCCTTCCTGCGTACACTTTGGGGCCTATGTATTGAAATTGGATACCGACGGCAATTTTGTTTGGGCGGATCAATTGGGAGCGGGCATTGGTGATGCCACTGGAAACCAGATTGCCATCGATGCCTCTGGAAATGTTTATACGACGGGTGTTTTCAATTGGCTCTCTGGCGATTTTGACCCTGGACCAGGGACGTTCACGTTGGGCGATGCCACGACAAACTATAAAACGTTCGTTTCAAAGTTAGATGCATCAGGAAATTTCGTTTGGGCTAAGGGGTTTTATGGTCCACTCAACTTTACGAATCCAAATCCCAACGGTATTAAAGTAGATGGATTGGGCAACGTGATTACCGCTGGATATTTTACCGGAACAATCGATTTCGACCCAGGTGCAGGAACTTATAATTTGACCCCTGCCGATGTTTCTCGTGATGCCTATATCTCCAAATTAGACGCCTCCGGAAACTTCCTGTGGGCTGTGAGTTTTGGGAGGGCCTCATCACCCGACGAAGTAAATTCAATTTCCCTTGATGCATCCGGTAATGTTTATAGTATTGGTCAGTTTTATGGCACCGTTGATTTTGATCCAGGCATTGGAGTTTTTAATTTGACAGCTCAGGTCTCCAGTATTGATACATATATATCAAAATTAGATGCTGCGGGAAATTTTCTCTGGGCATACGATGTTGCCAAAACCATTGATTCATTTGGCGCCAATGAACATTCAATTGCGAGCGACAATTCAGGTAATCTATACGCTACTGGTTTATATTTTGGAAGCACTGATTTTGATCCAGGTGCAGGAGTATTCACGATAACACCAACATCGGCCGACCTTTTTGTCATTAAGCTGGGTGCCCCAACAGCGCCCTCGATCACGATAACAACACAGCCCACCCCGGTTACTGTTTGCGATGGCATCAATGCTACTTTCACAACGGCAGCAACGGGCACGACCAACATTAGTTACCAATGGCAACTTTCTTCGACCTTAACAGGTACTTATAATGATATCAATAACGGAGGAAGCTATTCAAATGCAACTACGTTAGCGCTAACCATTGCGACGATAGGAAATTTTGGAGCAGGGTTTTATCGCTGTAAAATCAATGGAGACCTCGCCACGGCAGTTTTTACGAGTGCAGCTCAGCTAGTAGTTAATCTCATTCCTGTTGCACCTACCACTGTTGGAGCCAATGCCTGCAATGGAACTACAGCAACACTAAGCGCCTCCGGTGGAACAAATGGTCAATATAAATGGTACACGTTGGCGTCTGGCGGCACAGCTATCTCCGGAGCAGTAAACAGCAGTTATGTAACGCCCGCCATCATTGCCACCACCATTTATTATGTTACGCTAAGTAACGCGGGGTGTGAAAGTACACGAACACCTGTAACTGCAACTCTTATTTCTACAGGTTGCCCCAGCCCTCCTCCAGTAATTACAGCAACACCTCTTAGCGCTCCGATTGAAGGTAAAGTGATCGTCAATCTTATTCCGCTTATTGCCACTTCCGGCACTCTTAATCTGAATTCACTAAAAGTAACTATCCCTCCCTCCAGTGGAGCGACTACGTCAATCACAAGCGGCGTACTTACCATCGATTATTCCGGACGATTGTTCTCCGGAAATGAAACCATCACGATTGAAGCCTGCGACATCAGCGGACCTTGTTCTCAAAAACAATTTGATATAACAGTTGCAGGAGAAATTGTAGTCTACAATGCGATCTCCCCCAATGGCGATGGCAAGAATGATTTCTTCTTTCTTCAATACATTGAATCGCTACCCTCAACCTCCACAAACCAGGTAATCATCTTTAACCGGTGGGGTGATGAAGTATTTTCCGTGTCTGATTACAACAACTCCACACGTGCCTTTGCCGGACTGGGTAATTCCGGTAGTAAACTTCCATCAGGTACCTATTTCTACAAAATTAATTTACCTAAAGTCAGTAAGACACTCACCGGCTTCCTTGAACTCAAATAGATATGAGAAGAATTTTATTCACTTCACTTACTTGCCTGCTTGCGATACCTCTTTTCGGACAACAGGATCCTTTGTATTCACAATACATTTTAAATCCATTCGTATTGAATCCGGCATACGCAGGTCTCACGGATAACCTAAATACTTCCATTAGTTTTCGTCAACAATGGACTGGCCTGGAAGGAAGTCCAAAAACAATTAATTTCAATAGTCACATTTCCCTGGTTAATAATACCGTTGGAGCAGGGTTAATGTTTATCTCGGACAACATTGGCAACACGACTGTCAACGAAATAATAACGAGTGGATCGTATCGAATTAATTTTTCAAAAGGAAAAATACTTTCATTCGGTCTACAGGCTGGTGTTACCAATTATCAAATCAACGATTCTAATATCAGACCTTACGATACTACTGATCCGCTTTTTCAGCGGAAAATCAGCGAGTCCAAACCGACACTGGGAGCCGGTATTATTTTAAAAGATGATAAATTTTTTGTAAGCATCTCGGTACCTCGAATGCTCACCTCAACTTTTGAAACCGCGGGGCTTCAATCCTCCCTTTATACTCAGCATTACTACTTAATGGGCTCCTATTTGTTTTTACTGTCGGAAAAAATACGTTTCAAACCTTCAACTCTTGTAAAACTGGTAAGTGGAGCACCAGCATCCATCGATCTCAATGCTTCATTTATAATCCAAAAAAATTACCAGCTAGGTCTGCTCACACGAAATTTCAACACGTATGGGGCATTTTTGCAAATGATGATTAAAGACTCTTTCCGGATTGGGTATGTTTTCGAAGTTCCTACCGGTACTTCCGTTGGTACAAATTTTTCAACGCATGAAATTACCCTGGGATATCGAATCAACGTTCTTAGTTTTCACAATAAAACGGGACTACAGGGGCTTTAAATTCATCTTTTGCCAGGAAAAATTAAGGAAACTACTCAAAGAGAAAAAGCAATAGAAAGCCATTAAGCACACGGCGCAACAACGCATTTCCCCTCTACTGATGTTTGTGACCTTTCTTCTACTTCACCAGATCGTTATCACGAGCGATCTTCAGGAGCAACTGAACACTATTGGCATTAAATTTTCTCAACAGATTTTTCCGATGAGTCTCGATGGTGAGAGGACTTAAAAACAATTTCTCAGCGATTTGTGGACCTTTCATTCCGTCAGCCAGTAACTGGAGAATCTCCTTTTCCCGTCGTGTGACCAAAGGAGCACTCGAGGCAGATGACGTATTTTGAAATCGCTCAAGCACCTTTTCATTTGCCGCTTTGCTTAGATATACTTTCCCTGAGGTTACAGTCTCAATAGCCTCCAGTAATTCTGTCCTTTCCATATTTTTGAGTAGATAACCGTTACCGCCACGTTGCAAAAGGCCCGTGATGATTCCCGCCTCGTTTGTGGACGTCAAAGCAATGATCCTGGATTTTTTATTCTTCGCTCTGATCTTCTCACACAACTCCAGTCCGTCCATGTCGGGAAGACTTATGTCAAGCAAAATAATATCGGGTTCACTGGTTGAAAGGTAGCTAAGTGCTTCCGCTGCGTTCTTGCAAACACCATTAATCCTAAGCGTCAACTCATCTTTCAGCATCGTTTGGATGCCATCCCGAACAAGCGGGTGATCGTCGATGATTAGGATGGTTATCATGAAAGCAAGGTAGGGAATTTGTGTGTGAACAAGAGTTTGTTAAATTTATTAAACTAGCGCTTTTATAGTCGACTCCATTTTGATGCAGGCAAAGAGACTATTCACCGCCTATGTTTTTAAACTATTTTCATTTATCAAAAAGTCCATCATAATCGTTGTGCCTACATTCTTCTGCGAATCAATGCTCATTTTTCCATTCAGATAAGTCACCCGACTTTGAATGGTGGCCATGCCTGCATGCTTTTGTTCTTCTGCATCTTTAGTATTAAAACCCTTTCCGTTATCCTCTACTGTTACGCTGAGCCTCGAATCTTCCAGAATGAATTGAATTATTGCCTCTGTTGCATCGGCGTGCTTGATTATATTATTGATCAATTCCTGAATGATCCGAAACAGCATAATCTCGGTAGTAGAATTCATACGTTTGCTCATACCATGCGCCTCCAAAGAAACATTCAGTAGTTTGCCAGCACTAATGTTATCGCACAGATCTTTTAATGCATTGATCAGACCAAGCCTCATTAATACTTCCGGCATCATATTATGCGCAATCCGTCGCACCTCAAGTGATGCAGTATCTACCAGTGTATAGCTTTTCTGGAATAGTTCGTCATCCTTTAAAACAGGCGTATCATGCTGAAGTTTACTGAAATACATTTTTACAGTAGAGAACAAGCCACCCAAACCGTCATGAAGATCCTTGGCAATTCTGGTCCGCTCGGTTTCCTGTCCATTGATCATGCTTTGCAAAGAAACAATCTGTTGCTGTCTTTCCAGAAATTTTATCTGCTCCTGCTGAAGGGTCGTTTCCCGCTCCGCGATTATTTGTTTTTGTCTGCTGTTCTTATAAAATAACCCCAAAACAATCAGCGCTGCTGCTGCGGCAATGCCTCCTACCAAAAGTGCCTGGTTGCGTTTCACGACGGCCAGCTCCTTCTGCGTATTCGCGATGGTGAGCTCGGCTATTTCCTGCTCATTCTTTCCGTTTTGATATTTCGATTCAAGCGACAGAATAGTCTTCTTCGTTTTATCATTCGATGCACTGTCTGCATAGCGTTTGTTTAGCTCCGAATATCTGACAGCACTTTTGTAATCTCCTTTCAACGATGCTATTCGCTTCAAAAGATCATAGGTGCTGGCAGCTACTTTCAATTGCTTTAACCTTAAGGCAATCCCATTTGATTCAATAGCAAATTTTTCTGCCTCTTTGTAATTACTAATCTTAAAATAAAGTCCCGCAATGTTGTCGCCTAGCTCTGCTTTTAGAAAATCATTCTTTGTACTGTCTGTGAGCAGGTAACCAAATTTATATGCCGACAACGCTCTTTGATAATCCTTGATCGTTTGGTAATAGTATCCTTCATTGTTCGCGACGATAGAAGACATCACGATATTATTCAATGAAGCGTTGATCTGAATGGCGGAATCAAGATACTTTTTAGCGATAACAATTTCGCTAAGACCCATATAAGCGTCAAAAATATCTAAATGAAGGGACAACCTATAGCGGTCTTCATCTGGATAGTCTCTAATTTTTAGCGCTTTCTTCCCGTAGTCAATTCCGTTTTTGAACTGTTTTTCAGCAATAAGATTGTGAGAAATATTTCCATAGGTTTGAGGCATCCACTTCTTTACGGCAGGTGATGCCGACCGATCAATAAGTTCAGCGGCCTTCATCAGATATTCTACGGCGGTAATGTAGTCTGATTCGTAGTTGCTGAGTCTGGAATATGCGTTATACCAGTTTATCTGAAGGATCGTGTCTTTTATCAGCGGCATCAATTCCACTACCTGATCAAGGTAATATCTCGCACTGTCGGATTCGGAAAGATTCGAGTAGATCAATCCCAGGTTATAGTTTACACGTGCGAGAGTTTTGTAGTTCTTAAGTTTCCTGGCAATCGGCAGGGTGTGTTTAGCGTATTTTAAAGTGGAGTCAAACAACCCTCTTCCAAAATAATAACGCTGCAGTTGGGTGAGGGCATTAACGGAGTTGCTGTCTGGATTACTCCGATTGGCAATTGTCAGCAGGCTATCGAGATACTTTTGTGATTGCGCGGGAACGAAAGTTGAAAAACCTCCTATCAGTACGAACACTAGCGCCAAAAACCGCTTCATAAAAGTCCATTTCTCACAAATTACAAGTATTGACATTATTTTCCTCCTACCTGCTTCCCGGTATTTTTCAAGATAGATAATTGATGGAATTCAGGTATTGAGTTCAGGTAATGGGTGTGATAGTTTTATTATATATAAATCAAAAGGGGTTACTGCCATTAGGAATTAGCTTCTAAAAATATAACAATGAAAAAACTAACTCTTCTTCAATTGCTTTTACTGAGCAACATCTGCCTATACGCCACCGTGCGTACGGTGAGCAGTAACCCATCTAACTTAGGCCAGTTCAGTACCATACAGGCGGCGATAGACGTCAGCGCTGACAGCGATTCGGTGTATGTATATGGCAGCCCTAACGTGTATGCAGGGTTCACCATTCTGGATAAAAAAATTACGGTGATCGGGCCCGGCTGGGCACCCGATAAAAATCTGCCTTTGCAAGCAGTCGTTAGTGGCGCAACCATCCGCAATTCGGCCGGGGGTGGTTCACCAGATGGTTCTGAATTGCAGGGGCTTGTATTGGTAGGTGCGGTTTATCTCTCAAGAAATACAGGGGCTGATCTCACCACCGCAAATCTCCGTCTCGTTCGTTGCCAGTTTAACGCCAGTCTCGAATTTGAACTTGACTCTAATGGATTTCTTTTTGAGGGCTGTGTTTTTTACGGTGTACTAAATTTTAATAGCGGCAGGACCTATCAGAATTATCTTTTTCAAAATAATATCTTTTTTGTCAACATAGGTGCAACCTACGCCATACAGCAATTAACAAACAGCATCAATATTCGTTTTGATCACAACCTCTTTGCCAGCAATAATAATAGCGGCGGAAGCGCGGCTTTTATTTTTCTTAACAATTGCCGCTTCATTTCGCTATCTAACAACATATTCAATCAGGCTAACGCTGGCAACAATCTTACCTCAAGCACATTCAACAATAACATAACCAACAATGCTTCGCTCAACATATCCAACATCACTACGAATGCTACTCCATGGAGTGTAAATAGCAATGTTGACGGCGGAGGAAACGTATCAAACCAAAGTCCGCAGATGACGGATCAGGCAACAATCAACGCCGCGAGCAATTCCGCCACACAGAATTTTACTATCTCCGCAGGCCCGGCAAATAATAGCGGAAGCGATGGAAAAGACATGGGACTTCTCTACGATGCCACTGGCAGTCTCAATTGGGCAAACAGCAGCAACAGCCGACTTCCAAGAATTTTCAGCATGAATATCACCACACCAACGATCACTCCGGGAGGAACATTGAGTGTGACCGTGGATGCAAGGAAAAGTAACTAGGAAGTGTTGAAGTGTTGAAGTGTTGAAGTGTTGAAGTGTTGAAGTGTTGAAGTGTTGAAGTGTTGAAGTGTTGAAGTGTTGAAGTGTTGAAGTTGCCAAAAATTTGAAAGTGGAAGCAAGCAAACTAAAAAATAATCGAAAGATAAAATTAACGGCTTCGGGGCATTTAATAGTGCTTATGCTTTTGATTCAGCTTCAGAGTTTTGGTCAGATAGTAAAAGCTGAATATTTCTTCAATACCGATCCTGGTCCAGGCAACGCGACACCCCTTGTTATTTCGTCACCTGGCGACAACGTTGCCTTCACCACCAGCATCCCAACAACAGGCCTTCCAAAGGGATTTCATTTTTTAGCAATACGGGTCTTTCAAAGTGGAGGGATCTGGGGCCAGTTTGAAGCACGTGGATTCTACATCTCCACTGCAACCATCGACTCGCCGATCATCACCTCGGCAGAATACTTCTTTGATTCAGATCCGGGAACAGGAAGTGGAATACCAATTCCCGTTACTCCTGGGGCCACAACGAATTTTACAATAGGTATTCCTGCCACCGCGCTTTCACCCGGATTTCATTTTCTCGCTATACGCACAAAAGGGGCTGATAACCATTGGGGAATTTTTGAAAGCCGGGGATTCTATATCACAACCTCAACCGCGGATGTTGCAATCATCAACCGTGCTGAATATTTTTTTGATACGGACCCAGGTCCCGGAAATGGTTTACCGATTTCCGTTCCGTCAGGCGCAACTTCCAATTTCACGGTAGGCCTTCCTGCTTCCGGGCTTTCAACGGGGTTTCATTTTCTTGCCGTTAGAACAAGAGATGCCAATGGCAAATGGGGATTATTTGAAAGCCGTGGATTTTATGTTTCATCCTCATCACTTAACTCAGCTGACATCGTTGCTGCGGAATATTTTGTTGATACCGACCCTGGCAATGGCAATGGGCTGGCATTAACAGTAAATCCTTCAGGGCCTTCCATAAATCAGATTTTTCCAATTACGTTAACCGGTGTACCCAGTGGAGCACACACACTCGGCATCCGGGTGAAAGATTCGAAAGGAATCTGGAGCCAGCCGCAAGTAGAAAATTTCAGCGTACTTGCCTGTACTCCTCCTCCCGCTCCCACTGCTTCATCCGAAAGTCGTTGTGATAATGGCACTCTGACATTAACAGCCAATGGCGCTGGCACCGGACAAGCCTACCGATGGTACGGAAACGCAACAACATCAACTGTGCTTTTCACAGGCGCGTCTTTTACAACACCTGTCCTCACCACATCAACATCTTACTTCGTAAGCGTCTATGATCCGGCCACGTTATGCGAAAGCAGCCGCGTTACTGTAGCCGCTAACATCGGACCCGTCATCAAACCTGTTCTCAATGCAACCGGAACTATTACTTTATGCGATGGCGTGAATTTTACACTAGCTGCTCCTTCGGGGTTTGCGTCTTATTTATGGTCGAACGGATTAACTACGCAACAAATTCCAGTTACGACAAACGGGGTGTATTCGGTAATCGTTGGGAATGGCACCTGCGTCAGTCCTTCATCTGATGCAACCACATTCGTCTTCACGGCAAAGCCCACAAAACCAATCGTTCAAACGAGTGGATCCACAACGCTATGTGATGCTGGTACGGTATCATTATTGGCGCCGGCGGGATTCACCTATCAATGGTCGAATGGAGCAACAACACAACAAATAACGGTAAATTCTTCAGGCAGCTATTCCGTCATCACAACCAATGGCACCGGGTGTCGCAGCGACGAATCTACTCCAATACTCGTATCGGCATTCACGCGACCTATCAAACCTGTCGTCACTGTATTAGGAAACAATGTGCTATGCGGAAGTAATACAGCGGGCTTACTGGCACCATCTGGCTTTCTTGTCTATCAATGGTCAACAGGTCAAACGTCACAGGGAATATCAACAGCGACGGCGGGAACATTTCAGGTCTCGGTTGGAAATGCTTCTACGTGTATGTCACCTTCATCCGACCAGATTGTGATACTTTCAACCAACCAGCCTTGCGACGGCGGAATTCCGAATCCAAATAATAAAGCTCCCGTCATAGCACCCGCCGAAATTTCCACTGTCATTAAAGGCACCGTAACTCTGCCACTCGCTGACCTACTCTCAGATCCAGATAACAATCTTGACATCTCTTCGCTTCGCATAGTGAAAGCTTTACCAAGCGGGGCCAATGCGTTTATTAACTCCCAGCATGAATTAGTTATAGATTACTCAGCCGTTTCGTTCTCCGGCATCGAGGCACTCACGCTGCAGGTATGCGATCTAAATGTTGCCTGCACTCAGCAACAAATTCTTGTTGAGGTCAATGGAAGCATCAACGCATATAATGCCGTCTCACCCAATGGTGATGGAAAGAATGATTATCTCATGCTTGAATATATTGATGTGATACCAACGACAATTTCAAATAAGGTCACGATCTACAACCGGTGGGGAGATGAAGTATTTTCTGTAAATGATTATAATAACAGTACTCGTGTGTTTGCCGGCCTGGCGAAAGACGGAGGCCTTCTTCCAACAGGCACCTATTTCTATAAAATAGCGTTATCTGATGGCAGTAAAACGTTGACAGGCTTTATCGATTTAAAATATTAAGCATATGAAGATAATCGTAACTTCTATTTTGATCGTGATGTGCTTTAGAGTCGAAGCGCAGCAAGATCCCATATATGCTCAATATATTAACAATCCCTTTATATTAAATCCCGCATACGCCGGACTCACTAACAATCTTAACCTGTCAGTCAGCTTCAGAAATCAATGGACTGGTATTGAAGGAAGTCCAAAGACTTTGAACGCCAATGGCCATATAGCATTGATTGAAAATAAGATGGGTGCGGGAATCATTGTTATTTCTGATCAGATCGGTACTAGCACCGTAAACGAAGTTTTAGGCGCTTATAGTTACCGCATCAGCCTGGCAAAAGATAAGATCCTCTCCTTTGGCTTACAGGCTGGATTCGCCAATTACAAGATTGATAACACAAAGGCCACTCCGTTTGACAAGACGGATCCGTTCTTTCAGGGTGTGGTTAGCGAGACGAAGCCAAGCTTCGGCTTTGGAGTAGTGCTAAAAGGTGACAATTTTTTCCTGGGACTATCCGTGCCTCGCATGTTGAAAACCACTTTTGAAACACAGGGGTTGCAATCGTCTTTATATACCCAACACTATTACATGATGGGTTCTTACTTATTTTTTATGTCAGAAAAAGTTCGGTTTAAGCCCTCGACGTTGTTGAAATATGTTAACAATGCTCCTCTGTCCGTCGACCTAAACGCATCATTCATTTTCAACGAAGACTATCAGGTTGGATTGCTTACGCGAAATTTCAATACCTATGGAGCATTCTTACAATTAGTCATAAAAGATTCATTCAGGCTTGGTTATGTATACGAATTGCCTTCCGGATCAACGTCCGGTATCAATTTTTCGACTCACGAAATTACCCTCGGATATCAGATCAATGCGCTTCGATTTCATAACAATAGCGGCTTGCTTAATTTTTAGCAATAGACATGCTGAATAAAGTCATTTGATCAAAAATCGCTATCTTTAAATACACACCTTAAAACTGCAGCTTATGAAACCCTATCTGGTTCTACTCGGCCTGCTCATTAACATTACTTCATTTGGTAAGATCTGGATCGTAGACAGCAATGTCGGCAGCACCACGAAAGATTTCACCACGCTGAAGACCGCACATGACGGCGCCGCAGCTGGTGATACCTTATATATGATCGGTTCACCCAAAGATTACATCACCGACAAAGTCACGTTCACAAAAAAACTCATAGTAATAGGACCCGGATATTTTTTGAATGAAAATCCCGATACGCAATCTTCAATACTGACTGCGTTTATCGATAGCAATGTGCCATTGCAATGTGAAGAGCTAATTTTTGCCGTTGGATCCGAGGGCTCGGCAATCATGGGATTGGCTATTAACGGAAGGATTCAGGTAAACACCAACAACATCCTGATCAAGCGAAATCTTATTTCACAAAAAGGAGGTTGTGGTTCTACCTCATTAGTTATCTCGGGATCTAACGTTCTGATTGTGCAAAACTACATCCTGGGGGTAACAATTAACGCCAGCGAATATGTCATCACCGTCAATCCTGGTTTCACAAACGTCATCATTAACAATAATTACATGTCGCACAATTGTAACACCTGTGGGAGCACCATACTTGCTATTAACGCCAGTGGTTCATCCATGGAGATTTCCAACAATGTAATTAATGGAGGAATCAGTGTAACTAATGCTTTAATTCAGAATAACGTTTTTACGTCTAACAATACTTTTTCGGCAACGACCTCTATCATTCAAAATAATATTCACCTTACCAACCAACTCCCGGGTGGAAATGGAAATCTCAACAGTGTTCCGATTGCTTCCATATTTACCTTGACGGGGAGTACTGATGGTCAATGGAGCCTCAAGTCAGGCTCAACAGCATTGGGCGCTGGCTTTGGTGGTACCGACTGCGGCATGTTCGGAGGCGTTGAACCGTACGTCCTTTCCGGTATTCCACCAGTTCCTTCCATCTATTCTATCGTAGCGCCACTGGTGGGTGACAAAGTCAATGGCCTGCCTGTTCAAATCAAGGTAAAATCACGAAACTAAAACACGCAGGTGAAGCGGATCATTCTCTGCTTATCGCTTTTATCAACTCATGTGATGGCACAAACCATCACACGGCTGGAGTATTTCTTTGACAACGATCCAGGCTATGGCAACGGCACAACCGTTGGAATAGTCGCATCGGGCGACCAAACAAAAAATTTTACAGCAGACTTATCTGGATTGAGTACAGGGCCGCACACATTGTATATCCGCAGTAAAGACGCCAATGCCAAATGGAGCCTGTTGAATTCCAAACCTTTTATCATTCAAAACAAAGTCCAGGGTAGTTCGATCAATATTGTACGACTTGAATATTTTTTTGATACGGACCCGGGATTCGGGTTTGCCACCAGCATTCCCGTTACAGCGGCAACTGATATTTTAAAAAATCAAACTATAAACTTGACAAGCCTTACCGATGGATTCCATAATTTATACATGCGGGCTAAGGATGCAGTGGGTACATGGAGTATTCTCGGTGTAAGATCAGTGTTTGTTCAGCCCTTCGCGCAAGTCGGACCGCTCGGTAACATTAGCAGGATAGAATATTTTCTGGACAATGATCCTGGATTCGGAAATGGAATGCCGATAACTTTTACCACGAGCGGAAGCGTATCGCAAAATGCAATAATTACCCTTGGCAGTGTGTCGCCAGGTTTTCATACTATCGTTATCCGCGCGAGAAACGGCGCTGGAAGATGGTCATTGCTGTCTTCCAAACCATTTGTGGCCGCCTATACCGACACCAACATTACTGCCGTTGAATACTATTATTTTGATGGAACCACCAAAACTTCTGTAAAGACCTACAAAGCTTTCACGCCGGGTAAGAATGTCACCATTGATTTCAACGCGATACTGACTGGACTGCTGCCCGCCACGTCTTATGAAATTCACATCACCGCCCTCAATTCTTCAGGTCAGCGAAGCAAAGAAACGATCCATACATTCACTACTCCTGCTGTCATCTGCAATATCACTGCACCATCAGCAGCTAACGTGAGCCGGTGTGACAATGGTACTATTACCCTCACTGCTTCCGGAGCGGGGGCTCCACCAGCAAATTATAATTGGTTTGATGTTGCAACAGGAGGAAGTGTACTGGCAAACACACCCGTGTACTCCCCCACTGTCAGCGCCACACAAACTTTCTTCGTTAGCATTGTTGATGGACTTGGTATTTGTGAAAGCGCACGGACACCGGTTGTTGCTACTGTTGGAATTACTCCCATACCACCGCTCACCAATGGTAGTACTACATGTGTACCTGCTGCAGTAACCTTGAGTGCAACGGGTGGAACCAATGGGCAGTACAGATGGTATTCAACTCTGAGCGGAGGTGTTCCGATATCGGGTGCAATCAACGGAACGTATGTCACACCCGTGATCAGTGCCACTACTACTTTTTACGTTTCGATAGTTAACGGTACTTGCGAAAGCTCACGTGCTCCGGCAATTGCGGCATTCTGCAACCGGCCTCCGACAATCACAGCAGCCTTCGTTGATCTTGTAATTGGTGCTACTGCCACCGTAGCCCTGGCTAATCTACTAAGTGATCCGGACAATAATTTGGACCTGTCCACTTTGAAAGTTGTAAACCAGCCTGCCAGCGGCGCAAGTGCTTCAATAGACGCCAATCAAAACCTCGTACTAAATTATAGTGGAAAGGCGTTTGCCGGCCAGGAAGAAATTACAATTGAAGTCTGTGATCTGGCATTGGTATGTACCCGGCAGATCATCACAGTCGAAGTAGTGGGTGACATCGTTATATACAATGCCATCTCCCCTAATGGTGACAAGAAAAACGATTTTTGGTTTATCCAATACATTGATCTACTGGATGACTCCCGCAACAATCACGTATCAGTATATAATCGTTGGGGAGACGAGGTGTTTGAAACAACGGATTACGATAACATTACGAATGTTTTTACCGGACTGAATAAAGCCGGAAATGAGCTTCCAACAGGCGTTTATTTCTATAAAATTGAATTTTCGTCTACCAGAAAAATGGCGACCGGATACCTTTCTTTAAGGCGATAGGTCGCGGGGCTCCAAAGTGGAGTAAATGCTGTCATCACATGATAATGTGATACCACCATTTCAAAAAAAAGCTACATTTATAAAAACCAGTCCCATGAGAGCAATTTTCTTCTTTTTTGCTTTAATTATTTTTGGCTGCTCATCTGGCATAAAGGATGAGGCCTCGCCTGCCGATAGTACAAGAGTTGTGACGGATTCGGCAATCGTCGTTGCCTCAAATCCTGTCGAACCGCCGATTGATCCTGCGGAGACAGCTGCTCTCAGTTTCCCAACTTATTCAGGTGAGGTTTTTACAGAGATCGAACATGAGGCTGCCATTACCAGGGCTCTTCTAACATTGTTGGGGCAATACGAAATGGAAAAAGTGGTAAGAATCAAAAGCAACTCTACTATAACCTACATGGCCACAAATGACTATGATGATTCAAAATCAAAAGCCGTTATAACAGAAACAAAAACCTGGTACTACAATTCCGCAAGGCAACTCCGCGCCTTCATGAGTGCACATAAATCAGATACAGACTCAACTACCACAATATATTTATTTAGCGATGATAAGATGATTGGTGCCTATCAAGACAATTTTTATCGAGGTCAGGATAGTGGAGTCACACGCGGACGATGGGTAAGCTCCAAATGCCCCGAATGCGGCGTATATATTCAACTGAACAGTCAACCAGTTGTCACAACCATGGACGAAACATCTTTTGCGGCCATGTCCGCCAAATTTTTTGACGACTATAACAACATGCTTAATGATTTAAAAAGAACGGCAATCTCAAGATCAAAGGGTCATGATATTTTGCTGACCGCAGAAAAAGCATTTGACGATACACCTTACAAACTTAATTATACCGCTAATCAATCTGTTTATTCAAAATTATTAAAAGGGAAGTAAAACGGCGGTCCTTGGTCAATAATATACTCCTTATGAAATCACTCCTTTTTCCTGTCCTCCTTTTAACTATTGCTGCCTGCTCATTCGACAAAAAAGAAACGGCATCAAACGGCGGCACAACTCCAGCCACGGACTCCCTCACCATTGAAAAAAAAGCTCCCGAAACAATCGTGACGCCTGATGTCGTTGTCAAACCACAAAGAAACAATTTCCATCCAGAGAGGGAAGAGCCGTTGACAAAAGATGGCGTAGAGGTAGCGACTTCGCAGGCGCTTGCGGAAATATTAACGCAATACGATACCGGTACTTACAGAAAAATAAGAAAAGAATACACAATGTATATTGAATCCCCAAAGTCTGATACTTGGGAATATCAGACGTGGTATTTTGACTCACAAAATAATCTAAGAGCTTACGAACGTAAGCGTGAGGAAAAAGTGGGTTATGATTACCGGGCAACCGTTGTTTACTCCATTTCTGCAATCTATTTTTTTTCAACTTCTCAGGACTCAGTCGCAACTCTTGTTGGAGTTTATAGTGATGAGAAAAGATCGGAAATAAAAACGTTTTCATCCAAAAAAAGAATGCTGACCTCTAAAGTCAAAGAAAGAATTGTTGCCGACAACTGCCCCCAATGTGGTGTAAACCTTATGCTTGACTTTGATCCAAGAACCGAATACAAAGTTACCGTCATCGATCAGAAACGTATTTCTGGGTTGTCAGAAACTTTTTTTAAAGAGTACAATGATGTTCTCAAGTGGCTAAAAAATAATGAGCTGACATACGGCAATTTCAACAACCGAACTGCAAAAGAGGAACTTACCGACGGTAGTAATCCTTACACGGTCAATTACTCGGTCGATAGTCAACTCTATGAGAATTTTATAAAGGAAACTAATCCACAATAAATACCTGTTTTCAGGTAGCCAAACTGAGTTGATTTTTAATAATTCATTAGTTATTTTCATATGTTCAGTTGCTATCAGAAAATTCCTTCTTGCCTGTCATTCTAGTTTAAAAATCTCTCAACAGGTTCGAATTCGGTCTTCTCGGAATCTATGCTAGTACAGTATTGACTGACCTTAAACTTTTAAAAAAATACATATGAAAAATTCAACTACTGATTCATCGATCCTGTTGGTTGGTGCCACCGGCTATCTTGGAATGGAAGTGTGTCGACAATTGATGACAACTAACAGAAATGTAACAGCGCTCGTCCGCAGCACTTCGGCAGCTGAAAAAGTAAATGCTTTGAAGCAAATGGGAGCAAAAATTGTTGAAGGCGACTTGAAAGATATCACATCGATTAAAAAAGTATTGAATGGAATCACAAAAGTTATTTCAACGGCTTCGTCCACGATTTCGAGCCAGGCGGGCGATAACATTCAAACGGTCGACAACGAAGGTCAAATCAACCTGGTGGATTCGGCTGAAGCTTCGGGTGTTAGCCAATACATTTTCGTTTCAATTCCTCCCATGACCGGTGAGTTTCCATTGCAGACGGCAAAACGAAAAGTAGAAAATAAGATAACGGCTTCAAAAATAGCTTACACTATTCTTCAGCCTTCATTTTTTATGGAGGCATGGCTTTCTCCAATGATAGGTTTTGATTTTCCCAATGCAAAGGCCACTATCTATGGCGAAGGAAAAAATAAGATCAGTTGGATAGCGCTTCATGATGTTGCCGCATTCGTTGTCGCATCACTTGAAAATCCAGCAGCCAGAAACAAGAAGCTACAACTCGGAGGCCCGGAAGCGCTGAGTCCGCTGGAAGTAGTAGCACTTTTCGAAAAAGCAGGAAACAAGAAATTTAATTTACAACATGTACCAGTTGAGGCGCTTCAAGCTCAACAAAAGGGGGCACCGGATGATTTAGGTAAATCTTTTGCATCCTTAATGCTGGCATACGCAAGTGGAAGTGAAATTAATATGAATGAAACGCTGAAAGCTTTTCCTTTGAAACTGAAGACAGTAAGTGAATACGCAATGCAAATGAGCCAGATCAGTCAGGCCGTCTGAACCATTCTTTTCATTACCTTATGTTAAAATAACCTGACCCTTAGACATTATGCGCAACCCATTTTTCTTTTTCGGAATATTTGCCGCCATCGGCGTGCCCTGCTTATTGCTGGCCTTCTATTTTGAGATTACCACTATTCAAAAAGTAATTAGCTGGGAAGAGGTTGACGGGGTGGTCAATGGCTACGATGACTCGAATTACCCTCTCATAAAATTTGACTATCAGGGTAAGCAATACGAGTTCGGGTCAGACTACAAGGGTGACGACATTAACGATGGAGATACGATCAGCATTTTCTTCCCTCCTGGGAAACCAGAAGCAGCTGAGGTCAATTCATTTTTCGGTAACTGGTTCCTGCCCATGTTTCTTTCCATCTTTGGATTCGCTTTTGGGGGAATAGGCATTTTTGGAATTGTTAGCCAGTCAAAGAAGTCGAAGGCGAAAAAGGAATTGTTCATTGAACAACGAGGAAAAAAATTATCCGGATTACCGGCATCAGTGTCCCGAAATACCTCCCTTAAAGTAAATGGAAGAAGTCCTTTTATGATTTCCACGCAATGGACAGATCCGCTTACACAAACTAGTTATACCTTTAAAAGCGAAAACATCTGGGAGGATCCCAGTTCGTTCATTCCAAATGGGAAGATCGACGTGTATGTGGACGAAGCGGATTTGAAGAGGTATTATGTGGATGTCACGTTCCTTGAAAAGCAAGGTCAAACGGCTTAATTACTGAATGATTATATTTGATCAGAGTCCCTGTTGTACAATAGCTTTATTAATTCGCTTAATAAACCCAGGGCCTTCATAAATAAACCCAGTGTAAATCTGGATCAGGTCTGCGCCAGCCTTGATCTTTTCGATAGCATCGTCAGGAGTCATGATGCCGCCTACTCCTATTATTGGATATCCTGGACCAAGGTGCTTTCGCAGGTACCGTATGACTTCAGTTGATTTATTCCGGACAGGCCTGCCACTTAATCCACCCGCTCCAATTTCTTCAATTTCTTTCTGCGATGTCAAAAGTCCCTCCCGTGAAATAGTAGTATTGGTAGCAATTACACCTTCCGTGCCGGTCTCGCGAAGAATTTCAATCACGTCGTCCAACTGTCCGGTAGAAAGATCCGGTGCAATTTTGAGAAACACGGGTTTCAGCTTCTTTTTGGAGAGATTCAACGCTCTTACTTCCGTTAGTAACTTTTTAAGGGGCTCTTTTTCCTGCAAGTCACGCAAGCCGGGAGTATTGGGCGAACTTACATTAACCACGAAATAATCCACGTGGGCATAAAGTGCCTCGAAGCAAATCCGGTAGTCCTCCGACGCCAGCTCATTCGGAGTGATTTTATTCTTACCTATGTTGCCTCCTACGAGTACGTTTGATTTCTTTTGTTTTAATCTTAGCACCGCCTCTTCAACTCCTTCATTATTAAATCCCATACGGTTGATGAGTGCCAGGTCCTGTTGCAACCGGAACAATCTCGGCATTGGATTTCCAGGCTGGGCCTTTGGCGTCAGAGTACCGATTTCTATAAAACCAAAACCAAAACAAGCGAATTCGTCAATGAGCCTTGCATTTTTGTCGAAGCCAGCGGCAAGTCCGACGGGATTTTTGAATGTAAGTCCCAGTATTTTTCTTTCCAGGGAGGGATGGTCATAATCAAAGATTGTACGTATTACAAATGACGCTGCTGGGATTGCGCAGATGATCTGAAGAACCCTGAATGTAAAATGATGAATACCCTCGGGACTGAATAGAAAAAGTAACGGACGAATAAGGAATTTATACATCCTATTTCTTCTTGACTTTCTTAGGCTTGCGTGAAAATTTCTTAAACCCGGCTGAGACAACGGAAGCAACTGCGCTTTCCATATCTCCCACACTGGAAGTTGAAGACGCCTTCACCCTCCAGATAAGTTTTTTGCTTTTATCGTTAAGATCAATAATGATATTCTCCATAATAAAATCTCGGGACCACGTATCATTACTGCTGCCGGGAGTTCCACCCAGAGGTCCAACCCGCTGCATATCCATTCGCTGTTCCGAGCCAGCTAAAAATGACACAACGAGGTCCCCGGCAGAGTCCACCTGGTGAAGCCCTTTTTCTGTTAGCTCCTCGATCAGCTCAGCTTTGATTGTTTCCTTAAGTGACTTTTCATTCGGCTGAATCTGATCCTTGGGCGTTATAATCTCCATCTCTCCCATACTGAAGGTCTTGTAGGCAGATAAATCACGATCCTTATCATACTCCACCTTGATGTTCTGGGCGGAGGCAAAGAAACTCATTAGTAAAAATATCGTGGTTAAGCGGGCCATCGGGTAAAGATAGGTATTCTTAGGATTGTATGGGAAGGGATTAGTATTAGCTATCGGGCGTTGGGTATTGGTCAACTCCGCGGGTGGAACTCACGGATCACCTGTTTGAGATAATCCCGATCAAGGTGGGTATAGATTTCTGTGGTAGTGATAGATTCATGGCCGAGCATTTCCTGAACCGCTCGTAAATCGGCCCCACCTTCAATAAGGTGCGTGGCAAACGAATGCCTGAAGGTGTGAGGGCTGATCGTTTTATTCAGGCCGACCTTTATCGCCAACGCTTTGATAATTAGAAAAACCGAGACCCGTGAGATTTTCTTACCACGTCTATTAAGAAAAACATAGGCCTCAAACCCTTTTTGCACAGGGATATGTACCCTGATCTCCTCTTGATAAATGGTTAAATATTTCATGGCATCGCGGCCGATCGGTACAAGCCTTTCCTTATTCCCCTTCCCTACCACGCGCAAGAAACCCAGGTCGAAGTGAATATTCGCCCGTTTTAATTCGACCAGCTCTGACACCCGCAGTCCCGAGCTATAGAGCACTTCCAGCATAGCCCTATTCCGCTGTCCTTCGGGAGACGAGAGGTCAATGGCGTCAAGCAGTTTTACAATTTCTCCGTAGTCCAGCGTATCAGGAAGTTTCCGGCCCAATCTCGGACCTTCGATAAGCGCCGTTGGATCTCTGTCGATCAGTTCTTCCGACAATAAATATTTATAAAAAGATTTAATACCTGAAAGAATGCGCGCCTGGCTATGTGGGCTCATACCAAGCTCATTTATATGTTTCAAAAAACCCTCTAGGTGTTTCGTAGTAATTGTCATGGGCGACTGCTGTAACTTCGAAACCTCGACAAACTGATGCAAAAGACTTACATCGTGCAGATAAGCCTCGATCGAATTACCGGAAAGAGAACGCTCCAGTCTGAGATAGTTTCCAAACTCCTTGGTGTACAGGCCCCATGAATTTTCTGCCATACTTTTTGTTAGCCTGTTAAATTAACGACATTTGTAAATATCGGTAACTTCCATTACAACATGAAAAAGATCGCAGAAGGAAATACACGAAGCCGTTGTTGGTGTTTTTTACCATAGCATTCTGCCAAATTAATGGCAAATAACATTGGGTTAATTGAAAAATTAAGGTCATAAACTCTTTACAATGAAAATTCAAATCATCAATGGTCCTAATCTTAATCTGCTTGGTAAGCGTGAAACCGACATCTACGGCGTACAGTCTTTTGAGACTTTCTTTCAAACATTGATTCAGAGCTTTCCATCCATTGAATTGCATTACTATCAATCCAACGTAGAGGGTGAGATTATCAATAAACTTCATGAGGTCGGATTCTCATTCGATGGGGTAATATTAAATGCAGGGGCCTATACCCACACATCAGTAGCCATTCACGATGCGATTGGAGCGATCACCTCACCCGTTGTAGAAGTTCATATTTCCAATATTTACGCACGCGAAGAATTCCGTCACACCAGTTTGATCACGTCCAAGTGTGCAGGTCTAATGACGGGCTTTGGATTGCAAGGATATGCACTGGCTCTTATTTATCTGGCAAACAGGGGGAAATAGGCCTGATCATAAAAATACCTCAACACTCTAACCTATAAAAATTCTGTGATCTCCTTCTATCCTGGTCCATCCCGTGTTTATGATGAAATTCCAGCTTGGACAAAAGCCGCATATAAAAAAGGAATTCTTAGCTTAAACCATCGCAGTCCGGAGTTCATCGCGCTGTCAAAAAAAACAATCGGCACACTCAAGAAAAAGCTTGCCATCCCGAAAGACTATACTGTGTTCTATTTGTCTTCGGCTACGGAATGCTGGGAAGTAATAGCCCAATCGCTAGTCGAAAAAAAAAGTATTCACCTACACAACGGAGCCTTTGGTGAAAAGTGGGCTGACTATACTCGTCGACTGAAGCCAGAATGCCAGTCAATTATCTTTGACTTCAATAAACCTCTCAATCCAAAAGATCTGATGTTTAGCGATGGGGATATTATTTGTGTTACTCAAAATGAAACTTCGAACGGAACGCAGGTCAGCAACAAAATTATAAAGGCGCTGAAAAAAAATAATCCTGAGCACCTGATAGCAGTCGATGCTACCTCATCGATGGCAGGAATTTTTTTAGACTTTTCATCGGCTGATATCTGGTTTGCATCTGTGCAGAAATGTTTCGGTCTCCCTGCCGGCCTTGCGGTGATGGTTTGTTCACCCCAAACCATCCAACGAATGGAATCCCTTGGCGAAAAGAGTCATTATAATAGTCTGACCTTCATGAAAGACATGATGGAGAAATGGCAGACGCCCTATACACCCAATGTGCTAGGCATTTATTTATTGAGATGCGCTGCAAAAAAAATGGAGAAGATTAGTAAAACAGATCGTTTGATCGGCGAAAGGCAGAAAAGTTGGATAAAATTCTTCACTGATTCAAAAGATCTTCATCTTCTTATCAACAATTCTGAAGTTCAGTCAAAGACCGTAATTACAATCACCGGAACCGCCAACCTCATCAACGTTGTAAAGGCTGCTGCGCAAAAAAAAGGCTTGCTGATTGGCGACGGTTATGGCAATCTGAAAACAGATACCTTCCGGATTGCGAATTTCCCGGCAATTAAGGAGAAGGAGATTCGGAAACTGATGGAGTTTCTGGAGACATATCGGTAATCCACTAGTTAAAGCTTAACCGGATCCCCGATTAACCAATAACGATTAACGGCTCTTACGAAGAGCGATACGCCATATCATAAATCGATTTCACATGCGGTCCGAGGAACACACGGGCGTAGATTCGGATAATAGCAAGCCCGTCAATGATAAAGCTTAATGCAACAATCAGCGCCAATATCGGCTGATCTTCGTGGATGTGACTAAAAATAACATCCTCCCCGATAAACGTAGGAGTGATCGGAAATCCAGCAAGACCCAAACACGAAATAAGAAATACAAAGGCGATTTTTGGATGTTCGAATGAATGTCCATGAAACTGATCAAGGTCAATATTATTTTCAAACGACTTTAACCGGCGTAAGCAAAGGAATCCCAGTACTCCCGCCACGACCACCCCGCTCAAATAAAGAAGAGAATGTTCATACGTAAAATGCTCATTGAATGAGATGGCCAGAGCGATCCAGAAGTGATTCATAATAATTAATATCCAGCTCATTCGCGCAAGCTTTCTCTCTGTAAATGCCTTTAAAACCATTATAAGTCCAACGAAAGAAAAAAGAAATGGGAGATATTGTTCAACATGCTCTGGGATCAGGTCTTCATTGTTTAGCAAAAACAATCCAATAAGATATGCTGGAATAAATAAAATGATGGCGCGGTTTAGGGTAAGAAAATCCAACCTCAAGCCAATTGCTTTCATAGGATTCCACAAATAGCGGTACATAAACGAATCCAGATTCCATTCTTTTACGCACAAGGTATAGAGCGAATAGCGAAGCTTGGAAGGGAATGAACTCTCGATAGACCGTTCACGGGGTGAAAAATTATAGAATTGTTCACGAATAAGGTAGCTCACTACCGATGGAGATACCAGCAACTGATAGGTTCTTAAGAAAGCATTTCCTGCGAAGTGTATCAATGCCAGTGTTTCAAATCCAGCCGCAACCTCAATGAAGATCAAACCAATCTGCGCAATGGATGCATACGCTATCTGGCTCTTGATAGAAGATTGAACTCTCGCAATGCCGGTAGTAATAATAGTTGTTGTTAATCCCAACAGACCTATGAGTATTCTAACAGAGAATTGTTGCTCCCAAAACGGCAAAGTACGCATCAAAAGAAAAACTCCCAGGTGGACGGCCAATGATCCGTAGAAAATGGCGCTTGATGGAGTCGGTCCTTCCATCGCTCTTGGCAGCCATGATGAAAAAGGAAGTTGCGCCGATTTAGCGGCCGCGGTAATCAAAATCATCAACGAAATCGTGACACCAATCCATGAATGAGAAGCGAGATGTTCGTGTACAACAACATAATTCCTTAAATCCAGGAAAGTGATATTCTCATGAAAAAGGTGATGAATCAGCCACATCGCGAGGATCAATCCCACGTCTCCAATTCTATATATTGAAAATACTTTTACCGCATTCTTAACCGGTAAATAGCGGTCGCGATAAAATGCGATCAATAAAAAAGATGAGATACCAAGCATTTCCCATCCTATAAACAAGGTTTCAAGATTTCCGGAAAAAATGATGATGTTATATCCTGAATAAAAGAATAGAATCGTATTGAAAAATCTCTTATAGCCCTTTTCCCTATGGAGATAGACTCGGCTATAGACTGTAACCAAAAATGTAAGGAATGCTCCTACAAATAAATAAGTGGCAGTGACCTTGTCAAAGGCAAAGTCAATGAAAAACTCATACTCAGCAGATCTGAAGAGCACAATATCCTTTACATCAAGGGTCGGAGATCCACTGAACAACCAGAAACCAAGAAAGACAGCAGCGCTGAATAAATGTAAGCCCACCGTGGAAAATGCTACACCCGAAAGGAGTGTTTCCTTCTTGTCAGGAATCAGAACACTTATCACAAAACCTATAAGCGGCAGAAATATAAAAACATGAAGAAAGGATGTCATAGCAGTAATTCTTAGGATAATACAAGTACTGGAAGGTTATCTTGTTCGGCTTCAATCAGCGGGATGAGGTTACTCACCACGTCAATTTTATTTTGCAGAGGATGATATGGAACAAATTCTCCTTTCTTTAATACAAAGAGGTCGCGTGTTTCTGGATGAACCGCCACCAGATTGATCCATTCATTAAGATACCATTCATATACTTCTGGCTGTTTTTGAACCGTTTTCAAAACGACTTCCGGCAGGTGCTCTACGATAACTAAAAGCCGGATGGGATCGTGTACTTCGATCATCTGACTTGGCAGTCCGGGCCTCAGGTCACCATCAATTCCATTAGCCACACCAAACAATCCCATCACGTTATGCGGAAGTTTTGTGCCAGCGCCAAGTTTCTGATTATCGACCCTTGAAAAAAAATATTCGAGATTAATACCGCCACATACCGGACCGATTGGCCTCATGATTCCGAGGAGAATGGTTCCTTCAGGATCAATAGAATAGTCATACGAGTTAAGGAAGGAACGTCGGTCGAGGAACAGGTTCTTTGTAAGGTCTCTTCTTCCAACAATGCAAAGAGCATTCGTAGCATGATTCAGCTCGGGCCGTGGCTCGAATAATGACACCGACCTGAGTTTGACCTCCTGATGAATTCTTTCAGCAGCTTTATGTGAATTGACAAGCTCAAATCGCCGTGCGCGTTCTTTCGAATTCATGTCCAGCGCATTATAAAAGACCACCTCATTTTTATTGTGATTCTGTAAATTCTGAGACGAAAGAGAATTCTCGTCAAAGAACATGATCTCATCGCGGCTGGTATCGTGAAGCGCGCCAACAAACTGCGTTGTCACGGGAATATCAATTCCATGGGACTTTAAAATCTCCCTCACTTTTGGATGATTAGCCATGAAGCACATGGTACGCGAATTCACAGAGCCCGCCCTACCGGAGCAAGCACCACAATCATAAGCGGCATAATGAGGATTATTAACACTGCTTGAACCATGCCCAACGAGGTAAACGACTGGAGCAAAATCTTTGACCAGTCCAATACTTTTCAAAAGAGCTTCTGCTCGATTCGCCATTTCTTCGACAGTAAATCCTATTTGAAGGTCATTCTCGCGATCATCGAGGCTCTTGTTTTCAATTGTCAGACTTGAAAACTTGTCCATGTGCCTGAATGAATAAGCAGTGGCAGGACTAAGTGAAGGTCTGAAAATATTGATGAATAATTTTACAGCGGACCAAAAGCCAAGCGTTTGTGAAATCAACCAACCACTGTAAAAGGAATGTGAGTGTTTATTGAGATAAAAATCCTTCTCGCGTTTGGCCTTTGAACCAATCTCTTTGATGAGATACTTGGGCGTAACCGGAGCAGGGCAGAGTTTAGTATAGAATTTTCCATCTTCAGGCTGAAAGAAAAATTCAACCGTAAAAAATCCCGGTGTACCAAATGTCGCACAATTGGGATCCAACTTCTCAAGATAGCGCCGGAATGAACACTCCCTGTCATCGATGCAAAACATCGCCTGAAATGTTTTGCCAGAACTCAAAGTAGGCTTTTTCACTTTTAATTCCTGTTGCATTCCCGCGAGCACATCGTCATCAAAGCTCCAGTCAAAAGCTTCCTGCCAGATAGCGAAAACTTCACTTAACTCCGTCGGAGGTACAGGGGCCAACAAATCATCCGGGGTCTTCGTCAGTTTTGTATGAAGTGATTTCCAGTTCTTACCCATGTGATCATCAAGCGCATCTATTTCGAGCAACAACTCAAAAACGATAACATCGTGAAGTGTGATCTTACGGCGATCCAAAAGCATCTCCGGCAACATTTCAATTGCAGCAGCCATGCCTGACCATCCCTGATGTGAAAATTGCTGATCAAAAAGGTACTGTTTATACAATGACTCATCGTCGCCCACCAGGATTTTCAGCAGATCTGAGATCTCACAGCTGCTTTTCAGCAAAAGATCCCTTGCTCTGCCCTTTCTGAAAAGACTTGCAAATGTGTTGCGCTCCATCTCACGAATAGAGGCAAGTAAACTTTTCTCTTTAACGGGGAATGTCCAGATTGAAATTCCCTGATCAAGATAACCACACAATATCCTAAACAAGATCGGATGTACCAGTGAATCCATATCCATGTGATATTCCCGCTTCCAGGTAGCACGCAATGATCCGATGCGTGAAGAAGAAGAACTCTCGTATTTTTTTGAGAGAACTCTTTCCAGCCACTCATTGAGGTTAGCCGCTCCTTTCCTTTCAACAATGGTTCGATCCATGATATCCTTACGGATCTTTCCTGACGCATACAATGCACGAAATTCATCCATCGAAAGGGAGACCTTATAACCAAACATTTCAGAGGCCGTCCGGACAGCATCATGAAATTTCATTTTCTGAAATGCATGCAGCGTATTCTGGTGAATAAAGTCCTTAAGAGCAGATTGCTCGGGTAAATAGTGCTTCAGCTCATGAAGCACATCGTGTTCATTAAAAGCAGAGTCGTTCGATTTCATTTAAATCCAAAAGAAAGTTGATCATCCAAATTGCAGCGTACAGAAGTTATTAAGAGCAAAAATTGCTCTCCGGGTCACATCCGGACCCGAATAAACCGTTGCCGGTTTACGTGCAAATCAGAGTCGGAACGTCCTATTTGAAATGTACAGGGAATTTGAAAATGCTGGCGGCGAGACAGGAACTGATGAAAACCCTGTTACTGGGTAGAAAACTCCAGAAGCCACTGAGTGATGGCACAAGTCGAAATGACCAAAATCTGGATCGTATTTGAAGCTATTTCCGTCTTCAAAATCCTTCCCGGACTTATCCTCCTCTCCCTCCTCTTCATCCAAAAGCTGTGTATCGGAGGCTTCGGACTTGATCGGCCCTGGAGTCTTTTTTGATATACCAAATGAACTAGCAGTATTAAAAAACTGACGGGGATTAAAAGCCCTTGAAATTATTGAACTCAATAAAAAGCACGCCACCAGGATTCCTGTCAATACTCTGATCTGGTTTACGTTCTTCATAGAGTTTACAAACAAATGTAAAAATTTATGACAATCTACGCGAAGCAAACGACGATCCCCGACCTGCGATGTAAAGGTGAAATAAAAAACCTTTGGGCAATTAATTCAATCGGTTGCTGTCAGCTTTTTTGACGCATGCCTCTTAAACTGAAAGAAATCTAAACAATGTGACATCAATAATTTGTGTGAGTTTTTTCACACATTTGTACGGCTAAATTGGATCATGATCTCCAAACTACGGCAAATACTTATTATTTCATTGTTGCTGCTTTTTTCTTTGGAAAATGTAGCCAATGTTGCCATAGACGTTTCCCTTGACAAATACTCGACCAAGGATCTGCTAACGGCCGACAAAGAAAATCATACAGCCTTATCGTGGATATTGGAAGAAAAGGAGAACGAAGAACGCAATGACGATAAAGTCCATCATGGGCCCGCCAATCTTGCTTTTACATCACAATTCGCGTCATTCTTCCCAAAGATTTCCAAATCTAGTCTAAAAACTTTCCCCTCGCCTGGTTCGGCTGGTAATCAGCAACTCCTAAAGCTGATAGGCCGTCTGCGCATTTGAATTAACTCTTTATAATCTAGGCGTCATGCCTATTTCATGTCTGGATTATTCGTCCCTGACGTGACTTTTGTCACAAAATCATCTCTAAAGGTTTTAATTATTATGAAAACACTCGAAATTCCTAAGGATGGGCTTGAAGGCCTAAAACAAAACTTCACAGCCGACTCCCTTTCCGGGTTCCTGGTGTTTCTTTTGGCTCTTCCATTAAGTTTGGGAATTGCCAAAGCAAGCGGGTTCCCGGCCGCCATGGGGGTGCTTACTGCCATGATCGGTGGTATTGTTGTCAGTATCTTCCAGGGCGGAAGACTCACCATTAAAGGACCTGCAGCAGGGTTAATCACCGTTTGCGCTGGCGCAGTCACTGACCTTGGAACTCTGAATATAGAAGGAGTAACTGCTGTGCAACTCGCCTGCGGCGCAGTAGTGGTGATGTCAATTATCCAGTTTGTATTTGGACTCTTGAAGTTCGGTTCATTCAGCGATTTCTTCCCTCATTCAGCTGTGCACGGAATGCTGGCCGCCATCGGTGTTCTTATATTTGCAAAACAATTCCCTATTCTTCTCGGCGTACCGGCGGACCTGATAAAAGGGCTCAGCCCCGTGGAACTTTACACTCACATTCCAATCTTCATCGCGAATGCAACACCACAAATCGCCGCCATCGGTATTCTAAGTCTTGTAATCATTTTTGGTTTGCCCCTGCTGGGAGGTTTCTTTAAGAAAATTCCTGCTCCAATGATTGTATTAATTGTGATGATTCCATTGGCCGCGTTCCTTGACTTCAAAACAAATCATGCAGCAGCACTTGTGACCATCGGTGACTTCTGGGGTAATGTTAAATTTAATGCAAGCTTTGCCGCTATCGGCACCGGCGTATTTTGGAAATACGTGCTGATGTTCCTGTTCGTTAACAGTCTTGAATCATTATTAACGGTAAAAGCAATCGATGGACTTGACCCCTACAAACGTCCATCAGATTACAATAAAGACTTGCGGGCACTTTCTGTTGGTAATGGACTTGCCGGACTATTGGGCGGATTACCAATGATCTCTGAAGTAGCTCGTAGCTCTGCCAATGTTAATTATGGTGGCAAGACCCGTTGGGCTAATTTCTTTCACGGCCTGTTTCTTCTTGTTTCGATGTTAGTGCTTATACCAGTAATCGAAATGATCCCAACCGCCGCCCTAGCAGCGATGTTGATTGCGGTAGCCTACCGTTTGGCATCACCAAAAGAATTTATTGGAACCTATAAGATTGGTCCCGAACAATTCGTGATCTTTGTAGTAACGATCGTTGTGACGGTGGCAGAAGATTTGTTGCTTGGTGTTGCCGCCGGAATCCTGATGAAATTTATCTTTCACGTCATCAATGGCGCTCCGATTCGTTCCCTTTTTAAAGCTGAATACTCCGTAAGCGAAACAGAGGATAAATATCTTATCGATGTAAAAGGGGTGGCTACTTTCTCAAACTTTCTGGGCTACAAAAAAATGTGGAGTACATTGAAACCAGGCAAGAGCATTACATTCAATTTTGAAAATGCTAAATTGGTGGACCACTCATTCATGGATCAGCTTCACCATTTCGAAGATTCATATCATCAAACCGGTGGTCATGTATCTCTCATCAACCTCGATCACCTAAATGCCCTGTCATCACATCCCTTGGCAGCACGGAAGTTGATGAAAGAATCTGCAGACAAAATTGAAATCAGGCTTTCACCACGACAGATTGCTTTGCGCAAATTTGCCAATGCAAATGACTATGACTTCAACCCACAGCATGTAAGGGTTGCCAGCAAATACAAGGACTTCCCTATTCAGCGAGGAAACAAGATTCGTTTTGAAGAAAATTTATTGTCGAAATATGCTGATGTCGGTAAAATAGAAATTGGCGACATGACGCTTCTTCACGGTACACGTCAGACAGGATCAGAGACTCATGTTACGGTTGTTCATATTTCTGAAACAGACCTTCCTATTCCGGATTTCGCCCTGGAACCGGAAAGCTTTGGAACCAAGTTCTCTGAATTGATGGGTGGAAAAGATATTGACTTCCTGGAATTTCCTGAATTTTCGCGCAAGTATTATCTCCGTGGAGAGTCTGAATCTGCTGTACGCAACTTCTTTACTGACTCACTAGTGCGCTTTCTGGAGAGTCGTGAGGAAATTCACATTGAATGTCATAAGCACAGACTTTTGATCTACAAGAAGCTTACTTTGCTTGATCCCAATGAGATTGAGTTTCTTGAAATGTATGCCGAGGATTTTGTGAAGGTTGTAAAGCAACGACTGGAACAACCCGTT
Source organism: Cytophagales bacterium (assembly GCA_038229375.1). Taxonomy (GTDB): domain Bacteria; phylum Bacteroidota; class Bacteroidia; order Cytophagales; family Cyclobacteriaceae; genus ELB16-189. The sequence goes on along the minus strand of JBBRON010000004.1, from coordinate 180,834 downwards.
ATACAGTAGTTTTTAAATAGAGAGCTGAAGAATTTCAGCTCTCTATTATTTATTCTAACCTGATACGAAATTGCCTGAAGATTTTTAATAGATCTGAGAAGCCCTGGCGTTTCAATTATTCAAACTATCCTATTGTATGAAAGTAAAAATCTTTGTTCTGTTAATCTTATTGACCTCTGCCGGAATGACAATGGCCCAGGAGGCCGTTAAAGAACCAACCAAAGAGCCCGCAAAAGAAACGCCAAAAGAAATTGAGGAACTGCGGCTCAAACTTAATGAATCGGGAACTCACTATCTAAAAGCAACATTCCTTAATCAGGTGTGGTTTAGATTGAATGATAGCAACCCCGGCACCCAGGTATTGGGCGAACCGACAAATCAGACATTCGACATTGGCCTGCGCAGAACACGTGTTCAATTCTACGGTCAGCTTACGGATCACGTGTTTTTTTATACACAATTCGGACAAAACAACTTCAATTATCTTACCCAGAATGCGGGCAACAGAAAATTAGAGGCCTTCTTTCACGATGTGTTGGGAGAATATAAAGTTTCTGCCACCAATGAACATCTGGTACTCGGTGGTGGGCTCACAATCGCCAATGGCTTGTCACGATTCAGCCAGCCAAGTATCGGTAGCATTATGAGTATGGATGTCCCTGTATTTGCGCAGGCAACCGTGGATCAAACAGATGAGTTCTCAAGGAAGTTGAGCATCTACGCACGCGGCCAAATTGGAAAACTTGATTACCGCCTGGTAATGAGTGATCCATTCCCAATTACCACGAACGGCACAACACCTCCTCCCATTTCCGCGAATGCTACTTTCGCCCAAACTGGTCATCACAAACAATATCAGGGATTCTTCATGTGGAATTTCTTCGATAAAGAACAACACGCTACGCCATATATGACAGGAACATATCTTGGAAAAAAGAAAGTATTCAATATCGAAGGAGGGTTCATTACGCAAAAGAACGCAATGTGGGTTGGAAATGATCCCGCCAATCCAACATATCAGGACATGAACCTCTGGTCCATCGCTATGTTTTATGATGCGCCTGTGAACAAAGAAAAGGGAACAGCCATCAACGCATATCTTGGCTACTTTGGCACCGACTATGGCAGAGGCTACCTCCGCTACAACAATGCGATGAACCCGGCATCTTCTGTGGTGGGACCTTATCCCGGAGGTTCACAGGGAAATACATTCCCAATGTTTGGGACCGGGCATCAGATCTACGGACAGTTCGGTTATCTGATGAGTAAAGGACTTCTTGGAGAAGGTAACGGCGCCATTATGCCCTATGTAACGGTTCAAAGCGCTCAGTTCGACCGCATCTCCGAATCAATGAATGTCTATGATGTTGGTGTGAATTGGTTTGTCAAAGGTCACACCAGCAAATTCACACTTGACTATCAAAACCGCCCTACATATACTCTTAACGGAACGGACTTCGTATCAGGAGATCGCAAGGGACAATTAGTGTTACAGTATCAGATATATTTCTGATCAAAAGCATCATCAACGTGATGAATACCAGGCAAGAGTCTGGTATTTTTTTTCAATCTCTACCATTGGTGTTTTTCACCAACGAGCCGGAAAACACCTACACTGGTAAGTACCTTGCTGCTTATAAAAAAGGACCTCAGATATTTTTAGCTTCGCTCCATTCACAATGTCTTCGATCTTTTCCATAATGGAAGAGTCAAGGAACTGGCTTTTCAACCCATCGATCATAACGCGTTGAGCTATTGGGCACTTTCTCAAGTTCGTTAAAAAGACCTTAAAATTGGAGTTACGGTGCCTCTATCCGTTACCCAGCTGCCTGTAGGCCGGCATCCCGCAACTTATTATTTATCTTTACGCCAATTCCATTTTTTCATGAACTACAAAGAAATATTCTCCGTCACCCTCATTCTATTTTCAGTAATTGATATTCTGGGTGCAATCCCTTCAATAATCCTTATTCGTCAGCGTGAAGGAAGGATCCATGCAGAATCGGCAACCATTATTTCACTTGTATTAATGGTAGCTTTTCTTTACCTCGGTCAGTCCATTCTTAATCTGTTCGGCCTTGACGTGGCATCCTTTGCCGTAGCAGGAGCTATCATCATTTTTATCATCGCAATGGAAATGATTCTTGGCATAACGTTAATTAAGACCGACCCTGAGGCCTCTGGAACAGGTTCGATTGTGCCGCTTGCATTTCCTATCATAGCCGGCGCGGGTACACTGAGCACTATACTTTCATTGAGAGCGGTTTATGAAGAGACGAATATTCTCATCGGAATATTTCTCAATCTCGCAGTGGTTTATGCTGTGCTTAGAATAAGTCCGTGGTTGGAGCTAAAGATTGGCAAGTCAGGTTTCGCGGTGTTGAGACGCGTGTTCGGAGTAATCCTTCTCGCCATTGCCGTCAAGATTATCAAATCCAACGTTTCCATCGGATGATCAAGTTGTACACAGACGGTGCAGCCCAGGGTAATCCTGGCCCCGGAGGCTATGGAGCTATCTTGAAATTTAATGGGCACGAAAAAGAACTGAGTCAGGGTTTTCGCCTTACGACAAATAACCGCATGGAACTTCTCGGAGTTATAGCGGGCCTTGAAGCAATCAAAAAACTTGGTATTCCGGTGACGGTATACTCCGATTCAAAATATGTTGTCGAGGCTGTAAAGCAGGGTTGGCTGTGGGGATGGGAAAAAAAAGATTTCAAGAACAAGGCAAATCCCGACTTGTGGAAACGTTACATCCCCCTTCATAAAAAATTTCGACCTGAGTTCGTTTGGATCAAAGGTCACGCTGGTCATGTTGAAAATGAACGATGCGATGTGCTGGCGGTATCGGCGGCGGAAGGGTATGATTTGTTGGTGGATGAGGAGTATGAACGGAAGAATCGGTAGTTGATAATGCTTCGGTTCAGTACACCAGCCAAACTACCAACCACCGACTTCATGAAGCTCAATTCCCAACGCTTTTAGTTCACCCAAAATAGGCTCATAAAACTCACTACCTGTAGGGATCACCACTCCCCTGACGCCGATTTCCCGTTGCATCAATAACTTCGCAGCAATACCTAACGGCAGTCCAACGGTCTTGGCCATGGCCGTGCGAATAGAATTTTCTCCGCTGGCGACAAGGGAAGATTGAATCTCTTTTGCAACACCACCTTGCAAAAAACGAAAACGGTGCCACATCACCACAAGGTCGCAATCATCGGGATTGAGTGCCCATCGCTTATTTAATATGTGTTCAAGGATCCGGGCAGGTGTTCCTTCACTTATTCCCACAATCTTTTTATCAAATAAGGTAGACCATTTCAGGTGCTTGAGTTCTGGTCCATTGATATTCATTCCAAGACGGTAAGCAATTTTTTCTTCAACGGACCATTCATTGTGATATTCTAAAAACGAATTGATGAAATCGCGATGCGTCATCTGATCGGCATTTTCCATTTTGTAAGTGTCGTCTGTGCATCCCAGCTGAACCAGCACATCCCATGCGGAACAAAATCCTTCATTGCGAAGGGTACCACGCAACATAGTCTTAATGTTTTGTAAACCATAGGTTTCACGGTATTGCAATGAATCGCGATTGGCATATCCTTCGAACTCACCATATCCCGGCACGGTCACACGAGTGACGCGTTTGAACAATTGCTGATAAGGAATGTATTTATATTGTCCGTTTTGCAGAAACTTGGCTGTGCTCTGACCCGCCATTACAACGTTGCGTGGATTCCAGGTGAACTTATAACGCCATGGATTTTCCGGATCTGTTTCTGGAGCGATTAGTCCTCCAGTAAATGATTCAAAGGAATACAATTCTCCGCCGGAATTTTTTATGCGGTCAATTACCTGCATCGCACTCATGTGATCAATGCCCGGATCAAGTCCGCACTCATTTAGAAATAAAAGTCCTTTCTCTTTCGCTTCTTTGTCGAATGATCGCATCTCCTCGGAGACGTAGCTCGCCGTGAGCAGGTGCTTTCCGAATTCCAGACATTTCTTTGCCACTACCGGATGAAGAAATGGAGGAAGCAGTGAAATGATGATATCACTTTTCTTAATAATATCAGTTGACGATTCCTGCTGAATATCAAAGGCGATAGCTTCGCCCTTGACGGAATTTCCCACGCGTTCTTTTGCCGCGGATATAGAAACATCCCCGACCGTGACATTCCATTTATAGTGAACGGCCTGTTCAAGCACATAATCTATCAACGCTGACGAAGAACGACCCGCACCCAGGATCAGAATGGATTGCATAATTTGAAATTTTCCTCAATTTATCCTGAATTAGTATGCATTTTTATCGTTGTCCTGAGAAAAAGTGTTGAGTAATAAAAATATATCAGTCAACGCACCTTCGCACGCAGCAGCACTTCCCTGCCCAAGAGCAAAGGCGCCTTCAAACTTTGCCGGAGCGGCGCGGATGGCATTGGTTAGAGAGGGTTTTTGCCGTCGCGAACGACGGAGGGCCGAAAGCTTTCACAGCGGCCCTGGAACAATCAGTGCGTTTTTTGAAAAATTAGAAAAAGTTTCCTTTTCATCAGAAATCGATTCTTTTTCAAAGCGTCCGTTTCCACAAAACAGCAACATTCACTTTCCATTCTCATGAGAATGGTTTAACTTTCTAATCCCACTTTAAGAAAAGTCTGTCTATGAAAGGCTTATCGCTCTTTAATCATCTGGAAGACCTTGATGCAGAATCCAAATATCTGGTGCATAAGGCAAAAGAAGCTACCAATCTGTCATACGCTCCTTATTCAAAATTTCAAGTAGGCGCTGCCTTGTTGCTGGAAGATGAGACCGTTGTGTTGGGAGCCAATCAGGAAAACGCCGCCTACCCACTTTGCATGTGTGCAGAACGGGTGGCGCTCTACGCCGCTGCGTCTCAACACCCGGGAAAGAAAATAAAAAAGATTGCCGTTGTAGCACATAAGAAAGCTCATAAAGAATTAACCGGCGCGACCTGCTGTGGTGCCTGCCGTCAGGTAATGCTGGAATATGAAACCCGTCAGAAAAAACCGATGGAAGTAATTATGCTCGGAGCTGACAACAAATGGATCAAATGTGACTCGGCGAGCACAATGATTCCATTCAGCTTTGGCGCCTCGGATATTGAGTAATTACTGATGGAGGAGAAAAGTATTGAATTTCAATTCAAGGCCCGTTACTACAAAGAGGGAACTATCACTCCATCCACAAAACAAGTTTGGATCGTAATTCATGGATATGGCCAGCTTGCCCAATTCTTCATCAGAAAATTTAAGAAACTTACCGGGCACGAAATCTGTATAATTGCACCCGAAGGCCTTTCACGTTTCTATTTATCAGAGTTTACAGAGCAAGGCCGAGCCGACAATAAAGTTGGTGCCACGTGGATGACACGCGAAAATCGCCTCACAGATATTGATAATTATGTAAACTACCTCGATAGGATATATCACAGCGAGCTCGTCAACTATCCAGACGTTCCTGTAACCTTATTGGGATTTTCACAAGGATGCGCCACTGTTTGCCGCTGGGCCTCACAGGGCAATGTAAAATTTGCAAGACTTATTCTTTGGGCAGGACTCTTCCCACCTGATATGGACTTCGAGGCAGGGCACAAAGTCCTTGCTTCAAAAAAAACGTATATGGTGGTTGGCGACAAGGATCAATTCGTGACACCGGAAAGAATAAAAGAGTTTGATGAGCTGGCAGGAAAGCTTGGAATCCAACCGGAGAAGATCGTGTTTGATGGGAAGCATGAGATCAATGATGAGGTGTTGCAGCTCCTTCGACATTAAAAATCCAAAGCAAAGCTCTGTGATTTCTCTGTGTGTATTTACTCCGTGGCCTCCGTATTAAAAATAATTTAGTTGCGAAGCGACGCCAACAGAAATCCCAATCCATACCCACACAACTGCACCACTGCCGCCGGCACACTCAACATTGCCACTGATAAAGATTTTGTTACACGCAGTCCATCAATAAAAATTCCAAAGAGATAAATTCCTACAAATGCTGCAGCAACGGTTCCCAGCAACGGACTGAATAGAAAAATAAATGGAAGAGCGATCAAACCAAGAAAAAATACCGCCGGGAACCAATGCGTTAGTTTCACTTCACCGCTGTGAATCCTTCCTACATTTATTCTTCCTCTTCCAAAACCCTGCACTTGTTTAAAAAATTCGGTAAGGTTCGTCCTGCGCTTGTGATACACGTATGCATCAGGTATCAATCCTACCCGGAAGCCCATCTGTCTCATGCGAATACTTAGCTCGATATCTTCGGCCACTCTGTCAAACTTAAATCCACCAGTCTTCTGAACTACTTCTTTGCTGAGACCCATGTTGAAACTCCGCGGTTGAAAGCCCTCCCCCTTGCCACCCCGGATGCCGCCGGTTGTCAGCACCGATGACATGGTGAATGCCATCGCCCGTTGAAGATCAGTAAATTTTTTATGACCACGATCCGGACCACCCCATGCATCAAGCGGCTGAGTTGAAAGAAACTTCTCTACTGCTTCAAAATAAGTTGGAGGCAGAATGCAATCGGAATCGAACACAACAACGTAATCACCTTGTGCATGTTGAAACCCAAAGTTGCGACTCGGACCCGGACCAGAGTTTTGTTTGTAGAAATAACTGATTGAAAGTTGTGATGAGTACTTCTGCGTTGTGAGTTCGGCTTTCTCTCGTGAGCCATCATCGACTACGATGACTTCAAAATTCATGAACGTCTGTTGCGTGAGACTGTGAAGCAATTCGTCCAGTTCCTCGGTACGATTGTAGACAGGAACTACTACAGAATACTTCGCAGGTTGAGGCATATAGACAAAAGTAAGAATATACTGTGGATTGGGACTTGGGCAATCAATGTTAGCAAAAAAAGCTAATGCATTTCGCGTAAAGATCGCAAAGGCAGGGCGCAAAGATCACAAAGCCTAAACTCCATTATTGCTTTACGGCATTTGCACGTATTTTTTTCGCGTACCGGCGTGAAATTTTGTTGTATTTTGAAGTCACAATTTATTTCAAGTGCCAAATGAAGAATTACATAACTCTTGTAGCCTTTCTGACATACATTTCAGTTTCTGCCCAGCAGTGGAAAGTCGGGGACGCCAAAACCTATCCAGTAAACCGTTGTGAAAATGCTATGGCCGCAGCCAATGGTAAACTTTACGTTGTAGGTGGGCGGGGTGTGAAATCGGTGGACGAATTTGATCCAAAAACAAATTCATGGAGAAGTCTCATTGACACTCCACTGGAAATAAGTCATTTTCAATCCGTCTCCTATAATAATGAGATCTATGTCCTGGGAGCTTTCACTGGCGGCTATCCTCACGAAACACCTATTCCGAATATTTACATTTTCAATCCCATTAAAAATGAATGGAGAAAAGGTGCCGAGATACCGGAAGGAAGACGACGTGGTGCGGCAGGTGTGTTTGTTTTAAATAATAAGATCTATGTAGTAGCCGGCGAACAAGACGGTCACTGGGATGGACACGTCGCCTGGTTTGACGAATATGATCCCGCCACCGGCAAATGGAAAATTCTTAGCGATGCTCCTCGTCCACGCGACCACATACAGGTAGCAGTACTTGATAAGAAACTCTATGTTGCCGGAGGCCGCCTATCCACCGCCAGAACAAACAACGTATTGAATACTACCATCAAAGAAGTTGATGTCTACGATTTCAAATCCGGAAAATGGTCGACGATGGATGCTTCGAACAACATTCCCACGTTGCGTGCTGGTGGAACCGCTATTGTTTACGACAGTAAAGTGCTCATCATTGGTGGTGAAAGCGACGCACACGTTGAAGCACACAATGAGGTAGAAGCATTCAACCCCAAAACAAACAAATGGCAAAAGCTTCCTAACCTCCCTCAGGGCCGACATGGAACACAGGCAGTCGTGCTTGATAACAAAATTTATATTGCTTGTGGGTGTGGTAATAGAGGAGGTGGGCCCGAACTTAATGAAATGGAAATATTCAGTAAGTAGGGATTTTTTTTACAGCAGGACAAACAAGAATAGCTCTGCGCCTCTGCGGTAAAATTTTTCATGTTATTCCGAACGCATAAAGTCAATTGAACTACTTGAGCATACACATCAAAAAGCATCAAACATGAAACTAGTCTTAACAATTCTCGCCCTCACCCTTTCCCTCTCCTACTCACAGGCCCAACAGAAAGATTATTCCGCAGATGTAAAATCCGTGGATGGAATTATCGCCGCATTATACGGAGTGATCTCAGGCGATCCTGGCCAAGCCCGCGATTGGGACCGCTTCCGCAATCTCTTCAAGCCCGAGAGCAGACTCATTCCTACCCGGAAAGGTGAGAAAGGCGACATGACAATCAAGGCATTGGCCCCCGAAGAATACGTCGAGCTATTTACGTCACGCGTTGCCTCCGGGTTTTTTGAGAAAGAACTCCATCGCAAGATGGAATCGTACGGAACTGTTACGCACGTCTTCAGTACCTATGAAACGAAGGAGAAGAAAGACGGTCCGGTGACGAACCGCGGGATTAATAGTATTCAGATTTTTTATGACGGAACACGCTACTATATCATCAATATATTTTGGTGCGCGGAGAGTATGGGCTTCACGTTGCCAGACAAGTATTTAAAATAGGTTGACAAAAATAATTTTAAAATCAGTTTCAATTACCCTATATGTTAAGAAACGTAATCTTCGCTCTTATCACACTCTTTATAAGCATCACCGCATATGCTCAAAAAACCAAACCCGACCTTGACGCAGTCTCCCGTAAACACGCCATTGCCTCCTTCCCCGAATTTTATGAATTATTAAGTCTCACCAACGACGCGCACATTCCCGCCGACCTTGAAAAGAATGTAGCATGGTGTGAAGCTGCATTCGCAAAAAGAGGCTTCACAACTAAACGTTTGCAGACGCCTGCCCTTCCCTTGCTGCTCGCGGAACGTACCGTAAAGAACCCGAAGAAAACGGTTCTGATCTATTTGCAGATCGACGGTCAGCCAGTAAATAAAACTGACTGGCAACAGCAAGACCCCTGGATACCGGTGCTGAAAGAAAAAGATATCCAGGGAAACTGGAATATTATTCCTGACGACAATCTGACAAAGACCATCAATCCCGACTGGCGCATCTTCGCGCGGGCAACGTCGGATGCAAAAGGTCCGGCGATGGCATTCCTTGCTTCACTTGATGCTTTGAAAGAGTTAAAGGTTGAGCCAAATTTTAACATCAAAGTAATTATGGATTTTGAAGAAGAACTGGGCTCACCCAATCTTCCGACCGCAGTGACAACCTATAAAAAAGATTTATCAGCAGACATGCTGATCATTTTTGACGGTCCACGTCACATCAGCAATCGGCCGACCTTGTCATTTGGGGCAAGAGGTATCTGCGAGATTACCCTTACCACCTTCGGGCCGCGCGTGCCTGTTCACAGCGGCAATTACGGAAATTACACTCCGAATCCGGCCCTTCGGCTATCGTCGCTGCTCGGGTCGATGAAAGATGAAAGCGGAAAAGTAACGATACCCGGATTTTATGATGGTGTGATAATCACTGACGAAGAGAAAAAGATATTACAACAGGTTCCTGACGATCCTAATGAGATCAATGCATTCTTAGGAATTGCCAAACCTGACAATGTCGGAAACAATTTTCAGGAAGCACTGCAATATCCGACACTGAATATTCGCGGATTAAACTCATTGTTTATTGGAGATAAGGCAAGGACATTAATTCCTGCCACCGCCACGGCAGAAATAGACATCCGTTTAGTTCTAAGCAGCAACCCTGACAGATTGATCGATCTGGTAAGAAAACATGTTGAAAGTCAGGGATATTATATTGTGGCAAAAGAGCCCACCGAAGAGGAGCGGATGAAGTATCCCAGAATCGCAGCGATGAAGTCAAGCATTTCATATGGCGCATTTCAGACGCCTTTCAATTCTGAATGTGGTGTCTGGCTAAGCAAAGCAATGGTAAAAGCATTCGGGAAAGAACCTATAAAGATCCGCACAGCCGGAGGTTCGATACCCATTTCACCATTTGTAATAACCTTGGGCATACCGGCAGTGGCAGTGCCAACCGTAAATCCTGACAACAACCAACACGCAGAGAATGAGAACATACGCGTGGGCAATTATATCGACGCTGTGAAGACGTTCCTGGCGATCATGACAGAAAAAATTTAGAAAGAACACGTTTAATAATTAAGAAAACAGTTCTCATTGCTGGACTACTTATATTTTTGTGTTCTATCCGGTTTTTCCGAGGCCTCTAAATATAACTGAAGCTATTTGAAAACTTTACTGGAAAACTATCGGCCCGGAAGGGTTTGCCAACAAAACTCAAAACGAAGCTGAAAAAAAATTTTTTATTGAATAATTTGGAAGATCCGGTCCTCCGGAGCCTCAAACACGAAACAACTCGCCGATGACACTTGAGGAGTATTGTAAGACATTAGATGAAACGAGACTAATCAACCTTGCCGTTGACTTATGCGAAACAGCCATACCCATCTGGGAAACCTACTGCGCGGAAAATAAAACTGAATATATCGACACCGTTGTTGGAATGCACCACACCGTACGAAAGGAACTATTGGCGGATACCCTTCAAATAATTAAAACATTGCTCGCTCCTCACGACGCTGAAGCTGAATCAAACAAGATCAGCACGTTGCTGGAAGAATTTGTGGATCCTATTATTTCTTTACAAGATATGGACTGGGACCTCCCCGAAGAGGTGAAGCTGACCTTCTATTCAGTATATAATCTAGCCTCCGGCCGTTTCGATAAAATCACACTTTTCGATGAAGCAACTTTATACGTTGCGGTAAATCAGGCGATCGATGCCATTCAAACAGCAGGGTTGTTGAGTCTCGATGAGATTAAGAGAAAAGTGTACGGATAAAGAACAATGAGTGGGTATCTCTAAAGTCAATCGCGAGTCTACGGGCTTTATTCTTTCAAACGGAGGCATAAAAGCTCAATAGCCTTGGGTTAGATGAATCAGGTAAAAGGGCCCACCACTTCAAACCCAAACCAAAAAAATGAAGTGAGGGCCCTGTAAACTGAGAATATCAACGAGTAATTATCACAACCAGCGCCATAAGCATCATAATCATGCATAGCCAAAGGTTCATGCGCAGAAATATTTTCGGTGCCATAATAAAACGAGATATGAGTATTAGAACTAAAGAATTTGAACGGTTGAGATTGCGTATGCCTTGGTGATCACCTCTGCCACATTACGCGCGCCGAATTTCTGACGGAGATTTTTCCGGTGACTTTCAACGGTGTGAAAACTGATGGCAAGTTTGCCTGCGATTTCTTTGGAAGACAAACCTTCAGCTAGCAATTGCAGGACTTCTTTTTCTTTTGGAGTCATCATAATCGGTTTGGTTTTAAGTTTATAGGATATTTTCAGACTTAGTGCTGGTATCGGGGATAGGTCACCCTATAGATTTAATCTTTTTATGATATTTTTTTGGAACGGGTTTCAGTTTATAAAAAGCCCGGATTGCAAATCCGCGCCAACTTCTTTGTGTTGTGGCAGGATCTGATTCGAATTGTTGGTCAAGATTTGTAACAGGATCACTCCGTGATCTGGAGAGTCCGGTATAATTCCTATAAAACAAAGCCTACCCGCCAAAAAAAGCCTTATTTTTAATACTCATTCCCGAAATCCAAGGGTTACCCCGACCTGGTATTGACACTAATGACGCATTATGACGGATGCTGAACTTATTCTTTTAATCAAGAGAAACGACCCACGGGGCCTGACGATAGTCTATGAGACATTTCGATCGGAGTTCATTCAGTGGATTATAAAATTCACCCGGTGCACCCGTGAAGATGCCCAGGAATATTACCAGGCTGCCGTCATGATTGTGTACGACAATATTCACCAGGGAAAACTTGAATCACTGCAAAGCAGTCTTAAGACATATCTGTTTGGCATCGGAAAAAATCTCTCCTGGCATCAGCAACGACAGGAAATCAGGAAACAAAAAGCCGGAGCAGAATTCCAACTGCAAGTACACGTAAATGAAGAAAGTAAGGAAGCAATCTTTGCTCAGGAGAATAGTCTGGAAGTAGTTCACCGTAATTTTATCAGGCTCGGAGATCCCTGCCACACGCTGCTCGACATGTATTACTATCAGAAAAAAAGCATGGATGAAATTGCCGAACAACTGGAGTACAAAAATACCGATACTGCCAAGAACCAGAAGTATAAATGTATGGAGCGCCTTCGCAAAATGGTTGAACAAGAAATGGTAAATCAAACTTTAGAATAGAAAAAATACCACCATGGAGAATAATCTACCCGACATTGAATGGATTGAGCGCTACCTCGACCGGAGCATGACCGCTGAGGAAAAACTAGCAATGGAGAAAAGACTGTCAGCAGAGCCGGATCTCAAAAGCAAAGTTCAGGAACATCACCAGTTGATTCAGGGAATCCGGTATTCACATTTGCAGAATAAGCTAGAGCAACTTCGTGTATTGGAAGGTTCGTTGCCCAATGCCTTTTCAGAAAAAAAATCCGGACTGCAGCGCTGGATGGAGGTTTCCTGGAAACCATTGGCAGCCGCTGCTGTCTTTTTGCTAGTTGCCGTCTCTTATATTTTTTACAACCAGCAACCAAATCCTGAGGATATTTACGCTAGCTACTTCGAGACCTACCCAAATGTATTTGAACCAACGGTTAGAGGGAATAGTCGTGAAGATCAGCGCACCGAAGCTTTCAGTGCCTATGATCAGGGAGACTATGAAAAAGCCGCCGCCGGTTTCAATGCACTGCTCAAAGAAAAGTCTGAACCAGGAATATTACTGCTACTTGGTAATGCAAACTTAATGTTGGGGAAGGTTGAAGAAGCTCAGAATAATTTCTTAACCTTAATAAAGGATTTCGATGAACTCGACGGTCAGGCAAAGTGGTATCTAGGTCTGAGTTATCTCAAGCAAGGACAAAAAGAAAAAGCGCGATTGATTTTGCAGGAGCTGGGTGATCCGGAGGCGACTTATTCTAAAAAAGCAAATAGGCTACTTAAAGAAGTAAATTAAATTTTCATTTAAACCCAAAACCAAATCTTTATGACCGATAAAAATCCTGAAATCTATTTCACGCTGAAAGGTTACACCAATGGTGATAACCAGTTAAAGTTCGATCTGGATTTTAACTATCCGTTTGACACCAGCCCAACCGAACAGCGGCCTCGCGCTTACATCACTCATGACAATATTGATCAGCTTCAGAAGTTTTTTATCCTCATTAATAAGATCTATTTGTTCCTGGAGGATCCACACGCCTATCCTGAAAGGTTAGTCGCTATGCAAAAAAAGGAACCGATGCGCTACGGCAGCGATGCAGGAAAACATCACGAAGATGAAAAATTGATGGACAGTCTGAAAACTCTCGCCGCGATGTATGGAATTTCCAAGACGGTAAGCAGGATTCAATATGAAAGACATAATCCCCGTGGTATCACCTTCAGCTTTGACGCTGCTGTCACGACGGGCAATGGCGATATGAGGCCACCACGCTAATCATTTTCTTTTTATAAAGAAGATCGCTGTACCAACAACAATAAAAAGGGCGATGGTTATGAGATATACCCATTCGCCTTTTTTCTTTTTAATAAGTTGATCATTCCCATAAGGAATAAGAGCACCCCAGAATCTTGGGTTTGCTGTAAGCTCATCCGCGTTAGCCAGATACGCCCGCTTTGATAAAGCAATGGCAGTGCCAACACTATGTCCCTCCTTAAGATTAGCGTAAAAATTGTCCATCAGCTGAACAGACACACGATTATCCACCTTCCAGAGACCTAGGAGTATATTCGGACACCCGGAATAAGCAAATGCCTGCGACATACTCATCATTCCTTCACCTCTATACTCCTTGCCCACTCCTGATTCACAAGCACTTAAAACCGCCAGTGACGCACGAAGTCGTATACCGAATAATTCATACCAGTGAAGTTCGCCATCATCGGCCGACCCTATAGAGTCAACGAAAAATAAACTCGCTGAATAACTCTGATCCGTTTTGCCTTCGCCATGCACAGCAAGGTGAATAAGATCATATTTAGGGGCCTCCCTTTTAAAATTTGATTCTGTTACGGCGGGTCCAAAGAAAAATTTACCCATTGGGAATCTCCCTTCAAGTGATTTCAGCTCTATTTCAGAGGCATCTATCTCAACTTTTGCTGCGGGACTACGTGGGCCAGAGCGTAATGAATTACTTCCTGTAAAACCAAAGGCCAGTATTTTAGGATCCTCAAGGTATTGATGGCTTCGATTCAATAAAAACGCTGATGAAAAAGCATAAGAAATAATCCGCCCGTTTAGGAGATAGGATAATGCTAAATAACTTTTTTCTTTTTCAGGATCGTATGAGTCGATCAATGCCTCAAATGGAACCAGGTTTATCGGACCATCAGGAATGATGATGAGTTCACCATCTCCGATCAATGACTCAAAAGGCTTTACCAGAATGGTGTAAAGTTCATTGGCCATGTATGCATAGTCAACAAATGCTTTTCTGGAGAAATCTACTGCACTCGGATGAAAAAAGTTAATATAGGATTGAATCTTTCCATCAACCGAATCTGTTGAAGTAAGTTTTTTAAATGTGACACCTTCTGTTGAAATCAGTAGTCCGTAGACGGACTGGGAGCCATAGAAATAATGCAGAATCGAGGTCTTTCTCTCTTTAACCAACTCCTTCATCTGCGCAAAGGATGGTAGTTTAATATCATACTTTATTTTCAGGTACGATGGAAACTTGACGTTAATCAGTTGCTCCGTATTTTCAATTTTCCTGAAAACCTTTCCCAACTCTCGCTTTAACGATTCCAGTTTATTATCAGGATCAGCATGAGATTCCTGAATTTTCTTGATTTGCGTCTGTAAATAAATAGAGGATCGCCTGTATGTCTTTAACACCTCAATTAAACTATCATCTAAAATCAAAGGCTCTGCCAACTCCGCTTCCTGAAGTGATTCAGCCAGGGTCCTCGATTTACTACTTTCGAAATAATGAAATGCGAGTGATAACAATGAATCTTCTTTTTCTCTTTGAAATGTCGCAAAGATCAGTGCAATACTTCTTTCGTATAAAACAAAATTCATTTCGGCATATCCCCATTTAGCACCTTCGGTATCCAACGCGGCCCTACTCCATACCAAAAGCCGTTCGGCCAGTGAAAAGCTCACAAGACCAGCATGAGCAAACTTCCTGTCTCCAGTTGAAAGATATAGGTTGGAGAAAATTTTTGCCTTACCCAAAAGGGCCATGTAAGCTTTATCTCTTTTTTCGATTGAACTAAATTCAGGATTAATGGTAAAGTCCGTTGAACTAAAATCAACTGCAGTCGCCTTCAATGATTTCTGATAATAAAAAAGCGCCGAGTCGCTCTTCTTATGACTGGCGAAATATTCGCCGAAATTAATGTATACCATTGCCGCCTGCCCACTGGTCTCCATCGAGTACAATCTTATTAATGATTTCGCCTCGATCAATAATTCCAATCCAGCGGCTTCGTCTTCGAGAAGCTTCAGTTGACCCAATTGCTGGAGGCTATTCAAGTAGAGTGCCTTATCAGGAATCGATTTATTGCGATAAATTTTGATGGCGGCCTCAAACGATTTGATGGCTTCCTCATTTTTTCCAACGAGCGCCAAAGAAGTACCCAATCCCTGGAGATGTCCGGCTAAGTTTGCCGAAGCGGATTTATCCTCGTTTTTCTTGTTCAATTCAATTGCCAATTTGTAGAGATGGCTGGCAGAATCATAGGAACCCATATCGCGATAGATATTCGCAACAATGGAGTAAGTGCGTTCCAAAAAATTCAGATCATTAAGTTCTTTCACTGCACGAATTGCACGGGTGCCATAGGAAATTGCCTTTTCATAGTCATTTTGAGACCTGTTAGTGGTGGCAAGATTGTAATAGAGTCTAGCCAGTTGTATCGGCTCAACGTCCATGCGCTCCCTGATTGCCAGAGATTTTTCATAGCACGCTTCGGCATTATCAAAGTCCAGCAGTTGATATTTAAACAGGTCGCCCATGCCATGATAGCATTCAGCAACAGGTCCGGAATTTTCTCCGAAAATCTGCGCACGCATCGCTATCGATTTCCTATAAAATAAAACGGCGCTATCGCCCCGGCTTAAATCCACATCATAAAAACTTCCCGAACTAAAGTAGAAAGTTGCGGCAAGGCTATCCTGCCGATCAGTTTTCAGAAGGTTGCGTCGGATTTGTATTAACTGTTGGTGAATCTCGGGGATGCGCTCACCGGCCTGCAATGCCATCGTGCGGTTGATGGCCCGCAATTGCAAGTCCAAATCCTTGCCTTCCGAAACCCGGGCAGCGATCAGAAATTTGTTTAATGCAGATGAGTGATTTGTTTTCTGCAACCTTAGTCCCTCATTGTAATACCCAAGACCGTTCTGATTGGTTTGAGCAAGCGAATAGTCTATGGAGACCAATGTCAACGCGACAGACAAAAACAAAAATTTCATTTCTGGTATAGGAAGCGGAAGGTAATTAAAAAAGGAGCCACAAATGTTATATTTATGCATGATTTTTGAATCCTCCAATGAAGACATTGATAGTTGTAACCTTACTTTTCAGTTCAATCGCCATCCATTCTCAAAACATTATTGAGTGGAACGAAAACTATCGTCTGCAGCTAACTGATTTTCAATCACCCCAAACCGAAATCGGCAATGTTGACATAATTAGCCTTTACAACAGTGCATCCATTGACTTTTCTTTTCAAATGACGAATGGGGAATTTATATTCACAAAAAACTTTAATTCCAAAGTCGACTGCTCATTTAGGCGCAGTGCCGCCTTTATACTTGCCCCTGATAGCTCTTCCGCAAACGATCTTCTGGAATTTGCACGCTACGAATTTGATCTGACCGAACTATATGCAAGAAAATTCAGAAAACAATTGTTTGAAAAAAAGGGAGCTTTTTCCAATCTGAGTTTTTTTCAGCCATTATATGATGACAATCAGAGGGAGTATGCCGACCGTCATGCAAAAGCATCCAAGGAAACAGAATTGGGAAAAAATAAAGCTACGATGCAGCAACTGCATGGCGCAGTGAGGAAGGAAATTGAGGAATTGCAGGATTTCTGCAAAACCTGTAAGCCCGTAAAAAAGAAGAAATAATTTTTCCTGACATTTCGTTGAGACCTTCCTTCATCAATCCCAAAAAAACTATCTTTCGCCCCGATGGAGAATTTTGTTGTTTCTGCCCGTAAGTACCGCCCCCTCGGCTTCGAGGAGGTTGTTGGGCAGGACCATATCACTACCACGCTAAAAAACGCCATCGACAGCAATAAACTTGCACAAGCACTGCTGTTCTGCGGCCCTCGAGGTGTAGGCAAGACTACCTGCGCACGCATTGTAGCCCGCATGATCAACGGCTTTGAGGAAAAAGCCGAAGTTAACTCACTGAATATTTTTGAACTGGACGCGGCATCCAACAACTCGGTGGAAGATATCCGAAACCTGATCGATCAGGTGCGTTACCCTCCGCAGTACGGAAAATTTAAGGTTTATATTATAGATGAGGTTCATATGCTCTCAAACCAGGCCTTCAATGCTTTTTTGAAGACACTGGAAGAACCACCGTCCTACGCGATTTTTATTTTAGCAACGACCGAGAAACATAAAGTAATCCCTACGATTCTTTCCCGCTGCCAGATATTTGATTTCAACCGTATTCAGATATCGGACATCGCACGGCAATTGAAAAAGATTGCTGATCGTGAAAAAATTAAAACAGAAGAAGCCGCCCTCCACCTGATTGCCCAGAAAGCTGACGGCGCTTTGCGTGATGCTCTTTCCATTTTCGACCTGATGGTGACATTCTCCCCCGGAAAAGGTGTAATGTTCCAGGATGTTATAAATAACCTGCACATCCTCGACTACGAATACTATTTTAAAGTAGTCGATGGTTTGCTGGCTGAAAATCCAACCGTGCCTCTTTTAATCTTTGACGAAATCCTGAAGAAAGGTTTTGACGGACAGAATTTTATTGTAGGTCTCAGTGAACATCTTCGCAACCTGATGGTGAGTCAGGATGCGAGAACGGTACAACTCATGGAGGTACCCGATGTCACTAAAAAGAAATACGGTGAGCAATCAAAGGCGGCACCATATTCGTTGCTGCTATCCTGGCTCAGCATTGCCAATCAGTGCGACATCAATTATAAAATGAGCAAAAATCAGCGGCTATTGGTTGAGCTAGCCCTGATGAAAATGGCGCATTTGAAATCAACTTTCACGGCGGCCTCTGCTCCCCTTGTTGAATCTGCTACCGCAGGGTTAAAAAAAAAATTGAATTAACGGAAGATTTGCTGGTGAAGAACACCGGCAAAGATCAAGGCGAGAACTTGTTGGTGAAACACACCAACGCAGGCTCCGAGAACGCCAGCAAAGGCGAAGGCAGCGACACCGCGACACCGCGAATGCCAATAAAAAACGCGAAGACCAAGACATCGCTCAACCTCCAGGGTATCTTCAAACCCACTGCCGTTAGCACGGTGGCAGACAAGTTTGATGAGATCAAAGAGCAGGTAGTAAACCAGTCTGTGATATTGGAGAAGTTGCTGGACGCATGGAGTGAATACGCTGAGCAACGCAAAAATCAGGCTGCGGAATATCAGCTTTTAAAACGTGAATTTTCGTTTGAGCATCCCACGGTTTTTGTTACGCTCACAAATCCCGTTGAAGAAACACTAATTGAAAATTTTCGACGGGACCTAATTACTTTTTTAAGAGATCGCCTGAAAAATTCTGAACTAACGGTTACCACACGACTTCAAGAGGCCTCCGGAAAAAAAGTGATCTACACCGCGAAGGAAAAGTTCGAGCACATGGCGGAGAAAAATCCGTACCTGAACGAGCTTAAAGAGCGACTGGGTCTCGACTGGGATTTCTAAAGTTTATTTCCCACAGATTCGCACTTATTTTACATACGAGATTTCAGCGGAGTCCTTAGCCAGGATTTTCCAGAAAATTCGCGGTTTTCAATCTGCGAAAATCTACCGAAAATGAATTTGCATTTAATCTTATCTTTGGGGTTCATTTTTCATCATGACGATCTCCTATCAGTGGCTTAGCCAGTACATCGAGTTGCCGGAATCGCCGGAAGAAATCGGAAAAACACTTACTGCAACCGGCCTTGAAGTAGAAAGCATCCGTCCCTTTGAATCTGTAAAAGGCGGTTTAAAGGGCCTCGTGATCGGAGAAGTCCTTACCTGTGTCAAGCATCCAAACGCAGACAAGCTTTCCATAACAACGGTAGATGCTGGCCAGTCAAAACCCTTACAGATTATCTGTGGTGCTTCCAATGTGGCCGCAGGACAAAAAGTGGTAGTAGCCCTTTCCGGAACAACCGTGCACCCTGTAAAGGGAGAGCCATTCACTATCAAAACGGCAAAAATCCGCGGCGAACAAAGTGAAGGAATGATTTGTGCTGAGGATGAGATCGGTCTGGGAGAAAGTCATGCAGGTATTATCGTCTTGCAAACCTCCGCGGCCAATGGCACTCTTGCTTCAGATTTCTACAAAGTGGCGTCAGACTATATCATTGAAATAGGGTTGACCCCAAACAGGGCCGAGGCAGCCTCACATATCGGAGTCGCCCGGGACGTACGGGCTGCCAAAGACAGAAAAATTCGATGGCCATCAGTCGACGCATTTAAGGTTGACTCAAACAGTCTTGCTATTTCTGTCACTGTCGAAACCAAAGCTGGTTGTCCGCGCTATTCCGCCGTGACCATTTCCGGCGTTACAATAAAGGAATCTCCTGAATGGCTGCAAAGCAGACTGCGATCCATCGGGCACACACCAATCAACAACATCGTTGACATTACCAACTTCGTGCTTCATGAATTAGGTCAGCCTCTCCATGCATTTGATGCGGACAAGATCACAGGAAATAAAGTGATTGTAAAGACACAGGCGGCTGGCACAAAATTTATTACGCTTGACGGTAAAGAAAGAACCTTGACTGCCAACGACCTGATGATCTGCAATGCCGAGGAAGGAATGTGTATTGGTGGAGTTTTTGGTGGCTTAAAATCCGGGGTATCGTCAGGAACGAAGAATATTTTCCTCGAAAGTGCCTGCTTTTCTCCGGATTACATACGAAAGACCAGCAATCATCACCAACTAAAAACGGATGCGTCGTTTCGTTTTTCACGGGGTACTGATCCACTCAATACTGTGTATGCGCTCAAGCGTGCTGCTTTGTTAATAAAAGAAATCGCCGGCGGATCGATTTCCTCGGAAGTGATCGACATTTATCCCGATAAAATAGAAAACAAGATCATTGAGATAAAGGATAAGAATGTAAACCGCCTTATCGGAAAACTTATTCCGCGTGAAACTATCTTTTCCATTTTGGAGCGGCTGGATATTAAAATTATCAGCAAAACTGTGGACACGTACACCGTATCGGTTCCCCCTTACCGTGTCGATGTATTACAAGAAGCGGATATCGTGGAAGAAATTCTCAGAATCTATGGATTCAATAATATTGAACTGCACGAAACAGCCGGCACCGACTACCTGGCTGCATTTCCGGATCAAGACATCAACAAATTCAAGCGAATTCTGGGCGAAATGCTTGTGGCAAATGGTTTTTATGAAATTTTGACCAACTCACTGACAAACATAGCCTATCAGCAAAAACACTCCCTGACTTTTGAAGGCGATCCTGTCGAGATTCTTAACAAATTAAGTGAAGAGCAGGGTATCCTCCGCCAGACGATGCTCTTTACGGGATTGGAGGCTTGCGCATACAACCTCAACCGCAGACAAAAGGAGATCAAATTTTACGAATTTGGAAAGGTCTACCATCGCCAGTTTGCCAGCCCGGGGGATACCGCTAAATATATAGAACAAGAGCGCTTCGCATTATACGTTGCTGGAATCAATGAGACGGAGAACTGGCAACATAAGGCACGCACCGTAACGTATCACGATCTTGCGCAACAGGTTGTACAAATCCTGGAGAAGAGTGCTCTTGCGGAGATTGTGCAACAAAAAGTGAACGACCCCTTGCTTGAGTATGGCATGAGTTTCATGGTGAAGCAGAAAGAAATCGGAAGGATTGGTAAAGTGAAATCCTCATTACTTAAAGATTTTGGCATACGGCAGGAAATTTTTTACGCTGATATGGATACCGATTTGCTTTTCCAATCGGCAAACCCTAAGTTCGGTGTACAAGAAGTGCCAAAATTCCCGGAAGTGAAAAGAGACCTTTCTTTGGTACTTGACAAGAGCGTGAGTTTCGATGAAGTCCGCAAGATGATAATCGCAACAGAGAAAAAAATAATGAAGGAAGTAACGGTTTTCGATGTGTATGAAGGTGATAACATTCCAGCAGGCAAGAAAGCATACGCACTAGGATTTACGCTGCTGGACGAGACAAAAACACTGACGGACGAGGAGATTGACAAGACCATGAACCGATTAATGACCGAATTGGAAAAGAAACTTGGAGCGATCATTCGTAAATAGCGGCCCGCACATAAGACCGCAAACCCCAATCACTAGACCCATGGAACAAGAAGTACTCAAAACGAATCTTAATGGCCTTGAGCGCAAGCTGGTCGTGTTGCTAAACGAACATAAAAACCTCAAGCACGAAGTGACAAGCTTGAAATCTGAGAATTCAGAGCTAAAACAGCATCTTCGCCAGCGCGACGAACAACTGGGCGGCTTTAAAAATCAGATTAAAATCACTAAGATTGTAGATAATATTAACCCGCAAGACGGAAGTGTTTCGGAGTTAAGGAAAACAGTGGATGACTACATCCGTGAGATAGATAAATGCATCGCTCACTTAAGCCGATAAGCAGTAGATGGAAGAACTTTCAATAAAGATCAAAATAGCAGACCGCGAGTACCCCATGAAGGTAAAACGTCATGAGGAAGAGCGTGTACGGGCTGCAGGAAAGCTGATCAACGAAAAGTTGAAATCATACCGCGAGCAGTTCGGAACTGACGATAAACAAGACCTTTTGGCCATGACAGCCTTTGACTGCCTGGTACAAACACTGGCAGCTGAAGAAAGTACTCATGCTGTCGATGAATCAGTAGTGGAGAAAATAACCCACCTGAATCAAATGGTCTCTCAGGCTATCCTGTAATTCCTTTTCTTCAATATTCTTTTGTTAGCGGCCAATCCCGTGTGTACGGGATTACTTTTTAACGTTAACCCCTAACTATGGAAATTCTCCCTATCATATTGATCAGCGTGGCGCTGACCGTTATTCTTAGTCTGCTTATTGGCAGTCTCCTCTATAAGCGAAAGATCAGCAGAAATAAGAGCGTAAATGAAGAGAAGGCAAAGCTCATCATCCGTGAAGCTGAGTTGCAGGCTGAAAACATTAAAAATGCCCGCATTCTGGAAGCCAAGGAAAAATTCCTGAAAATGAAGCAGGACTTCGAAGAAGAATCCAATCGCAAAAAAAATCAGATCATTAGCAACGAGCAAAAGATCAAACAACGCGAAGCACAGCTTTCGAAAGAGCTGGAGCAAACGAAGCGCAAGGAAGCTGATCTCGATGAAGAACGTCAGAGCCTCGCGCGCCAGCACGAACTTGTAAAAAGCCGCAAAGAAGAACTCGATAAGTTTAATCAGCAAAAAGTTCAGGTACTGGAAAGCATCTCCAAACTTTCCTCCGACCAGGCACGCGATCAGTTGGTGGAGTCGATGAAAGAAGAAGCTCAATCAAAAGCTAATTCATACATCAAGGACATCATGGAACAAGCCAAGCTTACAGCGACAAAAGATGCCAAGAAACTTGTAATAGAAACTATTCAACGCACCGCTACGGAGCACGCTGTTGAAAACTCAGTTTCTATCTTTAACATCGAAAGTGATGATATAAAAGGAAAAATAATCGGTCGCGAAGGACGTAATATCCGTGCTCTGGAAGCCGCTACAGGGGTAGAATTTATTGTGGATGATACTCCTGAAGCAATTATCATATCAGGTTTCGATCCAGTGCGCAGGGAAATAGCACGATTATCATTACATCGTCTTGTACAGGATGGTCGCATTCACCCCGCCCGTATTGAAGAAGTAGTAGCCAAGACCACAAAAAATATTGATGATGAAGTGGTGGAGATAGGAGAACGCACTGTAATTGATCTCGGTATACGCGGTCTGGCGCCTGAATTGATTAAGATGGTAGGCCGCATGCGCTTTCGTTCATCTTACGGACAAAATCTTTTACAACACTCACGTGAAGTTGCTAACCTATGTGCGATCATGGCCGCTGAGCTTGGACTAAACGTAAAGCAAGCCAAACGCGCCGGTCTTCTTCACGACATCGGCAAGGTATGGCCGGAAGAACTTGAGAAACCTCACGCGATCGTTGGCATGGAACTGGCGTTGAAGTACAAGGAACATCCCATTGTATGCAATGCTATCGGCGCTCACCACGATGAGATTGAAATGACAAGCATCATCTCTCCTATTGTGCAAGCGTGTGATGCCATCAGTGGTGCACGCCCGGGTGCAAGACGCGAAGTGATCGAACAATATACACGCCGTCTGAAAGAACTCGAGCAGGTAGGATTAAGCTTTGAAGGTGTTGATAAATGTTTCGCTATCCAGGCTGGACGTGAATTGCGCGTGATCGTTGATGCAGAAAAAGCAACTGATGAAAGAGCGGGACAACTGAGCTTCGAGATCTCGCAGAAGATTGAGAAAGAAATGCAGTACCCAGGCCAGATCAAAGTGACTGTGATACGGGAAATGAGATCGGTCGCGTACGCGAAGTAAGAGTTTGAAAGGAAGAGAATTGCGAAGCTCCTGTGGGAGCTTTCTTTTTGTCGATGAATTTGATATTTTAACTGCCGAGGCCGTATTGATATAGACTTCATGGGTGAGGCTGATGTCTATTGATATCTTTCAACTTTATAATGGTAAATCTTAAGAGAAATGCGTACGACAAGATACTTCTTTGTGGAATTTGGAATAATCCTTAAATAAATTTTCTCTATACTTCGGAACAGGTTCCCTCGACAACCTATTTAAAGATGTTAAAAAAATGATCCGGTATAGTCTGACAGGTATATTCTGGCTTTTCATTATCTCTTTTGGATTCTCTCAGCCTGCCAAGTTGGATACTGCCTTTATAGCACAATCCGTTCGTAACTCAGTTGCGCTTTATACCCGGGAGACAGGAGGACAATCTCACCTATATAATGGGAGTGAATACCGTGAATATCAATCTTTGAATGGAGAGGATCCTTATTTCATTAACGAATGGATAGAGGGGGATGTCTATTACGAAGCTGAATTATACCAAAATGTGCCCCTGCTCTATGATATCAGTATTGACAAAATCATTACCGAACAGCTTAGGAATCACAAGAATATTTTACTGGTGGCAGATAAAGTAGGGTACTTCGTAATAAAGGACCACCGGTTTGTGATGGTCCAGAATAAACAGATACACCACGGATTCTATGAAGTGGCCTACGACGGAAAAATTAAATTATATGTGCGGAGACAGAAAAATCTCCAGGAAAAAATATTTGGAGGGACTTTTAAAAGAGAATTTGAGAATAAAACCTGGTATTATATTTTCAGGGATGGTACTTATTATCAAGTGAAGAATAGGAAATCAGTGTTGAAAGTATTTAGCAACCACAAAAGTGAGCTCGTTCAATTTATAAGCCAAAACAAGATTAAATTCAGATCAAACTTTGAGAAAAGCGCTTCTAGAGTGTGCGAATACTATAATGACATTAATCAATAGGCCAAAAGGCAAGATTAGCTGGTTGATCATAGCTTGCTTTCTTAGCTATTTACCGCTTTGGGGGCAGGAAGAAGTCAAGGTTTCCGGAAATTTCACTTCAATAAGTTTCGACCAATTTGTAAAACAAATAGAGAGCCAGACCCCTTACCGCTTCTTTTACAAGACTGCCTGGACGGATAGTCTTTCAGTACAATTAAATGTCAGCAAGGAAAGGATAGGCCCTTTGCTTGATCAAGTATTCACAGGAACGTTGCTGCATTATGCACTACATGAAAACAAAATTTACATCACTAAAGAACGACAACTGATCACGACACTTCCTGCTGATTTTTTTAATCAAGGAGCTAGTTTTAGTCGTGAGGCGGTTGCATTTGACTATACTGACTATCAGCAAAAGGGAAAAGAAAAAAAATACAGAGAAGAAAAATTGTATGTTTTTGGAGCAAAGTCTGCAGGTCTTTCTGGCACTGCTACACTGACCGGGAATGTCACCGATGTAAAATCAGGTGAAGCAATAGTAGGTGCATCTGTTTTTATTGAAAATCCGAAAATGGGTGTTTCCACAGATCCGTTCGGACATTTCAGTGTTACTCTGCCGAAGGGAAGGCATGAACTGAAAATAAAAAGCATCGGCATGGAAAGCACCCAGCGACAAATCATGCTTTACGGAGATGGTAAGCTGAACATTGAAGTGGAAGAAGACATCATCCCATTAAAAGAGGTTTTGGTTGAGTCCGAACGCGACGTTCGCGTAGCCAGCAATCAAATGGGAACGGAAAAGCTGGACATAAAGACCATGAGACAAATGCCATTGGCGCTTGGGGAAACGGATGTGATGAAAGTAGTACTTACTTTACCCGGTGTCCAAACGGTGGGTGAAGGAACCGTGGGCTTGAATGTACGAGGAGGAGCAACCAATCAAAACCTTATCCTTTTCAATGATGCCGTTGTTTACAACCCGTCTCATTTGTTTGGATTTTTTTCCACATTCAATCCAGATGCCTTAAAAAGTGTAGAACTCTATAAAAGTGGAATCACTGCAGACTATGGCGGCAGACTCTCCTCTGTACTTGACGTGAATACGCGGGAAGGAAATTTGAAAAAGTTTTCAGCATCAGGAGGTATTAGCCCCGTAACAGGAAGACTGACGTTCGAAGGACCTATTATCAAAGACCGCACCTCATTCCTGATTGGCCTGCGGTCCACTTACTCAGATTGGATTTTAGGACGGCTGAAATATCAAAATCTCCGCAACAGTGCGGCATCATTTTATGATGTCACTTTCAATATCAGTCACAAGATCAATACCAAGAACTCATTGACCTTTTCTGGCTATTTAAGCAAAGATCAATTTAGATTGGGGAGTGATACGACTTACAGCTACAGTGACCGGAATGGGTCTTTGAAATGGAAACACGTTTTCAATACCAAATTATATGGAACTCTGACCGGAACTTTCAGCCAATACAATTTCTCTTTTAATAGTACCAAAAATCCGGTTAACGCTTTTATCATGGATTTTTCAATTCGCCAATGGAATGGAAAGGCGGACGTTACCTATCTACTTAACTCACAACACAGTCTGAAAGCGGGTGCAAGTGTAACGCGTTATCAATTGGCGCCTGGAAATTTTCAGCCAAATAGTCCCGAATCACTTGTAAAACCTGACTTGCTTCCATCTGAACAAGCCAGCGAAAGCGCTATCTACCTGGACGATAACTTTGAAGTCAACCGCCATCTTTCCCTATATGCCGGTCTTCGTTACTCCTTTTATCAATACCTCGGACCCAGAGATGTATATCAATATACGAACGGAACACCACGGCAGCTAGCAACAATTCAGGACACGGTGCGGTATGGCTCAGGAAAATCAATTGCAAATTATGGCGGGTTGGAACCGAGATTTTCTGTCCGTTACCTTTTATCCAACAACTCTTCTGTTAAATTCAGTTATAACAGGATGCGACAATACATCCAAATGCTTTCTAACACCACAGCCATCACTCCTGTAGATATCTGGAAACTCAGTGACAACTACATCCAACCACAATACGGAGATCAGATTTCCCTGGGCTTCTACAAAAATCTTAGGCGTAATACCATTGAAACCTCTGTTGAGGCTTACTACAAAGTCATGCAGAACACAGTTGATTACAAAAATGGAGCAGTGCTGTTGCTTAACCATCACCTTGAAACGGATGTGCTGAATGCGCGCGGCAAAGCATACGGTATTGAATTCCTCATTAAAAAATCAACGGGGAAAGTTAATGGTTGGCTGAGCTACACCTACTCACGCTCCTTTCTTCAAACCAAAGGAGAATTTTCATCAGAAACCATCAATGACGGCAAGTATTATCCCAGCAGCTACGATAAACCTCACGCGGTCAATTTCATTGGGAATTATAAATTCAGCAGACGATTTAATTTTTCTCTTAACATGGTATACAGCACAGGCAGACCGATTACATTCCCGATTGCAAAGTATACAGTGGATGGCGTCAGCAGGGTTTTCTATTCAGATAGAAATCAATTCAGGATACCGGATTATTTCAGAACAGATGTATCACTCAACCTTGAGGGCAATCACAAAATCAAAAAGCTCGCCCACAGCTCGTGGACATTTGCTATCTATAATGTTACCGGACGACAAAATGCCTATTCAGTTTTCTTTGTTTCTCAAAAGGAAGTTATTAACGGTTACAAATTATCCGTTTTTGCCCAGCCTATTCCTACCATTACATATAATTTTAAATTTTAAATGGCAACCAATAGATATAGCAAATTCCTGTGGCTGGCTGCACTAGTCCTGACCATTTCAAACTGTGTGGAGCCGTATCAACTGCCTGTATCTAAAGAAACTGTAAATATTCTTGTTGTAGATGGTTTAATTAATGCCACGGATAATTCAGCAAAGGTCAGGCTCTCGAGAGCAATTTCCCTTTCTCAAGCTCCGGTATACCCAGCTGAATTGAAAGCCTCAGTATCCGTCGAATCAGAAGATGGGAATAAATATAGCCTACTGGAAAAACCAGGTGGTAATTATGAATTGACAGGCCAGAGTTGGAATGCGTTAAAAAAATACCGCCTGCTCATAGCAACACAAAATGGCCAGCAATATAAATCCGATTATATTGAAATAAAGCAATCACCCCAACTTGATACAGTAGCCTGGAATGCCGAATCAGACGGTACCACAATTTATGCAAACGCCCATGATGCGACAGGCAAAGTTGACTATTACAAATGGAATTATACAGAAACCTTTGAATACAATGCGCATTTCGGATCTTATTACAAGCTCGTCAATGGCGTGCCGATCCTTCGTGCCCAGAGTGAATACATTTACAAATGCTGGAGAACAGACCCCTCCTCCCGCATTCTAATTGGATCCTCCATCCAGTTAACTCAAAATGTGGTCAGTCATTATCCATTGACCTTCCTTCCTTTGGGAACAGAAAAGCTGTCAGAAAAATACAGCATACTGGTGCGAGTCAGAGGAATCAGTGTAGATGAATATAACTATTGGCAACTGCTTCAAAAAACGACTGAAAATCTCGGTGGACTATTTGATCCACTACCTACTCAAGTGACCGGGAATATGCACAACACTACCAATTCAAGCGAATCCGTTTTGGGGTACTTTAGTGGTGGATATATACAGGAAAAACGTATCTATATTTCCCCTAATGATCTTCCGGACTACCTCCGTCGCGTTGATCCTTCAGGTTGTCGACAAGACACCATTCCAAACGCCAGATTAAGCGGACTTGGAAATTCAGTATTGCTTATTGGCTCGTATGGAGTACCCGTCACTTTAGGATATCTGTCATCGACCCCAAATTGCATTGATTGCCGGCTTGCTGGAGGAACTACCATAAAACCTGATTTCTGGCCATGACCTATTTTATTAGCCGTTTTGCCGGCCGAAGTTTCTTATTTGCAATACTAATTTGTTCTATCGGTTTTGAGGTCGATGCACAGCTCACACCGGATAGTCTTGCCAGAAGGTTTAACAACCATCGCAGCAAGACTGCTGTTGAGAAAATCTATCTACACACCGACCGGGAACTCTATCTCACCGGCGAAATCCTATGGTTTAAAGTTTATCAGGTTGATGGCAGCCTTCACCAGCCCATTGACCTTAGCAAAGTAGTTTACGTTGAAGTTATCAGTGCTGCCAAAGAAGCAGTAGTCCAGGCTAAAGTTGAAATGAACCTTGGTTCCGGAAGCGGTTCTCTGTTTCTACCCGCCTCCTTGGCCTCAGGATATTATTCCCTGCGCGCCTATACTAATCTGATGAAAAATTCCAGTCCCGAATTTTTCTTTCAGAAAACATTTAAACTCATCAATTCTTTTATCAGACCGGAGTTAGAAAAAATTTCAACGACAACTACTTTAAATGCACAATTTTTTCCAGAGGGTGGTAACCTAGTCAATGGTTTGGCCAGCAAAGTAGCCTTTCAGGTAACTGATCAATCTGGGAAAGGTGTAGCCATTAACGGCGCAATTCTTAATGGCAACAATGATACCATTGTCAGATTCAAACCTTTACGTCTTGGAATTGGTCACTTTATTTTCACCCCAAAAGAAGGGGAACAATATCATGCTACAATAGTTACGACTAACAATACCAGGAGTTCATTTAACCTGCCGCCCATTCAACCTACAGGGTTTGTGATGGTACTTCAGGATAATGGAACCGACCTCGAAGTAAAAATAAATCGACAGTCGCATGACAATACCATCAATCCCATTCATCTGTTTGTGCACACAAGAAATATGATCAGTCAGTCAGCAACAACGAATATCCTTCAGGATCGTCCGGCTGTTTTTTTAATCGACAAAAGCAAACTGGCTGACGGAATTTCTCACATCACCATTTTTGATCACCAACTTCAGCCGGTTTGTGAACGCCTTTACTTTAAACAACCCTCACAAAAACTAATTACTGAAATTCAAGCCGAAAGCAAGGAGTTTCAAATGCGAAGATCCGTCAAACTTAATCTTGTCTCTAACAATGCCCAGGCCAATCTATCAGTAGCAGTGTATAAAATCGATTCCCTTTCTTCCCCTTATCAAAATGGCATTTCAGAATATCTTTGGCTGACTTCCGATCTGAAGGGTACGATTGAATCCCCAGAATACTATTTTAATCAAAGCGATCCACAGGTCAAAGAAGCCACTGATCATCTAATGCTGACTCATGGATGGCGAAGGTTTAACTGGAAGGATATCTTAGAAAATAAGACTTCGATTGTTTACATGCCGGAATTCAGGAATCACATCATAAAAGGAATAGTCAGAAACGCATCAGGAATACCAGCAAGTGGGGTTTTGACCTACATGTCCTCTCCCTCGAAATTAATTCGGTTATATGGATCGATGAGTAATTCGCGGGGTGAAGTCTATTATGAATCAAAGAATTTCTATGGTTCAAACAAGATCATCCTACAAACCGATCCAACTGTAGATAGTACCAATAGGATAGAATTGGATTATCCATTCTCCCGGCAATTCTCTGATTTGCCACTTCCTGCTTTTCAACTGTCGCCCACCCTAAACAGGCAACTGTTGTCGAGGAGCATTGATATGCAGGTACAAAGTATTTATCAAAATGACAATGTGTTTCAAACTGGAACTCAATTGGCCGACAGTTCATCTTTTTATGGAAAAGCCGATGAGACCTACTATCTGGATGATTATACCCGCTTTCCAGTAATGGAGGAGGTCATGCGTGAATACGTTCCCGGAGTCATGGTCCGCAAACAAAAAGATGGATTTCATTTAATGGTTCTTGATAACGTGAATAAATCCATTTTTCAGGATAACCCATTGATACTGCTGGATGGAGTGCCCTTATTTGACGTTAACAAAATCATGGCCTTTAACCCGTTGAAGATAAAGAAATTGGAAGTTTTCGATCGACGTTATTTTGTTGGACCAATGGACTTCCCCGGCCTTGTCAGTTACTCCACATTTGACGGTGACCTGGGAGGATTTGAACTTCCTAAGCAACAACTTTCACTCGACTATGAAGGCTTGCAGGAGCGACGTGAATTCTACACTCCACGATACGAAGATCAGCGAATGCGCGAAAACCGCCTTCCTGATAACCGTTCGCTCCTATATTGGAATCCATCGGTGTTATTAACTGATGGGAAACAAAAAATTGAATTTTTTACTTCCGACCTGGATGGAAAATATGAGGTCGTAATAGAGGGTATCACACCCGAGGGAGTTTCCGGAAGTTCAGTCTATCAGTTCGAAGTCAAAAAGGATCAATAAACAAGAAAATCAAACGGTTGTTGAAAGATTATAATGCGCGCAGGTAACCGCCTGTTTTACATTTCGTATCTTTGATTTCTTAATGCCATTTTCATTGAGTCCATCGCGTCTCGCAGTCAACATTATTTTCTTTCTCAATGGATTTGTGCACGCGAATTATTTTTCGCGCTTGCCCAGAATCCAGGATCAATTCCATATTACCGACGGAGTTGTAGGACTCGTTTTGCTAGCCTCATCCATTGGCGCTTTGTTCGCCATGCCTTTCACAGGATGGATGATCCTCCGCAACGGCAGCAGAAGAATTACCATTTTTGCGGCATTTTTCTATTGTGCGCTCATCCCATTCATTCCATGGCTTCCGACATCCACCCTCTGGCCACTCATTTTTCTATTTTTCCTTCTAGGCATTTCTTCCGGAATGCTTGACGTGGCTATGAACTCTCAGGCTGTAATGGTAGAAAAGCAATTGGGCAAACCGATCATGACTTCTTTCCATGCGCTTTTTAGCATTGGCATGATGATCGGAGCTTTGGGGGGATCGCTATTTACAGAAATAAGCGAAGGACTATTTATTCACTTTTTAAGCGTGAGCACTTTAAGTCTCATCGTTGTCTTTGTTGCGCGCTACTATCTGATCCACGATAAGCCGGAAAACAAAACGGTAGAAGGTCCCGCTTTCCGCCTTCCGAATGCAGCAATGGTTAGCATCGGCATCATTGCATTTTGTTCCATGCTGGGCGAAGGTGCTATGGCCGACTGGAGCACAAACTACATGGAGAATATTTCAAGGGCGGACCGGGCACTGGCGCCTCTCGGATTGTCCGCCTTTGCATTGGCAATGACCATCGGCCGGATTTTTGGTGACGGCGCCCGGGTGCGATATGGTGACAAGCCCTTGATGGTTGCTTGCGGAATTGTTGCAACAATAGGACTAAGTATTGTGCTTGCCTTTGTTCATCCCCTTGCTGTAATCGCCGGGCTTTTCATCGTAGGACTTGGACTCTCTGCTATTGTGCCTATAGCTTACAGCATCGCCGGGCATAGCAAAGACCTGCCTCCAGGTGTGGGGCTTGCCATGGTAACTACCGTTGGATATTCAGGTTTTCTATTTGGACCCCCAATCATTGGACTATTGGCAGAAGCTTTCACACTCCGGCTAGCATTACTCCTTCCGGTCTTTCTGTTTATGTTAATGACGGTGCTGAGCGTGAGGTATAGTAGTAGGTAATCGGTAATCGGTAAACGGTAAACGGTAAACGGTAAACGGTAATTGGTAATTGGTAATTGGTAATTGGTAATTGGTAAATCTATGAACATTCAATTGGAACAATCTGAAAGCCGGGGAAGTTTTTTTGTTGAACAAAAAGGAAAAAAAGTGGCCTTTATGGAATTCTCGAAAGCTGGTTCCGACCGGATTATTATAAGTCACACTGACGTATCAGATCTTCTGCGGGGTAAGAATGTCGGTAAGCAACTTGTTTCAGCCGCTGTTGATTATGCCAGAACAAATCACATCAAAATTGTCCCCCTTTGTCCTTTTGCCAGGTCCGTTTTTGATCGTGTGAAAGAATATGCTGATGTATTATAAAAAAGTTACTTCCTACTTAGAACTTCACTTTCTCTTATGTGAAAAAAGCCAGCTCAAAAATTCTGGTTCAGCAAAAGAGTTGTCCCAGCTATTGTGATTGACGCCCGGATACTCTGTGTACTTCACGTCAGCCTTTAGCCGTTTTAATTTTTCAACTATCTCCCGTGAGTTTCTTACATCGACCACAACATCCTGGTCGCCATGAAATATCCAAAAAGATGTTTTGAGAATACGCGAATCATACCGCGCTACATCACCTCCGCCGCATATAGGCATGGCAGCTGCAAACAAGTTGGGGTATTGATAGACAGCTTCAAAGGTGCCCATACCTCCCATTGAAAGACCGATGATATATACCCTCGTGACATCTGCCGCTTCGTCAGCAATTATTTTATTTACTAACTCCACTGATGAAATCAATGGAACATTGGAGGGCTTTGAGTAATCAAAAACAAAAGTCATAGGTCTTTTTGTACGATCTGAGTTGACAGAACTCCAGTACGATTCCTCCGGACATTGTGGAGCTATAATAATTGCAGGGAATTTTTTTCTGTTTTCAGCCTGAAGAAAAAGTTTTGCACCGTGGGTCAACTGCTTTTCATTGTCATTGCCCCGTTCACCTGCGCCATGTAAGAAAAGAACGATCGGATATTTCTTTGAACGATCATAATTCTCCGGAAAGAGGATTCTATAGGGAAGCACGTGACCATCCTTATTCACATAGGTACGCTTTTCATAAAGGCTAAAATCCTGGGCAGTTAACTGTAGGCTAACGAGAAAAGCAAGAAGAAAAAGAAATGGTTTCATAAGCATCAATCTAATATTATATAAACGCGCTTCATTATATTGTTTCCTGTTTTATTGTGAAAACTGCTGAAATAATCAATTTTCCTCTGCTTTAATCTTCAACTCTATCAATATTTCAACCCAAAACCAAACGGGTACAGGGGATTTTTTGAATCATATGGAAGATCTTCCTTTTGATTCCTCACGGCTTCCATGGATGAAGGCAATTCGAAAGGCAGTTTCCCTTCCGGTTTTGCCTTGCCAAAAATTACATCCAATAATGCTGCGTCGCTCGCTCCAAAATTCGCAAATAGTCCTTTCGCATACTGGCTGATTTCAGGAATAACTGCCGGTCGATCCAGATAAACATCCACGATGGTGGGAACTGCCTTTAGAAGCCGTATGATGCTGTCCTTCTTCGCGCCCTTAAAATCAAGGTCTCCATGATGGAATCCACGCGCCAAAGGATTTTTTGTCTCTATAGGTACCCAGGGAGTAGTAAGACGGAGTATAGCAAAATCAGCGTCTCCCGGTTTTTCTACCACAGTAGCATACAGCGCCGCGACTTTTGGGTCTATATTTTTGACATAAATTTTAAGTTTCGCTGTAGCGAGAGGTAATGCACCTCCTTCATTCTTCAACAAGGTAAGTGCCCTTCGCTGAGTTTCTTCTCCTAATTTTTTCCACTCAGGTTTGCCAACCGTTTGAGTTGCCTTTTCAACGTTAACGTATGGATTATCAAACAATCCGAGTGTAAATTTCAAGCGAAGAATTCTTCTGACAGATTCGTCCAGTCGCTGTTCTGTAACTTTTCCCTCGTTAACCAGTTTCACAATTAACTCCGGGCGACTTTCACCACCAAATTGATCGCACCCAGCGTCGATTACTTTCTTTACGCGGTCTTCCTCACTAAGGTTTTCAACACCCCAAGCGCGCGCTGGCCAGATAGCTTGTCCCATATTAACATCTGTAATGAGCCCCCAGTCAGTACATACCACTCCATCATATTTATATTTTTCGCGCAGAAGCTTTGTAATTATATCCTTGTTAAATCCAAAGGCTACATTTTCGCTGGTTTGATCAACGGGGACGCCGTAATATGGCATGATGGAAGCAGTGCGTGCCTCGAAGGCAGCCTCAAACGGGATCAGGTGATAATTAAAATTATTCCCCGGATAAATCTGTCCCTTTTGAAATTCAAAGTGCGAATCCAATCCTTCCTTCTGCGGGCCACCACCTGAAAAATGTTTTGTCATACAGGCGACGCTGGTGGAGTCCAGGTCATCTCCCTGAAAACCAAGAATGTAAGCCTTTACCATTTTTGCAGACAGGTTGGCATCTTCGCCAAACGTACCACTTATGCGGGGCCACCGTGGCTCAGTCGCCAAGTCTGCCATTGGGTGCAATGCCTGCCGAATTCCCACTGCCAAATATTCTTGACGGGCAATGTCGCCGAATTGCCGCATGAGATTTTCATCTCCAATGGCAGCGAAGCCTAACTGCTCAGGCCATTTGGAGAAATCATTGGCCGCCATAGCAAAAATATTATTACTAAAATAATGACGTGGATCAGAGGCGATTGTAACCGGAATACCCAGTCGCGTATTCTGTGCGACCTTCTGCACATTGTTGTACCAGGTTGCGAGGGGTTTTGTTCCTGGGGCTGCCCAAATATTTATATTATTAATTTTCTTTTCCACAATCAATTTATCTGCCTGTGGCATACGGGCGAACATCCCCTTACCGGGAATATCATCCAACGAACCATCGTCATTAATTCGTGTGCCGGAAATGAACATCATCCCAGCCTTCTCCTCCAGATTCATTTGCGATAAAAGGTCTTTTACCCTTGATTCAACTGGCTGATTGATGTCTTCATAAATATCCTTTTTTCCGTTCTTGTTGAGATCGCGGTACGTTGTGTCCGGGGTGACCTTACAAGAACTTACGACAGCCGTAGCTATCAATAATAAAAGGGTTC
This sequence comes from Cytophagales bacterium, assembly GCA_038229375.1. Lineage (GTDB taxonomy): Bacteria > Bacteroidota > Bacteroidia > Cytophagales > Cyclobacteriaceae > ELB16-189. Next base: position 145,374 of record JBBRON010000004.1, on the reverse strand, counting down.
TAAAAATAGGTGATTTCATAATCTCAATGTGTTGTTATTACACAATAATAAACATTTTAAATTTATCGCGGCGCCACGGGGTATCTTTTTATCTTCGCCTCATGAAACACTCTATTTTTAAGCTCAGTCAACAGGAATTTTTAGAAAACGGAGACCAACATTTCCTATCACATCTTTCCATTGACTGCGTTATATTTGGTTTCCACAACAACCAACTGAAGGTCCTACTACTAGAGTGGACCGACACACGACAATGGTGCCTTCCGGGCGGATTTATTCAAAAAAAGGAGCATATAGACCAGGCCGCCATTCGCATCCTCAATTCCCGCACAGGGCTGGATAGTATTCGCCTTAACCAATTTTATACGTTTGGCGACCCTAACCGGGAACGTGGAACGCAAAAAACAAAACGTTTTAAGAAAATAAACGCGACGAGTTGGTTTCTGGAGAGGTTTATTACAATCGGCTACTGGGCACTGGTAGAGTTTTCCAAAGTTGTTCCTTCACCTGATGAACTGTCGAGCGCATGCCGTTGGTGGAACATTGATGAAGTGCCTCCTCTCATGCTCGATCATAATCTCATCCTCAATAAAGCGCTCGGTTCCCTACAGCAGAATCTCAACGATTTTCCCATAGGAAAAGAACTTCTTCCTCACAAGTTCACAATGCCCGATTTGCAGAGTCTCTACGAGACCATCCTCAATAAAAAACTGGATAGGCGAAATTTTCAAAAGAAGATATTGGCACTTGATATTCTCGATCGACTTGAAGAAAGAAAACAGGGCGGCGCACACAAAGCACCTTATTTATATCGCTTCAATGCCAAGAAATATCAAAAAGCGCTGAAGCAGGGATTGAGGTTTGGGCTGAGCTGAGCTACGAGAATTTTGTTGGTGAAGAAACCTCTAGGGATCTCTACCTTAAAAAAATGCGCGAAGCACCTTCGCGCAGGTCGTTCTTTTGATATAAAATAGTAAGGTTAAGTTGGATTCAACTTTTAGTGAATTGCCTCTTTTTTCAGAAAAGCACCCAACTCTGCACTTGGGATATTCCTACCAATGATCTTGCCTGACGGGTCCAATAAAAAATTCTGAGGAACGGTCTTTACTCCGTATAGAAGAGCCACTTCATTCTTCCAGAACTTAAGGTCAGACGTGTGGGTCCAGGTAAGTTTATCTTTACTAATTGCCTTAAGCCAGCTTGCCTTACTGTTGTCGAGGGAAACACTTACGATCGTAAAATTCCTATCCTTATACTCATGATAGGTCTTCACCAGTGCTGGATTTTCTATTCGACAGGGTTTGCACCAACTTGCCCAAAAATCAATCAAGACGTACTTACCACGAAAGGAACTTAGCATCACATTTCTGTCCAGTGTATCTTTTTGCACAAAATCAGGAGCAATGGAACCAATTGCCGTTTGTCGCGCGATCGTAATCTCTTTGCTTAATTCCCGCCCGGATAGTGTATTCTTCACCATGGGCGAAAGCAGTTTGAACAATGGCTCCACTTTATCCGGATCAATCGAGAAAGTGCCATCCTGAGAAAAATTCTGTACTGCATAAAGGCTCGCAAAAGATGTTGGATGTTGCCGGATAAATCCTGAAATGATCTCTGTCTTCACAGCATCAGTCCGCTTTGCCGTCAGCGAATCTCCCATAGCAGAGGTCAATTCCTCAAGTTCCTTTTGCAAATGACCTCCCTCAATGATGGCAACCTTCAACGAGTCCTGCGTGGTGACATGGATCGGAACATAGCTAAGATATAATTGAGAAACATTTCCGGGCCTGGGGAACTTTCCAACTTCATCCCCGTACTTCATGACGAGATAGGCAAATGATGGCTCTTTTAATAAACCGGATAAGGTAAACTTTCCATTGGCTGATTCGGCTATGTACTCTGACCACTGATTAATATCACGAACAGTCAGAATTAATTTCGCTGGAACCTTCAGATTTTTCACGGTCACGTCTATCTGAAAGGATTTCTTTGGAAGAGTCTGTGCATGGGTAGCTGTAGACCCCGTCATCACCGAAAGGCCCAGAACATATTTGAAAAATAATCTATTGAATCTCATATCTATTTTTCAAGTTTAATAACTTTTCCGCCAAGCATTACAAACTTAACCTTCTTCAGTTCATTAATGTCGGCGATTGGATCACCCTTCACGGCAATAATATCCGCCATCTTTCCAGCCTCAATCGTTCCAAATTCCTTTTCCTTTCCAAGTATCTCCGCGTTTACTTTTGTACCCGCCATGATCGCTTGCATGGGTGTCATGCCTAATCGAACCAATTCTGAAAATTCGTTGGCGGCAAATTCAACAGGCTTGGAAAAGAAATCAGTACCGACACCAATTCTTACTCCGGCCTTGATGCACTTGCGGTAATTTTCATCACGTTGTGCGGAATTGTTCCTTACAATTCCAAATGCTTTAGACAACGCTTTGCTGTCCCCATAGTTTTCCAGTGTGTACTTAAAAATGGTAAGTGTAGGTATCAGGTAGGTTCCCCGTTCCACCATCAGCGCCATTCCCTCATCATCAATGAACGAACCGTGCTCAATGGTCCTCGCCCCTGCTTTCACCGCCATCTTTATCCCCTCAGCGGAATGTGCGTGCGCCATTACGGGCACATCACGACGGGCTGCTTCCTCCACCGCCACTTTCAGTTCCTCAGCACTGAAATGAACATTCTGTGGGTTATCTCCTGCGGTTGCATAAGCGCCCGTTACCAACAGTTTAATCCAATCACTACCATACTTGATTTCATTCCTTACTGCTTTAAGCATTTCATCGGGGCCATCCACCACAAGTCCATCTACCGCAGGATGCTGTTCGTAAGAAAAGAAATTAATATCACCACCGCCTCCCGTTACCGATATCCAATGACCGGCGCCATAAATTCTCGGTCCAACAAAAAGACCTTTATTAATGGCATCTCTGATTTCCAGCGTTGCGTAGCCAACATCCGCATCGCCCGCCGTGCGCAGCGTCGTCCATCCTGCGTTCAACCATTCCTGCGTATTCTTTAATCCTTCCAAAGCTTTCTGAGCAGAGGATTTGCGCAGGTGATCCAATTGATACTCGTCGCTTGAAGCCAGCGGATGCGAATGAAGATCAATCATCCCGGGAAGAACCGTGTATTCTCCCAGATCAATTACCTGCGCACCCTTTGGCACTGATTCCTTCTTACCAACCGACACTATTCTATCGCCGTCAATAACAATAACAGCGTTTGAAAAAGACTTCCCAGTTCCGTCAATTACTGTCTTACAAACAATCGCTTTCTTCTGAGCAATCGATATCAGGCTTACAAATAGAAAAAGAACTGTCAGGAAAAGGTTAGTCGTTTTGAACATTAATAAACTGTTTACTTTCTTGTTTATTTCTTCCATCCCGGCCCACGAACAATCCGCCCAGGTTTGGCATTCGTGTGTTCTCCGTCTTTCAAAACCTGCGTCCCATTCACGTATACATGCAGCATTCCTGTGCTGTATTGATGAGGGTTTTCAAAAGTAGCATGATCTTGTATGGTGGCCGGATCAAAAACCACCACATCGGCATAGAAGCCGGGTGTGAGGAAGCCGCGCTTCTTAATTTTCAGATTTCCTGCCGGCAACGAGGTGAGTTTGCGGATGGCTTCTTCCAATGGAATGACTTTTTCTTCACGAACATATTTTCCCAGCACGCGTGAAAAATTTCCATACGCGCGTGGGTGGTCCTTATATTTTAAAAACATTCCTGCCGCTGTAGGTGATCCGGCATCCGACCCAAAACTCAGATACGGCAGCGCAATCTGGCGCTTGATATTTTCCTCACTCATCAGAAAGTAAGCAGCCTCCACACGGGTACTGTCAGTGATCACAAGGTCCATAGCAGTTTCCTCCGGCGTCTTACCATAAATTTTCGCGACCTCTCCCAGCGTTTTGCCAGTGTATCGTTTTAATGAATCGTTTGTAAAGCCAAGTAGTAGTACACCTTCAGGAGTACCCGCATTCAACAATAAATTCTCCCATTTGTCTGTCGGTGTCCTCATCTCCTGAAGGACTTTTTTGCGTATGGCTGGATTTTTCAATCGCTTGATCCATTCTTTGATTCCACCTTCCTGAACCCATGGTGGCATCGTGGCATCCAGTCCGGTAGCGCCTGCGGTATATGTGTACATATCGGCTGTGACCCGAAGCCCAGATTTATTAGCCTTATCAATTTTCGCAATTACCGAATCCAATTTTCCCCAATTCGCTTTACCACCCATTTTTAAATGATAGATCTCCGCGGGCATGTTGGCTTCACGGGCGATGCGAATTGTTTCATCTACCGCAGCGAGAATATTATTACCCTCGCTACGCATATGTGATATGTACATTCCGCCATAGGGTGATGCCACTTTGCTTAGCTCGATAAGCTCCTCAGTGGTAGCATAATTGTCAGGCGCATAAATCAACGCGCACGTAGTTCCCATCGCACCTTCTTCCATAGCCTGCTTGACGAGCGACTTCATTTTCTCCATTTCCTCCGGTGTTGGGGCGCGGTTGTCATAGCCTAGTTGATTAACACGAATTGTTGATATCCCAACAAACGACGCTACGTTGGGAGAGATACCTCTTCTTATCAGGGACTCAAGATATTCACCAAGTGTGGTCCAGTCAACATCAAATTTCCAATCAGGATTTCGTTTCATTTGTTCCGCGTAATCCTTTTTCATGTTATCACTCAACGGACCCATCGAACCCTCTCCCAATACTTCCAGTGTTATACCCTGGCGAATATCGCTTTGAGAATTGCCATCGATAAGCAAAGACACTTCTGCATGACTCATCATATTGATGAAGCCCGGAGCTACAGCCATCCCCTTTGCATCAGATTCTGTTTTCCCGACAGCATTTGAAAGGTCTCCAACAAATGCAATTGTGTCAGCATTGATACCAACATCAGCAATAGAACCCGGTTTTCCAGATCCATCATACACGGTGCCTCCACGCACGATGACATCGTATTCCTGCTTTTTACAGGCCGTTAAAATGCTAAGGAGCAGAACAAGGGCAATTATTTGCTTCATAAGTTTGAGGTTTTGGAGTCAATTCAAGGTAGGGAAATACTTAAGATTGGACAACACTAATTCCGTGAGCTCGCAGCCTTTTAGCCATCAGCTTAACAGAGTAACTTTACAATAATGACACCTATTAAATTCAAGACGAACATCCAACCGTTGGACCATCTCCGGATGACATTCATTGAGGTGCCAAAGGCCATCGTCGAAAAACTCGGTGGAGTTGTGAAACAGCGACTTGAGTGCACGGTAAATAAGACCGTCACCTGGCAATGTGGCTTGGTGGCGCATAAGCACGGGAGCGCCTATATTAGTCTTAATAAAAAGATCCTCAAGGAACTTAATGCAGGCGTCGGCACAGTGGTGAACGTCTCACTTGTGAGAGATACGAGCAAGTACGGAATGACGATGTCAGAAGAACTGAAGGCATTGCTTAAACAAGACAAGGAAGGTACCCGGCGATTTCATTTATTGCCTGCCGGCAAACAGCGGTACATCATATATTATGTATCGCAGGTAAAGGATAGTCAACTACGCATAGAACGGGCCATAAGGTTGATTGAAAATTTGAAGAGGACGCTGGAAGGGAAAGAGACATTTAAGGAGATTGTGGGGACGGGAAAGTTCCCGAAGTGAGAAATCATTTGCCCATAAACAACCAAGGCAATATATTTTTCAATAGAAAGGCGCGACTGATGTTGCTAAAGAACACCGACATCGGCCGGGATTTTTTCGTACTTTTGCGCCTCTAATTTTTAAAAAATCACATGATTGCTGCCAATAACGTATCCCTGCAATTCGGTAAACGGGTGTTGTTTGATGAGGTGAATCTCCGGTTCACGACTGGAAATTGTTATGGCGTCATCGGCGCAAACGGTGCCGGCAAGTCGACCTTTTTGAAAATCCTCGCGGGTGACATTGACCCAACGAGAGGAAGTGTGAGCATTGACGCTGGCAAGCGAATGGCCGTGCTGCGTCAGAATCACTATGAATTTGATGAAGTTACAGTGCTGGACACCGTCATGATGGGTCATGGAAACTTGTGGAGTATCATGCAGGAAAAAGATGCGATCTATGCGAAACCTGATTTCTCTGAGGCAGATGGTATACGCAGTTCAGAATTGGAAGGTGAGTTCGCCGAGATGAATGGATGGAATGCCCAATCCGATGCTGCGGCGCTACTAAGCGGTCTGGGCATTGCTGAAGAAGATCATTATAAACTGCTGAAAGAACTAAGTGGAAATTTAAAGGTGCGTGTACTTCTTGCGCAAGCCATTTTTGGAAATCCTGATATCCTTATCCTTGATGAGCCTACAAACGATCTTGATCTAAAAACAATTACCTGGCTGGAAGACTTTCTGCTGGAGTTCAAGAACACCGTCATCGTTGTATCTCACGATCGTCACTTTCTTGATACCGTCTGTACTCACATAGTTGATATTGATTTCAGTGCCGTAAAACTATACACAGGAAATTACTCGTTTTGGTATCAGTCGAGCCAGTTGGCATTGTCTCAGCGGTCTTCAGCAAATAAGAAAGCAGAGGAAAAGAAAAAGGAATTGCAAGAGTTCATTGCCCGTTTCAGTGCAAATGCATCCAAGTCGCGGCAGGCAACGAGCAGAAGAAAACTTCTTGAGAAGATCAATGTCGACGATATCCAGGCGTCGACACGCAGGTATCCTGCTATCATTTACCAGCAGGCACGTACGGCAGGTGATCAGATCCTTCACATCGAAAATCTTACTGGATCTGGCAACGGCAATATTTTATTTAAGGAACTTGAGCTTTTTGTCAACAAAGGAGAAAAAATTGCTTTCCTCAGCAAGGATAGCCTAGCGGTTACAACACTTTTCCAGATTTTAATTGGAGAGAAGAAGCGTGACAAAGGAGATTTCAGGTTTGGCCAGACCATTACCACTGCCTATCTGCCTTCCAACAATGAAGCGTATTTTAAATCGGATGATAATCTTGTGGATTGGCTGCGACAGTTTGCTGCTGAAGAAAATAAGGATGAGGTTTATATTCGTGGATTCCTTGGAAAAATGTTGTTCTCAGGGGAAGAGGTATTTAAAAAATGTTCGGTGCTTTCAGGTGGAGAAAAAATGCGCTGCATGATTTCACGCATGATGCTAGCGCAGGGCAACCTTCTGATATTGGATGAACCAACCAATCACCTTGACCTTGAATCAATCACGGCTTTTAATAATGCGCTGAAAGATTTCCCGGGTACGGTGCTCTTTACATCACATGATCACGAGTTCATGCAGACCGTGGCCACACGTATCGTAGAAATTTCGCCAAATGGATTCCTCGACAAGCTCATGACGTATGATGAGTATATTGAGAATGAGAGAGTAGCGGAACAGAAGGAAGCGTTGTACGCGTAAAATAGGTATCAGGCATTGGGAATTCCGCAGCGTACGAAGAGCGGGAAGCTTACAGAAATTTTTTCTTTCTTCCACAAAGGTCTTATCGACTCTATTAATCCATCCACCGGGTTATAGCTGTTCACTTTTATGAACGGCCAGACGGAGGACCAGGTGTTGAGATAACCTTCAAGCTCTTCCAACGTCCATAAAAAAGAAAATGAAAATTCAGGTGATGGAATTTCCTTGAATGGAAACGGGATTGTCGTATAGCGTTGGTCGATAAGTTTGCGTTCTGAATGCCAGTACGGACCGATGATCCTCACGTAAAAGTCCAGGATCCTTTCATCAATCGGTGGATTGATTTTCAATAAACCATACCCCCATACGGCAAGGATCGCACCGGGTTTCGATACACGCGTGACTTCACTATAAAACTTATCAAACTCAAGCCAGTGAATTGCCTGTCCGACAGTAATAAGATCGAAAGATGAATCGGTGAAAGAAGTCCTTTCTGCTGAAGAAACACTGTAGTGAATATTTGAAATGGCAATTGCATTGTCAATCTGTTTGCTACTGCTGTCAGTTGCCATTACCTTTTTAAAATGTGGAGCAAGATCTCTCGCTACCTGGCCATTTCCTGTAGCGCAATCCCATGCACTATCCTTCTCTTTTACCAGCGAAAGAATAAAATCATAAAGCTCTTTCGGATACGTTGGCCGAAACGCTGCATACCCCGATGCGTACCCCGAAAACAAATCTTTCATTGAATTGACAATTCGATTACCGCTTTCCCAACCACCCTGGTCCGCGCAGGCACCTACCCGGCCTCGCGTCCATTGGCTCTCCATCTTTTAACACCTGAATTCCATTTACAAAAACGTGTAAAACTCCTGTTGAATACTGATGGGGACTTTCGAATGTAGCATGGTCCTGAATCTTCTCTGGGTCAAAGATCACCACATCTCCAAAATTTCCTTCTTTTAAAACACCGCGCTTTTTTAATTTCAAATGAGCGGCCGGCATGGAAGTCATTTTTCTGACCGCTTCCTCGAGTGCAAGCAATTTTTCATCACGAACATACTTACCAAGCACTCGGGCAAAAGTTCCATAGGCTCTTGGATGTGTGCCATTGTCGGTAAAATTTTTGGTCAGAGCCAAAGCGCCCGCATCAGAGCCGACACTTACATAAGGTTGCTGCAACATACGACGCATGTTTGATTCCGAAATCAGAAAATAGACAGCTCCAATCGACGACTGATCTGCTGTTAATAAATCCAGAACAGTCTCGTCGGCACTTTTTCCATGGAGTGTGGCTATCTGATCGAGTCGTTTCCCCTTGTATAATTTATTAAGCGAATCCTTTTTGAAACCCAGTAGCATCACATCGTCAGGATCTGAATTGCGTGTGGGAATACCATTCTCCATATCGAATAATATCTTCTTTCTTGTTTCAGGTTTTCGAATCCTATCGCGAAGCTGAACCATGCCTCCCTCCTGCGCCCATACCGGTATTCGCTCTTTTAATCCGGTGGCGCTAGCATTGTATGGATAGATGTTAGCTGAAATTCTGATCCCTGCTTTTTGAGCACTGTCTATTTTAAAAAGTACCGTATCTATTTTTGGCCAGTTGCGCTGTTGATTAATTTTAAGATGATAAATCTCCGCAGGCAGATTAGCCTCTTTTGATATGCGTACCGTTTCATTGATTGCCTGCAGAATCTTATCGCTCTCACTACGCATGTGAGTGATATAGCTGCCACGATATTGCGCCGCTACTTTGCAGAGCTCTATGAGTTCTTCCGTGCTCGCAAACGTGGCGGGTGCATAGATAAGCGATGATCCAATACCCATTGCACCTTCCTCCATCGCCTGCTTAACAAGATCTTTCATCTTCAGCAGTTCGGCAGCAGTAGGTTTTCTGTTCTGCTGGCCGATCACATAGGAACGCACAGTTGTGGCACCCACAAATGACGCAAAATTGGGACTGGTTCCTTTTTTTTCAAGATGGTCAAAGTATCCTCCCAGAGTAGTCCATAAATGATCATTCGGCCGTCTCATTCGCGGGCCGGGGCTCAGACCTTCACCGAATACTTCGAGCGTAACACCTTGCTTGATATCACTTACAGCACGACCATCCTCCAGCAATGTGCCATCGGCCCAACTGAGCATGTTGATAAAGCCGGGAGAAACCGCCAGGCCTTTCGCATCAATTTCTGTTTTGCCTTTTGAAGAGGAAAGATCTCCTATTGCAGCAATGGTATCTCCATTGATAGCCAGATCTGCCACAAACGGCTGCCCACCAGCACCATCATAAATTGTACCATTGCGAATGATAAATTGATATTCCTGCTGACCTAAGCAAGGGGACGAGCAAAGAAATAAATTCAGGGCAATAAAAAGTTTTTTCATTTTATTGGCAACCACCCAAAGCTTTGTGTAATTCGTGAAGCAGTGGCAAAAAATATACCAACAAAGTACATTATTGATCGGAACGCAACAAAAGATCCAGCAACTCTTTGTACAGCTTGGCGGCGAGCATGGCAGTGATCCCTGACGGATCCCGAGTCGGATTAAACTCTACCAGATCTGCTCCTACGACATTTGGACGCAACTTTTGTAAAATACCCAGCACTTCTCTCGAAGTGAGGCCACCAGGTTCATGATGGGAAACGCCGGGAGCAAATGCCGGGTCGATTGCGTCAATATCCAACGAAACATACACCGGACCGCTGAAGTCAAGATTGAGATTGGTATTAAAATCCTTCATCTGAATTACCTCCACGCCAAACTTATCGGCTTGCTCGCGCTGGTGTTTGGCCATTGTGCGAATCCCAACCTGGACGAGCCGGGTGGCAAGTCCTGATTCCATAATCCGCGCAAACGGACAGGCATGAGAGAATTTATTCCCTTCAAACTCATCATAGAGATCAGGGTGAGCATCAATGTGAAGGATGGTGAGATCCTTATATTTTTTCGAAAAGGCTTTAATAATTGGATAGGTAACAGAATGGTCCCCGCCCAGCGATAGCACCTTATCGTATTGCGAGAGAATCTTCGTCAGTTCACGTTCAATTGCTTCAGTAACCGCTGAGCCTCCTGGCAGCTTCAACGGCTCCAGCTCCTTAACGTTCGGATGATTTCTGAGATCAACGAGATTCTCTGTAAAATAATTTGCTGAGTCCGAGTGAAAGGCTTCACGGATTTTTGCAGGACCTAGTGCAGGGCCGCGCAAAAATGACGAGAAGTCATCAAAAGGGATATCAACGGTTGCAATCATAATTCGACGTTCAGCGTTCAAAGTTCAAAGAAGTTCAATGTTCAAGGTTCAAAGTTCTAGGTTGCTGGCTCGGGTTAATTCGATATTTCCTTCCTCAATAAAAACATAATGGAAAGGTAGATCGAAAGTAACACACCAAGCAATTCGACAACGAATACTGAGGTGGAAAAAATGGTCCAATATTCGGGAAGCCATTCTCGTAAACTCATTGCTAAAGTAGCAGAGATTAAAAGAAAAGCCGGAATTGAAAAGAAGTATAAAAAATCTTGTTTTGCTGGACATCTCAGAATTAAAACAACCACAAACATTAATTCAATCAAAATAACAAAGGTCAATTTCAAATACGGCTTTAATGACTCGTTCGAAAAGTCAAGCCTCCCGTGATTTGCGGCAATTGGAATGAGTGCATTTAAAACCAGTGCGAGAATCAAATACCCCAAAACAATTTTTAGTAACCGTAATTCTATCATGTGAGAATAAATCTTTGTAAAAAACAATTAAGTATTAAGGCTCTGAACCTTGAACCCTGAACCCTGTACCCGGAACTTTGAACTCATCACTATTTCACCACAGGAAACGCAGCTATACGTAATCGCGCTGCTCCCATCGGAACCAAAGTGATCTCTTCGAGCGGCGAATTCGTCTCAACCGGACTCTGTGGCAATTCAGCACAAAGATCATACTGATCAATCGTCCAGCCGGGAATCCTTTTTCCTTTGGTTTTTATTTCAATTGGAACAGCAGAAAGCGTGAATGGGAAATTATCAGAAGGCCATGGTTTTTTAACGATAGTAAAATAGGTGGACAAGTCCGCCTTCGTTAAGACTTCGGCGGGCAAACCTGCCTTCGTTAAAACTTCGGCGGACAAACCTGCCTTCGTTAAAACTTCGGTGGACAAGCCCGCCTTCGTTAAGACTTCGGCGGGCAAGCCGTAATTCCACGGACTGTCAGGCTGTATTTCAAATGAAGGCCATTTAGACTGATCTGCATTCTCCTGCCATTTCGAATCGTGCTGTGCCGTTGCCTTACTGTCAAAACGGATATACTTCTCGTTGATCTTAAGTGAATAAGTAAGCGGTCCGTAATTTACGCTCACACTATTCTTATTCTTTTCCCAGATTTTTACCTTCAACTTCATTGGAAATTCAACGTTGATACGATCTCCGTTTTTCCAGATTGAAACTAACTTCACGTAATTGCCAGGGACTGCTACAACCGATACCTCATTGTCATTAATCTTTATCACAGGTTTTTCACACCATGCAGGAATGCGTAGGTACAATGGAAACTCAATAGGCTTCTTCATTTGTAATATCATCGACACTTTCTCATCAAATGGATAGTGCGTTTGCTGCTTTATCGAAATTTCCGATCCGTCTGTCACCTTCGCCTTCACTTCACTGTCGGAATAAAAAACAGCCGCTAATCCATTATCAGGTGTAGCCATCCAGAGATTCTCTGCATAATAAACCCATCCACTCGTGTGATTGTGCTGGCAGCAACGACTGCTGAAGGGATTCATCATCAGATACGGTCCGGGATTATCCATGCCAGGATTGTGATTTTTGCTGTCGCTTGCCACCATGTTAGGCGCGGTAAGGTATCGAAGCGAACGATAATCTGGCATAAACGACACTGGAAATGTGTTGAAAGCGACATCTTCACAGTTTTCTGCCCAGAATGTATCGCCAGTTATGCGAAGCATGATTTCATCCGAAGCCATCTGTTCCACCATGCCACAGGTTTCAACTGCCTGTCGGGGATCATCGTAACCTTTTCTTGAATTTTCATCAGAACCAAACATTCCTCCGGGCACCTGACCATACATCTCACGGATGAAATTCTGATTATCATAACTCGCTTGCAGATCTGTCGCGTCACCGCTCTGCATGAAATAAGTAGCCGGTTCACGAAAACATTGAGCGATGTTAACGTTGTGCCAGTTGGGCAACCAATTCTTTAGCTTCCAGTTAGCCGTATTACGATGGATCTTTGATGCAAGGTCAAGCAACCAGGGCTCTTTCGTAATGTTATAAAGCCAATACACACTGTAAAGATTATCACCCCCACGACTGTTTTCCCAGTAGTCTGTGAGAAAATCCCTATCTGGAATTTTAAGCTGCCACTGAAAATATTTTGTCAGGTGCGTGATCACCCGCTGATCGTGGCTATACTCGTAGTAGGATTGTAAAACAAAAAGCATCAGCATTTGAGCCCATAAATCACGCTTGCCTGTTGTTTTTCGGAAGACGAGTGGTCCAAAATCACCATTGTCGCGCTGACTGTTAAGCGTGCCATTGATCCAGACCATTGATTCTTCAATCATCTTTTTATCGTTGAGCACGTAACCGATGTTGGCATAGCCTTTCAGCCAATACGGCATCTCTTCCCAGCCCCAATCTCCACTGCCATCCTTGTTGAGCCACGCATTATTTTTTTTGATAAGCCATACACTTATCTCAGATAGCTGTCCGGTAAGACCATCGCGTTGTAGTTCCAGGTTTTTCAACAACCATCCACCGGGCTTGATGGCTCCAACCGGCAGCTTTACAAGATGTTGTGGCTTAAGCGGAGCCTGATTCGTTTGATAGAATGAATTCAAAGAGGTTGTTGCTGGCGATACGACTGCTGTGGCCTTCTGCCCGAAGGCAACTAAAGAACATAGGATGCAGCACAGGTTTAAAACGATTTTCATAAGTTGGAGGAGTTAGGCAGAGCAAAGGCTATATATTGATCTCCGGATTTTGCGCCGAGCTTTCCACCGCCACAAGCCACAACAATATACTGTTTACCGTTTGCCTCATACATTGCCGGCGTCGCAAATGCAGGAACTGGAAGCTGAAATTCCCACAACATCTTTCCGTTTGCCTTATTAAACGCCCTGAATTTGCCGTCACTTGTCGCCGCAATAAAAATCAATCCACCAGCGGTAACGATAGGACCTCCATAGTTCTCAGTGCCAGTAATTATGCCTTTCTTTTTGAATTCAGCATTCGCACCGAGTGGTATACTCCAGGCGATATTACCTGAATTCAGATCGACGGCATTCAACGTACCCCACGGCGGCTTGATGGCAGGGAGCCCTTCCTTGGTCAGAAATTTCTTATAACCCGTAATTGTGTAAGGAAGGTTACGGTATGGATCGATTACCACAGGAACACCTTCAAAATTCTTTTTCTGTTGACTCTTCAGATCAAGAACAAAGGAGGCAATGGCATCATTTTCCTGAGCTGAGAGCATCTTAAATGCCGGCATCATGCGGCGGCCGCCGTCAAGCAATTCTTTAAACGTTTTCGTGTCATACTTTTTTTCAACTCCGATCAGGGCTGGATAATTACCTGCCCCTTCGCGTTTGGCGCCATGGCATGCAATGCAATATTGCTGATAGATCCTCTGCCCAGCGTCAAGATAGGTTTCATTTTTTGGAACAACTGTTTTTACTTCCACCATGCCAATCACCCACGGCATTTCATTGGCATTGATATACATCAGACCGGATGCTGGATCAAATGCAGGACCGCCCCATTCGGCTCCTCCATCCAATCCAGGAAAATAAACTGTTCCTACAGTAGATGGGGGTGTGAATAAATTACCGGATTTGTACGTAGCGAATCGCTTCTTAAGATCTTGATAGGATGAATCAGGAACAAGATCGTTGAGGTCAGCCTCTGTCAGGATCTGCCTTGCAAATGGCTTTGGTAAAGTGGGAACGGGCTGAGTGGGGTGAAGCTTTTCTCCTTTGATGTCCGTTTCCGTTGGGACCGCCATTTCTTCAATTGGAAAAAGTGGTTTGCCGGTCTCGCGATCCAAAACAAATACAAACCCTTGCTTTGTTGGCTGAGCGATTGCATCAACTTTCTTTCCGTCACGAATTACCGTCACCAGCGCCGGAGGTGTTGGGAGATCTTTATCCCAAACGTCATGATGCATTGTTTGAAAATGCCAGATGTATTTTCCAGTGGCAGCATCAAGAGCGAGTATACAGTTGGCAAAAAGATTTGCTCCTTTTCGCATTCCTCCGTAAAAGTCGAAGGAGGCTGACCCCGTTGGCGCAAAAAGAATTCCTCGTTTCTCATCCAGACTAAATCCAGACCAGGAGTTTGCACCACCGATGTGCTTATAGGCAGTGGAGTCTTCCCAGGAATCAAATCCTGTTTCGCCTGGCTGTGGAATGGTATGAAAAATCCATTGTTGCTTACCGGTCTTCACATCGTACGCACGAATATGTCCCGGGGCGGCATCACTACCCTCTGAAACACGCGATCCCATGATGATCAGATTTTTGTAGATGATCCCCGGCGAGGTCGATGCAACATAAAGGTCCTTAACATCCCGACCCAATCCATCATGCATATCAATCTTTCCATTATTGCCGAATTCCGAAACCGGTTTTCCGGTTTTCACATTGATAGCAAATAAATATGAACCGGCAGCATAGAGTATTCTTTTATCGTCACCTTCTTCCCAATACGTAACACCGCGATTGTTATTCATATTAAAACGTTGTCCAGCGGTCATCCCATCCGACTGATCAGCCTGGGGATCATACACCCACCGGGGTTTTCCCGTTACCGCATCGATAGCAAGAAGCTTTAATTGTGGCGATGTGCCAAAAACGATACCGTCCACTACTATAGGATTACACTGGATCTGAGAATGATTAACAGTGTCTGCATCTTCACTGCTATAGGTCCAGGCGACCGCAAGCTTGCTGACGTTTGAAGTGTCGATCTGATTTAGCGTGCTGTAACGAATATTTTCTTTTGACCCACCGGTGACTTTCCAACCTGCGTATTTACTGTCAGTGCCAGGTCCGCAGGAAAAAAGCAGGAGTGCAATTGCTGACAATAGGATATTTTTCATGCAGGCTGATGTTTAGCACAATTGTTTGAACCAATATAGTCAAAAGGGCGCAGGTGCAGATCAGTGGGAGTCGCGCGTAACTTTTGACCCCGAGTTGCCAACAAGGAAATCTAGATCCGCTCCCTTGTCTGCCTGCTGCACGTGTTTTACATAGAGATTGACATAGCCCCGATCGGTGATGTACTCAGGTTGTTTCCAGTTTAGTTTTCTTTTCGCAAGCTCAGCATCGGACACATCCAGGTGAATGCGCTTCTTTTTTACATCTAACTCAATCATATCGCCATTCTGAACAAAAGCAAGGTTTCCACCGATAGCAGACTCAGGCGAGACGTGAAGAATTACAGTGCCATACGCTGTTCCACTCATTCGTCCGTCCGAAATTCTCACCATATCCGTAATTCCTCTTTCAAGGATCTTTTTAGGCAGCGTCATATTACCTACTTCCGGCATTCCTGGATAACCAACAGGCCCAACACATTTTAGCACCATTACACAATTCTCATCAATATCAAGATCAGGATCATCTATTCGTGCATGGTAATCTTCGATATTTTCAAAAACAACTGCCCTTCCCTTGTGTTGCATCAATGCAGGAGTCGCAGCCGATGGTTTGATCACTGCTCCGTTTACCGCAAGGTTGCCTTTCAATACAACGATACCCGCCTCCTTTCTGAAGGGATTGGCGTACTCACTGATCACTTCATTATTATAATTCGTTCCAGCCCCTTTCACATTTTCACCATGTGACTTACCCGTTACCGTCAGCGCGTTCATATGCAAAACTGATTTCAGTTCATTCAGAATGACAGGAAGTCCGCCAGCATAATAAAAATCTTCCATCAAAAATTTTCCGGAAGGCATGAGGTTTAACAAAAGGGGAATCTGGCTTCCTAATTTATCAAAGTCTTCAAGATTTAACTCAACACCGATTCTTCCAGCGATGGCCGTCAAATGAATGATAAAATTGGACGATCCTCCGACGGCAGCATTCACCTTTATAGCATTCTCAAATGCCTCACGAGTAAGAATTTTTGAAATTCGAAGATCCTCCTTTACCATCTCAACGATCCTTCGTCCCGATAGCTGCGCCAATACCTTCTTTCTTGAATCCACCGCTGGAATCGCCGCCCCTCCGGATAAGCACATCCCCAACGACTCGACCATACATGCCATGGTGGAAGCGGTACCCATCGTCATACAATGGCCTTGACTTCTCGACATACAGCTTTCTGCGTAGGCATAATCACTGTAGGTTATCTTACCTGCAATTAAATCATCTGTAAATTTCCATACATCCGTGCCGGAGCCAATATCCTTACCGCGATACTTTCCATTTAACATCGGGCCGCCTGGAACAACAATAGTTGGCAAGTCAACACTAGCCGCACCCATCAGTGTAGAGGGAGTAGTTTTATCACAGCCTGTCAGTAGAACAACACCATCAATAGGATTTCCGCGTATGGATTCTTCAGTATCCATGCTTGCAAGGTTTCTGAAGAGCATGGCCGTTGGTTTCATCAACGTTTCCCCCAATGACATGACAGGAAACTCGAGCGGAAATCCACCTGCTTCCAGGACACCCTTCTTAACACGGTCAGCGAATTCACGCAGGTGTGCGTTACATGGCGTCAGCTCCGACCATGTATTACAAATTCCAATGACAGGGCGGCCATCGAACATATCTTCAGGAAATCCCTGATTCTTCATCCAGCTTCGGTAGATGAAACCCATTTTATCTTTCTTGCCGAACCATTCAGAGCTTCTGTATTTGGTCATGGGAATGAGGAGTGAGGAGTTAGGAGTTAGGAGTCAGGAGTTAGGAGTTAGAAGCTATTTTTGTTCAAGCAACTGCATTGACAAGTGTACCGATCCCTTCTATCGAAATCTTAACCTCGTCGCCCGACTTCAAAGTAAAATTATCTGGAGGAACGATTCCCGTGCCGGTCATCAAAAAGGCGCCATAGGGAAAAGATGTCTCACGAAATAAGTATTCAACCAGCTCTTTGTGTTTTCGCTTCATCCGGTTGATGGATACCTCACCAAAAAAGATCGCGGCACCATTGCTGATAATTTCAATTTGGATCATCGAATCGGGATTGATGGGACCATCAGGAACAAACAGGCACGGTCCGATCGCGGCGGACGCGTCATACGATTTTGCCTGCGGCAGATACAATGGATTCTCACCCTCTATGTCCCTGGACGACATGTCGTTACCAATCGTATAACCTTCAATTGTACCCTTTGAACAAATGAACAATGTGAGTTCGGGTTCAGGCACATTCCACTTAGAATCTTTTCGAATCCGCACCGGATCGCCCGATCCTACCGTGCGACTTGCGGTGGCTTTAAAAAAAAGCTCTGGACGATCCGCCTCATATACGCGCGCGTAAAAATCACCTCCACCAGCATCCTTTGATTCTTCCATTCTTGCTTGCTTGCTCCTCACATAGGTGACACCTGAAGCCCAAACCTCCTGGTTTCCAATTGGTGCGAGCGATGCGTTATTAATCGTTGCCTCAAGCGTTGGATCTGCGGTTAGCCCTTTCAATTCCTGAGCAATAGTTTTAAAAAGAGATTGACGGTTAACAAATGAATCCCAATTTGATTCACCTGAAAGAAAAAAATCACTCTTGTGATCGATAACTATTCCCTTTTTAGTTTTATAAATTTTCATTTGTTTGAGTAAAGACTAATAATACGGCTGGTTTAAAAATACAAAAACAAACCAGTAATTCATGTTGAAATAGGAATTTGCCAATGGCCTTGAACTGAATTTACTGCCAATCAATGCAACTAAAATTATGGCAACTATAAATTGTGGTAGCTTTTTATTGAAAAAGTGTCCAACTGGATTCAATCAAACCACGCGAGGTCCAGCGACCGGTTTTGCCTACTAATAAGGAGTATTCGAAACCACCCTTAAATTTACCCTGTGCTCTGAAGTATGCCCCCAAACGAAGCGATTAAGGGACAGTTCCCGGGATTTCAATCGGTTGCAAACTTGAAAATATTTGCTACTTTAGTCCTTATCATGCTTCCCCAATCACATATCCACGCCGCTAAGTTGTCCGCCGAATCTGGCGTCAACAATGGGGCATTTAACGATGAATTGCTGTGGGAAAATTTCAAGAAAGGCAATGAACTCGCTTTGTCGATGATTTATAAAAATCACGTTCAGCGCCTTTACAATTATGGAATGCACACCTGCCGGAATCACGACCTTGTTACTGATTGCCTCCAGGATCTATTTTTCAAATTGTGGAGCAAGCGTGAAAGCATCGCTGTTGTAAACTCAGTTAAACCCTATCTGTTCAAGTCCTTTCGCAGGCTACTGGTACATCAAATTGTATCGCGACAGAAAATTTCACTCCCGTTTACTGATAAAACTTCAGTTTTTGAATTCATTCCTTCCTTTGAGCACACATTAATAGAGAATGAGGGAAAGGCTGAGCAAATAAAAAAACTGAAAAAATGTATTCAGTCGCTTACAAAGGGCCAGCGCGAGGTGATCTATTTGAAGTTCTTCAATGGACTGACCTATCAAGAGATTTCTGAAATCACGGAGATGCAGGTTGATTCAGTTTATAATCTCGTTTCAAAGGCCATCGAAATACTTCGCCGGAAGTTGCAAATCCTCAAATCCTCCAGCAATAATGGTGCTTTGGAAGGCCTTTTTTCCTCTGGAATGGGTAATTCCTGAAAAACCTGAGATTTTTTTCTTCTGAAATGATGAGAAAGGGGATCCCTCCCGCTCTTATAGCCAAATGCCTGGGCTATACACGTGAAAGACTATCACAATTTCTCTGTTAATGACTTTGTTCTGGACGACTATTTTCAATCCTGGGTCTCGGATCCGGATGAGAATAGCAATGCGTTCTGGAAGAACTGGCTTATGCATTATCCTGAAAAGACAGCTGAGATAGAAGAAGCACGGGGGATTTTACAAACATTACGATATTCAAATTATTCACTCCACCCAGCTACTATTTCCACTCTGTGGAAACGGGTTCAAAATGGTGAGGCCCCCCGGCACATTCAACCTATTTCAGTCATCGTACAAATTTTTAAATGGCATTGGGTAGCAGCAGCAGCGATTATAATCGGTATTGGACTTTACTTTATTCAACCAACGACCGACCAACTGGAGTATCGAACTCAATTTGGAGAAACGAAAACAATTCTGCTGCCAGACAGCTCTACGGTAATTTTGAATGCGAATTCAACTCTTTCATTCGCCAATAATTGGAATAGCCAATCTGTTCGTGAGATCTGGCTTGAAGGAGAAGCCTATTTTTCAGTAACACACAAAGTCAACAATCAGCCATTTAAAGTACTTACCAAAGGTGGAGTAGCAGTAGAAGTACTTGGAACAACGTTTAATGTGTATCACCGGCTGGTCGATACGAAGATAATGCTCAACACCGGCCAGATCCGCTTGAGCCTTCCTGTTGACAAGCAGGAAAATACTATTCTCATGAAGCCCGGTGAACTTGTTGAATACCAAAAGAATAATTATAGCAAGCGTAGAGTGGACCCAACCATTTATGCCGCGTGGACAGAGAAAAAAATAATTTTGGATAAAACCACTCTGCAAGAAATGATTCGTATGGCTAAAGATAATTATGGTATTGATGTCGAAGTCTCTTCCAAAGAGCTGTTAACGCAAACCGTTTCCGGATCAATGCCTGTAGGTGATGAAGAGAATTTTGTATTTCAAATAGCAAAGGCATTTCAGTTAAAAGTAACTAAGGAAGAAGATAAATACTTAATCAACGAATAACCAATAGAAAACGGCTACTAAACTAACTAACAAACCCAACTAACTATGTTAAAACATTACCTAATCATTGGCATCCTGTTCCTGATAGGTCATCAGGGGATGTCGCAGAGCGGTGAGATATATGCTTCCACTGCGAAGCAGCGTCCGCCGGACTCAGCCACTGAGACATATTCTCTAAAAGAGGGACTCAGTCAGCTGGAGAAGCAATTCGAAGTATCCATTGCCTATAAAGATGAATGGGTTACCAGCAAGGTCGTTCAGGTTCAGGACGACAGCTTTTCCTCTGTGGAAGAAGCATTGGATGCATTGCTTGTTGACACTAATCTTTATTATGAAAAAGCCTCAAAGGGATTTTATGTGATCTCAATGAAAAAGGCTGAAGGTGGCGGCACACAGAGTGCTTCTTTGTTGAATGTGCCAATGCTTTATTCGTCATTATCTTCATCTACTTCACCGGCTTTTTCAACGGAAGATCTGCAATCGATTCCGCTGGCAAGTGATAATCAGAACCTTGCCATACAGGTAAGTGGAAAGGTAACTGACGAGTCAGGATCGGGTTTTCCCGGAGTGAACGTGTTGATAAAGGGGACCTCCACCGGAACATCTACCGACACCAATGGAAAATATTCATTGTCGGTTGATGACAACAATGCCGTACTGATCTTCTCTTTCATCGGCTACCTCAGTGAAGAAGTAGCGGTGGGCTCAAGAACAGTGGTTGGTGTGTCCATGAAGCCCGATGTTAAGGCACTTGAAGAAGTGGTAGTAACCGCGTTGGGTATCGAGCGATCATCAAAAAGTCTTGGATACGCAACGGCCAAAGTCAATCCGGATCAATTTGCCATTAACCGCACACCGAACATTATGAATTCACTGCAGGGCAAAATAGCCGGCGTGAATATTTCTTCGCTAGGCACAGGACCTGGCGGAACCTCCAAGATTCGAATTCGCGGACAATCTTCAATCTCTGGTCAGAATAGTCCACTGATTGTTCTAAACGGTGTGCCGATCGATAACACCAACTTTGGAACAAACCAGGGCAATCAAGGCAGTGATACCTCAGTAGGAAACAACGGAGCTGGTGCTTCTTCCGATGGTGGAGATGGCCTATCAAGTATCAATCCCGACGACGTAGAGAGCATGACGGTATTAAAAGGTGCCGCGGCCTCAGCACTATATGGATCGCGGGCGAAGGATGGAGTAATCATGATAACAACTAAAACGCGCGGAACTGGCAAAGGTCTTGGAGTAGCCTATAACATGAACTTCACGGATGATACGCCGCTTGATTATACAGATTATCAATATGTATATGGCCAGGGCGAAAATGGAATCGGACCGTCCTCTACCGGAGCACCGGCAAATCCAACTACTGGACAATGGTCATGGGGACAAAAAATTCAGCCTGGAATGACACAGGTACTATTTAATAATCAGGTAGTACCCTATGTAGCACAGAAAGGAATTCTTAATCAGTTCTACAGACACGGACAGACTCTTACGAACACCGTCTCGCTTTCAGCAAATGGTGACAAGGGTGGCCTGAATCTGTCGTTCTCCAACATGAACAGTGATGGTATTACGCCAAACAACTCGTTTACAAGGAAAACCATTAACCTGGGATTCGCCTATGACCTTTCTGACAAATTGAGCTTCAAAGGAAACATGAACTACTCTAACGAGTACAACAAGAATCCGCCGGTTGTTTCAGATCAGGATAACTCAGCGCCTACCGCTTTATATGCCATGGCCAACACAATGCCTCTTGAGGTATTGAAAGCAAACGCATTCAATGCTGGTGGTGGAGAGTATCTTTATTCGAGGTTTACAAATCGTACAAATCCATATTGGGGTTTGAGTGAATTGAAACAAAATATCCGCAGAGATAGAATCTTTGGAAATATTTCCGTCAAATATGACATAGCAAAATGGCTGTTTGTGCAGGCACGTGTAGGACAGGACTACTGGTCACGCGATCAGGATTATATAAACCTTCCAACAGGAAAAGCCTCCCTCAATGGTGGATCTATTAATGCTGCAGTACCAGGATTTGTGAATGGTGTATTCACGCAGGATTCACGTCGATTCAGAGAAACCAACGTTGACTTCCTTGTTTCTGCAACAAAAACGTTCGGTGACTTCGGTGTGAATATTACCGGGGGCGGAAACCAGATGTACAGGCGTTCTGATGATAACAACGTTCAGGTAACTGACGTTGTCGTTAAGGGGTTGTACACGGTTCAGAATGGCAGGGCAAAAGTTCCAGTCTATGATCTTTCGGAGCGCGCAGTAAATTCTGTTTACGGCTCGGCTGAGGTGAACTATAAAAAATTCATTTATTTGAACGGTACGGTACGGAATGACTGGTTCTCAACTTTGTCACCCGCTAATCGCAGCATTTTGTATCCTTCTGTTTCAGCGAGCTATGTTTTCTCTGAGAGCTTCACTTCAAAACCAAATTGGTTGGACTTTGGAAAATTCAGAGCTGCCTATGCTGAATCCGGTAGCGATACAGACGTTCGACCCTATTCAAACAAGCTGTTTTATGGAGTGAATGGAAATTTATTCTCAAATCAGGCAGTGGGCAATATTATAAATCCATTGATTGTGCCAAATCCTAATCTACGGCCAATGCGCTTAGCCGAAACGGAATTAGGTATTGAAGCTAGAATGTTCGATGGCCGCGTTGGCGTTGATCTGGCCGTTTACCGAAGAATAACTACTGATCAAATTGTACAAGCCCAGATCTCGGATGGTTCTGGATTTACATCGACTTTTATCAACAGTGGTCAAAGTGAAAATAAGGGAATTGAACTTATGTTAAATCTTGTGCCCATGCGGACAAATGATTTTCAATGGGATTTCACATTTGCAGGAGCCTACAACATTTCTAAAGTGCTCAGTCTCCTGAACTCAACTCCTGGTTCAAATATTACTGTAGGACAACACGTCTTCAATGGTTTTGTGCAGCAGATTGTCGGCCAGGAACTGGGACAGATCGTAGGATTTGGCTATAAAAGGGACGATGGAACAATAAATCCAGATCACAAAGGAATGGTGGTATTCGGAGCGAATGGTCTTGCGCAAGCATCCAGCAGCCTGCTTCCCTTCGGAAGCGCATTGCCCAAATGGACGGGTGGTTTCACCAATACCTTTACCTATAAAGGGGTAACTCTTTCCGTGCTGATTGACTTTAAGTTGGGCGGCAAACTATTATCAGGCACAAACTTCAACGCCTATCGCCATGGTCTGTCAAAAGAGACCCTCGTGGGGAGAGAAGGTGGCGCTGTAGATGCCAATGGAAACGATCCGGGTAAGGTAGTTGGCGTTGGCGTAGATGCTGCCAGCAATATAAATACTGCTTCGGCCATTGCTGAAAGCTACTACTCTGTCGTGCGGGCCGCTGGTATCATTGAACCGGTCATTTATGACGCAGGCTATTGGAAACTTCGGCAGATCACCGTCGGATATGATTTCACCAAGTTCCTGAAACAAACATCCGCTATCAAAGGAATAAAACTGAGCTTTGTCGCAAACAATGTTTTGATGCTGAAGAAATGGGTACCAAATATTGACCCTGAAAGTTTCAGCTACACTTCCGACAACGTGGTGGGATTGGAATCTCCTAGTGTACCCACAACAAGAAGCCTTGGTTTCAATTTGAACGTTAAATTTTAATTACGACTGAAACATGAAAAAGACTAATAAACTTTATATACTGGCTCTGTCGTTCATCCTCGTTACGGCTTGTGATGACGGATTCAATGATTTGAATACCAGTAAAACGGGTGCGACTAGTGTTGACCCGGTGCTTGTACTTAATAACGCAGTTATCAATTCGTCGCCAACGCCGAGTCTTAACTATGAGATCGCCATTGTGCAGCAATGGTTTTCATCCAATACGGGTGTGCTTGAAGGTGGAAATTTTAATAAGAAGAACATTGGCAACACGCCAGCCAATTGGGTAAACTACTATCAAAACGTGATAAAGTACACGAATGATGTCATTACCAGAACAAAATCCGATGCTACTAGAAGCAATCTTTATAACATGGCAAGGATCATTCAGGCAAATGCTTTTATGATTCTTACTGACACCTATGGAGACATTCCGTATTCAGAAGCTGGTGGTGGATACACTGCCCAGGTGTTCTTCCCGAAATATGAAGCTCAAAGCTCTATTTATCCTAAGATCATCGATGAGTTAACGCAGGCTTCTGCCTCCCTTGATGCTGCCGGGAAAATAGAGACGTCCGACGTTCTTTACGCTGGCAACATCGCCAAGTGGAAAAAATTCGGATACTCTCTGTTACTGAGAGCCGGCATGCGGATTAGCAAGGCCGACGCCGCAAAAGCTCAATCTGCTGTTGCTGCTGCCTTCGCGGGAGGACCGATCCTCGTAAATGCCGACAATGCAATCATCTTTCATGACGCTAACTATGTTAATGGAATTGGAAACACCGTTAATGGTACAGAGGCGGCAAACTATTATCTGGGAGAACCATTTGTAAATGCGCTCAAAAGCACCAGTGATCCACGCTTGTCTTCAATCGCCGTTCGTTATGTAGGAGCCACTTCCGGTCCCGGACAGACAGCTGCGGTTGCTACCACGGCAGCTGCCAATCAATTTGGAATGAAGGTTGGCGCAACTGATGGTTCGGCACAAACCGATGCAGTTGCAGCGGGCCTTGTAAGCAGGTATGCTTATAGCCAGGTGGACCGTACCAGATTGGTGAAAAGAACTTCACCAATGTTTGTTGTAACCGCTGGCCAAACAAATCTCTTGCTTGCCGAAGCAGTTATGAAAGGATGGGTGACTTCAGGTACTGCTCCTGCCTATTTTGCGGCTGGCATCAGCGCACACATGGATCAAATGGCAACGTATGATGCTGGCGCAGCTGTTCTTGCTGCGGATCGAAATACGTATGTAGCAGCAAATCCCCTGAATGCTGACTTTGCAACCAATGGCCCTAATGCAAACCAGCAAGTTGGTTATCAATACTGGATCGCTTCCTTCCTGCATGGACCAGAGGCGTGGGCTAACTTCAGAAGAACCGGTTTCCCTACGTTGTTAACACCAAATCCATTTGTAGGAGATATACCAGCAGGAACCTTTATTGCCAGAGTCACTTACCCGCCTTCGGAGATTCTCGTTAATGGTAAGAATGTTACAGATGCTATTACCTCTATGGGAGCTGACGCATTGAGCACCAAAGTCTGGTGGAATAAATAGACTACTTTTTCAGAAAATGAAGCATGGGCGACCGAAATGGTTGCCCATGTTTTTAAAGGGTCGTAATAGTTATTTTAGTCGGTAAAATACATGTTCAGGAGGTCATTAGATTTTGGACCGGACGATCTCTTTAAAGCGGATAGTAAGCAATACAGAAAAAATAAGAACTCAAACAAACCCAGATCGTATGAAAAGAATATCTATCCTGATAGCATTGCTGGCCCTCAGCCTCTGTTCAATGGGGCAACGTGTCGGCTCATCCCCCGAATACATCAAAGCGCTGACCTCTGAATGGAAAGGTGAACGTTTTCCTGACGGACGACCAAAAGTATCTGATGCTATTCTGGCGAGATTAAAAAATATTTCGATGGAAGAAGCCTGGGGCGTATTAAGAAATAAAGGTTACAACAATCAATATGAAGGTGACTGGAACATCATGCTACCCGACAGCGCGATGACCGGTCGTGTTGTAACAGCACAATACATACCCGTTCGTCCTGACTTACAAAATCAAGTAAAAGAACAGGGCAAAGCAGAAGGCCGCGCACAAAAAGGTGGCACCAATTCCTGGCCGATTGACATCCTTGTGAATGGTGACGTTTATGTTGCTGACAGCTATGGGAAAATGGCCGACGGAACATTGATCGGCGACAACCTCGGAAACTCCATTTATGCAAAATCTCAACGCGGTGTAATTTTCTTTGGATCCGTTCGCGATGTTGAAGGCCTTAGCGAAATCAAAGGTTTTAACGGCTGGTGGAAGGGTCAGGATCCATCTTTTATTAAAGAGATGATGCTCCTTACGATCAACGCTCCTATCCGCATCGGTCGGGCTACTGTCTTGCCGGGAGATGTTGTGCTGGCAAAAAAATATGGCACTATCTTCATACCATCCCACCTGGTGGAAGACCTTGTTATCACCTCTGAAGTGACAGCGCTTCGTGATGAATTTGGTCATCAACGCCTGCGTGAAAAGAAATACCTGGCGGGAGAAATTGACAGCGAATGGAGTGAAGTGATTAAGAAAGACTTCCTTAACTGGGTGAATAACTACCCCGGCAAGTTACCCATGAGCAAAAAAGAACTTGACGACTATCTCAAGAATCGAAACTATTGAGATAAATATAACGCATCTGAATTTTTATACCATTAAACCTAAACTCAATGAAAAGTGTAATCCAACAGATAGCTCAAAAAAACAAAGAGCGGGAGAAATCGGAAGCGCTTGCACGGCAGGCAGAAATCGACAGCCCTACTACAAAAGACAATCGTCGCAGTTTTCTAAAAAAAACTGCATTGGGTGGAATAACTCTTACGGGCCTTATGGGAATGACGTTTGAAGATACGGTGGCACAAACCACATCCAAAGTTCAAAAAGCATCTGCCCCGTCGGATTTAAAGATCACTGACCTCCGGTATTGCGTAACAACTGTATTGGGACGGACCGCCATGTTACGTATCGATACCAACCAAGGTATATATGGTTTAGGTGAAGTTCGCGACGGTGCCGATCCACGCTATGCATTGATGTTGAAGAGCCGGATACTCGGAGAGAACCCCTGCAACGTTGAAAAGATCTTCAAGATCATAAAACAATTTGGTGGCCCTGCACGTCAGGCCGGTGGAGTATGCGGTGTTGAAATGGCTCTTTGGGATTTATGCGGTAAAGCATACAATGTACCTGCATGGCAGTTATTGGGTGGCCGTTACCGCGACTCAATTCGAATCTATGCTGACACGCCGGAAGCAAGCAGTCCTGAAGAACAGATGAAGCTGATCAAATTCAGAACAGAAACTCAGGGATATACCTGGCTAAAGATGGATGTGTCTATAAACGAAGTTAAAGATACACCTGGAGCGTTGGTCAATTCCAATATCTTGAAGCAAAATTCCAGTCAATGGCAAGGTGGTTATATGTCCTATGCCAATACCCGCCATGCATTCACAGGTATCCAGATAACTGAAAAGGGATTGGAGGGAATGGCTCAGATCGTTGAGAATGTGCGGAATATGGTGGGGTATGAAATTCCGCTTTCCAGCGATCACTACGGACACATGGACGTTAACAATTGCATCCGACTAGGTAAAAAGCTTGAAAAATACAGATTAGCATGGCTAGAAGATATGGTGCCGTGGCAATGGACCGAACAACATAAGACCATTACCGATGCATTGGATACTCCTACTACCACCGGTGAAGACATCTACCTGCTTGAAAATTTCCGAGCGTTGATTGATACCCACGCCGTTGATATCATTCACCCTGACCTTGCTTCTTCAGGAGGATTGCTTGAGACGAAGAGGATCGCTGATTACGCTGAAGAAAAAGGAATTTCAATGGCGATGCACCAGGCCGGAACACCGATCTCATTCATGGCTAACGTTCATTGCGCGGCCGCCTCACAAAACTTCCTTGCATTGGAACACCACTCGGTGGATTTGCCATGGTGGGAAGGTCTTGTGAAAACGACGGATGGAAGAAAGCTGATTGATAAGGGCTTTGCTCAAGTACCGCTCACCGCTCCTGGACTTGGAATTGAATTGGTTGATGAAGAAGTGAAGAAACATCTTCATGCAAGCGATACAACCTACTTTGCTCCAACAAAAGAGTGGGATGAAAAACGCTCACATGACAGAACGTATAGTTAATTCTCAGATTCCTGCTGCTGCCTCCGTCCCTCGTTAAAGGATGGAGGCACGGTAGTAAATCATTTCTCTTTCTGCCTTCATTTTCTGATCTGCTGCTCTCTGCCGCCGAACCAAACCGAAATCTCATGCAATCGAAGTCCAGAATACCTTTACTATTAACAGGCCTTTTTCTAATTGCTTATGCTATTACCACCCTTCAGGGCCTACATGAATATGCTGGATGGCTACTGGTGGGATTCTTTTTTTCACTGGCTGTTACTTTTCGGAGTTATGAATCCCTCCGTGGTTACTCCTATACCACTATGATTTTTGCAGCGGTCAGTGCTGCAATGTATTACCCGCAATACTTTATCCAGGTCGGTGACTTCAAACTTACTGGCTTGATTATTCCCCTTATCCAAATAATCATGTTCGGCATGGGAACGTCCATGAGCCTGGCCGATTTTGCAACAGTCATCAAATCTCCAAAAGCAGTGATGATTGGTGTTTTTTCGCAGTTCATAATTATGCCGTTGTTGGGTTTTACACTCGCCAACATGAGCGGATTCAGCCAGGAGATTGCTGCCGGAATTGTCCTGATTGGTTGCTCACCGAGCGGACTCGCATCAAACGTGATGAACTACCTCGCAAAAGCGAACCTTGCACTATCAATTACTATCACTTCTATTACTACGCTGCTGGCTCCATTCGTTACGCCAGTATTAATGGGACTACTTGCCGGTGAATTTATCGAAATAAATATTTTGAATATGATGTGGGACATTTCGAAAATGGTCATCATCCCTATCGGCGCAGGACTGATCTTTAACAAATTACTTAGTGGAAAATCAAAGTGGCTGGACGATGCAATGCCTTTAGTTTCGATGGCTGGAATAGGTTTCATTATTACAATAATTACCGCTGCTGGCAGGACCAGTCTCCTGGAGATCGGATTCATACTGATCGGCATTGTGATGGTTCATAACCTGGCGGGCTACTCGTTAGGTTATTGGTCAGGCCGTCTGTTTAAAATGCCTGAACGCGATTGCCGAACAATTGCCATCGAAGTGGGAATGCAAAATGCCGGACTCGCTTCTGGTATTGCAAAAGAGATGGGAAGAATCGCGACTGTGGGATTGGCCGCCGCCGTGTTTGGGCCCTTGATGAATATTACAGGATCCATTCTGGCTTCCTACTGGCATCGCAGACCGCCTGAGGAATTAGAAACTACTGTTTTAGAAAATAAAATAACTAAATAACTACACCAAAATGAAAACATTAAAATTCATCCTTCCTCTTCTGGCCTTGTCACTTGCTTACTCCATCGCAAGTGCTCAGCAGATGTCAAAAGAAGACATGTTAATGTACACACCTCAATGGAAAGGTGAACGCTTCCCGGACGGTCGACCAAAAGTTCCAGACGGCATACTTAAACGCATGAAACTTGTGACTCATGAAGAAGCCTGGGCTGTGCTGAAGGGTGAAAATTACAAGCATCAGTATGAAGAAGGATGGGAAGCCATTAACCCCGACAGTGTGATGGTGGGACGCGCCGTCACCGCCACGTTTGTTCCGGGCCGCCCTGATCTTCATCGCGTTATTGACGACAAGGGTCACAATAAAGACGGAAGAATTAAATCTCAAAATGCCTGGACGGTAGCCCTTCTTGTGAAAGGAGATGTTTATGTAGTGGATCAATTTGGTGCCCATGAAGACGGTCCAACGATTGGAGATAACGTTGGCATGGCGATTCTCACCAATTCAGGAAATGGAATCATTTATGATGGAGCGATCCGGGATATCAATGGATTGAAAGAAATGAAAACGTTCACATCTCTTTTCAGATCCTATCACCCGTCCCATCATTTGAACAACCCCGATGGTGATCTCAATACGACGTTAGTAGGTATAAATCAACCCACCCGTATCGGTGACGCTACCGTGATGCCAGGTGATGTGGTACTGGCGCGTGATGGTGCTGTGATGTTTATCCCGCCTCAACTTGCAGAGAAAGTAGTAAAGACTTCTGAAATTGTACGACTACGAGATATGTTTGGACATCTCCGCATCCGCGAAAGAAAATATACCGCCGCGCAAATTGACAACCGCTGGTCAGATGACATTGAAAAGGATTTCTCCAAGTGGCTGAATGATCATATAAATGAACTTCCTGTTCCTAAAGATCAGATTCAGGAATTGCTGAAGACCCGTACCTGGTAATAACATAACCTTAAACCTCAAAGACATGACAAATAATTCACGCCGCAAATTCCTAATGAACGGTGCTCTGGTGGCAGGAGCCTTATCTCCGTTCGCATCCTTCGGATCTACTTTTGGAAGTGGATTTGAAAAGGCTATAGACAACGCTCCGCAAGCTGGAAAGCCATCGGATCTGAAAATAACAGACATCAAATGCGGATATATCCGTGGCGGACATAGTTTGTTCGTAAAAATCTATACCAACCAGGACATCTGGGGTTGCGGTGAAGGCGTTGATGCCACGCCCGGAACCTATCATCTTGTGAAAATGATGGGCGAACGTATAAAAGGAAAAAGTCCATTAAACGTCCATCGTTTGTTTGAAGATATTCGCAGGTCAGGTTTTTTTGAAGGCGCTCAGGCAGGAATGTTCGTATCGGTTCTAACCGCTGTTGAAACAGCCTTATGGGACCTTGCCGGGAAAGCATTCAACATGCCGGTATATCAACTACTAGGCGGCAAGTTCCGTGATAAGATACGTGTCTATTGTGATACGGCGCTTTATCAGAATAGACTACCGACCCCAAAAGATTTTGCCGATGCCGCTATCAATGCCAAGAATATGGGATTCAACGCCATCAAATTTGACCTTGACCAGGCTGATGATCCGGGCAAATACGATAAATATAACTGGACAGCCAGTCCGATGGAATTAACACGGATGGTAGATCAGGTGACCGCCGCACGAAATGCTGTCGGACCTAACATTGACATCTGCCTTGACATGCATGGACGTTACGATGCTCCTACAGGCGAGGCTATTGCGAAGCGGCTGGAACATCTTAACCTGATGTGGCTCGAAGAACCCATTCCAGCTGAAAATGCAGAAGCGTATAAAAAGATAGCGGATTCTACCAGTACTCCGATCTGCGCTGGCGAAAACCATTATCTCGCTCACGGCTTCAGGCGATTACTGGAGATCGGTGCCGTAGATATTATTATGCCTGATTTGCAAAAGGCTGGTGGATTGGGAGAAGGTCAACGCATAGCGAATCTCGCCAATTTATATTATGTGCCTTTCGCTCCTCACATGGTGGCCTCTTACCTCGGCGCAATGGCCTCATGTCATGTGTGTGCGTCCATTCCCAATTTTCTAATTCTCGAATGGCAGATCTATTTCCATACAGATCCTATGTTTAAGGAGATCGTGAAATTTGATGGACCGATGGTGGAGAACGGTTTCATCACACTTTCCGAGAAGCCTGGTATTGGTGTCGAGATTAATGAAGAAGGTATGCGCAAGTATGCTCCGAAGGGAGTTCCTTTCTTTGAATAGGGATTAGGATTTTAAGATCAAAACAATCTAAGATTCGAAGAAAGAAAAATTTCTGCAGATAGTGAGAAGGCCCCGGTGGAACGGGGCTTTTTTATGGCAATGCAATTAAAATTTTTAGCTTTGGCAGGTAACTATGACTTCGCAAGGCGCTCTGAACACTCCGAAAGAATTTATCCTGCTGTTCACAGGCCACTTGCTGGATGCGGTTAATCGCAAGGAGGAACGCTTTCCGATTGACAGTCTTGAAGATGCCCGAAAGCTATTAAGTATCTACATTGATCAGGCCATTCGTGGACAACCTTTTACCACTGCGGTTTCAAGCCTGGGAGCTGGTGGTGACATGATCTTCGCATCAGAGGTTCTAAAAAGAGGAATTTCATTAATCGTATTTCTTCCCTTTGAAAAAGAGCACTTCATTGCCGAGTCAGTTGATTATTTTAAAGGCACTCCGAATGAAAACCCTGAAGCGTGGCGGGAGGAGTTTGAAAGAATCCTGTCGCGGGCGAAAGAAGTTCGGTATGCTACCACTAACGATTTCAGTAATGAAGCGTATGCCATTTGCAATACTGAAATGCTCGCGTATGCCCTTAAAAAAAGAGAGCTTTATCATGGTCAGATCACGGCACTGGCATTAATGCGACTACACGAAAAAATTATTGAAGGCGGTTCTGCACATTTTGTTGAAGAGATAAAGAAACATCATATTCCTGTCCAGGTAGTGTGGCCAGCTGATGACGTTGCCGAAATTGAAGAAATCAGAAATCTCACGCCGTTTGTTCCCGTTTTTGGATTCCTGGAATCTCATGCGTCAAGACATCAAAATCGCTGGAGAAAGAGATTAAAAATTACCCTTACGATTCTAGCCACGATCGCATTTTTCGACGCGTTTGTAACCGTAGGAGATCACTTTCTATTCGGCCATGGCCAGATGGTTCGAATGGTCTCGCTGTTATTTTCTGCCGCTGGAGCGTTTCTAACCCTTCAACTTCAGATTTCAGACAAGACCAGCTTACGTCAATGGACCAACAGTCGTGCGAAAGCAGAACAGATCCGAAGCGAGATCTGGTTTTATCTATTTAACTACTGGTCGGAGAACAACCGGTACGGCCCCTACACCGAAACCGAATTTGAGGCCTACGCCAAACACCTTGCTCCTCCATCGTGGAAAGAACCGGTTATTAACACTTCAAAGTTAGTGGGGCTCAAACAAAAGATAATTCAATTCTCAGTTGTTGAAAAAATAAACTATTACAAGCAGTATCGACTTAATGATCAGCTTTCTTACTTCAGAAAGAAAAAAAAGTACTTTACCAGGCGCATACAGATTTATAAAACAGCTACACTCCTCTTTCTTTCGATATCAATTACATGGGGTGTGCTTAAGATGCTTGCTGAGTTTTATCCGTCACTCAGTTTTTTTATGGACATTAGTCCATTGGGAATGATGATAAGCTTTATCGCCTTAGTTGCATCGTATTCCGAATCGAATAATTCAAAGGAGATGGAATACAAGTATCAACAGATGGGTGATGGACTTGCCGTTTTAAATGATGGGAGTGCTGCTGTCAATGAACCTTCCGAGTTTGATGGGTGGTTGAAAGACTGTGAAACTTACCTGCGGACGCAGAATAACGAGTGGAGTTTGGCGAGGGAAAAAACATAGGCCTGCGGCAGAGTCACCAGCGGAAATTGCATGCAAAGGTTACGGTCCTTTTGATGTTCTTCACCAACAGTATGCAACTCTTAACTCCAACTTTTTGCGCTTACTTTCCCTTAATAAACCTCAAATATGCTTCTTCAAACGTCTTGGGATCGGGTCCGCCCTTCTTCGCTCCCTGAATTACTTTTGAGTATCCATTGGGCATGGAGCCAAAGTATAAAGGTGGCAATACATTGAGACTGCGTAATGAATAATAAGCCACTATCAGGGACAACCCAATAATTTGTATCCCCGATTTGTTTTTAAAGCTGCTTACTATATAAAGCGCATTGGTTCTTTCACCATTGACAATAACAAAAGTTCTGCAAAGAACAACAAACAAGACAAGGCCCACAAATGCAAGAAGCGAAATCAACAAGGCAGACAATTCATAAAGATTGAATAAATATCCTCCTATCACCAACAAAAACAATGCAGCAAAATAAAGGACAATACTAATCTTAAGTTTTGAAGGATAGTCGTTCAAAGAACTCCATACAGAATAGAAATTGTAGGCGTTGGCGATCAGCAAAAGGACAGTCAGCACCAGGCCAATGGTAATGTCAAACGGAAATTCAATCATCATCCCTCGTAAGAAAAACAGAGCACAAAGTGCGCTGAGCATAATTAATTCAAATCCAATAAAACGCTTATCAGTCGAACCAATATCTGATTGCCGTGGTAACAGGAAGATCAACTCCGAAAGAAACACTAACGCAAATGCGAGCGACGCGTAGCTCATCAATATCACCCCATAACTATTCAATGCCATGGATGCGAATGCCCCCATCACAACAAGCAACATCAGCACATAGTATATAATGATATTATTTCTCATATGTCTGGGGCAAAATAATTCAAATTCCAGAAGAATAAATCATCCATACCCGCCCAGCCTGTTTGGTCACTTCGATTGCGCGCCACCTGCAACAGAATTGAATAATAACAAGTAAGTTCCTGGTCTTCTGTGAGCGTTGACGGCATTGCCTGTAGAGCTGTGAAATAATTTCCATCAGCAGCAGTACCAAGGATTAAATAGGCGATCGACTCTGCCTTTAGTTGCTCAAATGTATCCCTTATTAAATTACTGGCGAGCTTGTTAACTTTCTCGCCTCCTACTCTTCCCATTCGGTAGATCAACCATGGACGTGAATCCAGGAACTCCGTATTAAAATCCAGTTTGTTCACTGTCCGATAAGCTGAGTCCAGAAAAACAAACGCCGCGGGCTGGTAGCTCTTATAAAGAGCATCTGCTGCTGCTGTGAAGTAGATGGCCTTTTCGGCATTCGTATAGGTGGAGATAATATCCATGGCCACTTTCTGCTCGCCGTTCTCCGCCAGGTGACCCACGAGATCAATGACCAAATTCGCGAAGTAGATGGAATTGAGGTATTCATACCTGTTCTCAGAAGTCTTGAGTGTGCCTTTGTCCACCTGGTTAAAATAATTCATCCCCTCTTTCACATCGCCTCTGTCAAAACTTCTGTTTGCCATAATCAACAATGGAAGGTTTTTATCAAAACTGTTGCCGGCAGGAGATTGATTGACAAATGTAAGGATGTCAGTAATAGTCTGATCCTTCAGCACATAGGTATGGTCCAACATTCCGGGCTGCTCCTTTCCGAATCTTTTGTCGGGGGATACTTCAAAACCAGCAGATAGCCAGTCATGTATGAGATTGATTGTTTCAGGCGTATTATAAACTTTTACTAACAACTCATTTCTAACAGCATAATCAAAAAACAAATCGGTATTGAATTTTCTGGCAAACCAGCCGTCCCGATAATCCGGGTAAAGAAATACCATTCTTCGGGAATACTGCCGGGTACGAACGCCATCAAGATAATAAGGGTAAGTAATGCTTATTGTCTCACTAAGGTGATCATCCCCTACCTGATTAAAATGGTTCCATGCTTTCGACAACAATTCATCCAATTGCTTTTGATCCACTGGCAAGTTCCTATCGGTAAGATTTTTGTGATATAAGATCGCAACCCGTTTGTAATGCATTGCCAACAGGTAATTGCGCTCATCGGGGTCAGTCACCTCCTTTGCCAATTTCTCGTATTCAGCCGCCATTGAAAAAAACTGTTCTCTTTTGCCAAGTGCAAGGTTGACGTGGAAATACCCGGAGTTTGATCTCAAGGATAATTTTTCCAGATTAACAGAAAACAACCCAGGCATATATCCGGACCGGATTACGGCATTTCGGTATACGGTGAGTGGGTCATCTGTGGGATACTTCCGAACCATCCACTGCAAAATCACCTTAGCCTCATCCTTGTGATTGTACTGATAAAGAAACCCTAAGAGATTCGTGTAGTTATTAAAAAGTGTCGTCCGAAAATAGCTTTCAGGAAGTTGCTCAAAACAGCGTATAATGCTTTTCGAATCTCCTGCAGCCGAATATAAAGAAGCCGCCATGTGATAACCACCGTTAAAGTCGCTTCCAACTCGTCCATTACTTTCAAAACTTCCCTTTACATAGTAGGTGTTAAAAATATTTTGAGCCGTACTGTCACCGAATGGCGACATCATCTTCAGCAAAGCAATTATATCATCAGCTTTTGGCTTGCCAAACGAAAGCCAGAGCTGCATCCCAAGATTAAGCTCAGTGGGAACGATCAGTTTGTAGGAAGCAGGATTCGTAAAAAAATAACGAGCCAACTGATGCTGTGACTCTGTAATCATTGGGATTACTTCATCTGCGACCCGCGACGAAGGATTATAATACTCATCAAACACTAACAAACACAGGAATTGATTTTGAATTTCCAGCGAGAAGGTCGCGTCATTCCTGTTTGAGCTGCTCTGATAGGCCTTTAATTCTTCAACTAAAAGATCGATCAACTCCGACTTTATCGGCAATTTTGTGAACTTGTCGGAATAGATCAGTATTCTATAAGAAGCCAGGGTCAGTCCGATTTGTTCTTTCTTATTCGGTAAACCTTTCAAATAAGAAATGAGACTACCTTTTTTCAGGCGCTCCTCTATTAGCAAATAAACAGCCTTATTAACATTACCAACTTCTTTCGATTTAAGAAGCACATGGGATTTTGCTATCACTGACTTCTCGATGCTTTGATTGGTCTTCCTGCGCGCGTCATACCAGTAGAAACCCGTGAGTAATACCATCGCCACCAACGCGACAGCAATTGCAATTCTTCGTGCACCGTACTTGATAAATGCGCGGGTCAGCCTCACCTTTCCTGCGCTGCGTTTTATAAACTCCTTTGTATCCGACAAGACAATTTCGGACTCTTGTAGGGACTGCACGTGATCATTTCTGATCTCTGAATACCTGTCAATCCACCATGCATTGGGTCTGCTTTTCTTATACCATTCCTCGAAGAACGTCAATGGGCCAAGTGGCAGCAGGAAGTCATTGCTTTTGTCACTATTCTTCCAGCGTAGTAGCTGCTTCTTGAAGTCCAGAAAAGTGGTATAATAGTCAAACTCCTGAGCTGCCCATTTATTCAGCAGTTCCCAGTTCCGGATAAGACTTTCATGTGTAATGTCAAGTATGGTCTCTGGCGAAAGCTGTTCACCATCTGTTCCGTCCATTTTGTACGGCCTTATGAAGGAGTTGTTGCTTTCGCGAAAAAGGTCAATCACTCCACCAACCTCCACCACCGTGAGATGCGGTTGGTTAATGATGCGTGTGATTTCCAGCAAAGTCATCCGGTTACGGACCGCACGGCTGTCGTCAATTTTCGTAAGGCAGGAGAATGTTAATGCTATGATTCGCTTGGCATCCCTTTGCGTAATGGGAGAGGCATGATTTTCATTATAATATATCCAGGCGCTTTCATACAACCTACTTGCATGTATCTCAATAACCTTACTGAGCCCGGGCGCTGAATAAAATTTCTTTTGATTTTCAGGGACTTTTGAAAACCACGATATGAATCGTGGGTGATCAGCTTCAGGCAATTCATCCAATGACATCCCCCCTACCATTGCGTAGTGGATCAGGTCCATTTCTTCGATGCCCTGATCCGCCGCGAGCCATATCTGGCGAAGGGCATGTTGTAAAATAGGCAACTGATCAATACCATCCGATAAATCATACACCAGCCGTTCGACAAGTCTGCGACTGATCCGGTTACCGCTCAACAATGCAGGCTCTTCAATTACCTGCTTTATCTCCTGACGTTTCAACCGCGGAACAAAGAATTGTGAAAAGCCAATGTATTCCGGCAAGCCACGAAAAGCAGAACATTGCCCGATATAATCCGAACGCATGGTACACACAACATACACGGGCAAATTGCGCTGTAATGCAATGCGAGCAGTCTCAAGAGCCAGATTTACCACAATCTGAGACTCTTGAGACGGTGCCTCACGAAGATAATTCTCTGGATTGGTGAAAAACTCCTCAAACTGATCAACTATGATCAATAGGTTGGCAGCGGCACGCGTCTTATTCTTTTTATCTACATCACTTAATGATTTCCAATCATCGTCATTCTCATTTGTATAAAACTCTGAGTTGACGTATAAATCTATTAGTGATGAAAATCCTCTTTTCAATTCAGTTTCTGCCGTCGAGGTTGGAATAGCAAAAGTTTCAGCAACGGCGGATGCCATATTTTTGACAGGCGTGCGCTCTGGTCGAAAATCAGTAACAATCCAATTAGTGTATTTCGCTTTGAAAAACCCTGCACGTGAATTGGGAATCAATCCGGCATAGATCAAAGACGATTTTCCTTCACCAGATGCGCCAGTAAGCATGACAAATTTATTGCGTTCAAGCAATTTCGCGACCTGGTCGATTTGTTCGTCACGTCCTTTGAAATACAGGGACTCCTCTTCCGTAAATGAACGGAGACCGGTGTAGGGGCAGATCAAAGCTTCGCTAGTTGGTTTCATCTACGTAAACAATGAAGCCAGTATTTTGGGGTCCAATCATATTATCCTCGTATCTCGACCATCCAGCCGGCATTGGCTGACCATCCGCGTAACCTAGCATTCCGTTCCACAGGAAATCCAACTTTTCATCGTCGGAAATATTATCGGGAATGAGCTGAATGCCCTCAAACAGGTTTTGGCGGTAGGCCAACCCGCGTGTTAAAAATTTTAATGCTACAAACTTGAGCGGTCTGTTCTTTATAAGATTCTTAGCTTCCTGAATATTGTTAGCAGTTGGTTGTACGCTAACCAACGCACATGCAAGCCGGTCCCTATTGGGTTGCAGTGTATTGGCATTTTCAACCCGAAGCATCTCTGCTCTTGCCGAATCAAGGAGCCCTTGAATAAAAGATGGTTCCATCTTATTGACAAGTTCCCGTGCAGCGAACGCATACATTGAAGATCTATTGACAGTCTTTTTGAAAAAACCAAGCAAATGATTCGCTTCATTCATCTTTCCGTTGTGAACAAAGCAAGTGTAGGCATCGGCTATCAATCGCATCGAATTATTCTGAACAAAGCCTGAAAATATTTTGTATTTGAAAATATTTGAAAGTTTTTCGGTTTTCACCTGTTGGTAGAACTTCACGGCCAAGGCCTGATCATCTTTCAAATACGCTTCCCTGCCGAGATAAAGATAGAGCAAATTCAGATCGATATTGGAAGATTCCTTTATCGCCGCAAGAGCGTTTCCCAATTTTGCCAGTGCGTCCAATGTGACTTTAGTTCTCATGTTGAGAGACGACGCCCTAACAAGGTAGTGATAATCTGTGAGCCATCTTTCCACATACTCCAGCTCTCTTGGCTCTTTGAACAATGTCGCGAACAATTTTTCGTCTATGAGGTACTCAAGAAAGCTTGCCGACATAAAATTGAAATGGAAATCACGCGGCGCCATTGGTGAAAATAAGGTGATAACATCCGGATACAAATAAAGTATACTTCTCGAAACAACCACTTGATCGGTTGAGGTGCCGGCTCTCATTTCAATTGA
Organism: Cytophagales bacterium; assembly: GCA_038229375.1. Taxonomy (GTDB): domain Bacteria; phylum Bacteroidota; class Bacteroidia; order Cytophagales; family Cyclobacteriaceae; genus ELB16-189. The sequence goes on along the minus strand of JBBRON010000004.1, from coordinate 106,031 downwards.
TTGCGATAAATATGACTGACTAACCTTGTCATAATATTCTGTACTTTTTTCAAACAATGAATAATATTTTTCCTTGCCGTCCTTTTGATCCACTAATTCCGCACGATAAGCACTGTAAATACCTTCATCCTTATAGGAAATCGCCAATAGAAAATTCTTCTCATCGCTGTTCGGGCTCGTCAGGATCGACTGACGGAACTTTTCAAAGAAAAAAGCGATCTCGCCGCGATCGCCGTATTGTAGATTTAAGTTTTGTGATTCCGGAAATATACTTTGAATGCCGGAGTTCCTGGTAAGATTGACAGGTTTCGTTCTCGCAATGAGGCGCTGGTAGAAATCAATAGTAGTTGTCTTCTTCCTTTCACAGTAGCCTGCTACGAAGTCATCGATCAAATCACTATGACCACTGCGGTAAAATACTGAGGTGATATTGGAAGCGTTGTCAATTATTCCGGTATAATTTTTTTCGTAATATCCGTCATTGTACTTAAGTAACGTGTCAACACAATGCAAGGCATATTCCGTCTTACCGACGGCGGCGTATAGGTACGCCATCTCCTGATACAAGCCATTAAATGCAAATCCATAGCCTTGATAACCGCGAACAAGTAATTTGTCTCTTTTAAAATGTTCTTTTACCCATTCGGTTTGATTACCATCGAACGGCGAAAGAATATTAGTGACTTGTAGCAACTCCTCCGGTGTAAAACCATTGAAGTTGATAGCTGTTTCAATCGCATGCGTAAAGTTGAGAATATCATCGAAACCAGACGGTTCCTTTTCAAGTATGTTAATGACATGACCGGCCAGACGCTTGCCATTTCTCTTCTGTAGTTCAAGCAACTCATTGGACGGATTGTAAAAATTGGCTACTCCTAATATTGTCCTCCATTCAGCAGCATTCTTTAGATAAGAGGATAGCTGTTTTACGTTGGAGTACGATAAAGGAAATGCCTGAAAAAGGCTATCGCCAAACCGAATTGCCTCAGAAATTTCGTTCACTGGTCCTGTCTGCCCTTGAAGTGCAAGTAATACAGCCACCCCATTGACTGCTTCTATTTTTTGCATCGGATCTTTCACCCGATCAATAGCTTGCCTCAACGTTACTTGTTTCAGCCGGAGCTGTTCTACTATGAAAGCCCCTTTATTTCCAAAGAAAACCTTCGGATTATTCATTAATGGAACAGCTTGTTCTGCAATGTTCGCCAGCATAGCAGGATTGCGATGGTCGAAATAGGTCTTTACTGCAAACGAGCTGAGGGTAATCATGGCAATCAAGGCAATTACGGCGGCGATCCTGCGTGGACCATACTTCATTACCGCGCGGGTAATTGTATGCTTGCTTGCGCTACGCTTCAGGAATTCCTGCGTGTCCTGTAATATTAATTCCGCTTTCGCAAATTTTTGTTGTTGCTCAATGTCTTCACCGAGGTAACGCGATATCCATGTTGCATTTGGTTTTGCTTTGTTGTACCAATTTTCAAAATAAGTAAGCGGCCCAATATACAAGAGGAAGGAACTTGATTTGCCGCTGTCCACCCACCGGTTAAGCTGCTGGCTGAAATCAAGGTAGGTGGTGAAGCTCACAAACTCTTGCTTTGCCCACTGATCCAAATTTTCCCAATTACGGATAAGACTTTCATGGGTAATGTCGAGTACTGTACTTTCAGATAGCTCTGGGACCTCTTCCAAAAAAGGATGAAGCAACGTATTTCCCGGTTCACGGAAAATATCCAGAACCTTACCAACTTTTTTGTAGTCAAGATGAGGTTGGTTGAGAATAGCCGTAATCTGCCCGAGCGTCATGCGATTGCGCACCGCACGACTATTATCAATTTTTGTTAAACACTTGAATGCTGTTTCGATGACCTGATGAACATCGTTTTCGGAAATATTTTCTATCCCCTTCTCCTTCAGGTAATCAATCGTAAGAATATAAAGCTTGTTGGCGTGCGTATTAAGGATGTTCTGCAGGTCCGGTTCATTATAGCAGGCCTTAATTTTAGGAGGCTGATTATTAAACCATTGCTTGAATGTATCGGCATCCTTCCCCGGCAAATCCTCACCATGAATGCCACCCACCATCGCATAGTGCATGAGATCCATTTCGGACCTTCCTTCATCGGCCATTTTCCAGATTTGATTCAACGCGTGCTGTAAGATGGGAAGCTGGTCTGTCCCTTCGATCATATCATGAATCAAACGCTCGGTAAGTCTTTTCGAAATAGTATTACCGCTAAGCGAAGCGGGCTCTTCAATTACCTCTTGAAGCTGAGTTCTGTTCAGGCGCGGAACAAAGAACTGTGAGAACCCGATCGCTTCGGGTAATCCACGAAACGAAGCGCATTGGCCGATAAAGTCGGAACGCATTGTGATGATCACATAGATCGGAAGCCTTTCGTCGAGCGATATCCTAGCTGTCTCCAGCAAAAGATTCGTTACCAGGTTTGCGTCTTGAGAAGGAACACCTTTCTGAAAATTTTCAGGGTTTGTAAAAAATTCTTCAAACTGATCAGCGATGATGATCAGATTGGCAGCACCACGTTTCTTAACAGCTTTTTGCTGATCATCCAATAAATGCCAGTCGGCATCATTTACATCGAGGTACAACTTCGACGCTTTGTACATATCGACCAAGGCTGAGAACCCGTGACCCAACTCCGTACGCACCGTATTTTCATTGGCTATACCCAGCTGATTCGCCAGAGAGCGACTTAAATTTCCCAACGGATTTCTTTCGGGACGAAAATCAGCAATAACCCAATTTGAAAACTGTGACTTTAAAAATCCCGCTTTTGCATTGGGCAATATACCGGCATATACAAGGGAAGACTTTCCATCACCTGACGCTCCCGTGAGCATAATGAACTTATTTTTTTGCAACTGCTTCGTTGCCTGATCAATATGCTCATCACGGCCTTTGAAATAGATAGACTCGTCCTCGGTAAAAGGGCGAAGTCCTGTATAAGGGCAGATTTTAAAGTCGTCAGTCATCAAGCTAGCCTAAAGTTGCACTACACGTACGTACACTTTTTTTATTTCCTCAGGCACTTCCTCTTTCGACACGATAGATGACACAACTTTGGGTGCTTTAAAAATTCTTGAAGCATTACTGATCGGATCATTTTCACCTACAAGCATGATTTGAGTTGGCGAAGACGCGCCACCAATCTCCTTCCAGATCTGCTTGACAAATGGTATTGCCCAGTCTGCGGCATATTTGAAGTAAACAACCGCCAGTTTGCTTCTGGGTATTTGTTGCGCGGATCTTTCACGGTAAGATTCATCACCATCAGGCATAATGTTCAATGCCTCTACAGGATAATATTCACTTATCAGATCCGTGATACGGCCTGCATCGCCCTCATCCTGCTGATTGAATATGAAAAAGATATCAGTGTCTTTCGAGTCAAGTAGAGCTACCTCCTCCTTCATCATGACTACTCGCATATCATCTACGAGTTGCATCGGGCCTGAACTGTTGCTGAACATCATGTTGCGGGTGATGTTGTTGCGAATAAAGCGAATAAAGTCCTGTTGTGAATTATTTACGGCCTTAGCAGAGTTGGTTACATTCCAGATAAATGATTGAAACTCGGTTGATGATTCAAGGAGGTTTTTTACTTCATTAAATTGATATTGCGGAAAGGATGTTTCATTCTCAGATTCAAAGCGCCTTCCGAATTCACTCCCCAGGATATGGAGAGAACAAGAACACTTTTTAAGTTCCTCTTGCACCTTCCTTTTGAACTCTTCGTCGTCGGCAGGGCAATCGGTAGAAGGTAAAACATTGAATCCTGCTTTTTGCAAGATCAGCGCCATTTCCTCGCGCTGTTCTTTTAGGTCGCTGGATGTCCAGGCCAGAAAAACAGACGGCTTTTCCCGGTCTATGACATGCACTTTTATTCCCGCTGGAAGTGAAGTTGAAAATGAACCAGCGGCCTGGGGCTTCTCCACGGTAAGTGAATGAGAAGCGAAAGATTGTTGCTCAATTTTTATAGTTGCCTTTACTCCAGAGATAAGTTCCTTTATAGAGTTGGCAACTTTATTGATCTGATTGCGGAACAAAAGCTTTGTCTGCAGGCCCGACAAGTCATCATCCTTGGCACGAAGCGGACGATTGACACCGGCATCCTGATAAATAAAATCGATGGACCTCATAGCACCTCCCAGTTCACGCTCCAGCAAACGCACGTCATCCATTTCAATTTCATGGATCTTTACCGGCAGAATGCGGTTAATAACATTGCCATTCACCGTTTTCACCACTTTGCCAATGCTATCGTTCTCCGACTCTGTTTTGAACATCAGGAACTCGTCCTTCCATGCAAATGAAGAGGTGTCGCAATAGGTCTGGGAGATGATCGGTATGAATATGAGCGATTTTATTTTTCCCTTGATGGACTCGTTCACCTGATGGGTATCAAGCAACCCTTCCTTTGGATTCTTATCAAAAAAGACAGTGAGCTTATCTTTTATAGTGGCATCCAGTTCTTGTTGCAGTTTGGCTACAAACTCAGAAACCCAGCCGTCATACTTATTATCATTGTGTCTGTAACTAACAAAAATATCAAATTCAAAACCAGGAAGGATTGAAGGCATCTAAATCGGGGTTAATTGCCAAGTTAAAATTTGACAGTTAAATTTAGTGCAATTGGGGGTATATTTACAAAATCTTTTCTACCCACTTAAGGGTAATTTTATTCCGGGGTTTCCCCTGAATTAAAGAAACATTTTAGATTCCGTCTCGCATTCTATTTAAGCGGTGCCCGGGCAAACTCTACAGAAAATTTTTCGCACCAAATATGTACAAAGGGATAGACCGCTAAGTCCACATTGGTCGTCACTTCATATACCTGCTTACCTGTTGTTGACATCAATGGTCCAATGCGTATGTACTCCGATGCTTGTTCATTTTTGCTGAGATATACTTTCAAATCTGGTCCACTCTGCGATGAGTAAGGGTCAAATACTATGTACTTCTTGCTCGACTTTTCATATATCGTTACTGTGCCGCTGACGGTGTGTCCACCGATACCAGTAAACATTCCTTGCTTCAAAAGGGTGCCGTCTGTAAGATCTGGCTGAGCCGAATTATTAACCGGTGCCGTAGGCGTAATGTTATTCGGTTGACATGCGATCATCATTAAAATGAATGAAAATAAGATGAATGTTTTCATAGTTATTTAAGTTTATAGGTCACTCCTGCTCCTAACATGAAAGATTTTACACGAAAACGATCATTCGCTTCGGGAAACTGCTGAACTTTGGTTTCTGTGGTGTATTCAGTAAATAAAAATTGCAATGCACCCCTCACACTCCATCTGTCATTAATCGCATAGCGTGCAAAGAGTTCTGAATTCAAACTTCCGCGATCGTTGTCACTGATTAATAAAATATTGAAAGAAGTTGGGCTAGCCTGCGTATTCGCGCCAGTATTACCGTTGATATAGTTGGCTGACTGTTTCCCACCAAAAGAAAAACCAAGCGCATCGATATTGAATCCTGCGGTAATCTTTTTTGATATGCGATATTGGATGTTAAGACTCACATTCATCATCGTCACCTGTGGCGACTTGATCAATAATGTATCAATGTTCTTTTCAATATTATCTTTAAAGAAAATAAGGGGACTTGTGCTTTCAGACGTAAGCTGAGCAGGCGCAGTGACGTAATACTGGTTTGCTCCAATGTAAGAAGTGATTCTACCGCCGAAACCCAACGAAAGCCTTTGGGACTTGCCGAGATTCCAAAAGTGGGTATAATGAATCGCCAGGCTACCTTGGTATTTCCCAAAGGCTAACGTAGCGTCAAGATAGTCGGATGTCTTTGAAGTGGCTTGCGAAAAGGCAAATAGCGGACCGAAAGCCAAAAGAATAAAGCACGAGCGGAATAGCATTAAGTTAGAATTTCAGCTAAGATAGGAATTGCCATGGTTTCGTACTGTCAGATAAAAGACATAGCTGGCTGAAATGGCTAAAAACCACACTACAAGCGTCAGACGCTTCTGGCAAATAAGAGTTTCTCTCAGGCTCCGGACAAACCTAATCCTCTATTTCTTCAGGCTAGCCTCCTGGTAAAGTTCCAGTGTATGCTCCAGATCAGTCACCACATTCATATAATTAATATAAGCATCATAGGGAGTATTGTAGTGGCTGAAATACTTATGGACATCACCGTCGTTCCAGTATTTGGTACACATATAATAGAAATGATCGGAAGTAGTGAGCTTGGCCCAACGGTCCATCAGGTTTCTATCATTGGTGGCCCGAATCGCATCTTCAAGCTTAAAGATCCTTTCCATGGCATCGTGCTGAAGGCCGTTGCCAAGCCATGCGGACAAATCACGCTCCATATCTGCCCACGAGCTCAAATTGTGGACATCGTATTCTCCTCTCGCAGGATACATGCCAACAACTTCCGAAGGTGTTTTAAAATTAAAATCTCTATGTTTTAAAATTTCACCCGGCAGGTGCGCGAGGAAATCAAATATTCCTGTTTCGGGCCATTGGTGTTCGCCAAATGTTTCATAGTCCATGAAAAGATTAATAGTCTCGCCGTTGCCCGCTGCCTGGTGAACCCAGCTTGCAAATTTAGGAGTCGTGAGCGGCCATTCATTCCATGCCTTGTCTGAAAAACGGAATGCGATGTCATCAGAAAGTTTATAGTTCTTTAGCAAACACTTGATTCGGTTGTTTGCTGGCGGATGGTAAAGAAAGTTCGGACTCCGGTGACTTAAGTTATGCTCCAATCCTTCACAGATGATTCCTTTGAATCCCTGATCAGCAATGAAGCTGGCGATCTCATTATTATAAATTAATTCAGTGTTGCGAAATACCGTCGGCTCCTGATTAAAATGCTCTTTTATTTTGGCACGATGAGACGCTATCTGCCGAACGAACTCCTCTTTGGAGTACAAGTAGCTTAAGGAATGATAATACGTCTCCGATAAAAATTCAACACATCCTGTCCTTGCCAATGCTTTGAAAGATTCCAGCACATCCGGACGGTATTTTTCGAATTGTTCAATAATCGTCCCGCTAAGTGAATAGGCAATCTTAAATTTTCCCTGATGCTCATCAATGAGTTTCAGCATCGTGTCATTGGCTGGCAGATAGCATTTCCTGGCGACGCGGTCAAGAATTTCTACATTCTTACCCTCGTCTTCATAAAAATGATCATGACCGATCTGGAAGCAATCATAATTTCTTAGCCTGAATGGCTGATGTACCTGAAAATAAAAACAAACGGATGGCATAGGATCAGGATTAAAAGGAGTTTACTATTCGTTAAGATTCTTGCATTAGTGTTTCATAGATGTTCATTATCTTTTTGGCTGAATGATCCCAGGTCAATTCATTGATCTCAAGAGCAGCTCTTTCCGAAAGTTCCTTACCCAGTGCCGGGTACTTGAGAATTGCATGAATATAGTTCGCATAACGGTCCGTGTCCCAGAAGTCTGCCTGTAATGATCCCTTAATCACTTCCGCTGCACCTGATTGTGAAGAAATCACTGTAGGAACTTTATGATGCGCGGCCTCCAGTGCCGTGAGTCCGAAAGGTTCGGAAACGGATGGCATGAAGTACACGTCGGCCATAGAAAGTAGTTCGTTGACTTTTGCCTTGGTAAGAAAGCCCGCGAAAATGAATTTACTTCCCAACTTTCTGTAAGCAGTGGTTTCCAATACGTGTGCGAACTGATCCCCTGTTCCTGCGACGACAAATTTTACGCGAGGATAGACCTTGGCAACTTTCGCTGCGGTTTCCATTAAAAAATCCGGGCCCTTCTGAGCTGTAATCCTGCCCAGAAAAACCACGATCTTGTCCTTGAGCTTGTGACTTGATCTTTTCATGGCATACGGCTCAATGCCATTATGGACCACCGACACCTTCGAACGATCAATTTTGTAATGCTTTACAATTTGTTCCTTGGTGTATTCACTTACAGCGATAATTGAATCCGCATATCCAAGACCCTGACGTTCGAGCCAGTAAATCTCATTTCGCACAGTATCTCCTACCCTATCAGTTTCAAGGGCATGAACGTGCACCACCATTGGCTTGCCAGTTCTATTTTTGATCCGGATCGCCGCTGGGTAGGTCACCCAGTCATGGGCATGTATCACATCAAAGTCACCATCGGAAGCCAACTCTTCTGACAAGTGCGCAAAAAGATAAACTTTATGCAGAATGTTGAACCCATACATATCCTTTCCGGAAAAAATGGAATGAATCGCATCAAGCTTATCATGGGTTTCGGACAGGTTCAGCGCAGAAAGCTCACTATTATAGATAGTATCATTGATGTAGTGGTAGGGACTGATCTTCACCGCAATGTTCTCGATCTCGGTATTTTGAAAATCAAGCGAAAACTGAAATTTTTCAAGGTCAATTTCTTCCGATCCAAGTTTATTAAGCCCGATAATATTGACACCCTCGAGGTCACTTGCGCTTCCTGTAGCCGGCAGTATGAGCCTGATTCTGGCATGCTGTTGCAGCGACTTGACAATCCCATAGGTCGCCACCCCAAGACCGCCGCTAAAAAGCGGAGGAAACTCCCAGCCAAGCATCAATATTTTCTTCATTTACGGGTCTTTCGAATGGCAAATAAAAGTGAACGCCTACAGATGGACTGAAAGGAAAATGACAGAATGGTAAGATAACCAGAAATCAGATGAGAAGATATTGGATTTGAAGGAGGAATTGAGCCCAAAATCTGCCCGTGGGCTAACCTTTGAAATTTTGCCTTTTCTCAACGATTTACCAAGGTGGGTTAAGTTTCGAGCGAAAATTTCATGCTCAATTCTTCGAAATTCAACGCATTGAAACTCTTCGAGTTATCTTGAAATCTTTTAGCAGTATCTTGCGTTCTTATTATTGCCGAGTTCGGCTCTTAATGATTCAAATAACCATTAAATGTTAAAAACAAAGACTATCTCTTTCGCCGGAACACAACGTGATTTCACCATCACCCTTAACAAGCGGGTGAATGAGTACTTCGCAAAAAACGGCGTTGAGAAACACGCAAATGCCGAAATGATACTGAAAACAATATTTATGTTTTCTCTTTATTTCGTTCCGTATGCCCTTATAATCGCTGGAGTCGTAACAGGCACTATCGGACTTCTTATATCGGTTGTTCTGATGGGACTCGGACTCTCGGGAATCGGACTGTCGATTATGCATGATGCCAATCATAGTGCTTATTCAAAAAAGGAGTGGGTTAATACCCTTCTAGGATATTCCATGAACCTGATTGGTGCCAATTCGTTCAATTGGAAAATGCAACACAACGTCTTGCATCATACATATACAAACGTTCACGAAGAAGATGAAGACATCAGTCCAAGAGGCGCCCTTCGACTAACTCCTTATTCGGATTGGAAGAAGATCCACAAATACCAGCATATCTATGCCTGGTTCTTATATGGACTAATGACAATCGTATGGTTGTTCTATAAAGACTTCGTTCGTATCGTGCATTATTATAGGAACGGACTTGCAACGAAACATAAAATCAATATCCGCAATGAGTGGTTCATTCTCATTGGTTCCAAGATTGGATACGCCACATACATTTTTGTTATCCCTTTGATTTTTACTGCTCTTACATGGTGGCAAATATTTGCTGGAATAATAATGATGCATTACATCACTGGTTTCATTCTCGCGATTATTTTCCAGCCTGCTCACGTCATCGAAGGAACAGAATTTCCACTGCCGGATGAAAATAATTCGATGGAAACCAATTGGGCAGTTCACCAGTTATTGACAACCACCAATTTTGGAAACAAGAGCCGTTGGTTCACATGGTACGTTGGCGCACTTAATTTCCAGATCGAACATCATCTGTTTCCGCACATATGTCATGTGCATTATAGAAAAATCGCTTCCATCGTACGTGAAACAGCGCTTGAATTCGGACTTCCTTATAAAAGTGCGCGGACGTTTATGGGGGCACTTTCTGCTCATGCAAGGCTGTTGAAGCAACTTGGCGCAAGACCCGCGGTCTCATAATAAAACTTAAAAATAATTATTAAACACCAGCATGAAAGTTCTGGTGTTTTTTTTGTGCTTGCATCGACGATTGCCAGCAACCGTGCAGATAGTTCATCCGCCTCGAGCTACAAACATGTGCCCCCATGGATCAGGTGCTAATTGCCGGCCGCCAATCTCAACCACATTTCAACACTGATTTTTCGGCTTGCTAATTATTTTCTTCAGCAGGAGCATTGTCCATTTGATCCGATAGCTATCGGATCTGTCAATCCGCGGCTAAAAAATCGCAATGACGAAGCCATCGCAACGTTGCAGACGATCTCACCATTTTTTATTACTTTCAGTTCACCATCTGCCATGTCATCACAAGCCCTTTCCACACCCTCCCGAATTCAATCGCTGGATATCCTTCGTGGAGCGGTAATGGTGCTGATGGCCATCGACCATGTGAGAGTTTATGCAGGTGTCCCTGCAGGCGGACCTGAGCCTGCAATTTTCTTTACCCGATGGATCACGCATTTTTGTGCACCAGCATTCGTTTTTTTTGCAGGCACAGCAGCATTTTTCTATGGAAGGAAAATAAATAACGCTGCCGCGTTGGCTCGTTACCTGTTCACACGCGGCTTATTCCTGGTAGTGCTTGAACTTACTGTGATCCGTTTCGGCTGGACGTTCAATCTGAATTTTTCAGAGTTCATGCTGGCTGGTGTTATTTGGATGCTCGGTTGGTGTATGATTCACCTTGCATTGCTCGTGTGGATCCGACCAGCAATTCTCGGAATCGTCGGTTTACTGATCATTTTCTTTCAACAGCTATTCATGTTCATTCCGCAGTCACTTCCGGAGTCAATGAAGCCAACACTGGGTGCCTTTCTTGAATTCTTTTATTCTTCAGGTATTCAAGCGCTGCCCGGAATTACCATTCTCTATGTTCTCATTCCCTGGATCGGCGTAATGATGGCAGGCTATGGTTTCGGAACTATTCTTTTGTTTGAACCCGAAAAAAGAAACGGCGTGTGCTTACGAATCGGTCTTTCGGCCATTCTTCTATTCATTTCAGCAGGGATGATTGTTATTGTAAACGCTCCTGCCTCTACCGATACAATGCCATTTTTCTTTCAATTATTGAATCAAAAGAAGTATCCTGCGTCGCAACTCTTTTTATTAATGACGCTCGGCCCGACGATCGCGCTGATTCCGCTTGCCGAAAAAGCCCGCGGCTGGTTTGCTGACACGCTGACGATATTCGGACGTGTGCCTTTCTTTTATTATCTGTTACATATTCCACTCATACATATTTCCGCCCTGCTCGTAAACTATCTGCGGGATGGAAGCATGCATCAAGAATGGTATAACAGTGCACCTTTTGCCTGGGTGCCGCCGGAATTTCAGTGGAATCTTGCAATACTTTACCTCGTCTTTATTGTTGACGTTGCTATTCTGTATGTAGCGTGCCGATGGTATGTGAAGTATAAGTTCGGTCACCCGGAAAATAAACTCCTGAAATATTTTTAGTTCACAACAATTCTTTCTCCAATCAGTAATGCTGTCACGTAGAAAATTTATTCAACGATCGTTAATGGCTACGGCTGCAGCCGGTTTCGTTCAACCCGCCTATTCATTTCCAACTGAATATTTGTCGTTTGATTTACACAGTCATCCAGGTTCGTTTTATGGAAAAGGTTTAAAAGACTACACTGGTGACGCAGGTGTAATCAAAACCACCACGGAAATGAACACGGGAGGACTCACCGGCGCTTTTATCGCGCTGGTAGCCGACATGCCAATTCTTGAACGTACCCCAACAGGCATCAAACCAGGTAAACCGTATGCTCCCGGTGAAGCCTGGAAAGAATACCTGCGACAGATGACAGCACTAAAAGAACTGCTCAAAACACTGCCGGTCGCCCTCGCTACGAACGTCAACGACCTTGATAAAGCTTTCAGGAATAAAAAAACCGCGGCATTCATAGCATGCGAGGGTGGAGACTTTCTTGATGGAAAGCCGGAATTATTAGATCAGATGTATGTTGACGGCGTGCGTTCCATGCAGGTAGTACATTATGCCCAAAATGCGTTGGGTGACCTGCAGACAGAAGCGCCTGTTTATAACGGACTCTCCGCTTCAGGAAAAGAAGTCGTAAAGAAAATGAACAAACTTGGAATGGTTGTCGATGTTGCACATGCATCGTTTAAGACAGCTCAGGACGTAGTATCTGTCACGACGAAACCTATCATTTTATCTCACAGCATTTTGAAGTTGGAAGACACCCGGCCTCTTTCAAAAAGAGCAATCACTCCGGAGCACGCAAAACTCGTTGCATCCACCGGCGGAGTAGTCGGCGCATGGCCTTCCGGTTTCAACAACAGTTTTGACGAGTTTGTCGACAATACTATGAGACTTGTGGATGTGGCCGGCATTGATCACGTCGGCCTGGGCACCGATATGGACAGCAATTTCAAACCCGTACTAGATTCCTATCTCCAGTTGCCAAAATGGGCAGACTCTCTTAAGGCAAAGGGACTTTCCACTGCCGAGGTTGGGAAGATCATGGGAGGAAATGCAAAGAGAGTTCTCTCGAAAGTGTTGAAGTGAGGAAGTGTGGAAGTGTTGAAGTGGTGAAGTTGGTGGCTGAATTTCAGCCATTTCAAGGTTTTTTCATTTTGCCTACAATAGAAAATAAATAATCGGCCTAACGTTATTGAAAATTCGAAAAAATCATGGTACTGCAGCAATTCCGTCATTTCAAACAATCCCTTATCTTTGCGCGACGTTTAGGCTTATGTATCAAGGAGCAGAAACTTTGCTTTCTATGAGCGGCAGAGAGGCGATATTTGAAGGGCAAAATGGCTCCGTATTTCAATGGATAGAATCTCAGATTCCGATTCTGAGGATGTAGGTTCGATTCCTACCGGGGCCACCAACGAAGCAGACAAAAAAATTTACTTTCTCCCCTAAGAGTGCGACCGAGGTTTCGGTCAATATCAAATAGAACAAAACCTCGGAAAGCGTCTAAATGCCTCCGGGGTTTTTCTTGACGGGGTTTCGTCTATTTGACTAAATGTTACAGGCAAGTGGTTCCTTGTTTTCTGACGATCTCAAATCAATTGTCCATGACCAGTAATTTGATTGGCAAAAAAGTTTCGCTATCGTCCGTCAAAAGAAGAAAATAGAGTCCGCTTGGTAAGTTGTCACGGTGTAAAGTAACTGTCTGCCCCGAAATATTTTTTATTTGAATTACTGTTTGACCTAAACTATTGTAAACAGTTAGAGTTCCGTTCTTTAAAATCTTTTCTATCTGCAACGTAGTCTGAGCTGAGGTGGGATTGGGATAAGCATTAATTTCCATTTTTGAATCCTGACTGAGATTAATCTCTGTAATAACTGATATGCTTTTCAAGTATTTATATAAAGGTTTCATTAACATATTTTGCATGAACATAGCATTCCCCTCAGTATTAAAATTGACGCACACACATACATCAATATCATTGAACCAGAATAAACCAGATAGATTATTAAGATCTCCTCCATGGCCGCGTTGATTGTAATCCCACAATATATAACCCAGTCCATAACCAAGAAATGGATAAATATTTGAATCCGCCATCTGAATAGCTCCAACTGGGGTAAACATCAAATTCATTGATTGAGCGTTTATAATTTGTGTATGAATCAAAGCATTTTGGAATTTAATAAGATCGCTGGTGTTTGATATAATATCACCGTCCCCTCTCACACAACTGACTGAGATATTAGTCAAGTCGTGCAATCCGGCAATCGGGTCCTGTACCCAACAAGTCATGTGTGCCCCTTGTATGAAATCAAGAGTAGGAACCAACGTGTTGCTTAGCCCTAATGGCTTGATAATTTCATTTTCAATCACTTGTTTGTAGGTTAGGCCAGTTGCTTTTTCCATTATTTGGCTCAGCATGATATATCCTCCATTGGAATATTTAAAAATATTACTGTTAGGAGGGTTGATCTGAGAAAGGTCTAAAAGCATTAGCTGTTGTGGAGAACATTTCGTAGAATCCGTAAGTGAAGTGGGCGTTCCAAAGTTGCTCAGCCCGCTGGTGTGTGCTAGTAATTTTCGTATCGTAATTTCTGTCGGAGAATTTGAGATGTTATTTATAATGTTAGCCGGTAGCCATTTACCAATAGGATCGTCTAAAGACAAGATGCCTTTCTCGACAAGCTTTAAAATTGCAACAGCAACAAACGTTTTAGTAATACTCCCTATTCGGAATTTTGAATTTATTGTAGGGGTAGCAATGAACGTTGTATCTAAAAATCCACTTGTCCCGTACCATTGCCAGTTTTCACGCCTGTTATAAACGCTCATCACACTACCCAAATTTGTGGCCTTTTTTAGAATTTTTTGTATACTATCCTGCACGGACAAAGGAGGGGCCATCTGTGCTCGCAGGCCAGCGTTTTGAAAAAGACATAAAGCTGAAAATACCGCCAGAATATTCAACTGCCTTGTTATTTTACTTTTCATTTCATCTACAGTTAAAATTGTGCTTTTCTCGTCCTGTTTCATTTGTATGCGAACCATTCAAGTTATATCGTACTTATTGTAGTTGTCCAATTCAGTGTCGGGTTACTACAGTCGTTTTTTACCATTGCCGGTAACGTTTATGTTTGTGACGGCTTGGGTTTTAGAGGTGCGTCTTCATGCTCGGTCATGTCGACCAAATGAAGTCCTATTTATTGTGGCCAGTTGGGTTTCGCCGCCAAAATCCTCAGTCGTTCCGATCTCCTTTCGGTCCTTTGATTTGAAGTCCCCTAGTTGTCGGCTGTCAACGAACAACGCACTATTTTTAAAATCAAAATCATTTTTCTTCTTTATGTCTCAGAGCCCCAACTATTTTAGGGCAGTATGGAAGGTTTAAGTTTCAAAATAAAACTTATCCTATTACTTCTATTCACTGTATCAGAATGTAGGGTTATGTTTTGGCCTTCGTAGAGTTGGTAATTTATAGTCACTATATCTTCTGCTGAAGTTGTTTGAATTGCTTCAATAGATTGCAAATCGCCAGGAATGTTAGCACCAAACCAATGTGTATCCGGCTGCTGCTTCCAGGTAACAAGTTTATACAATTCGCCTGCGACCATCTTTGCATCAGAATCTCTGGACTTTTGTAGCGCCAATGAATTTCCATATAGAGTAGACATGGTGCCAAGTTTTCTATTAATGATAGTTGTAATTACTTTCATTTCGGAGGATTGGAATGTATAGGAATCCGGGAAGGATGCTTTAGTATTCATATTATCTGCTGTGTTAGTATTACTACATGAACAGATTAATAAACAATGTAAAACTCGCAGGATGGAACTCATATTCTTCATATCAGTTCATTTTTATTGGGAACGTAAATACCAGATCCAAATCCTTTACAGGTCGATGACAGCTTATGCACTTCCTTTCAAAATTTACTTCCTTATCATCGGGTATCAAGTCTAAGGTCTTAAACCTTGCCCAGCCCCAGCCTTCGGTGTCAGCATATTTTTCATCATCCTTTATCATATATTCAATCTGATTAAACTTACCAGTTTGGATAACGCCATCGTCCTTAGTCGCTTGATCCCATTGTACTTTGGCTAAAATTGTACCCTTGGGCCATGGATTGACCCTATTCTCGTTTATAGCTTTAACGGCAACAGTGTTGCCAAATATGACTCGTACAGTTCCGTTGCCAAAAGCATCGGTGGTACTTATGGCCTGCCAATTCTTATAGTCTGGGTCATGCGCGATACCATTAGCCGCAACGGGTATGTTGTTGGTGTCGGTCATTCTTCGCCATTGGTTAAATTGTTCAAAAAATTCGTAATTTTTAAGGGTGTCGTATGTTTTCAAATTTGTCAAGTCTAAGATGTAATTCTTTAGAATGGAAAGATCTCTTTCCTGTAGCTCTGCTGACGGATGTAAAAGTTTATATTCTTTCAAAGGCATGGCACCCAACATGGCATGATTTATTGCTTCCCACAGCTTATCTTTTTGCACTTCAGGTGTCAGACTACTCCAGCCTGAAAAATTAAGTGCCTTTCTGCCGTCACGAATATGTTGTGCTATCTTCCACGAGAAAGGTGAAATCCTATCAAACCAGCGCAGTTTTGTCTCATTGGAATGACAGTCGTAACAAGCCCTTTTTAAAATGACCTTTACCTCTGTCGGTGCTATCATATCACCTGCTATTGGCGCGGCATCAAAATTTGGTTGGACAAATTGCAGTACTATCATACCAAAAAGCAGAATAGTAGTTGCTTGTAGTGTCCTTTTTTTAATGGTGACTTTCATGCTTTAACTATTTATTTGACATTGTTAATCAGAACATCAAGTTAATGCTAATGAGATTACTCATTCATATTTCTTCATAGAATTCCACTGGTAAATGGTCCGGGTCCGAAGTAAACGTAAAGCGCTTTTTGGTGATTTCGTCAATTCGAATTGGTTCAACTATAATATTGAATTTTTCAAGATGAGAAATTATACTATCTAAATTATCCACTTCAAATGCCAAATGCCGAAGCCCTGTTGCTTCAGGGCGTGATGATCTCTCTGGTGGACTAGGAAATGAAAATAGTTCTATGACATAGTTTCCATTTAGTGAGAGATCAAGTTTGAATGAGTCTCTTTCTTGTCGATACGTTTCATTAATCACTCGTAATCCGAGTATATCAATATAAAATCTTTTTGAAGCTTGATAGTCAGAGCAAATGATAGCAATGTGATGAATGTTCTTTAGCATTTGTTCTTTGTTGGTTTTAAACTTCTGCTCGCATTCAATTCTCGGTCAAGTGATCCAATTGGCCACAACTTGAAGGCATCCATTTGTAGCGAGTTTACTCAACTCTCAATCGAAGGAATGCAAATCCAAATCGAAGGTAATGATTCATTTTGAAACCTACACGCAATGAAACATGGATGCTGTTGTGGTCCCGTACCCATATGAGAACTATCTGATAGTGTCAGATAATTCCACCCTAATTTCCTTCCATATATTTCGGGAATCAATATCCTTCAAAGTTAGTCCGTTCACTTTAATTGCTTTTTTATCAATCGAAGCTAGTCCCTCAATTTGATACGTAAAGTCAAAAAGGCAATTACAGTCGGCAATTTCAAGTAGTTCAGTATGCTTGCCATTTTTATGCTTAATGATTATCGGCTTGGTCCAATATTTGAGATTTATTGTATTCTTTGAAAATTCAAATCCGCCACCCAAATTGCCATTGCATGGGGCATATGTCCTCAACCTTATAGTCGTGGTTGTGCCAACCGATTTTATCTCTTGAACTTTAGAACTATCATTTACCAAGTCTTTCAAACATGCCGAGTAATTAAACTTTACTAATTTCTGGCTAAATACGCCCGTCATGATCGCTAGAAATAATATCGTCAAGCTAAGTCTTGTCATAAGCGGGAATCAGTCCTGCATGGATATCGCTTGTGTTTATGTAATTGCGGGACTTGGAAAAACTAGACTTTCCCGCGTGACCAAACGTAGAACGAAGATAAAACTAAAACCTTACACTGCGCCCCGCAATTCACAACATTTTGTTGGCTAAATTCGTCAATCAGTTCTCGAAAGGATTATTGATGGAACATTTTTGTTTGCGGCTGGATTTTTCTCTTTAGTTGCTTTCGATTGCTCTGTTCAAGAAGTCCACTAACGGTTTAGTTGTCTTAAAATAATTGTTAATTTTCACAAACGTTCCGTCTGTTACTATTTCCCTATCTGTGAGTTTTTCCATTGTAAAAAAACCTTTCATTTTTAAAAACTTACTTGCTTGATTTTCTTCACCAAACTCTTTTGGTGTCCTGTTTAAAACACCTGAATTGTTTATGCCACTTGGAAATATTTTCTTAAAATTTTTGTCATTTATTATCCTTGTCCAGTCGTCAAAAGCATAGTCTATTTCTTGTCTAATTTTTTTTAATTGCTCCGGTTGTGGATTGTAAACACCGCCACCCACAAAACAATTTTTAGGTTCAATGTGTAAAAAATAGAAAGCGGAAGGGCTATTTTTCCCATTCTTGTTTAATACAATATAATAGTCTGTCTTATATGGTGTTTTGTCTTTTGCAAAACGCAAATCTCTATTCAATCTTGTTATACACTTTTTTGGGTCAAGATATGCGTTTGCAATTGTCGTATCCGTGTCCGAAAGTGTGGTTATCAACTCTGCCGTCAAGGTTAGAATGTCATTTTTAACATCTTCGTATGCTTTTTTGTTGTCGTCCAACCACGCTTTTGAATTATTGCCTTTTAGTTCCTCTAAAAATTTAAGAGTGTTTTTATCTATCATTTGTCGCCCTATATTTTTAAGTTATTCTGTGTCTTGGTAGCCTTGCCGCTAATGTTTATGTTTATGCGGTAGGGGGCATTTGAAAATGTATTCGTCCCACATGACCAAACGCTGAATGAAGATAAAAACTTAAACCTTACACTACACCCCGCTATTCATAAATCTTTGTTGGGTGCAGTTTTCTAATATGGACTCTTTTCTATTTTGCTGTCAGCAGGCAATTGAAATTCTTTGTCATCAAGTTTTAACGGTTTTATTTCTGTCGCTAAGCACTCCAAAGTAAACTGCGGGCTATCGATAATCATTTTTAATGGAAGAGAATTTGTCCGTGCTATGTATTCGCTCCAATTTCCAAATTTATGTTTTTCATATAGTTTGGGGTCAACCTTTAATTTAGTGCTGAAATAATATTTTTGCGTTCCGCTTCTACAAGTTAAAATCAGTTCGTCACATTGCTGTCCCAGAATATTGATAACGTTCTTATTTACTTCTGCCTTTAAAACTTCGTCAGGGTTCGATGCTCCGTCATTCCAGAAAATAGTCGGTGAGTTGGCCATCTTGTTGTAGAGTCGATTGTCCGCGTTAATATAAAGTTGCCATTGCATAAAAGTCCCGTTGGTCAATGATTTGTAGTTACCCTCCTTAATCAAATATTCTTGGGTTGTCCCCATCATCGAGCTAAATTGCTGGTCTGTAAGATTTGCCATCTTACTTTTGTACGAGTTTTGATAAGTAATCTTACCCTCAAAATTCTGCCCATAAGAAAAAAGAGTTGTCAGTAGGAATAAAATGATAAGTCGGCCAATCTTTGTTGTCATATTGTTTTTGTTAGTTGTTTCTATCGTCACAGAAAATTGCGTCCAGTCGAGTCACCCAAGAGAGTTTCACCCTCAGGTTCTCTCGGAACTGTAGGTGAAAGTCTCCCTTCGTACGTTGCGCAGCAAGCCAATCTCCTTCATTTGATGCTTGTATTTTTCAGAAATTTTGAAAACATAAACCATATTTAAATTTTTGTTTCATCATTAACTTCCTGGCATTTTTTTATTCTGCTTAGCCAATAAGGTAATGTCATTAATTCGTTTTGCTCTTGTATTGGCTGCTTTAGCAATTTTAATGTAACGCAACATAAAACGTTTGCTTGAAGCTCCAAAACCATCAAAGCAATTCATGGCTGGTGGATTTTCTTCTAAACATTTTATGAAATCTGGTGGCTTAATAAGTGCATCAACATCGTCCATAAAGTTCCAAAGTCCCTTGCGTTTTGAAACCAAAACTGCTTCTCTACCTGCATCTGTCATTCGCCCTTCCTTTTCCAATTTTGTAAATCTGTCTTTATAAGTCTTCGTCCAATGTTGAACTTGCCTTGGTGAGATAAGTTGCATTGTTCTTTGCTCGTCTAATTTTCTTCTTACTCCATCTATCCAACCAAAGCAAAGTATCTCGTCTAAAATTTCTTGTGTAGACACGTACTTTTCTCTCATTTCCTTTTTAAAAGTTACTAACCAAATACTTTCCTTTTGAGTATGGTGTTGTAGCAACCAATCTCGTAGTTGTGTAGCCGACGAAATCTCAATTTGTATGAAGTTTTCAGTTTTTACCATTTCTGTCTTATGAAACTTTTGTAGCTTCTAGTTTGAAAGATCTTCTGCCCCCAAAATATCAATTCCTATTGATTTTCCTGTTGTCAAAAAGTTAGCCGCCCCATTCATTAAAAGCTCTGTACCTGTTCCAATATCTAAAACATTTTCGCTTCCTTTCCGAGCTATTTTAATTTATCTTTTAATAATAGTCGTTAAAAAATGCTGTACGTTTTTTGACTTGCCTATCGGCTCTATAAAAAATATAAACAGACTAATACTTATTGCGAGAATAGTAGCAGGATGTTTGAACTTGTCATATTTCCATGCGGCCAGCAGTATCATTACCATAATCAACATTTGCGTGATGTAAATAGGAACCAATATGTTAATGTTTGGCCAATCGTTACTATATATCCCGATGTAAATATTCTGCATGCCTCGTCCAAGTGCTGGCATCATTATTATAAATACTGTTGAAATCAACCACCATGCATGATTTTCCATTTCCTTCCTTTGAAGGATGCTCATTACTATCGCATATCCAAATGCTGTCATCATTACTATCTCCACCACTATAACTCCGAAAAAGAACCAAGGTTGAAATGGTCCGAATACCTCGGGTGCTTCCAGAGCTTTTTGAGTTGTATCAATGTCCCTGCCCATAATGCTCAATGCTGTTAAACAAACGCCACCAGCTAGCGCCATACCAATAATACCATTTGTCCTATGTCTGGACATTCTATTATGAGTCGCAAAGTAGGGTTGAACTACAAGATATATATACCAAATTGTCCCAGTCCAATAATGGATATGAACAGACCAGGCATTATCAACAAAGTCCCCCCAATAGTCTTTAAAGATACCAACTTGCATGATGACAAAAGGAAGGATCATCCATTTGTGAAGAGATTTATACTTGTCCATTTATCAAAATTTAAAATCGACTACGTCGAAGTTGTCTGCTAACCGATACCATATTTATGTCCGCGTGTTTTTACTTTCTCTTTTCATCCGTCTGCGTACCGAAAATGTGTTCACGGTGTTAAACTGTCCACGTACTAAATTTAGCATTCACTTAATCGGCTTGGTAGTAACTGTCTACGAAGTCGACCCGATTGGTAACAACGTTGGTGTCTGTGACGTTGCGGGTTTTGAAACACTAAACTGTCCCACGGAACAAATCGTTGTTTGAAAACTAAACTACAAACTTAAACTGCACCCCGCAATGTTCACATATATTTTGTTTATTGTAGCCAGTGCGTGTAAGCCACTACTACTTTGTTTTATATTTATCTGGTAACATTTGGTTAATGCAACCAATATTAGGCATTGTGTCCGGCTTGTTAAAAAAGTCAACCACAATTTTGTCAAAGCACTCAGGATTACTCAAGCCCTCAAAAACATGCGACATTGTCGGAATAGTAATTAGGAAACTATTAGGTAGTGTTTTAACAATTTGTTTTGCCATTGAGGGGGGTGTTACAGGGTCAAAATATCCGGAAACCACAAGTGTTGGTATAGTGGATTGAAGTGGCATGAAATAGTCGTGAGGCACAGTCCCCTTTGTCCAATTGTTGCAGGCCGCTATCTGTTGTTCAACTCGATAATCTCCCATAAATGTTCCAGTAGTGAGCGAGTCTACTTCTTTATTTGAAATAAACGGAACATCCTCAGTGCAAGTCACACATAAATAAAGCCCTTCGGCAATAAAATCATCATAAGAATTTTTTGTTGGAAATAGTGAGATGAAAGGAAGCCAGTTTTCCAAATATGATTGATGGATAATGAAGGGTATTCTCCTTAAGCCGTTGGGTGAATACATTAATCCACGAATTTTTGTCTCAAATGAATACCAATGAATGGTGATGTTCTGTATTTCTCCATTTGACTGCTTGAATTTATATTCAAATGGTTTCTCCTTTCCCTTTGTCATAAGGCTAACAAATTCCCTTTTGATTTGCGTAAAGGAAGCATTGCACAACGAATCCTTCCCGCAGTCATCAAATAGCTTTTCAAGACTTTCCTCCGCATATTGGGCATGGTAAAGAGGTAATTTTGAATATGTTGTTGTTGGAGACTGCAACACACAACTTTCAACCGAACCCGGAAACATTTTCATATACACTTGTGCCAACCTTGTCCCAAAGGAAAGGCCAAACAAACTAATCTTATTGTAGCCGAGCCACTTTCTGATTTCCTCGATGTCATTGGCCATGTTTGTCGTTGTGTATTGAGTCAAGTCCGCAAGCTTTGAAAGTGAGTCGTAACATTCCTTTACAGATTGTTCCGGATACATTACATCCAGGTGTTCTTGAATGTTTTTCTTGTATTGTAGTTGCCTACAATGCAAAGGATTAGAATTACCTGTACCCCGAACATCAACTAAAACAATATCATGTTCAATTCTATAGTAGTTAATACTGTCGGCATAGAACGATCCACCAGTTGTTACACCTATGCCTGGTCCACCTTCAAAAAAGAATATGGGAGCCTTGTCTCTCTCATGCATGGCTGGAATCACTACTACATTGAGATTTATTTTCCTTCCCACTCTCGTCCGTGTATTCTCGAATACAGCGAATTGTCCACATAGAATGGTCGAATCATATCCTCCATTCCCGCATGGACTTAATCTCTGATAGATTAATTTGCCATCAACTTGTCGAGTACAATTGTAAAATGTCGCAGCGATAAGTAGTAAAAAAAGGAGAGCAGTTCTTTTCATTTTTCAAATTTCTAGTTGAACACTAAATAACGCATTGGCTAAAACATTTGTTTTTATGACGGCTTGGGTTTTCGAAGCTGCGTCCTATCACACGTGCCAAACTGAATATAACTCTGCCATTGCAAAAGCTGTAGATGGATGGCGTCCAATTCCTCTAATCCCATCCTATGTCAGCTATTTTATTGTCGGATGTAAAATAAATGGCCACGTAACTTGTGTCTTTTCTCATTATAATCTTATAGTAATTAATTTTGCTAACGGGCACACCCCAACACACAAGATTTTGATCTACCATCCTATCCGTTTTTATGCAATTTACTTGAAGTTTCGCCTGAGACTTTAGCTCATTCTGTTCATTTAAAATTTTAACGATCGGGTTAATTCTTTGATTGAAATTTAAAGTTGCTTCCGAAGTATCAAAATTGCCTCTATGATAGCCAGTAAGAAAATCATACACTTTTTTATTTAAACTGCTGTCTGCATTTGCTTCCGGTTGCAGTTCAGCAATCGGTTTCAATTCAGGAACATAAAAGCCGGCAATTTTGTAACTAATCCGTGCCACATTGGTAGGATTGAGGTTGGTAAGCACAATCACCGCCAAATGCTTTTCAGGAAAGCGAGCAAAATTTGCCGTATAACCGTTCATAAAAGAACCGCTATGACCAATTTCTACAATTCCATGATAATTATTTATATCCCAGCCTAATCCATAAGAAGAGCTGCCAAAGAAAACCATAGACTCCAGACCATTGCTTAGCTTAGAAAGAGTCCACATTTGCTGCAATGTCTCTTTATCCAGAATTATTCCTTCATCCAATGCCATGCTCCACTTAGCCATATCTGTAGCTGTTGTAATAATGCCCATATCTCCCTGCGTTGAATAAAAATTACTTATGTAAGCTCCATGAATCAATGTATTATCATCATTCAACATATAACCGGATACCCGGTTAGGAATAATTTCTGGAACATTTTCACGCCTGGTTTCTTTCATTCCAAGAGGAGTAAAAATTCTTTCGTTCATAAATTCAGATAATGATTTGCCGCTTACTTTATGAACTATAAATCCAAGTAGAAAAAAATTTGAATTGCAATATGCCCATCGTTCACCTGGAGTGAAATTCAAGGGTTCACTTGCTGCACTTTTGATAAATTGTGATTCAATAACCTCTCCCTTACGGGCTTCAAGCCCTTCTCCAGTTTCTCCACCCAGAAGTGGATAACCGGGAAAATCCTGACAATAATCCCTTATTCCTGAAGTATGGCTAAGCAAGTGTTTTATAGTGATGTGCTTCCAGCTATCAGGTAAAGAATCGAGGTACTTGTTAATCGGGTCATTCACAGACAGTTTCCCATCTTTTTGCAAAAGCATGATAGACGTTGCGGTAAATGTTTTACCAATTGAGCCAATATTAAATTGAGAATGTATAGTTGTGGGCACTTTATATTCCACATTACCTACACCCAAAGCTCCGCTGTCAATAATTTTATTATCAAAAACAACAGCGTACGTAAGCCCAGGAATTTGTTGCTTCTTCATTTCTGTTTGTAAATACTTTTCAATTTCCAGCTTTATGGATTGGTCGTTTCTGTTTCCGCAGGAAAAAAGCTGAGCCAACACTATTGCGTAAAGACTAATGCTTGCAAGACGGAAAATTCTATTTCCCTCTCTCGAAGTTTCAAAGTCCAGGTTCATTTCATTTTGGTTTTATTTATAGAAATTCGCTTTTTGATTTTCAAACAAGCCAACACTAATCCCACCAACTAAACAAACTTATATCAAATGAAATATTTATTTATTTCGTCCTTGATTGCATGAAAGCCAACGTTTGTGTATGTGACGTTGCTGACTTTTGGAAACTAAATTTTCCCATACAAGGGAACATTATTTGAAAAACTATACTACAAATTTCAACTACACCCAGCAATGGCACATACATTTTGTTATGCGGTCGTTTTTTCCTCTCCATTTAGAAAAGGTTGCGTTGTTAATTGTTGTTCGTATTCCGTCCGAGTTTTAAATGGCCAAAGTTCGAAGTCTCCTGATTTTTTCATTAACTTAAACTCCTCCTCTCGTTTTAGATTCAAGTCACGGTAATGCTGTCCAAGAGAAATTATACTTTTTAAAATGTCGGTGAATGAAAATCGAATGACGGGATTTGTCAAGTCAACATAAGTCCAGTCGTAGTCAAGGTCAGAATGAAGAAAAAGAATGAACCTCGCAATTTCCTTGCTTTGTTCGTCTGTTAGTTTGTGTTTACCTGTCAGCTTGTGGTTGTAAGTGTCATTATACAAACACCAAGAATACTCCAAAATTGGTCTTATGACTGGGTCGTCAGTCTTACTTTCCTTTGCGCGATAATATTGTTCTGGAAGCCAACCAAAAGTTACATCTTCAGTAACTCTTTCTTCAAATTCGTCATTACTTATTTGTCCAGTCGAAAGTTGTCGAAGGTGCAATGCTAATTTTTTTCTCCTATTGCTGTCTAACATTATTGTCGTTTTAAAATGCCGCATAACTAATGGCTATATTCAATATTACCTACACATTCAATATGGCGATACACATACATCGCCAATCCGATACTCTTTGTGCACTTTCACAAATCAAGATTGTCGGACGGACCGCCGCTGATCTTGTCAAATCAATTGTTCGTAACATGAGTATAAGTTTCCGTTGTTTTGCTTGAATTGCGGCCAAGCAATGCCTGAATATAGCAAATCAGTTCCTGCTTCAACCAAATAAGTGGCAACACTATTCCGCAATATGCAAGGGCGTTTTTCTTAACCCACTACCGGCAGCTCCTGTTTTTATTACCGGGAAGACCATGGCGAGCTTTTCCGAATCTAGACAAGTTTCCCTCTGTCAACCGTTGAGGAAAAGACGAACGACACAATCAAATTCAAGCGCGCCAGTTCGATGATACAGAATGGCCTCGGTTAGTTTCTATTTTTTAGTTGTTGCCTTGCAATCGTACTCGTACCAATTGCCCGCATTGAATGTTAGGTTCTTGCCGTTCTCATCTTTGAGCTCCCATATGCCAGGCTGGTTGTACTCGTTGGTGGCGCCAAATTCAATTTCATTGCTGTAAGTCCCTCCACCGGTATAAGGATAACGGATATACCACCAGCGCATGTAGCATTTGCCGCCATCCTTTAAAAGAAACGCAGTGAAGAGATATTTCGAAAGGATCTCGTTGTTTCTGTTTTTCATGATCTGCCAGTTTTCATCGAGAAAAAATACGCCGGTCACTGTGGTGGTAGCATTAAATTTTTTTCTTAGCTGCGCCTCCAAAACAGGGTCTTTCCGGTATGAGGTAAGTAGGGGAACAGTAAGGGTCACAGTTTTCTTAACGTTAGCTTCCTTTGCTTCTTTTTCACGCGCATCCCTGTTCTGGTAATAATCTTGGTACTGCGCGTTGATCTTTAATTTATCCGTTTTGGGGTCGTAGTCTTCCGAAAGAAGCTTGTCAGCAAGCGCTTGAGTAGGGGCAAAATATCCGGTATTACCAGATGATGGGGATGTTATCATGATCGATCCGTTGGGGAGAGTTGCCAGCAATATGGGACCGTAATTATTAGGCCTCACGTAAATGTTTTCTGCTTTTTTGAAATAGTAAAATTTCCCGTAGATGATGGTGTCGGAGGATACTATTGTAAAGGTACTTGTTTTTGGATTTTTTTCTTCGAATCCTCCGCCATTAAGGTCGTACAGATCATAAAAAACACTATAAAATGTTTTCGTCCTTGGATCGACGATTTTTCCAGATAAATCGACTAGAAAGTCAAACTCTTCCTTACCTGTCTGCGCTGGCGGGATCTTGCTTCGCATTTTCTCCTTGATGTAGCTATAGTATAGGCTAAATCTGACCGCATGATCAACAGGAACTGAGGTAACGATAAAACCTTCGAGCTCCTCTGATTCGAGCCATGCCAGCATGCTTTTGTCCTTGGCCTTCCAAATCTGATTTCCATCGGTAGTGCTTTTTTTGTAAAATACTTTGCCGGCGAGGCTCATGGAATCGGTATTTTGAAAATCAACCGTCAGGGCAGCCTTGGCAAACGGGGCCTTGTCGAGTTTCAGGGCGTCGTACGAGGATGCTACCCGATAGTATTGCCTTTGCGCCTGGACCTGGTGAATAGCTGTCAGCACTGTGGCCATCAAGATGAGGAGTCTCAACGTTTTCATAGTTTGGAGTTTGGATTAAAGGAGCAGATCGAAAAAGTCAACAGTCCCTATCCATAAAGGTAAGCAAGAGGATTTGATTTCGGGCTTGTCACGCCACTCGTCGTACCGAAGACGCCATGGCTTACGGCTAAAAAGCTGCCCGACATAGAACACTCACGCATTACATTCCGAATAGTGCACTGTTTCTTTAACTAATATTAAGGAAAATTTCGAATGTAATCAATCCTTGCTGATCTTATAAAGGCAAGATGATTTTCCCTTAAAATACTCTCACAAGGCAAAGCAAGAAAGGACGAATAATCGTGCTTACCCCCCTCATAACACATTTATTTCTCCAAACAGGACATCAGTTGGAGAACGACTGCCTGCGTTCTCATTTTCGGTAAAAATCCCGTAGCAAATTGCGGTAAATATTTAAACACCGATGCTAACCAATTCTCAACCTGATCTCTTCCAGCAAATTTTTATCGTTTGATTTCTCAATAGCAATCATTTCACACTCATTGAAATTCGCAAAAGACGTAATAGCCTTACTGACTTTGGCAACCATCGGTTTTGTCAGTTTGAGTGACTCAAAATGAAGATTGTGAATAGTCAATAGCCGTTGCTTCCGGTCCGCCTTTGAATCCATTCTCGCAACAAACCTATCGCCAATCAAAACCGGCAACGAAAAGTATCCATACTTCCGCTTCGGCTTTGGCACAAAACATTCCACCTGATAATCAAAGTCAAAGAAATCCCGCAGACGGTGCCTGAACACATTCAACACATCAAACGGTGAGAGTATAAATGCATCACCAGATAAGTTTATCTTCTTGTTTTTATAGGTCGATAGCATATATAATGGAGCGCCTTTCAGGCCCTTAACCTGAACAACACAAACTTCACCCTCGGTCACAAGTTTTTGTAATTCCGTCTTGATAGAGGTTTTTATGAATCGGCTACTCCACGCGATCGCTTTTTCATAAACTATACCAAACGCTTTCAACGAACGAATGATAACATACCTTGCATATTCTTCGTCTGTGGGCATGGTCATGTCGGCATCAGCTGGGATGATGTTCTCCGGTAGATCATATACTTTTTGAAAATTTCCTTTGCGACCTGTTACCAGTCTTCCGTCGAAATGGAGTCTTTCCAATGCAACTTTTGATGGACGCCAGTCCCACCATCCCGAACTCTTCTTCACACGGTCATTTTCAAAATCCCGCGCCATCAACGGCCCCTCCCGTCCTATTCTATTCAAAATTTTATTCATGAGATTGATCTCCGGTTGTGTCAAATCTTTTCTTTCGGCGAAAAATCTTGCTTTCATCGGCAGAGAGAAGCGAAAGTCGTGCATAGGAATGTATCCGGTAGCGAATGTCCAGAATTCGAAAATCCGTCCTTCCTCCTGAAGTTGTTCAAGCCATTCCCGTTTATAATCCGGCACACGTGAGCTGATCGCATGATGGTGAGCCCGTTCCACGACATAATTTGTATCAATTTGGACAAAACCAAGATGATCAATGAACTTATAGACCGCTTCTTTCCCTTTGCCAAACTGCGCACGTTTTGAGAGTCCTGCAGCGTGGAGAATTATCTTTCGGGCTTGCGATTTGGTAAGGGTGAGTGGTGTCATTGCTGAATTAACATATTCGTTAATAAATGATTATTAGGTACCCCCGTATTCCGTGGTATTCCTTACGCTATCATCACAAAAAAAACAAACAAACTTCAAATTGCCTTATGGAATCGCTCCTTGCCTCGCATCCATTAGAAAAAACCTAAAGCTTATGAAAACAAACTACAATCTCTCAATTCCAACGCCTTGCGCAAAACCCTGGGCAAGCTTCACAACAACGTCTACTGGTGGATTTTGCACGTCATGCAGCAAAACGGTAATTGATTTTACCAGGATGAGTGATAACCAAATTCTCCAGTTCATCAATCAAAACCCTCAGCAAGTCTGCGGTCGATTTCGGTCAGAACAGTTAAAAGAATACAGAAGCATCGAGCCCGTAAAGATCAAACCCGGCAGCCTGCTGCTGAAGGCTGGCATCTTAAGTCTGTTCTTGGTTTTGACTACCAAGCCAGGGTCCGCGCAAACTTCCCTATTGTACGCACAGAAGGAGACTGTCCAAACATCCGCGCATCCGGATGAGAGAACAATTCTTTCAATCAATGATAGGATTGTGCGCGGACTGGTGAAATCTTCCGATGAAAGCTGGCTGTAAAACTTTTTTCAGTCCAGTGTCATCGTTATCGTAAAATACCTAAATTCAAAGCGTCACTCAGCCCCAACCTTATGAGAAACCTGATTATATACCTGAGGTTCTTATCAAAACACAAAACACTCAGCAGCATTAATGTATTGGGCTTATCAATAGGGATCGCTACCTGCATTTTTATCGGCCTTTATATTTCACATGAATTAAGTTATGATCATTACCATCAGAATCTCGACAGGATATTTGCCATCACGACGAAGTTTTCAACTGACAAATCACTGGATCATATATCAACCACATCCTACGAACTTTCACGGGAATTACTGAATTACCCTGAGGTTCAACAAGTCGTGCGACTAAGTCCCCTGCACAATGCGACTGTCAGTTACACCAATAAATATTTTAAAGAGAAAGACATACTTGAGGCGGACCCTCAGATATTCAAAACTTTTTCCTACCCGTTGTTGAAAGGAAATCCCGCGACGGCCCTTACCGGAACTCAGAACATTGTGATTTCGGAATCCATGGCTATTAAATATTTTGGTCAGGAAGATCCAATTAACAAAACTCTGAAAGTGAATGGAAAAGAGTATCAGGTCACAGGCGTCCTGAAAGACATCCCTTCAAATTCAGATCTTCAGTTCTCGGCATTAGTATCGATGAACCAGGATCGCCCAAAGGCCATGTGGGATTTTGACTGCTATATGTATGTTCTGCTTGGTGAAGACTATCTTGAAAAAGACAGGGATGGTCAGCTCTTTGCAGAAAAAATTGCCAAACTCTCTGATCAACGGTTTAACGAACTCTTAAAAAAACAAAATGAACCGTTGAGAATTAGATTGCCTGTACAACGACTGGCCGACGTTCATTTTAGACAAGGTTTGTACGACGATACTCCAAAGGGCAATATAACCTACATCTATATCCTTGCCTCTGTTGGGCTTTTAATGCTTTTCATTGGTAGTTTGAATTTTATCAATTTCTCCCTGGTGCAATCCCTTGAACGCGCCAAGGAAGTAGGCATAAGAAAAGTAATTGGCGCCCGATTCTTTCAGTTGGTCTGGAGATACTTAAGCGAGTCGATAATGATTACGATCCTTGCCTTTTTGGTGGCGATTGTGTTCGTCATCTTATTCATTCCAGTATTTAATGACCTTACGGGGAAACATTTCTTAATAAATGATCTTCTAAGTATTCGGTCTATTGGTTTTGCTCTATTCAGCGTATTGGTCCTGGGCATATTAGCGGGAAGCTATCCTGCCTTTTTCACATCATCTATAAAGCCATTACAGTCACTGAAGGGAAGAATGAGCAGCCTCAACGGTATGGGTTTTAGAAAAATCTCAATCATTGCTCAGTTTTCTATTGCAATCGGACTAATAATCTGCACCCTGCTGACCTACAAACAAATGGAGTACATCGCCAACTACAATCTTGGTTTCAGAAAGGATAACGTGGTCGTAATAGATTCACCAGTTGATTCAATTTATTCGGGGAAACTAATACTATTGAAAGAATCGCTTTCAAGAAATAAAGATATACAGCGGGTTTCTAAGCTTGGATATGGCAGCTTGCCCGGCGACGTTCCCATGAAAGGCACATTGAGAATAAAGCAGGGCGGCGAATCCAAAATTGTTAACATCCTGAATGTTGATGAGAACTATTTACCAACGCTGGACATCATCCTGAGCCAGGGAAGAAATTTTGACCTCTCCCAAATAAGTGACAAGCACAATGCGGCAATTATCAATGAAAGCTTTGCGAAACTTTGGGGATGGGATAATCCCCTTACTGAAAAAGTCCAATCGGAAAAGAAAGACATGAACGTAATTGGCGTAATCAAGGATTTTCACTTTTCATCCTTACACAGCCCTGTTGAACCCTTTGTAGTTTTTTATAATGAATCCGTGACCGACAACATTCTCGTGCGTTTCAACAACGACTATCCAATATCAAAACAAGTTTCGCTTCTGAAGAATGAGTGGGAAATTCTTTTTCCCGATCAACCTTTCGTTTATAGCTTTTTGGATGAATCCATTGCATCACAATACGTTAAGGAAGAGAAAGCCATTTCCCTTTTTACAATCTTCAGCACGTTGACAATTATCGTGTCATGTCTTGGCTTGTTTGGTCTATGTTCTCTAACTATTTCCCAGCGAAAGAGAGAAGTGGGTATACGAAAGATTGTTGGCGCGAGCTTTACCTCGATCGTCTCACTTTTCTCAAAAGAATACTTGTTGCTGATAAGTGTGTCCTTCCTATTAATTTCCCCGGTGGCGGTATGGGTGATGAATCGCTGGTTGGAATCATTTCCTGTTAATGAAAATATCAGCGTATCAGTTTTTATCATGACAGGGATAGGGGTAATTATTTTAGCCGTGCTTACCATTATTTTAGGAATCGCAAAGACATCAAATGCCAATCCGGTCGAGTTGATCAGGGAGTAGGACATTTCAGACCTGACCAAAAAAAGATGCAGGCGTTGGCCCTGATGGCGCCAGCGGTGTTTGTGTCAATTTTGCGGAGGCGTATCAAAGGCTAGATCACCGGAACGCTCTTCTTTTTTTGTGAAAGTTTTCATCAATCGCACCTTCTTAAATACCAGTAACGCAAGGATGTGATCCCGTTTTTAATCAGATAATAGCTCGAAATACGGCAAGTTACGGCCTTTGCAAAATGCTTTGTAGTTACTAATTTCCGATTGTAAACCCCCTCACTATGCCCCCCGAAAACAATGAAATTAAGGATATAAAACCTCAGGGAACCGACGCGAAGCCGCTGGCCGTCAAATATAAGTTCCGGGAGATAAAAGTGCATTCCTCAGATGAGTGGATGGCGGACGGAACAAAAAAATACCGTCAGGTTTATGACCGGTACGAAACAACACACATGCGCGTTGAATTTTCGTTTTTTAATAAACTTTTCGATGAAGAGGAATGGGATGCGTCAATCACTATGAAATGTTCCTTCGTCAGCGGCAGCGCTTCAAGGGAACTTTGCAGTCTTCCGCAAACCAGAAAGATTCTGAAAGACGAGAATATTGTCTACATCCGCGAATCATGGGGTAATCCAACACCTGGCGTTTACTGGATGAAAGGAAACTACATATGGGAGGCCTTCATTGATAACGTTAAAATAGGAGAATCAAAGTTCTATGTAGAAGATGTTGGCATCTCTAAACCTGGAGAGAACCTGTTCTTTGATATTGAGTACATCAAACTATTTGAGGGAGACGCTAAAGCAACGACCCTTCCACAGAAAAAGTACCTGACGAAATTCAATCAAAAGGAAACACGCAATATCTGGGGAGAATTCAGGCTCAAGAACAAGACAGCAAGTGACTACTACGCAGAGGTGTTTTTCAATTTTTGTAATGACGCAGGTCAGCTAAAAGGTAAAAGTTCAAGGGTGATCTATATTCAGCCTAACACGGTCGGTCAGCTATATGATATTTTCCCAGCCTGGGGTAGCGACACACCTGGTTCATGGAAAGATGATACGTATTCCATGGAAGTTGTTTTTATGGACACAATGATTGCCACTGTCGCATTCCGTGTTGGGGACTCATTCGAAGAAGGCAATGTCGCGGTAATCACCGATTCCGAAAAAATGCTAAGTCAGGCAGTTCAATCCGGCTCATCATCCAACAAAACACAGGATGACCTTTTGTTTGAAAGCCTGGCAGAGCTGAATTCACTTACAGGACTTGACGGTATAAAAACCGAAGTGAATGAGATGGTGAAACTGGTGCGGTTCTATCAGGAATCAGGAAAGGACATACTTAACAGATTTTCATTGCATACAGTGTTCACCGGTAATCCAGGTACAGGCAAAACTACTGTTGCCCGCATTCTGGCAAAAATCTACAGGGGACTGGGTATACTTGAAAAGGGTCACCTGATTGAAGTAGACCGACAATCACTGGTGGCGGGATTCGTGGGGCAAACCGCTATCAAAACCGGAGACAAGATTACCGAGGCCATGGGCGGAATACTTTTTATTGATGAAGCTTATTCCCTTGCCAATGAAAGTGGTACTCAACATGATTTTGGCGGAGAGTCCATCCAGGTAATTCTGAAACGAATGGAAGACCTTCGGGGCAAGTTCGGCGTGATCGTGGCTGGCTATACCGGCAACATGCAGGAGTTTATCAATTCAAATCCAGGACTAAGGTCAAGATTCGACAAGTATTTTTTGTTTGAAGACTACACTGCCGACGAAATGCTTATCATAGCTCTTTCAATTTTTAAGAAAGAAGGCGTGACTCCCGATCAGGGGGTAATCGATCATTTAAAGAAATATTTTGCGTTCCTACATGAGAAGCGTGACAAGCACTTTGGAAATGCCCGAACCGTCCGGCAGGTTGTAGGCGAAACAATAAAAAATCAGAACCTGCGCCTGGCTTCAATGAAAAAAGAAGCCAGAACCAAAGAAATGCTGGACTCTATTATTATTGATGATGTCACGGAATTTGTAATCGGTGAGACTGCTGCCCCTATCAGACTTGGATTTAAGATCGGAAAAAAATAAGTTATGTAAAGAGAGAAGCCCTCTAAAGCGACGCTTTGGAGGGCTTCTCTATTAAGAAAGTTGACGGTTACGCTCTTCCGCCGCTGGAGAATCCGAAATATTTAGCTTTCAGTTTATCATCCCAATCATTTGCATAAATACTTACGCGATCAAATGTTGATTTGATCTCTGACTTATCCAATCCTTCAAGTTCGCGTATAGCTTTGATATAGACCACGTCCTTAAAAATTGTAAATCCAACTCCGTAGAGGGAGTGGTTGATTTCCAGTAACTCCTTCGTAAAGAGATTTTGATTGTTGACGGGGACATCGCATACCAGAGCAAGACATTGGACATAGCCGTACTGGATAGGGTTTCCCTGAGCATCTTTGGATTGAAAAACATCTACCCAAATACTGGCAGAACCAAAAGTGAGATTCCATTGTCCGGGTGACTGGCCTCGGGCGGTTGTTGGATCAATTTTGTACTCGCTCAAAACTTCTTCTACCATGGTGTAATAGTGTGTGATGGGGTGCTGCATATGTAATAAATTTTAAGTTTGACTTTTTTAGGAATGAAAATTTAGCCAAAAACATAAAATAAAAAAAGTTATTTATTAAGGGCGAAATTTAGCCCCCAATGGCCCAAAAACTCATGGACGCGAGGATGGGTTGTTGGTAATACTGTAAATTTAAGTCCGTTAAAAAAGTAATGATAGCTAAAGCAGTAAGATTTGCCGCACTGATTGGCCTGACCTTGGTTTTCATAGCATGTTCTGAAAAGGACAACCTCAAAAGCATAGCAGGTTTCTGGGTCACTTCTGACTATAAGAATAACAAACAATTCTATACACTTTGTATAACGGATTCAGTCGTTGAAACCAATAAATATGGCATAGATAACTACGAGTACGCCATTATGCAAATGGAAGACTATTTTGACGTTCATCATCCATTTGACAGCTGGCCACTGGCATTTCAATTGTTTCTTAAAGGAGATACTCTGGTCCAAGCTTATCCAAATGAGGGTGGTGAGTCGCGAAAAAGGTTCTATGTCAGAACGGATTCCATCGGAATAAAAAAGGACTTACTTTTTTGCGATTCTCCTCTTTCGATCCAACTGCCAGAGGCAGACCATCGTTCCAATGATTGGCTTTCCATGGAACGCCCAAGCCTTGTCAGCAACTTATACATCGGCTATTTAAAAAAGGGAAATTTGCAGGACTTTCCAGGCATGGAGCCTGATTCATTGGGAATATTGGTCGAAGATGTGCTCATAAATTTATCAGATATTGATCTATTCATAATTCGGTCAATGGACACTGTGGATGAATCTGAACGAGAAAAAATCATAATTGCTTTGGCTGCTGACAAAGCAACTTCCCGAGTTACCATTGAGGAGATTGTTAGAACGGTTCATCTTTGCAATCCAAACTTAATCATGTGTAGAGCGTATTTCGATGTTACGATTGGAAAAATCCGGTACAAAGCCTTGTCAAAATCTTAATGAACATTTTTCAAACTTAGCACAGCATCAATAAATAATCCTTTGTAAATACCCGTTGCAGGCATTACCTCAGCGCCAACACGCCTGAAAGAGAGAATGGTCTCGGCGAGGTAAACTCGCAAGACCATTCTCCTATTCAAGGAAGTACAACAAAGCTGGTTTAATGCAGTATTACTTGCTATACAAGAACATCCATGAATAGATATCCAGTTGGAATGGATTATACAATGGATCTACTATGGCTGTACCTGTACGAGTGTAAGTCTTTGTCCATGCATCATGACCAGTGTTCGGATAAATCGTAACCCTTGCCGTTATGGCTGGGAGCAGTTTATTAATTTCATTTCGAATTTTCTTGCTGAAATCAGGGAGTACAGTTTTGTCGTCAGCACCGTGGAACCCCCAGGTGGGAATCGCAGAGGCCCGAAGCACTCGTGCCGCAGGGATCGGCAACAGCCCAGAACCACAAATGGGAACGGCCGCAGTAATATGGGAACCTTTTCCATAAAATGTCACCTGATCCCATGTGCCATATCCGCCCATGCTCAACCCGGTCATATATATCCTGGTTGTATCTATTTGGTAGGTCTTCATCATGAACTCAGTGAACTTCTTCACTTTCGCAGGATCCCACCAGCCTTCTGATTGCATTGACGCAACAACCATTGGATATTTCGGTGCCCAGGTTTTGTTGTTAATTAGTTTAGGCGGGCCGTTAGCAAGCACTTTATCAAGCACACTTGGATTAACCTGACTATTTCCAACCTCCCCTGCTCCATGCAAGAAAATCAAAAGGGGAAATTTAGGACCAGTTGGCGTGTAACCCGATGGGGTATACAAGTAATATCCGAATGGTGAAGCATCTGAACCGAGCACTTTGGGTGTATGAAGTCCGCCTGTGTCCTTTGGAAGGCTTCCGAGATCGGTGCCTACCCTTGCGCCGCTCATGTCTAAATCATCAACGGAAGTTGTTGAGGATGTTACCGGTTTAACCGGTTCTGGCGTTGAATCTTTACAAGAGATGTTAAAACATATCAACGCAACTGAAATCCCCTTAATTATTATTTTTTTCATTAGATCTGTAAGTGTTTGAGGCGCAAACATCGCACTCTATCAAGAACATGACGAGCAATATCTTTAAGAAGCAGGATAGGTCGGTGAAATGAGACTTGGCTATTGCTTCTCAAGAAAATCATGCCAGCCGCTCATCATGACTAAATGAACACTCTTCTCAGCCGTTTGCTCCACAGGGCTATCATTTTGGCAACAAACATTCAAAACTTTCCATATTTATCACAGTAATCTTTTCTATATTCATTTCAAACAAAAACCACCTCAGCACCATGATCCGCTCATTATCCTTCATCCTTCTTTTCATTTTACTAACGCAAACCACCTATTCGCAAACACCAAAATCAAAAGCTCCTGCCGACCCTCCAGCTCTTAGTGCCATCAAAGAATCCGATTTAAAAAATGATCTCTACGAGATGGCTGACCCTCACTTCAGGGGACGCTCTGCAGGAACGCTCGATGAACTAAAGGCTTCAGTATGGTTTGCAAAGAAAATGCAGGAAGCGGGATTGCAACCTGCTGGTGATGATGGCACCTATTTTCAGTTCTTCTCTTTGTGGAGAAATAAAATAGCACCTTCCTCAACAATATCCATCGGCGACCGAGCTCTAAACTTGTGGCAGGATGTGCTCGTTGCACAAACATCACCTGCGAAAGTATCTGCACCAATTATGTTCCTTGGATCGGCAGAAAAAATAAATTTCGGACCGCTGAATGTAAAGGGAAAGGCGGTGGCATTGCAAGCATCTAAACAAGGGGTTCTTTTCCGTTCTCTTCCAGAATGGCGTTACAGTCGTGAGATGATGGTGAAATATGGCAACGATTTGTTAGCTAAAGGAGCCGCAGCCATCATCTTCATCTCCGATGAATATGGCGAACATAGCTGGGAATATGCTCTTCACAATTTCAAAACCGGATCATTTGATATCGAAGGTGGTCCGAATGCAGTAATGACTACCAAGCCACCGGTGTTTTGGCTGCACTCGAGCGCAGTGACCTGGATCAAACAGGAAGGACTCATGCTAAATGCAAACATTATGCTGGATAGCTTCACTTATCCGTCAGTAAATATTGTCGGCAAGACTCCAGGAAGTGATCCCGTACTTTCGAAAGAATATGTATTGCTCAGCGGACATCCCGACGCGCTGGGAGTAAGGAATGTCATTAACAATGATTCAATCTACCACGGCGCAGATGACAATGCGAGTGTGAACGTTGCCATGTTGGCGGTAATGAGAGCGTTTAAAAAATCACCAGCCAAACGATCTGCCCTTATTGTAATACATGGCGCCGAAGAAAGAGGCCTGTTAGGTTCGAAATGGTATGCTGCGCATCCAACGGTTCCATTGCAATCCATCGTTGCCGTACTCAACGGAGACATGATCGGAAGAAATAGTCCGGATAGTGCTGGCATTATGGGCTCCCAAGCACCCCATAGAAATTCTCCCCAATTGGTCAACATGGCACTTGAGGCCAATAACGAAGGACCAAAGTTTAAACTGGATACACTTTGGGACAAGGTAACGCACCCCGAAGTATGGTATTTCCGAAGTGATCATCTACCCTACGCACGATTGGGTATCCCCGCTATTATGTACACCAGCTTTTTGCATAGCGAGTATCATACACCTGCCGACAACGCGAAGAATATTAACTATGCCAAGCTGAAAAAGATGACAGATTGGATTTACCGTACAGCATGGAAAGTTGGAAATGCTGAAAAGAGGCCAGCAAGCGATCCGAATTTTAAACTGGAGCGTTAACTATCATGCAAACAACTCTCTGTCCTTAATTTTTCTTGGGTCGTTAAAATCTTCCTCCCACCACGCCTTGTCACTAGCTTTTGGCGGCTTCATGAGGTGAAGTTTTTTTCTTGCTGTCTTCGCTTGCTGCTGAAGGACTCTGAATTGGTAATGATCAAAAATCCTGACGGCTTCTATCATGTACGCCACAGCGATACGGCGATCTTTGATAATAAATAAATTTTCACCATTTCCTGTATCAGCAGCATCTGAAAAATTATAGGAACCCAAATAAACTCTGCCGGTAGGCTTGTCAAAATCAATCACAATGAATTTATGATGCATTCTGATTCCACTGCCACCTGAAGGCTCTGACTTGAACGGTTCCGGAACTCCTTTTGCCAGTGAAGCGGGACTTACCACCTTTGTCTTTCCATCGGGCTTAAGGAAATCAAACCCACCCAGCTTTTTATCCGATATGCCACAAGCAAAAATTTTATTATCCTGTCCTATCTTTTTGAATGCGTTCTGAAGATTACCAGGCGTTTGATATAAAAATGCCAAAAGGAAAAATATACTGGACGTTGTATTCTTATCGACATCGTCTGCTATTTTTTGAAGCATAACGTTTCCCGCACCATGAGGAGAAAAAGTGACCTTCGCGTCAATTCCACTAAGGCCAAGGTTTGATATCTCGGCAGAAGGTGTCGCACCATAAACTGATGCGCTGTCATTGTTCTGCCAGTAGTTTTCAAATGCATCAACAAATGGTTTAATAGCAGTCGCCCCCTGCACCATTACCGCATTGTTCGACTGCACATAAAATCCACGCCATGAGAAATTAGTGGAACCCCCAATTGCGGCTTTGACAGTGTTGCCGTTTACTACAATCATCTTATTGTGTTGCAGTCCACCCATGTGCTGTCTCTTGACATTTGGCTGTCCGGCAGAGACTCCCACAATAGCTTCAGCCTGATTTTCCCCCGACCCAGCCGCTTTATGATCTTTGGAGTTGTCAATAATAACCCGAACCCTGCTGCCAAGCATTTTTATCCTGTCAATCATATTGGGTTCACTGAAGTCGTAGGCGACAATTCCAACGTTTGCTGTTGGGTCGGCAATGGCGTCATCGAGCAATTTCAGAATCATGGCACGCGATTCGAATCCCATCCACTCAAGAGCTTCCTTTGTCTTCGGATGCGTTGGTTTGAAGGTAAGACCGTCCGAAGCCTTTGCTGGCATTAGCTTGTTTATCGACGCCTGGTCCCCTCCATATCTATCGACAAATGCCTGAGATGAAATGAAACCGCGAGTGAAAGCAACATTCAGCTGGCCTGGATAGGTCTCGCGACGCAGTTGAATATTCGCCTGCTGAGGTTCGCCATAACTCAGAATTCCCTGTCCGTTCATAAAGACAGGTGTCACCCGATAGTTAAAATCTCCAGGCAGGTTCGCGTTCCGTGGAAAATGAACCCAACGAAATTTCTGGATTGGCGAAAGCATGGTGGATTGAATATTCGGGTTTATTTTCTCCCCTGCACCTGTAAAAGCAAGCCGGTTTTTCAAGGCATAGAATCGATCTCCGCCGGGTTCCTTATACTCAATGCCGAATCCGACGAAGTCCTTTGGCGGCAGCCCGGCTTTCCAGTTCATAGCGATCAATAACATCCCTTCACCACGATGAAGTTTTAACGTAAAGAGGGCAGCGGCATTCGTACCGGTGACCTGAAATTCTCCGATTCCATTGCTCATATTTAATTTATTTAAAATGTCTGTGTTGGGAGGGAAGCTGTAATTAGCCTATGAATTTAAAATCGACTGAACCAGAAAGCTATGGTTAACTCATATTAATTTTCAGTTACCTGATATCAGTGAGGCGCCTTTCTCACAAGCCGGTTTTCGCTGAATAATCATAGTTCGGGCGGCGAAAATAAATTTATTATCTTCATGGCATTCCATTCATTTCAATGTATCGAAAATATTCTATTGGACTTATTGTTTTTCTGACGCTTCTGGCCGCCTGCGGGAAAAAAAATGAGAGTATTACACGCTCGTTCTATTACTGGAAAAGCAGTCTTACCTTCGGCGCTGAGGGCAGGCGAATGCTGTCTGATCTTCAGGTAAAAAAGATCTACCTCAAGTTCTTCGATGTCGATGTGTACGACGATCAGATCTTGCCCAAATCCACACTCCATGTGCTCGACAGTGTTCCGGCAGGCGTAGAAATCGTGCCGGTAATTTTCATTACCAACGCCACGTTGAAAAGCGCCAATCAGTACGAGGTCTCAGCACTCGCGGATAAAATTATCCGCAAGATCAAGGGTATTCGGAATTGTTTTACGGACATCCCGAAATTCAGAGAAATTCAGTTTGACTGCGACTGGTCGGAAGACACCAAAGACAACTACTTTAATCTTTTAAAAGACTTCCAACTAAAATATGGTGAGCCGGTTTTTCTATCTGCCACCATCCGACTTCACCAGATAAAGTATTTTGAAAAAACGGGGGTGCCTCCTGTAAAACGCGGGACCTTGATGTTTTATAATATGGGAAAAATAGAGGCTATGATGGGTGAAAACTCAATATATAATGAGACCGATGCCTCCAAATACCTGGTTAATTTCGACAAGTATCCCCTTCCACTCGACGTTGCCCTACCGGTATTTGCATGGGCCATTGCCTATCGCGATGGACAGATCGTTGGCTTGATCAACGATGCTGAGGATGACCTTCGCAAGAATGAATCCCTCCGGTCGATAAAAGAAAATCTATTTGAGGTAAGGGAAGTGTTGCGCTACAGAGATCTGCTACTAATGCCGGGCGACAATCTAAAATTTGAAGAAGCCAATCCGGATGATGCGCTATCTGCCGCTGAATTGATCCGGCCACACCTTGCCAAAGACTCAATTAGTGTAACGCTATTCGATTACGATTATAACCACCTCTCGAAGTATGAAACCAGGTCGATTGAAAAAATATTTTCTTATTTTCAGTAGCCTCGTCCTGATGCTGGTGCCTACCCGTCTGTCAGACGCATGCGGGTGGGATGGCGAAGGCTACGAGCCCTACACGGTAATTTTCGACAGGGGATTCTTTTCTCCCCGCGATGCGAAGAAGTTTGACCTTTTCAGCGACGTCCTTTTTGATTTCGAAGCATCAGGAAAAGATGATCATGAAAAAAATGTAGAGGAGTGGCAAAATTTTCTTCAGGGCATCAGCAAGGACAATGCTTATCATCTCGTCTATTCAACAAGCGAACAGGAACTACGCGCCATTCAGAAAAATCTAACCGATAAAAATTATCCAGACGACATCACCAAAGCATTGTCGGGAGTTGAGTGGCAGAATGTGATTCCGTATTTGATTTTTGTCAGACAGTGTCAGCCTTACGTGAATGAGTTCGATGACTGGTCCGGGTGTTTTGAAAAGAACGACGTATTCACCGGAATTCTTCTGCGAGGTGAAGACATTGCCGCCAAAGCGACCACTGACTTCCTTAAAGTCAGAATTGGCTATCAGCTTTGCCGGTTGGCGCATTACGTTGGCCTGGTTGATAAAACTGCGAGCTATTATCAACAATATATTCAGCCATTAAAACCAGAGAGTATTATCTATTATTGGGCAATGGCACATTTCGCTGCGAGTTTAAAAGCCGATGGTAAAGAGGCCGATGCACAATTTCATTATGCACAGGTGTACAGGCATTGTACAACGAAACGATACAGTTCATTCAAGAGCATGAACTACAGTAATATCGATTCAGCTTTGAACAACGCTGTAGAGCCGGCAGATAAGATTTCCCTTTACGTTTTGAATAGCCTTGAGAACATCTCGGGAAACCTCGCTAACCTGGAAGCAATCTACCTACTTGATCCGAAGTCTCCCGAACTGGAAGTCTTACTATATAAAGAGATCTACGCCTTCGAAATGAATTATAGCTGGCAGCAAAAGTCTGATCCTGAAAATAAGATTGTTCCTGACCTGCTGGCATTCACAGAGAAAGTGATTGGAGGTGGCCAGATGTTCCGTCCCTACGTATGGCAACTCTCCGCCGGGTATCTGTCCTTTTTAAATAAATCATTCGCGAAAGCTCATGACCACTACGCAGAAGTGAAAGGCGCTTCTGGCGCAAACGTCACGTACCTGAAGCAGTATGTTACTCTGCTGGAGGTTGTTTTGAAAGCAGCGGAAACTCAAAACATCAACACTACTTTTGAAGAGTCGTTACACCGATATCTGTTGGCTATGGCATCCGTACAAGAGGGAAGCCGATTGTATGAAGCATCATCACGTATTTCACAATATGTATACCAGCTGCTGTATACCAGCTATAAAAACAAAGGAGAAAATGTAAAAGCGGAATTAGTGGCGCCACACTTTGGGAATTCATTTGGCGAAGCGCCATTAAATCTGTTCGATCACCCAGATAGCACGCTCGTAGCAGGCCTTATCAAATTCATAGAAGATCCCGATCTTAACAATCTTGAAAAATATCTTGTCACTAAATTGCCCTATACTAAAGAGCAATTGATGGAGCTTCAGGGAACCATGCTCTTTCGCCTTGGGCATCTGGAAGAAGCCATAACCTATTTCAATCAAAGTGGCGAGTTGGGTTTCATTGAGGGAGATCCTTTTAAAACCAAAATTCTCGATTGTATTGATTGCGATGATCAAACAGGCACGCCAATCTCTCTTTCAAAAAAAAGTCTTGCTGTTGAAATGCTGAAGTATGAAAAGCTCGCAGTTTCAGATCCAGGGAAAGCATCTGAATATTATTTTCTATTGGGCAATGCCTGGTACAGCATGACTTCGTATGGGCAAACCTGGAAGCACCTGGCATATGCGAGGCCATGGGGGAATCTTGGCGAAACTACCGATCCGTTTGAAACTTACTGGAAAAATGGTGCTATTGACACCCTGGCGCTGGTGTCAGCTTACACAAAAGAAGAAGAGTCTCCCAATAATGGCGGATTTACAAGAGAACAAGCTTTCTTCTATGATTGCACCAATGCATTGAATTATTACAGAAAGGCATTTAAATCATCAAATGATTCTGAGTTTAAGGCGAAATGTCTTTTCATGGCCGCGAAGTGCGAGGAAAATGCCCGACAAGCTAAAGAACCAATACAAGGCTTGCCAATCGGTACACACACCTATTATAGTAAACTCTACGATCAGTACTCAAACACAAAATTCTATTCAGAAATTATCCAGGAGTGTTCGTATGTAAGGTATTATAAGGA
Organism: Cytophagales bacterium; assembly: GCA_038229375.1. Classification (GTDB taxonomy): domain Bacteria; phylum Bacteroidota; class Bacteroidia; order Cytophagales; family Cyclobacteriaceae; genus ELB16-189. The sequence goes on along the minus strand of JBBRON010000004.1, from coordinate 62,943 downwards.
GTTCAGGGATACACGTTAACCCAGAATAGCATAGTTTGATTCTTTAGCAAATGTCGAGACAACTAAGATTTACCACATTCTCGACAAAGATTTCATCCGTAAACGGCTATGTCATTAAGTTAAATCTGACGAACTTTTTAAACAGGTCACCCTTAGGGGCTTGTGCCTCGCTCAATGCTTGTTTTCTACAGAAACGCTGGCTCGATGGGGCCTTATGACCAAGTTTAATAAATTCAGTTAAATGGCCGAGAATTTACGACGAATAATAGCTCCATAGGAGCGACCTTTAGTAGAACATGCATAGCGATCAAGGGGATTAGCCCCGTAGGGGTGATCTGTTTTCTTTCGTGCATTTTAAGAGGTGTTGCCCCAATGGGGATTTAGAACCAAATGGTTAAATTAAGTTAAAATGACCGAAAGTTTCTTTATAAGAATAGCTCCATGGCTGCGATCTCTTTGTAGAATGAATATCAAAATACAATAATCACCTCATTTGCTGATTTCATTTCCTTAGCTGAATGACATTACCCTAACAGGACGATTGCATTGTCATCCTTCAACATCAACATGATTCACAGGAATCAGATTCACGTTAAACTTCTTTACAATCATATTCATGATCGGATCGTGTTTGATTTTTAGCAAAATGCGTCCGGTCTGCTGCGCGTCGTAGCCCATCACCATCTGATCAGTAAGTCCTAGATGTTTTACCGCATAAAAAAAACCAGCAATTACATAAGGTCCGAAAGGCGTGTAAGGAATATCAAAAGAACTACCGGTCATATTAAACACGGTGTTGGGTAAATACTCCCCTTTGCTCTCGACTCCTTTTGACCGTAGATAATATCTTGCCGCAAGTTCGCGGGAGGATTGACGGGGATCCGTCATACACAATAATCCCGCCAGGGGTTTTTGCTTTTGTGATTGATGGATAAGTTGCTCCTTTTTAGTTCGTTCATTCAGCGAATGATCCCGTACATACTTTTGAACCGTATCCCAGAATGGAACCTCCGGGTCGCCATCGTCCACACGGATCATCGAATGAATGGAGTAGTCCATAATGCCACAGGTGATCTGAATATCCAGTACCTTAAGTTCCGAATCATTGTCAATAGCCTTCTCGAGCAACGTGCGTTGATGACGGGGATGGGTCCTGAGTAAATCAATGCTAAAAATCCAATCACCTGCCAGGTACCCGTCGTATGCATAGTGTTCCTTGAGCAGAAGTTTTATTTTAGTATCATTGTCAACGATAACTTTCTTTCCGTCCAGTTCAAGCTCGGGTCGTTCTTCTACGATCATCTGTTCAATTTCAACTCCCACCGCCGATGCACCGAGCATACCACAATTTAACGGCGAACCTTGTACAATATGCAGATCGTGAACGTGACTAATGTAATCGTCATTTGAATCTTCCGTAAGATGAGCATGCGTTTGAATGTGAACAAAATAGTTCACAGGCATGTCTTCAGTAAGATTGCGCTGTGCCTGCTCAAAGGTTCTTTTTATATCCATCACCACGTCGGGCGTGACAAATGATCCGGCAGCCCGAACCACGTGATATTCTATTTCGATGCCTCGCTTTTCAAAATCCTGGATCACGGTACTTACGCCATCGAGCTGGACCTGACTAAGGTCGCGCGCATCAGCACAACCAATGAGAATGTGAACCTGTTTTTCAGTATGCATATAATAAACTTGCTTATAAAGCAAAAACTCACTGCTGTTTCACACAGCATTAAGATCTCGGCTTAGGGGTTTAGGTAATCAGTCTAAAAATAAAAAATTACAAATGAAATAACGCTATCCGTAGATAAATTTGATTAAAACCCACGTTTTTGCGGATACTCTCATTTGGCAGCGCACTGGCCTTCAACTTTTTGCTTTTAACTTTATCAATATGAAACTCAATTCGCTTCAGGTAGAAATACTCGCATTAATCAAAGAAAATTCAGGAAACCCAACTCAGCACACTTTTCTTGACAACTACCTTGGCACCACCAGCTATCGGTACGCAATCAATTTGCCAACACTGAGGATGATTGCGAAAGAATGGATGAACCATTATCGTCAGCTTTCCGCAAATGATTTCACCAAACTTCTGACCAGCCTTGCAAAAGGAAATTCCCACACAGAAAAAATTTTTGTTGGGATACTATTGGATTATGCCACCAAAGACCAGCGAAAATTTGATCCTGTTTTGTTTGACAAATGGCTTGATCATCTCGAAGGCTGGGCAGAGGTAGACTCTATGTGTTCGGGTAAATATAGCTCACGTGAGATCCCCGGAGACTGGACTCGATGGAAAAAGCAGCTAATTCGATTGTCAAAGAGTAAAAACATCAACAAGCGCAGGGCATCAATCGTATTTCTTGTAGCCCCCCTTCGTAAAAACCGGAACGAAGAGATGCTTACCATCGCACTTCAAAATGTGGATAGGTTGAAATCCGAAAAAGAAATACTCATCACCAAGGCCATTTCATGGATATTAAGGAGCGCGGTCGGACATCACAAGGAAGAGATAAAAAAATATGTAGCTTTGAATAAGGAATCACTTCCCAAGCTCGCTGTCCGCGAAACACTTACCAAACTTATTACCGGAAGAAAAACAAAACCAAAGGAATAGTTATGAAAAAATTATTATTTGTCGCGTTGATTGGAATCGCTTTCATAGCGTGCAACACAAAAAAAACAGATTCGGATACTACCACGCTCGACAGTCTCCGGATTGATAGTGTGATCCAGGCCGACAAACCAGCGCCATCAACCCTGGCGTTTAGTCAGATGACAGGATATTCCGCGAAGGGGACTGACCAAAAAGACACTGTCAATTTTGTGTTACTCACAAGTCAGGAAGATCTGGATAAGAATTTTTCTACCCAAAAAAATTCCGGAAACGAAATCAGCAAACCTGATTTCATAATTAACTACATCATCGGAATGACCTGTCTTCCCAGTCAGATTTCGAAGACGATCGTTGTTGACAAAGCGCAAGTCGATGGAAACGAGATCAGTATATTCATCACTATGCAGTCGGGAGAAAAACTCGCGGTTGCATCAAAGGCATTACATGTTTTTGCTGTAGAACGCCGGGATGGAATAGGCTCAATCCAGTTTTACGTAAATGGGAAAAAAGGCCAGTCCTTTTTTATGACGGGGATGTAGCCCATCTGAATTTAAAATCCGGAAAAATTGTTGAGCCTGCATCGTTAAATAATCACCCGATGGAAATTGGTATCGACAGTTTTGCAGCTTCTCACTTTGACAACGCAGGAAAGACCACCAGTGACACTGAATCCGTAGCTCAGTTACTTGAACGGATGGAACAAGCGGACAAGGTTGGATTGGATATTTTTGGAATCGGCGAGCATCATCGCAAGGAATTCCTGGATTCAGCCCCTACAATGATACTGGCTGCAGGCGCGGCGCGCACGAAACGGATTCGCTTGACCAGCGCCGTCACCGTATTGAGTGCAGCCGATCCCGTCAGGGTCTTTCAAAACTTTGCCACGCTCGACCTTATTTCCCGGGGCCGGGCAGAAATGGTTGTTGGTCGGGGTTCCTTTATTGAGTCTTTTCCACTTTTCGGCTTGAATCTGAATGACTACGACCAACTTTTCTCCGAGAAGCTTGACCTTCTTCTCAACATACGAAAGAATGAGTTCGTAAACTGGTCAGGAAAATTCAGACCCGCATTGACGGGTCAGGGTGTGTACCCAAGACCGATGCAGAATTCCCTACCAATTTGGTTGGGCGTGGGCGGTACTCCTGAATCCTTTGTTCGCGCAGGTACGCTGGGTCTGCCATTGATGGTGGCGATCATTGGCGGAGAGACGCATCGATTTGCACCATTGGTGGATCTCTACCGTGAAGCAGGGGCCAAAGCAGGACACACTGGCGATAAATTAAAAGTAGGATTGCATTCATTGGGCTATGTGGCCAACACAACGCAAGAAGCGATGGATGATTTTTATCCGGGGTATGCCGCGACGTTTACGAGGATTGGCAAGGAACGGGGATGGCCGCCTGTCACCCGCGGTCACTTTGATGCTGTCGCTGGTCCAAAAGGGGCGCTGTTAGTCGGCGGCCCCGACGATGTTGCTGCTAAGATCGTTCGTCATAGTGAGGCCTTGGGCGGTATCTCAAGAGTAACGTTTCAGATGGATACTGCCAATCTTCCGCAAGAAAAGATTATGAACGCGATCACTTTGCTGGGGGAAAAAGTGGCACCGTTGCTTCGAAGATAGAGCCGAAAACTATTTTCACATTCCACTGTTATAACGTCCTATTAGTTCACATCACCACACCCTGTACCTTTACACAATCCAATTTTAAAACCTATGAAAACAGCACTTTATATTGTAATGACGATTGTATTCAGCCAGGCAATTGCTCAGCGCCCTGCAGCAGATGTAATTGAAACATCCAAAGGCCAGCTCACCATTCAACCGATCAAACACGGAACACTTGCGTTTACATGGAATAGCAAAACAATTTATGCAGATCCAGACGGCGGCGCCAAAGCGTTTGAGGGTATCGCAGCACCAGACCTGATACTGATCACCGACATTCATGGCGATCACTTCAACCCAGAGACACTCCAGGCAGTAAGCACAGCAAATACCATCATCATTGCGCCACAGGCAGTTGCTGACAAGCTTCCGGATGCCTTGAAGTCGAAAGCTGTAGTGGTGAGCAATGGGCAAACTGTCACAAAACTTGATATTCTAATTCATGCCATTCCGATGTATAATCTGCCTGGAGCTTCCGAAGCAATGCACACGAAGGGCCGTGGTAATGGGTATGTTCTTAGGTTTGGAAACAAACTCGTTTACCTTTCCGGAGATACAGCAGGTATTTCTGAAATGCGTGCACTTAAGAATATCGACGTTGCTTTCGTATGTATGAATCTTCCCTATACCATGGATATTCAGGAAGCCGCGTCAGCGGTATTAGATTTTAAACCAATGATCATGTACCCCTATCACTATCGCGGTCAGAACGGACTAAGCGATACCGAAGCATTCAAGAAAATTGTGAATGATTCGAACAAGGCGATTGATGTAAGGTTGAGGAACTGGTATCCGAATTAACTATTGCCCTGCGATTATTATAGAAATTATTCCGGTAAGGAAAAGGATCAACATTGCACCGATTAATCCCGACACGCCTTTGGGGGCATTTTTGAATTCTTTCCAGATAAATACTCCCCACAAGGCCGCTACCAATGTTGCTCCCTGACCTAATCCATAGGAAACGGCAGCTCCTGCTTTACCCGCAGCAATAAGGTTGAATGAATTGCCAATACCCCAGATAAGGCCGCCGAATACACCGACAAGGTGAGTTGATAAACTCCCTTTGAAGTATTCAGCATAGCTTGTCGGCTCACCACTGATCGGTCTTTTGAAAAGGATGGAATTAAAAATGAAGTTGCTTAAGAAAATGCCAAGAGAAAAAATTACAACGGCAGTGTAAGGAGTCATTAGCCCGGCAGCAGGTGCTTTAAAATTATCAAGATCCATGGATGATGCAATGAATCTGTAAAAAAATGACATCAGCACACCGGCTATGATAGAAACTACAAGGCCTTTGCTTGAAATTTTTTGATTTCCGGACGAAGCACGTTTATAAGCAAAGGCATTGAGAATGATCGCTAGTGTAATCAGGCCAACACCAATGAATAGTAATGTGGCGTCACCTTTTTGCGATCCGTTATAGTTTATCAGCACTCCAAGAACCAACGCTATCCCGATTCCCACAGGAAATGCCACCGACATTCCTGCGATTGCTATAGCCGTTGATAACAGAATATTTGCAGCGTTGAAGATAATTCCGCCTACGAAAGCGCTGGTTATGCTCTTCGAGTCGGCCTGCCTGAGATCGTCCATGAATCCGCGCCCGTATTCTCCGTTACTTCCGAGGCTGAACGCCATGATCAGTGATAGTATGAGAATTCCTATTACATAGTCCCAGTAAAACAATTCATATCGCCAGGTTTTGCTTGCCAGCTTCTGGGTGTTTCCCCATGAGCCCCAGCAGAGCATCGTGATGATGCAGAAGATTACAGCAGTCGAATACTCTTCTATAATGAACATTGCCAACAGATTTAGCTGAACCAGAAACGAATTCAGAATTGAAGTTAACAATGTTGCAACACTATCCGATAATCAGTCTTCAAAAAGTTTCGCGCTGGCTTTTCACTTTAGCCTTACTATCTTAGTATCTCAATTTCCCCCAAATGAAAAATTTTATCTTCATCCTGCTGCCTGTGCTTTTGCAGGCATGCACAACCGCAACTGCTCCGGAATCGGCTTCTGATCAGACATTAAAAGTCGAAAAAGGGCTCATTGGCGAGGTTTATTTCACAGGTGACTCCACCCGGGCGATCGAAGAAAGAATGAAACATTTTGGTGTGCCCGGAGTATCCATCGCTGTAATAAAGGATAACAAGATCGAATGGAGCAAGAGCTATGGAGTAATGAACAAGGACACCAAAGAACCTGTTACCAATCAAACATTATTTCAGGCCGGATCAATCAGCAAACCTGTAGCAGCCTACGGAGCACTTCACCTTGTTGATAAGGGAAAAATCAATCTTGATGAAGATGTAAATACCTATCTGAAATCATGGAAGCTCCCTGACAATGACTTTACCAAAGAAAAGAAAGTTACACTCAAGCATCTGTTGAGTCACACCGGAGGCTTGACGGTTCACGGCTTCCTTGGATACAGCCCTGATCTCCCAGTCCCTACACTTGTCCAGGTGCTGGACGGTACCGCTCCGGCCAACTCTGGTCCTATCCGTGTGGACAAAGTACCTGAAGAAAGTTTTCGCTATTCAGGCGGTGGTTATACCATCATGCAGCAAATGCTAATCGATACGGAAGGAAAGCCGTTTCCACAGATCATGAAAGAATTTGTCTTAGATCCTATCGGCATGAGCCATAGTACGTATGATCAACCTTTAACAGGAAATCAAGTATCAATAGCAGCCACGGGATATGTGCCCGATGGAACGATGACAAAAGGAAAGTTTCATACCTATCCTGAGATGGCGGCCGCCGGTTTATGGACAACAGCGGAAGATCTCGCCCTATTTGCCATTGACGTTCAAAAAACTGTCGCGGGAAAAAGCACTGCAGTTTTGTCAAAATCTATGGTCGATAAAATGCTCACTCCCTTTGTAACAGACTTTGAGGGGCTGGGATTGTTCCTGAGAAACAAGGGTTCTTACTTTGGCCATGGCGGTTGGGACGAAGGATTCTCCAGTGAGATGATTGCCCATCGCGACCATGGCTATGGTGTAGTAGTGCTTACAAATTCCAATCATCCTGAATTCATAACAGAAGTGATCAACTCAGTGGCGAGGGTTTACAACTGGAGCGATTACCTGGATATTTTTACAAAGGTGGAAATGGACACAACAAAATTTGCTGCAATCACCGGGCGTTATCATAATGATAGCGATGGTATGATTCGGATTTCAGGTAAAGGGAATCGTTTGTTTATGAAGTACCTGCGTGCTGAGGCGCCATATGAACTATTTCGTGTTTCCGACAGCACGTTTGTTAACGCTACTAATCCAACACAAATTCAGTTTAGGACAAATCCCAAAGACGGGCAATTGAATCTTGTGTTCATTGAAAAAGGTAAGCCGGCAGAATTTACGCACGTGCGGGAAAGTGAAGACCTAAGAGTCCCTTATGAATATCTTCTCGCTGGAGATTTCGACAAAGCAATAAAAGGCTATCAAGCATTATTAAATGCCAACCCAAAGGACCGGGATGTAATGGAAGAAAGTCTTAATTCGCAGGGCTACAATCTGATGAATAAAAGCAAATACCAATTGGCTGCGGATATCCTAAAAATAAATACGCTTCTTTATCCTTCCAGCGCAAACGCCTACGACAGCTATGCAGAAGCGTGTATGAAGAATGGTAATAAGGAACTGGCCATTATCAATTACAAGAAATCCTTATTGCTTAACCCAAAGAACGAGGGTGCTAAGAAGAACCTCAAAGAGCTAAGCAGCAAGTAACGCCGTAAATCTTTACTCTTTAATCTTTTCTCTTTAATCTTTAATCTTTAATCTTTACTCTTTCTTCTTTTCTCTTTAATCTTTTCTCTTTAATCTTTTCTCTTTAATCTTTACTCTTTACCCTTTAATCTTTCTTCTTCCCCTTCTACCCCACCAACCCCGGAGGATTCACCATCTCATCCACTTCCACTTCATAGTTCACACCCGGCACTTCAAAGCCAAACAAATTAAAGAAATCGGTTCGGTATCCGGCCAGGTCGCCAATGGCGGGGAGAGTTTCCGTTGTTGCCTGCGTCCAGAGCTCAGCCACCTGTGCCTGAACGGCAGGCCGCATTTCCCAATCGTCAATGCGAATCCTTCCCTTCTCATCAACAGCGGCAGGACTGCCAGTATACAAGCGTTCATTATAAAGTCGCTGGATCTGCTCAATACATCCTTCATGCGTACCTTCCTTCTTCATGATCTTATACAACAGTGAGATGTATAATGGAATAACAGGTATTGCCGAACTTGCCTGTGTCACCAGCGCCTTGTTCACCGATACGAAGGCTCTTCCTTTTAGATCTTGTAAAGCTGCGCCTATTTCAAAAGCTGTAGCCTCAAGATGATCTTTTGCTCTGCCGATTGTTCCCTTACGGTAAACTGCTTCGGTTAAGGCCGGTCCGATGTAAGAGTAAGCGACAGTGGCTACCCCGGACTCCAAAACACCAGCATCTTTCAATGCACTCATCCACATTGCCCAATCCTCTCCACCCATTACTGCAACCGTGTTCTTAATATCTTCATCGTTGGCAGGTTCGATAGTTACATCCGATACAACGCCTGTGTGAAAATTTACAGTCTTGTTTGTGAACGTACTTCCGATAGGTTTCAATACTGAATTGTGAACAACCCCTGTCTTGGGATGAACTCTCTTTGGAGATGCAAGGCTGTAAATAACAAGATCTATCTTTCCGAGGTCTGCTTTTATAAGGTTGATTGTCTTCATTTTAATTTCATCGGAAAACGCATCTCCATTGATGCTCTTTGCATACAATCCGTTGGCGTGTGCAATTTTCTCAACTGCCGCCGTGTTGTACCAACCGGGCGATGCCGGCCGACCGGGTTCAGCCGGTTTTTCAAAATAAACTCCGATAGTTGATGCATTGGATCCAAATGCGGCAGCGATACGGGAGGATAGTCCAAATCCAGTAGACGCACCTATAACAAGCACCTTCTTTGGTCCATTAATAGGACCTTTTGATTTTATATAGTTGATTTGATTAACCACATTTTGTTCACAGCCTTTTGGATGGGATGTGAGACATATAAATCCGCGAACTCTGGGAGTAATAATCATGGCTGGCCGTTTAGGTAACAATTAATTTACGGGTACAAAAATAAATTAATCGATGATGATAGCCATATCTTTTTTCTTCCCTCCTGTCAAAAAATGAGGTGTTTTTACGTCAGGTTAAGTTTCAAACAATAAACTTCATCAATTCACCGGCACCGTAAAATAAAATCTCGACCCCTCGCCTACTTTGCTCGTAACACCAATCATTCCGCCATTTTTTTCTACAAATTCTTTACACAGTAATAAACCGAGACCGGTTCCCTTTTCCTGTGCCGTTCCGAGAGTTGAGTGCTTGGTTCCCAACTTAAAAAGCTTTTGGCTCGATTGGGGATCTATTCCAACCCCATTATCAGCAACGGAAACAAGAATGTGTTCTTTAGTAGCTTGAGCCGACAATGTGATCTTTCCTCCCTTTGGCGTAAATTTTATTGCGTTTGACAACAGATTTCGAATAACTGTACTGATAGAATTCACGTTCCCATTGGCCATTAGTGTAGCATCATATTCCGAAACCAGGGTTATCGACTTTACAGAAGCTTGCCCTTGTAGCAACTGCACATTTTCATTCAAGGTCTTCGCTATATTAAAGGGTTCAGCTTTAAAATCAATATTCCCAGTTTGTGTTCGTGCCCATTGGAGAAGATTCTCCAGTAAGGAAAAGAGGTTCTTCAGTGATTTATCAAGGTCCGTGGAAATCAACTTAATTTCCTCCTTAGTGATGTTATCACCATGATGCCTCAACAATGATAAAAATGCAGTAAGAGAATTGAGAGGGCCTTTTATGTCATGTCCAATGATTGAAAACAATTTATCCTTTGCATCATTGACAATCTTTAAGCTGTTGGCAAGTCTTCTCTTTACGTAATAAAGGTACGCTACCAGGCCTGCGACAACGAGAACAACTACGACCAGCGCGAAAAGAATAATCTGAAAGCTCTTCTGCTCCTGAATGACTTTGTCGCGCTCCTTTCTTCCTGATTCAAGTTGATCAATCTCTTTTTCCTTTTGAAACAATGTATAGCGGTTGCGTGTATCAGAAAGATGAAGCGAGTTATCTTCATTTCTGATAAACTCATCAATTGAAAGGAAGGACTCGCGATACTGAAGTGCTGTGTTATAATCTTTGAGTTCTTTATAGCTTATACTAAGTTGATCATAGCTTCTGCGTATTTCTTCCTGTTGCTGTGTTTTCTGGGCAGCGGCTAATCCCAACTTAAGATTTGCAATAGCGCGTGGGTAATCCTTATTTCTGATATTAATCTTCGCAATTCGGTTGTAGGTGAGCGCCATGCCCGCAGAATCTTTTAAGTTCCGATTAATATCCAATGCTACCAACTCATTCGCCATTGCACGGTCAGCATTATTCATTAAAAGATACACCTCAGCAAACGCGTGAAGTGAAAGGACCTCACTCGTCTTGTCTTTCAATGACCTTCGTAAGCCCAGTGAACTCCGGTGAAAACTCAATGCTTTTTCATAGTCTTTCGTGTACATATACAATTTTCCGAGATTGAACATAGCGTCTCCTTGCTGTTGCTTTGACTCAAGTTGTTTGGCGTACTGCAATATCTGCTCATACTTTTCCATGGCAGCCTCTGTATCTTTTCTTTCTGTCTGGATGCGGGCAGACTCTTCAAGGATTAAGATCCGAATATCAAGATCTTCTTGAGCGTCGCTAAGGCCGCTGGCCTGTTCGATGTACTCGACGCTACTGGAATAGTCGTCGACTTCCTCAAATACACGGGCAATCCCCAAGAGGGTAAATATTTTTTCGTGGTCAAGACGAAGAGAGTCTTCAACCTTAAGGGATTCAATGAAGTTCTTCATCGCGTCTTCCCTGTTTCTAAGCCGGGTCAGGTAAATTGCTCCTGTTTCCATTAAGATTCTGATTTCTCCCTGGAAGTCGTTCGACTCAATGGCAATTAATTTTTGATTTTTCCTGATCTCAATATCTTTTTCGGCAGTTGATCGATTGCCTTTTTGAAAAATGCCCTTAAACCACTTGACTTCTCCGCTTGCCTGCGCGGCAGCTGGAGAGTGATCTAATAAGATAAGTAAGATTAATGCAAAAAATAGTTTCACTTAAGAAATACATTAAACTGATCCTCAAAGATGGGGAAAAGCAATTTTCAACACAAACCTATATTAAGTGAAAATGGTACATCCATTTGCCGCGGCAAACTCGTGTCGCACAGTGGAATGCTGATGAAATAGGCATTTCCCAGGCGATATTTCATTTTTTAGATAAAATACCCCTTAGCTGAATTCCGAGAACCAGTTTATTAAAAATAATATTTGATCACATTCCAGATAACAGCCTGCAACTTTCTTGGTGAACAGGTGCTATTTCAAGCAAATCATTGATTTTGATCGAACAGAACTGTATAAAAGGTATTCTTAAGGCACTTACTCTGGCTGTCTAATACTCAGAAGAAAAAAGAGGAGGGCTTATCCTCCTCTCTTTTACGTTTTCTTAAACTTAAAGAAACTACAAACTGATCTTAGCTTCGTCTCTTTTTGATTTTATCTCATCATGAGAAACCATTAGTTTGCTCTTTTGCTCGGTGATCAATTCCCTTAGTTCAGAAGACAAATCTTCGTCGCCGAGTGCGGTTTTGTAAGCAGACTGGGCTGCATCTTCTCCATATTCGCAGGCTTCTAAAATTCCTTCACGATCTTTGCCGTTGAAAGTCGCCTTTACGGCCATCCATACCCGATAAATCTTGCCGGAAGTGGTAGTATCTCCCACGGCTGGTTCACCTCCAATCTTGGTGATTTCCTGTGTAAGGGTCATCGCAATATTTCTACTCTCGTCAGCCTTGTCACGAAAAAGTGATTTTAAATCCCGCTCCTTTGATTCTTCGGAAGCTTTTACATATCCTTCTACGCGATCGTTATTGATCCTTAAGAGATCATTCAACACCTCTAATGCCTTTTCATTTTTCATACGTTATATATTTTGATGTTTTCGTTTTAAAGCAGTTAACAAAAACAATGCCTTGGCAATTTTACATGTGTTAGTTGCTATGAAAACTTGCTGCCAGGAACTTTGCTTTCAGTAGAAAAGCAAACTCGTTTGGGGTGGTTCGTATGAACAACCAATTGACTATATATTTTAAAGTAATGATTTATTAATACCATCTCTTTGGGCCAGTGCAACTGAACCATAAATAGTTGGCCTAAATCGTTCGATAAGGGTCTTTTGACAACGAAAAGGCACAAAAATTGACGCATTTCGAGTGTTGTAACAACAATCTGATCAGGGTGCAGATTAAAAAGGTTAAGATTGGATGTCGAATAGTGGGTAATTATCCTTTCTGCGGTCATTGTTCACCGTTTAGTGCTGAAACATAACAAGCCCGCGTGTCAATTGTCGGAAATGCCTTGGTCTGCCGCTCGTTTCTCGTTACATTTAATCTACTTCAAATTTGGTCTAGTGTAGTTAGGAAAGATTTGGCGCTTTTGATTCGATAAAAAGCAAAATTCAATTCCGAGGGTGTGGATGGTCGTATTGGTGTTGTTTCTAAATTAGCTCACTATGGCAACGCAGATATTAATTGTAGATGATGACCTAGATGACATCCAGCTATTGACTGATGGTTTGCTCGAAGTTGATCCTGCGATCGAATGCCAGAGTGCGTTCGACGGTGAGAAGGCAATGTCCCTTCTGAGGTCTGGCCTTTCCTATGTCCCTGATTATATCTTTCTGGATTTGAATATGCCAAAGATCAGCGGCAAGCAAGTTCTGGCGCAGCTGAAAAAGGATTTACGCCTTAAGGACATTCCTGTTATTATATATACTACTTCAAATTTTGACAGGGACCAGGAAGAGGCTTTCTTACTGGGCGCAAAACACTTTATTACAAAACCAACTTCCTTAAAAGAACTTCATAATGCAATTGTCTCTGTTTTTTCTCAGCGATGGGAAAAGGTTGCCGTTGATCCAATTCTTTAGGATCTTACGACGAAATAAAAGATCTATTCCGCCTAAGCCGTTGCTGATTTTCTCATCAATAACGCCTCTTTTTTAATGGCGACTATTATACCCATAATTCTGGGATCGTGTAATTTATTCACCATATCGATTTGGTTAAATCTTGCTTGATCTTTCCTGAAGCAAAGATTAAGAAATCGGTTAAGGGTGCTATTTGTTGGCACCCTTTCCATTTATGTATGCAGCGGATTAAGCCTCCTGCCAACCCAGCTTCGCATTAAACAACAACCCGTACTACGTATCCGGAAGCTGGCTTGATATCGAGCGCTTGTGTTTAAGTTAGTCGACTTTGCTTCCTTTGTAGGAAACATCATTTACGACGATCGACACGTTCTTGATTATGCCTTCCTTCGCAATCTTATTGGCGAACTTCAGTTGATCTACCGTTGTCAGTCTAATTCTTAGTACGACTATGTTTATATCCGCAAATCTGCCAAGGCTAGCCGCATCACTTAGTTTAGTCAGCGGAACACTGTCAATAATAATATAATCAAATTCCTTCCTTGCTTCGTTCACAAGGTTCTCAAGAATCCCGTTGTTTAATAATTCTGACGGATGCTCCTCTTCGGATCCGGATCCCAAGAAACTCATTCCAATTATCTTAGTCGGCTGAATAATTTCTCCCAATGGCAGGTCTCCGTTCAAGTAACTTGAAAGGCCATATTCACCGTTACACTCAAGAAGTGTATGGAGGCGAGTATTTCTCATGTCTCCTTCAATTAGAAGAACCTTCCGGCTTCTCGAAGACAGTGATGAAGCAAGGTTCACTGCAACAAATGACTTTCCTTCCCCCACTCCTGTTGAATGAACAGCAATCACTTTACTGCCAGGATGATTTATTAAAAAGTGTTGGAGATTCGTTCTCAAAGTCCTAAAACTTTCAGCGATGGAGGAATTAGGGTTTTGCACTACCGGAAGTCCTGTTTTAAATTTATTCACAAGAATGTTGCCCACTACAGGTGACATTGATTCACCTTCTGCTTCCTCAGGACCCTTAATCGTATTGTCAAAATATTCACCGACTAGCAGAGCAATAAAAGGGATACTCAACCCCAGGAAAATACTGAGAAGAATTATTTGAATTTTCTTAGGTCCGATGCTGACCGCAGCATCGATCTGGGCACCATCCAATACTGTTGCATCAGGAGTATTCGAAGCTCGGGCAATGCCGACTTCTGCTCGTTTTTTCAAAAGAAAGGTGTATAGTTCATTGTTAAGATCGAACGCTCTTTTAATATTTACCAGACGTTGCTCGGTCTTTGGCAAGCGTGTCAAGAGTGAATTAACATGCTTTTTCCGTTCACCAAGATTTGCCAGTTCGCCATAGGTGTTGCTTAATAAGTTATCGATGTTCTCGCGCAAGACTTTCTTTGTGTACTGGATTGTACTGTCCAACCTGATCAGGTTGGGATTTTTTCCCTGCACTGAATAGGATAGCACTTCCCTTTTGCCATAAAGCTCGCTAAGGTTTAAAACCAGTGCATTCAGTGACACATCCGTGATGCCAACTACCGAAGGCACCACGAGCTCCCTCAATTGCCTGGTGTCATTCAGATATTTTTTCAGATTATTATAATATTCTAATTTCATCCTGCTGGCAGATTCCTGCCGCTCAACTTCCTCAAGATTTTCAACCACCAGAGCAGACTCCTGATCCAGATTAACTATTTTATTTTGCGATCGGAAATTGGTAAAGTATTCACTTGCCACGCTTAACGAATCTGTGATGCCTATCAATTGATTGTTAATGAACAGGAGTGTATTGTCGGCCACAATATTCTTTTCTTCTAATCCAAAATCTATATAAACCTTCGCCAGTTCATTTAGATAATTAGCATCTCTGCCAGGTTGCTTGGTCTTGAGCTTACTATAGATCAGATCGGACTTTTCATCGGCCAACGTGACATCGAGCCTTTCCATATAACTATGAGCCAATTGACTTAAGTTGTTGAACACAATCCTATACTGTTGACCAACTATAAATGTTCCGATTGGATTCTTTATTACCTTGAAATTGAAATACTCGTTCAGAAAGGGTTCGTTCCAACGAATCTGTTTCGTAATCGATACGTCTTTTGACCGCCCGTCAACCATTACCTCTTTTATTTTAATTTCAAGAAGATCATTCGACACTGGCGTTACATAGATTGATGTCATCTCGGTCTGCACGCTATCACCTAACTTTTGAACAGTGAATGGTTCATTCAAGTACATGTCCGTATCATTGAGCAATCCATCTTCAAAAATTGAAATATCCCACTTAAGATTTTCAAGTGCCCTGTAATTCAGCTTATAGGATTTGATAATTCCAACCTGATTAATCAAACTCGAGGTATTGCGTGAATTGATCTGCGGGTTAAAAACTGAATTCAAAACCTCATTTTTTGATTCCTGCTTAACCAACAGAATACTGGACACTTCGTACCTGGATGCCAGGTATTTCGTAACCATGATGCCAACAAAAAGCCCGAGGATACCAAAACCTAAAAACAGATACCATTTCCCAATGAGCTTTGCGAGAAATTCCCTGGTATTAATACCATCCTGATAAGTACCAATTCCTTCTTTCTCTTTCATTTTAAAAAAATTAAATTATGAATCAATTAAGACAACTATGCTACTTGGTCAAAATGCTAACAGCCAAAAGCACCGCCACCGTTGCTGAGATAATGATCTGATAAATCGGAAGACGGAGTTGAACATCTTTGTATTTAGCCGGCTCAATAATTACAATATCATTAGGCTGCAAATAATATCCCGGTGAGGATAACGATTCTTTGCTTGACACATCCAGGTAATATGACTGACTTCCTTCCGGTGTGGTTCGCACCAACAAAACCTTCTGAAGATCTGAACTGTTGGTAATTCCCCCGGCTGTGCTAATGGCATCCATCACCGTGAAAATAGGGTTATAGTTATAATATACGCCGGGCCGTACTACTTCGCCCATCACTGTGATCCTGAAATTCAGTAGTCTGACTTTCACAGTTAGCTCTTTTAAAAACTCCTTTGCCTTGGCGGTAATAGCTTCTTCACACGCGAAAAGTGTAAGCCCTTTTACTGTAACTTTTCCCATCAGAGGAAGGGTAACTTCTCCATGAGCGTCTACCTGATACCCAAAAATATATTGCCCGGGAATTTCATTGTACACTGTATTATTCCCCATAGTCCGCCCACTACTTGTCATAGCTGGATTGTATAAATCATTCATTTCCTGACTGGAAGAAACGATACTGATATATAAATTGTCATCACCCTTCACCACATAAGGTGGTGGTGGAGTTGGAAACTTACTTGGCGCCTCCGTTGTACTTACATCCCTTAAAACCGTCAGATCTTTGTAGGACCTGCACGACGAAAAGAAGAGAATGATACCGACGAGTAAGCACCGGGATGCAATCGAAAGACTAAACAGCTCATTTTTCATTCGTTATTCATTAAAATTTTAAAAATAATATCGCTGAAGTTAAGGGCTTTATCACCCACCAATGATAAGAGGGTATTGCTCAGAAAGCATTCTTCCTGGCCTTTTTTCCAAATATCGTTAGCAAAATTATATAAATGTCGAGCAGAAAGTTCCAATTCTCAATGTACCAGATGTCGTGAAGGGTTCTACCCATATACTGTATCCTGCTTTCAGTTGGCCCCCGCCATCCGTTCACTTGCGCCCAACCTGTGATGCCCGGCTTTATCAAATGCCTAACCATGTAAGTACTCATCTTCTTTTGTAAATCTTTATTAAGATTAACCCTGTGGGGCCGCGGCCCAACAAGAGACATCTCATTGCCAAGCACATTGAATAACTGCGGTAACTCATCAAGATTAAATTTGCGCAAGAATTTTCCCAACGAGGTAATTCGTCCATCGTTAACAGTTGTTGACCTGACCCCCTCGTTCGTATCGTCATTATCGTTCATTGAACGAAATTTGTACATCTTAAAAGGCTTGCCGTTTATGCCTAGCCTTACCGGCATGTAAAACACTGGCCCTTTGCTGCCGATCTTAATCATAACAGCTATGAGCAGGAAAACGGGACTCAAGACAACTAGAAGTAAAGTAGCAAAAAAGAGATCAAATGCTCTTTTCCAAAACCGATTGGAATATCTGTGCAATGGAACATTTCTGATATCGAATAGTGGAACGGAACCCAGGAACTGCACGTGAAAGTTGTAGGTGATCACGTTATACCAGTTGAACACTACTCTTGGCTTCACGCCGTTTTTTTCCACCAGATGAATGTATTCTTTTATTTTTTCAGCTTCGCTCAGTGGTATGGATATTATTGCATGATCAAAGGGTGTCTTTTCATAGATCGCCTGAAAATCATCAATCCTGCCAATGATATTTGTGTGCTGACTGTTGGTGTCTGGCATTTCCGTCAAAATACCTAACGGCTTATAACCTGAAAACTTATTATTCTGGCAATACCAATATATCTCATGCGCTATTTTATTATTCCCTATTATGATTACAGGAGTTCTCCCTTTTTTTCGAAGCGTCATTTTGTAAACGACCAGCGACAGGATGACCTTTGAGGCAATGAACATGAATATTGAACCTAAAAATTGACCCGGAACAAAGTCATGAGCTTCTGCGGTGATTAGTATTACAGAGGAAATGGCTATAAATACGATGGCTCGCTGGGCGAGAGATGTTGTCAGGGTCGCCAGGCCAGCCTTAAGATATTGCATATCATCGATCAGGATGAAATATGTTATTATGTATCCCATGTTAAGCACCCGAACGAAAGTATCGAGCGTCCACTCGTAATGAAGGCCCATAAACCAATACACAAGCAACATCGACTCGTTGAGCAGTATCAGATCCAGTACGAAAAAGAGTAAGACAAAACTTCGCGTTCTCATAACCTTTCTTTGACAGTCACCTCTTAGGCCTGAATATTAATCCCACAAATATCCGTATCGTAAGCCAATACTTCGATCCAAGTCTCCCAGGCTCCTTTGCCAATCGCCAGAGCCAGCGAAGACCTATCGCCTTTACCCAATTCGGACTCTTTTTAACGTCTCCGGATAAATAGTCAAATACACCACCAACACCAAGCATTACTCCATGGCTCAACTTATTGACATGACTTCGGATCAAAAAATCCTGTTTCGGACTGCTCAACCCAACCCAAATCAGATCAGGCTTCAGTCGGTTAATCTCCTCCAGGGCTTCCGTTAAGATATTCCCGCTCTTGAAATAATTTACATCCTGAAAGCCCGGAGCACGTTTACCAACAATAACGGCTGTTGGAAACTCGGCCTTGACCGAATCGGCAATTTTCCTCAACTTCTCCTCCGTACCCCCCAGGAAATAGTGCGTCAAATTTGTCTGAAGTAAATTTCTACAAAGCCAATAACCGGAGACTGTCGACACCTCTTTATATCCTTTCATTCTCGCAAAAAGCTCTGAGGGCTTACCATCTGGCAACGTCAGCAATGAGTTATTCAAAACGCCTCGCAGCTCTAAATCCTCTTGCGCCGTTGCTACGACCGAGCTATCTGGAAATGATATATACCCCACATCACTATAGTTGTATTCCTTCAAAAACGATAACGTTGCTTCCGGATTGGTTACATTAATTAACGTCCCGAAAAAATTAAATCTCTCTTTACTATTCAATTTCAATTAATCTTTTTGATGAATGTGGCTGGATTTCCTGCCCATATCTCTCCTGAAGGAACGTTCTTAGAAACGACACTGCCCGCTCCAATAACGGCACCTTCTCCAATATGCACTCCCTTAAGTATGATTGAGAAGCCACCAATGAACGCATTTTTGTCAATTAAAATTGGCCTGGTACTGTAATGCTCATTGGGATTGCCAAGGCGTGACGAGGCATCCAAAGGATGAAAATCAGTATCCCAAATCTTACAGCTTGCGCCAATCATAACGTTGTCCCCTATCTCTATTTTCTCAGCGCAGTAAATTGCTGAATTACTCATTCTGAAATTATCGCCGATCCTGAGATTGGCGTTTTTCTTGACCACTATAGAACTTCGCCTGTCTCCTCCCACAATGTTCTTATAAGAGTGAGAATTAATCCTGGAATTCTTCCCAATCACAATAGAGCCCTTGTTATAAACCATCAGGAATCCATTTATCGTTGCTGAAGTATACGATACCTTGTTTACCTTCAGCCAAATGGCATTGACAATTGAGAAAAGTGCAAAATAAATTTTTGTCAAAAATCTCATTATAACTGTACGACTCGTAAAATATTAACTTGCCTCTAATCTTCTAAGATACCGGTTAGCCCTGTAATTATCTAAGGAATAAATCCTTCTTCCAGATACGATGTAACTAAATCGATTGAAATTTCCGAAATTTTTGGAGTCAGCATATTTTTTAACCTGAGGGAATGATTTTTGCAGCAAGTCCATTCTGGTCCCCGGTTACCCTATACCGCATTAGATTGCCGTGGGCTTAATACCCTTAAATAATCGGGCCGCGCCCAAAAATAAAACTAGTATTATCGGTACTCCTCTACGATCGCGTGTATGCTATTCGACAGACCTTCCCATGTATAGGCTCTCTTACAATGTTCATAGTTGGCCGTGCCCATTTTTTCCCTCAGCTCAGGAGAATGAATCAGAAGATTCAATTTTTCGGCAATCTTGTTGATCATTTCATCAACAGAACTGATGGGAATCTTAAAGGTGCCTGCGTCAGGGCACATATATTTTGGCCCACCGTTATCTATTGTAACAATAGGAAGGTTGTATTTCATAGCCTCTAAAAATACATTTCCGCTTGCTTCCGTTAGCGTAGGGAAGCAAAAAATATCAGCGTCGGCGTAAAATTTTGGCATGGCATCAAAATCAACCTGACCATGGAGTATAACGCACTCGGTCAATCCGAGCTTGTTTATAAGGCTTCGGGCTGGCTCCATTTCAACGCCATCACCGACAACATCAACCTTGATTGTGCTCGTGTCCAGTCGGCTCACCGCGCGAATCAATAGTTCAAGGCCTTTGTAACGTACCATCTTTCCCGCCCATAAGATTCTTACCGGAGAGCCAGCTCTTCCTGTCCGCTCAATCAAGCTATTGCTGATAGCGATACCCTTATCAAACAGTGTAACAATTTTTGGGGCGAGACTTTTAGGAAGTATATCTCGAAGGTAATCCAACGTAATAAGGATCTTATCCGCCTGTTTATACTGCTGCTGATACATTGGCAATTTTAACACAAGCTGGTCAAGTACTCGCAGCTTATTTATAAACGATTCAGATTTGAAGTATGCTTTGAGTTGCCTGGGCACCTGTAACCCCCCTCCTATCGGCCCGATAATCAATGGTTTCCTAAGCTTATAAAGGTAGGTGAAATAACGAAAGCTGGTCGGATTCTTGTGCAGAATCACCTTTACGTCATTGAATTCTGCTTTGTTCGCCGTAATATATTTCCTGACGTTGTTGTTGAAAGTAAAATATCCAAAATGCAACTGAACTTTAAATCGTCTTTTAAAGAAATTTTCATCCCCAAACGCCTGTATTCTTAAATTTTCCGGAATAGAATTTTCATAGTATCGTCTTATCCCCTCGGCCGAGCCTTCACTGGTAAACAGGATCACATCATACTTTTCGAGTAAGATCGTTAGCCATTTAAATGCCCCCATTGATTCTGATGGCCAAAAGGGATTACAGAAATAGGCCGAAAAAATTACCTTCATCTATTACAGTTCGGTAAAAATAGAAAGAAATGCTCAAATCAGATTCGCATAAATTGACTGAAGGCTGACAATGTACTTGGAGGCGACATATTTATCCGAAACTGTTGATTTTGCCGCTATCGACAGCAGCTTGAACCGATCGAAGTCCGAATTGACTATTTCCAACAACGTATTTTTTAAGTCAACGGGATCGCGTTTTTTCACCAGGAATCCATTTACATTATGCTTTACGACCAAACCGATGGAAGCGTCGTCAGAGGTAACTGGAATTTTCCCCAGAAACATTGCTTCGAGCAAAGCCATTGGCAATCCTTCGCCGTATCTGGAAGGGAGAAGAAAGACATCTGATTCCTGAAGTGCCTTCCACTTTGCACTACCCGACACGATACCGTGGTATTGAAATCTTTCTCCTAGCAGCGGATAAAGCTTGTCTACTACATAATCTTTAAGCTCGCCGTCACCATACAAATCAAACCGAAATTTTGATGTGGCTTGACTGAGTTGCTCAATAGCTTCAACGATGTCATGAATTCCTTTGCTTTCTGTAATTCGCCCAATGAAGATCAATCGCACCAGATTGCTATTTTCTATTGGTCCAAGTTTTGCGATCGCCGCTGAAATAACATCTGTGTTAATCGCATTCCCTAAAACGTATATCGGTTTGCTTACGTGATACAAGTCAACAATGGATTTTTTCTCCGTCTCACTTAGGACAATTACCGCATTAGAATTCTTAAAAATTTCCCCGATCAAAAGACTGGTCAAACGCGAACCTGGCTTTTCAAAAAGATACTTACCGCCATGCACATGCAAAAGTATTTTCGCGTGTGACCAACTGCCGATATATACCCAAATGGCATCGCGTAGTAACGCGGACCGATTCATCGCCGTATGAACATGTACGATGTCGTATTGCCCCGAAAAACATAATTGTGCATACGCAAATATCCGTCGTACCCAACCAATTCTACCCCACAAATTTCTCTGCTCGACTGATGGGCTTCGGATAAAGATGTCATACGGAACAGTAATGACGGAAGCGATCGTGTTAATCACAGTGATGATTCCGCCTACCTGTTTGGAATCGTCAAGGTTGGGCGCCGTAATTAGAACTTTCATTCAAGGATGTATGATCGTTACTTAATCGTTAATGCTTTTTAAAATTTTTGCTGGAATACCGCCGGCAATTACGTTGGAGGGAATGTCCTTCGTGACTACAGCGTTTGCCGCTATGATAACATTATCACCAATCGTAACGCCTTTTAAAATCGAAACCTTGTCGCCAATCCATACATTGTTTCCGATTTTTATCGGGGCCGCCTTGTAGCCGTCGAATGCAAAAGCTCCGTGTTCCGTTTTAAAAGAATGATCGTGATCCAAAATGGAAACAAATCGAGCAATCACAACATTTTCCCCAATATCTATTTGCTGATGGGCCACCACTCTTGAATAGGGATTCATGACGAAATGGGAGCCCAATGTGATCTTACCCCTCGCCTCCAGTTCTGTAAACGAGTCCAGTCGGATTTTACCGTTGCAGGTGATCTGGCCACTTCCGTGGGTTGTTATTTTTACGCCTTTACCAATGTAGGAAAGAGCCGCAATCGTGACCCCTTTCTTAAAGAGTCTGATGTAAATAAATCTGACCAGCGCCCTGATATTCTTCACCTTCGATTGATCTAAGAAAATACAGCAAAACAGATACTATCTATATTGCTCAACCAACGCAAAAATATTTTTAGAAAGACCATCCCATGCATATGTTGCCTTACAATGTTCATAGTTCGCCCTTCCCATCTTTTCCCGAAGCTCTGCTGACCCAATCAACAATTTCAATTTATCAGAAATATTCTCAGTAATTTCATCAACCGATGTTATCGGGATTTTAAAGGTACCACTATCAGGGCATATATACTTCGGTCCGCCACTGTTGATAGTTACTATAGGAAGTCCGAATTTCATCGCCTCCAAAAGGACATTTCCTACAGCCTCTGTCAACGTTGGGAAACAGAAGATATCCGCCTTTTTATAAAATTCAGGCATGTTTTCAAACGGAATTCTGCCATGCAATATGATCTGGTTAGTTAAACCCAATTCCCTTACCAGATCCTTGATGTGTTCAAATTCGCCTCCTCCGCCCACCACGTCGACGATGATGTTCTCGTTTCGGATTTTTTGAATTGCTCTGATAAGCAGCTCCAATCCCTTATACCGGGCCATAATACCGGCCCACAAAATCCTGATCGGTTGCCCGCTCTCCTTGTTTTTCTTATTGAAATCATTATCTACGGTGATGCCGGTCTCGAAGAAAGTAGTCAGCTTCTGCGAAAATTCTTTGGGCAGCAAATCCCGTAAGTAATCCAATGTGATAAGAATCTTGTCAGCCTGCCGGAAGGGTTTCTGATACATTGGCAACTTCAATAACCATTGATCTAATACTCTGAATTTGTTTACAGTAGACTCAGATCTGAAATAGCTCTTCATTTGTGAAGGAATTTGCAAGCCTCCAGTCACCGGACCGATGATCAATGGTTTCTTAAGTTTATGCAGACTCGTGAAATATCGAAAGCTGGTAGGATTTTTATGCAAGACCAATTTCACATCATTGAATTCATTTCCGTTTTTTTCAATGTATTTCCTGACATTCTTGTTAAATGTGAAATACCCGAAATGCACCTGCATGTTCAGCTTTCCTTTCAATAAATTGTCATCATCAAAGGTCAGTATCCTTAAATTCTTTGGGATCGCGGGTTGATAATATTGATAAATTCCTTCCGCCGAAGCTTTGCTGGTAAAGACGATCACCTCATACCTTTCAAGTAATATGATCAGCCACCTAAAGGCCGACATTGATTCCGACGGCCAGAATGGATTGCAGAAATAAGCTGAATAAATTATTTTCATTTTGGCAGCTCTAAAGAATCAACGTAGTGGACCAACTGATCAGCATAGACGTGATAATCAAATCTGGCAAAAGCCAATTTCCTGCCTTGTTCTCCAATAGTGCTGGCAAAGTCAGGATCGATAGCCATCTTTTTCATCTTTTCAGCAAGATCATTTTCGTCGGATTGCTTGTAAAACAACGCTGTGCTGTTGTCCTTTAAGTGTTTCCCAACCTCACCAATATTGCAGGTTATTACAGGCCTGCCTGAAAATAAAAAACTTGAAATCTTAGTTGGAAAGCGCGCTATTGATGCCTGGTCATTCCATAAGGGAGAAATAAGAGCGGTGGCTGATCGACAATAGTTTGCAAGGGTTTCATTGGAAATGAAACCGGTCAATTCCAACTTTCCTACCGGGATATCCAGAGATTCCAGCACCACAGAAATTCTCTTCGCGGTCTCCGGCATGTATTTCCCACATATAATTAACTTATAGCCAGGAAAATCCTTATGTATTTTGGAAAAAGCATTGATCATAAAAACGACATCCTTAAAGTAACCTTCAATCAAGCCGCACCATACAAATGTTTTTTCAATTGACAATGGAGGATTCTTCCATTCACTACCGTCGGCCAGAACCGGCAGCATGAAAGTCTTCAGCGAGTTCGAACGCTTATAGCGCTGAACCTGAAGTTCAATATTATCCGAGATCACCAGTGCCCCTTTTGCCCACCTAAACATTATTTTTTTGTAAATGAACTTATGCAATCGCTTCTTGCTGCTTTCATCAGGCCATTCATTGACTTCCTGGATAATGCCTACTCCAAACAACTTTGCTAGAACAGATACCCAGACATTGTAAATGGAGCCATGTGAATAGAGATACACGACATGTCCTTTTTCTTTACCTATTTGTTTTAACGCGAGTAGAGAACCGTAAAATCCAACAATGAAGAAATTCCACATTCTCCGCGATGGTGACAGACCAATTGCCATCGATTTGCTTAAATGGATAAATTCCAGTCCGTCAACGCTTCCTGTTTGCTGATCATTGAGAGGGTTTTTATTGCCCTCAGAATTCAAATAGATCGTGAATTTAACATCTTTTAGCTGGAACGCTTTCCCAATCATTATGATTCTATTGGTGGTTGCTTCGCCATTAGGAAATGTGGTGCCCGTACAAAAACAAGAAATCTTAATCATTTCAAATTAAATAGGGTTCATACCCAAAACAAAATCTGGCCTTCTGGTTGATTCAATTCAATCGCCTTCTAAATATCTTTAATCACGCGACAGGGATTTCCTGCCGCCACAACATTGGCTGGTACATCTTTCGTGACGACACTGTTTATACCAATCACTGTGTTGTCTCCAATCGTTACTCCTTTTAACACCACTGCATTCGCCCCCAGCCAAACGTTATTTCCGATTACAACTGCCTTTGGAGTGCCGCTTCTTGGATCTTCTGGATGCCAGTCTGAATCAGTGATTAAAGTGTTGGCACCACATTTCACATTACTGCCGATGGATATACTTTCAAAAGCGCCTATTACGGTTCCACTGAAGCCTGAATTATCACCAATTTGGACCATTGTGCCAGAATTGAATGTAGAGACGATACAGGGCCGGTTTATACCAATCAGATTATCGGTGTGACCCGAAAGAAATTCGCATCCGCTTCCTATGATTATTTTCGTCCCCGGATAAATCCTGAATTTTGGTCGACCTAAAAATTTGCAGGCGCCTTGAAACTGAACACCCTGAAGTTTTGCCAGCAAATAATACCAATAACCCACCTGGCTCCTGAACTTTCTGTTCAGTATCCCCAAAGAATAAAAAAAGCCCTTGTATTTACCCACTACTTAGCTCTTAATAGATCTACCTGTCCGCCAAAAGGTTCAACCACAGGTCGTCCGTCTTTTTGCCTCAATACAAAATAGAGCCAAAAAAGCCCCATCGCGAAAGCATCCCGTTCCATAGGATTCGCCGCTATGTAAAAGAATACTATCAGCGTGAACAGGTAACTCCCTTTTAACGGTGAGAACAACATCTTCATGAGCTTAAAATAAATGACACAAAAATATATTAATCCAAAAATTCCAAAACGGACGGCTATTTGAGAGATGCCGTTAGTGCCTGTTATGGCCTGACCGTAGATATTTGTCTCCAAACCCGTAGGATTAATTCCCCGCCCTAAAGGAAAACGAATCACATCATTCATATCCTTCAAAAAGGTTGCCAACCGATTAATTCTTTCGGACTGCACGAAGGTCGCTTCCGCGTACGACGACGTCTCATTAAGATAAGTGGAAATCTTGTCACCAATAAATGGAAGCTGATAAATAACATAGACGGCCGGTATCGCGACCACCACACATGCTATGCGGATAAGCACCGACACCTGATTCATGAAAAAAAGTGCAAAGAGGATAAGCGTCAAATAGTAGGTAGTGGAAAATGTGGTCAAACCAATCAACAAGAAAATAAGAAAACGTCTGTTAAATTTTCCATCATGCAGAATTAAATTAAAGATCATTGCGAGGCCGATAAAATAGCCAAACGTTCCGGGCTCTCCAGCAAACCCTGAATTCTGAGGTAGGTGGTAGGTTGAAAAATTAAAGATCAAGCCGTTCCAATGCCCCGCCGTTTTTCGTCCTGCCTCTGCAAAATTAAAAGGGAGGGTGGAAAAGAACTCAGGCGTAAGCAATTGAATTACAAAAAAAGGAATTGATATCAGCGCAAGCACGAAGACCGTTTTTTCGAACCAGCTGATGAATCGCTCTTTAGCAATTTTCATAAAGGCATAGCCTATGATTAATTTTAAAACGCTACCAAGGAAAGTGATTATTCGAAAATCAGAACCACCCAGAAATACCGAGGAAAGGAAGTTTATGAAGAGCCAGAACAAAATCACATATATCAAGATACTGTCGATACGCTCCTGCATTACAAACAGGATGTAGGCACCCCCGATCAAAGACAGAAACACAAGAATAAAATCGGAAGCTCCCCAAACCGTGATCTCACTCATACCAAAAAAGAAAAGCAGGAATAGGAGATATTCTCTTTTATTCGAACTACGTGAAAGTGCATCCGCGGTCATTACCTGTCCTGAATAAAGGTCAACAAAGAAGAATTATAACTTAAATATAGTGTTAATTATGGATGCTTATTACTTCAGAATAGGCATCCATGAGTTTTGAAACAATTCTTTTTTGGTCATGTCGTTCGTGAGCAACCTTGTACGCTGCTTTACCCAGGGACTCGGCAAAGGTTTTTTGATTTGATATTTCAATAATTTTGCCTGCCAGAGCTACAGAGTTCCCATCCTGAAAAAGGATGCCAGTTTCATTGTCATCAATTAGTGATGATGTTCCCCCAACATTCGACGCGATAACTGGCATCCCAAGGAGCATTGCTTCGCAAACGCTGTTAGGACTATTTTCAATATGTGAAACCTGTACATATAGGTCAGCGTCCAGCATTTTGTCAAGAATCGTTTCTGCGTTAATCATTCCCAAAAGTTTTATTCCTGTCGATTCAAGACTTGCAATAGACTGCTGCCGGATACTAAGCTGTACCAATTCATCCTGCAAATTCAGACCTGCCACAGTCCATTCAAAAGAGAAATTCTTCTTTTTGAGAAGTGCGGCGGTTTTTACAATCACTTCAAATCCCTTGTAGAGACTATTGCTGGATGTTGTGAATATCCTTACTACCTCCTTTTTTTTAACCGACCATTGGCGATTATAGAAACAAGGTCTCATCACCTCATCGATCACAAAATATTTCGACTGCGGTGCTAATACGCGACTTATCCTCTTATCCCAATCGGTCCTTCCGAAAACATATTTTGTGTTCCTTAATATCTCAACTTCAATCACCGCCTTTTTTCTAAAGATTCTAAAATCTTGTGTAGTTTTGTTTAAAAGCGAACTCCAGCTATTCGCAATTGATGAATAGGCAATTCCAGAAAAGTATTTTTTTGCCAACACATTCAGGTTTCCCTGAATGGATATGGCAACTGGAACGTCTTTTACCCTTTTCGTAATTAACCCGAACGGCGACTCGGTCCCATGTACATGGATAACATCTGGTTTGAACTCTTCAATTATGTTCAGAAAGGAATTCATGTTTTCCTCATACTCTACCTTTGTTAAAATCCTGGCCCAGAGTCGTTTCAATTTTGAGTTTAGCGTGCGTTGAACGGGAAAATAAGACGTTCGACCATATTTAAAACTGTCCATAGAGCGGTCAGTATAAAAAACAAAGCCCAAATCGCAATCGTCGACAGCTTCAACCCCAAGTTGCAGAGCATCGATCCAACCCCCTCCAAAAGACTTCCCTTTCAAGTATCCATTTGCCAGACCGGGTGTATTCGAAAACCAAAGTACTTTCATCTGAAAAATTGTATTTAGAAAAACTCCCAATCCTACCGGCTCCAAATACCCGTTGCAGAGCCCATCACGATCTTGTTGTATTGAATTCTCCACAAGATAGTAGTCGGCAACGTAGTGCAAACAGTAGCCATCGCTACGCCGGCAGGCCCGAGATTCATGGTCTTCGCAAAAAACAAAGCAAGTGGAATAGTTATAACAATGGTTATCAACGACGCATACAATTGAAGGCTGATCTTTCCAATCCCGTTGATGAAGGTGTTGTACGGCCGACCTAACACGGAAACAATTACCGCGAGGCAAAGCATTAAATTCATAATTAACGGAATGCTGATCGAGTCACCAACCCAGAATTTATAAACAGGTGTGGCCAATGCAAGCATGATCAAGCTTACAACAACGAGCCCAAGCCCAATTAACTCAAGTCGTCTAATGGTCTTTTTGATCCATTCGAAATCCTTCTTAACAAAAGCTTCTGTCATAGCTGACCAATAGGGCGTAATAATGATACCGTGAACCATGGCTATGATCGAAAAATATTTATAGCCAATATTATATGTTGCGACCTCGCCCGGCCCAAATAACTGAGTGATAATAATATTTGAACTTGTAAAAAGTACGATAACCGCTATTTGGATAATGAAAAACTGAACACCCAAACCCAACAAGTCTCTTGAATGACTGAAGTTTACATACTTAATACCCGGCGCTATATCCCTGAACTTCGAATTAAAAAGTATCAGGTTAAAAATCAACAAGACAATGACCGGCACGGCGCTAAAGGTAACTGCCACCCAAAACAATGAACTCTTTGTAGTAATGGTCAGGACGTAGATAATAATCAATGATAAAACGTTTCCTATTGGCGCAATGAGATTATTGAACGCTGCCTGTTGCCTGGCAAAAAGGATATTTCCGATGAGGTTCAATATGAATTGCAGACAGAAGAAAGAAAACACAAACAATATCATTTTTGTTAGCTCGACATTCAGGCTTTCCGGTGTATTCAATATGGCCGCCCAATCAATGAGTGGATTGATGACCCAGAAGAGCACCATAATAGAGATAAAAATAATGGATACCAGTGCATACGACGTGCTGACATAAATTCTGGCCATTGATTCGTCATTGTTGGCCAACGCTTCCGCCAATTTATTGCGCAAGCCATTGCCGATTCCTATATCAAAAAAGCTAAACCATCCCATGATCGAGGCGATGGTAAGCCATACACCATACTGATTTCTATCGAGATAATTCAAGGTAAGGGGAACCAATAGGAGCTGAACAACAATACTTACGCCTTTAATAAAAAAAGAATAGACGATGTTTTTATTGGTCCGAATAGTCCGCTGATGCACTCCGAAGCTAGGCTTCATATTCTCAAACTTCATAAACGTGTATCGTCAGGATAGTCCCTCAACGATACAAATCTACTGCAAACGGACTGGAATACGTCAGTCAGAATTAACGACAGGCTAGGAAACATGTCCTCATTATTCCGCCATTTCACTAAAACCCTTATTGCATTCGTTATAGACGACTAATTTCCGAGATGCAGGTACCATCAATGGCTCTTTCTAAAAACTACTCGTCTCTTAACACGGAAACCGGGTTCATCAACGATGCCTTTACTGAATGGTATCCTGTTATCAGAATCGAAATGATTAGTGTTCCCAGACCAATCCACACAAAGACCCACAATGATACTGTGACACGATAAGCGAAATTCTCAAGCCAGCGTTGCATCATCCAATAAGAAATGGGTGCGCCAATAATAAATGCTATTACAATCAGCTTCGTGTATCCTTTTGAGATAAGGGTTAGTATGTTAAATGCCGACGCTCCTGCAACTTTTCGGATACCTATTTCTTTAGTCCTCTGCTCAAGGGTGTAAATAACCATACCCAACAATCCAAGTCCGGCGATAAGAATGGCCATGCCTGCCATTATTGTAAGTGTCTTTGCAAACTGCCGCTGGGTTTTGAACGATTCTGCGAAATTCTGGTCAACAAACTCATACTGAAATGGAAAATCGCCAGCATGTTTTTTCCAAAGAATATTAACTTCTGCCAGCGTTTTCTCAAGGGTCTCTGAGTTTTGCGCCGCCATTCGCAACGTCACAAACCTTGTTTCTCCTGCCCCACTCACTTTATTTTTAATGTGGAATATTGCCATCGGTTCTATTGGGCTTTCCAGCGACCAGTAATGAAAGTCCTCAATCACGCCGACCACTTCATAGGTTTCTTCACCTGGTTTCCGAATTTTCTTCCCAATTACGGTTTCATCCTGAGCCCAGCCAATCTCTTTCAATGCGGCCTGATTAACAATTACACGATTAATATCTCCTTCTGAATTTTCCTTGAAATTTCTCCCAATTAAGATCTTAATTCCCATGGTGGGAATAAACTTCTCATCAGCTGTCGTAAAATTTAAGGGAAGGGTCTTGTCATTGGTTCCATCTGCTACAAAACTATCACCTCCAAAAATTTCCGGTGGCACGGAGGTACACCAAGTACTGTTTGCCACTCCGGGGATGGTAAGAGCTGCTTGAGCAAATGTGCCACCATCTTTTATATTTTCAACATGTTTTATTACAACAAGATTTTCCTTGTCAAAGCCAAGGTCTGTTTCCGAAACAAACTTCAACTGCTCGTATACAATGGCGGTGCACATTATCAAAACAAACGATACGCCAAATTGAAACACAACAAGTGCGTTTCTGAAAGTCCCACCCTGACTTCCCACTTTCATCTTACCCTTCATTGCCTCAGCGGGATGAAAGGCACTTAAAAAAATAGCGGGATAACTTCCTGATAGGATAGCCATAAATACAATGAGCGAAAAAAGGCCAACCATCAATTTGGGATCATTGAGTAAATTTATCTCGAGCTGTTTTCCAATGATATTGCTAAAGCCAGGCAGCAGAAGATTTGTTAGCACAAGTGCCATCACCAACGCAATGAGACAGAATGCGAAAGCTTCCAACAAATAATTAATACTTAGCTCAATTCTTCCAAGACCCATGACTTTGCGAATGCTTGCTTCTTTAATTCGTCGCGTAAATTGCGCCGTCGAAAGATTCATAAAATTAATACAGGACAGGAGTACAATGAATATAGCGGCACCTATCAGAGAGTATAGTATCTTAATATTACCTGGATCACCAAGCCTGTTATACACTGTCTCCGTTGGTAGGTGAATGCTGGTCATTGGCTGCAAAAACAGTTCCCATTTCTTTCCAGCCTTTATATATTCATCATACGACATCCCCATGGCACGCTGAATGGAAACTTCGGCATGCTTTCGCGGAATCAATGTCAGTTTGGTTTTTGTGTTTTCGATATCTGTTCCAGGCGCAAGCTTAATAAACGTTTCGAGTTGAGTCCATACCCAGCTCCAATGACGCTTCTCCAGGCCAAATCCGCTCATCGATAACAACACATCAAACTTGATGTAGGAATTCTCGGGAATGTCTTTGATAATGCCAGTCACTTCGTATGTTTTCAGGTCAGTATCTTTTCCGAGAGTAACGAGCTTCCCGATTGGATTATCATTCATGAAATATTTCTTCGCCGTGGATTCGGTCATCACCAGCGTGTTGGCCTCTCGCAAGGCCGTTTCGGGCACACCCTTCACCATTGGAAAATTGAACATCTTGAAAAAACTTGAATCACCCGCCAGTACTTTCTCCTCCTCGAAGGCTGCTACCTCATTCGCAGCATTGGTGTAGCTGATCACAAAATTGCCCGGTGTGTGAATGCTTGATATCAACTCCATCTCCGGAAGTTCTTCTTTTAACGCAACCGCTACGCCAGGTCCTGTTGACGAGAATTGATGGTGGTCATCTTCACCCCAGATGAAGGTCTGATTGACACGATAGATACGATCAACATCTTTATGAAACGAGTCGTAGCTGAACTCACTCATTACATATAGATAAATTAGCGTTGTGCTCGTGATGCTCACAGTAAGTCCCAACAGATTCACAAGCGAGAACAGTTTTTGGCGTCGAAGATTGCGCGCGAACAAGAGGAGGTAATTTCTGATCATATGGCTTGGTTTCACTGAAAGCTGACAAATGGCGGGCCAGTGAGGAATGATTGCATTTTAACTCAAAATGCAAGGAGAAATTGACTCCCGCTGTACGGTTACGCAGATGGGTGACCGGATTCGGAATAGCCAGACGTCAATGGCGAATCACATATCTATCGTTGATAAAGGGCAGTCCCGACTGGTTCATAGGGATCTCCTTTTGTCCAGTTCGGTCTTTTTCGATCATTGGCAATGAGGTAATTGGCCAACACAAACGCTCGAGTGTATTTCAGCAAGTAATCAAAGTCGAGTGTGGCGACTTCATCAGCGGGCTTATGGTAGTACTTCAATAATTCTTCATTGAATGTTTTGAACCCGGGACAAAAGCAAATCGAGGGCACTCCCCTCTTGATAAAATTAAATGCATCTGTTCCAGCGAAAATCATTTTGTCCAGGACACTATCTCTAGCTGCAATCAGACCAAATGATTTACACGAAATCGATAATGACTCATTGGCACTGGTTCGCGTTAAGCCAATAATAGTTGCCGATGTCTTGTCAGTATACCCAGCGCCATCACAATTAAAGTTAAATACGGTTTGATTCAAGGGCACCAGTGGATGATCTGCATACCAGTAACTCCCCAGCAGCCCTTGCTCCTCTGCAGTGAAGGCCAGGAATAGGACAGAACGTTTCGGAGGATGCTTGCTAAAAAATCGGGCAGCACTCATCATCGCAACCACGCCCAACGCATTATCCCTGGCGCCGTTATATATTGAGTCGGGACCAATGTTAACGTCTACACCGAGGTGATCATAATGAGCGGAAATCACCAGGTATTCACCTTTTAGTAATGGATCGGTGCCTGAAATTGTGCCAGCCACGTTCTTCGATTTCAACTGAAGAGGAGTCTTTTTAACAATCTTGAAAGAACTCTTAATGGATTGACCGGCCTGTAATTCGTTCGACCATGATACATTGGCCTCGTTCAACCAGATGTGGGGGATCGCTTTACGACCTTTTTTTAATGTGACTCGAGTTTTGCGAGCAAACGAATTTTTAACAGAATTCCACGACAGTGATGGAGGTGTTATTTCGATCAAGGCAATACCTCCCGCGTTGACAATACGATTTAATTTTTCTTCTGATGCTTCAAAGATTGGTTCTCTTCCAATCGAATTCTTTGAACCCGCAATAGAGACTATTACTTTCCCTCGCATATCTGCAGGCATTTCGTCCGCTGCGCCATACCCAACAAAAATCGCATCGCCAGACCATTCCCCACTACCTTCAAGAATAACAAATTGATCACTCAATTGATATGAAGTGCCACGCAGCTCGACTTGTGCGTAGTCCGGCGGCCCAGACCGCTCAAATTCAATCGGCTGAAAATATTGATTCGGTCCAGCGACAGGTTTGATTCCTAATTGCTGAAATTCATTGGCGATGTAATTGGCGGCAATATCCAATTCTTGTGAGCCAGTATTCCTACCCCTCATTTCATCAGAGGCGAGGAACGTGAGGGGAGCCTCAATTGAAGGACGCGTTACGATCTTCTCTATCTCAGAAATAATTTTCCCTTGAGAAAATGTGGTGATTGAGAAAGTCCATAAAGCCAATAGAAAAATACAGCTTTTCATAAAATAAGAGTGGTGGATGTGCTCACAATGGGGCAACGGACAACTTATAACAATGAACTTCGAACAAGGAATCGGAGCATTTCCTCTTCAGCTCCAGCTACTTTGTTATCGAAGTACCCGTTTTGAAATACAGCAACTTGTTAGCATAATCCAAAATAGCATGGTTTTCCTTCATCCAGTCGCGGCCAAAAATACCAAATGGAAAAAGTTCTGCCTGTTTGACATTTTCATATTGAGCAAAACTATAGGCGGTTGCTGCTTTGCCAGCCATTTCAAATGCCTGATCGCCTATTTTATATTTTATCGCTGAAACATTTTTGTATACCGGAGGAGTGGTTCCGCTGGGACTACTGGCATTCGTGCCGGTGGCTTCAAATTCAATTCCGTTATTGAAGGTTACAAAATCCAAACTGTAGTCGTCAGATACAGTTCCAACGGTGATCGGAACTTCCTTTTTGAGCGCATCAAAATAAACATTCATATATCCTTCACTTTTTTCGACAAAAATCTTCGTGTAAGAATATCCCTGTGCGAGCAAACTTTTATCCGGCTGGTCATTTAAAGCGACTCCGATTTCCATTTCCTCTTTGACAAAGTCTATCCTGACTCGTTCATTGTTCAGAAAATCAATACCCAGCATGCCTTGAGCTGACTTCCCTGCCTCTGTCGGCCAGTCAAATACACGTACATTCTCAGCATTAGTAAATGTTTTACCCCCGATCACAAATTTTTGCACATTGATCTGTCCCATCTTTTTGTCACTATATCCAAAATCACGAATTTTTTTTATAGGATTACCACCATTCAATTTCTCTCCGATCTCGTGAGTAATCATCATGTAAAAGCTCGCATTGCCATGTACCATCATGGGGACTTTTTTGTCCAGACCGAAGTCGGTCTCTACCACATATCGGTTGCCGCCGAAAACAACAGGAGTGAGTTTCACAACAACTGGTTTACTATCAATAGCTTTTGAGGTGTTTCCTTGCTTGCTGGTTTCCTGTCCGTGAACACTATATAAAAGGGCAAAGATTGAGAGAGCTGTTAGGGTAGACTGTTTGATTTTCATATAAATCTTCGTCAAATAAAAACACAAGTTGTGAATTCACAAGGACAAATCTACTGGTTATGAGCGTTTTATTATCTAGTTGAGCTCATGTATCCAAAGTCGACCAATAGTTGATCACACTGATTCATGAATGCAGTCAATCGGAACCAGGAGTCTTCACCATTAAAACACTCGGTTAACTGACGCTTTCGCCTGCCTAAATAATTTGGTTAAGGTTCCACCGGGTTCTCATTGTCAGCAGTATTTGTATATGCGACGACTAGTGCAATCCCGCAGAAAAGTAACGCAATAAATGCACGTACAATTTCATCTCCGTTAGATACAGAAGGCTTAGCAATTGCAAGGGGGACATGGAAAAGCGTAAGAAAAAGAAAGAGCATGACTGCTAAAAGAAACGCAATTGGCTTTATCCATATTTTAAAAACAATTGCTATGCCCGAACCAATTAGCGCAACACCAACAAAGTATGTCCAAAACAAACGCATTCCTAACCATTCAGGCACCATCGTTGAAACAAAGGCAGTAAAAACAAAATGACTTAGTCCAAACAGTA
The DNA here is from genome assembly GCA_038229375.1 of Cytophagales bacterium. GTDB lineage: Bacteria > Bacteroidota > Bacteroidia > Cytophagales > Cyclobacteriaceae > ELB16-189. The sequence continues at coordinate 27,327 of JBBRON010000004.1, read as the reverse complement.
TTATAAGAATGGCATACAAAATCCTCCCAGTTGGAATAATTTTCTCTAACTGTAATTTCAAGAAGTTCTTGCTGGCTCCATTTAAACTCGGCTCTGAAAACGAGCCTGCCACTACAAGCGCACCACCACAATAGGCAAGTGCTTCGGCGGCCCCAAACCAAACATCTAAACGCGACGCTTTATAAGGACTTAGAATTAGAATGTAAGGGAGATGAGAAGTGATGATTAGTAAAAGAAACCCAAATCCTAAGTAAAGGCTTATACTTTTTGGGCTAGTACGTCTAATTTTAACTAATTCAGAAATGACAATGCCCGCCAGTATTAAAGCTGTTCCGGTAAGGATTGGAAAAAAAGTATATCGATGAGCCCAATCTGGAAATGGAGATAAAATTTCCGGGCGAAAAATCATGAAAATAATTTGTTGCGCGCCTAAAGCAATGATGCCGATACTATAAAACAGACGACCGATTTTAATAAGTTGTTTCATTGATATTGGCTTTCTCCCTATTTAGCAAATGCTGTCGAAGTATGAGATTCTAAAATCAAAAGCGGTTATAATACTGCCTGGACAATTTCTTCCTAGGATGCTCTCAATTCAATTTCTTGATCCTTCGTTCATCTTTAAAATTTCGATATTGGTAGGTGTACATTTTCTTTATCAGCCAATCATGTTTATCCTTTATCCATGTTGATTCGTATTGACCGCCTAACTCTAAAGTATCTCCCGAGGCAACAATAACTTTCTGAAAATATGTCCCCTTTTGCACCGCAAAATCTTTTAAAAAAATTGTTGAATCTGCCTTCGATGTGTACTCCAGAATATGAACTCCCGCAAACGATTTGAAAAGCTTTCGAATGCTGTCGCGACCGAAGACAGAGTTCTGATTCTCTCCTGCAAGTTCACCGTCAATCGTATAACAATCCGCTAGAGAATCTCCCTCTATTTTTAGTAGAAGATTATTGTACCGCGCCACGTGCTTATCAATACTTTGCACCTCAATCCTTGAACAGGAAGAAAGAATAATGATGAGGAGGATAATTCTTGTCATAGCTAACCATTCAAATGTTTTCGTTTTGCTATTATCAAGGTACGACTAGACAAATTTACTACCACTAAATTCGGAGATCGATTCAGGAAAAATACCGCAATCTGGTTGAATCAAATCGATAATCCAGATCGTATATCGCAGCTGCAATCCTCAACGCACATCTTTACTGCTTAATTTAGCCTGTTGTGATTTCTCATTCCACCCAAAACATCATTTTCGTTTCAATCCAAAAAGAGGTCGCATCACATTGACTCGCTTAATAATGAATTCATAAAAAGTCAGGCAACCCGCGCCCGTAAAAATAACTTCCAGAATAAATTTTAAGGAAACCGGTATTTCCAAAGGAAAAATAATCAACGACCCAACATATAAAAACACCATGTGAATAATGTAAACCGGATAGGCCGCTTCAATCAGATAATTCAAAACTTTACTCGGATGATTTAAGTATCGATGACTAAACGCAAAAACAGTGAATATCCAAAAATTTGATTCAATGGCCGATAAGTAGGATGGCACTTTCATCTGAAACTGCATTAAACGATAAGCAAAGAGCGCGACGGCGACAAGCATAACTAGCCAACGCCATTGTTCCAGCATGCTCCAAAAAGATGGGCCACTCAACACAAAACAAAACCCAAAAAAGAATGCAAGAAGCCCGAGGAAGAATCCATGCCAAGTCGCCGCATATAATTCGTATGAGTTCGGATTGACCAACAACGCTTCCACTACAAAAGTCAGGACGACAAATAAAAGTCCGAGGGGGGTGCTGAACACCTTTCTTATACCTTGTGCAAATTTTCCACCTTCATTTTTCTTAAGATAAAAGAGAAAAGGTGAGAGAATCAACACATATGAAAAGATGTTGCCCAAAAACCATAAGTGACCTGGATTAGGTGCATAACTTATTTCCCATTGGTAATAATACTGCATGAGATACATATGGAGCGGAACAATGAACAGCATTCCAAACACAAACGGGATTACTATCCGCCTTGCCCGCTCCTTAATCAGTTCTTTCCAGTTTCGGTTTTGTAGCGCAAAATAAACCCCCATGCCCGAGACGAAAAACAACAGCGGTATTCTCCACACATTCAGCATCGCCATGGGAATCCACAAAGATTCCCATGGTTTGCTGTTGGTAATAAATCCGATCATCGCTCCCCATGGTTGAAAACCAATGGCTATGTGATAGATGAGCAACAATCCAATGGCTATTACCCGTACCCAATCAATATCGTATCTCCTGTTTGACATTATCTTATTTTAACATCGAAGCAATCACCGGCCTGGTTTTTTCTACATAAGCGAAATCCAGTTTAAGTCCCATGGGTCCTAGCATTTTCTCCATCATTTCATACGTACTTTTTACTTCATTGAATGGTCCAGCGACGGATTCATAGGCGGTGCTCTTATAATTATTCCGAATCGTTTTATCGGCTTTCTTCGCCAGCAACATTGTTACAATTTCTGGTCGGCAAAAAAAAGCCGCGGTATGCAGAGCTGTTGAGCCATCGTTGTTTTGAACGTTGATATCCGCACCGGCATCAATCAGTATTTTTGCCATTTCGGTCTTACCAAACAAAGAAGCCGAAATCAAGGGGCTTGATCCTCCGTAAGGATCCTTCTCGTTGATGTTAGTACCTGCTGCCACGTGCTGCTTGAGCACTTCTATATTTCCCGTAACAACTGCCGTGTGAATGTCAATCGAAGGAGCCTTAACTTTTGAGTCTGATGAAGATTGTTGTGCTGCACTTTTTTCCCTACATGCTCCTAGTAAAAGCAATATCGCAAAGCAGGCAATCTTGATTGTTGATAATGTGAAATCGTTTCTTGTTTTCATATAAATTGTTTTTAGTTTTTAGATAGTTCTTCCATGCCGCATTAATTTCGCAAATGCAGCGATTTGAATTTTAATATGGTGTAGGTAGATTATTCCCTGGTGTGCTCCAATAAATCTCCCGGCTGACAATCCAACACTTTACAAATAGCTTCCAGTGTGCTGAAGCGAATTGCTTTTGCTTTTCCAGTTTTTAGTATCGAAAGATTAGCCAGCGTCAAATCCACTCTCTCCGAAAGTTCGTTCAACGACATTTTCCGTTTGGCCATCATCACATCCAGGTTTACAACGATCGGCATGGCTTATACAGTTAAGTCGTTTTCAGATTGTATTTCGATTCCTCTCTTAAAAATCTGCGCAATTACTAAAAGTGTAATGCCCATAAACAGCCATACATCCGCCCCACCCAGTCGCAGATATTGGATACCCGGCATATTTACTCCTTGCTTAATCAACCACTCGCTGTAGTTAACTCCCCACAAACTGAATAACCCCATCCCCAAAGCCAAATACGATACATTAGAAATAAACCGCCGCATTTCAGCATTAAACGGCTGCGACATGCTTAATTTTTTTTGATGCAAAATCTTTACGATTAAGTAAAACAGACATGCACGCATTAATGCTACAATGCTCATTATCGTTATTACTACAAAAAAATACCCAGGGTCGTATTTATAAAGATTTGACAAATCAACTTCTCGCCAAAAATATTTGGCATCCTCGGAGCTGAGGGCCAGCGTAGAAACACCATTGACGATCATGCCACCGGCTTCAATGCACACGCCAATAAATATTATCCAAGAAATGACGTACAATATTCTCAGAATCTGCTCCGTGCTAATTTTGATTTCCATAACGCTTTGGTTTACTATTTCTGTGTTCAACGGTACAAATATCAATAATGTTTTATTGACTATCAATAAATATCAATCTATTTTCAATAAATACACGAAAAGGGCTTTTTCGGCTCAATTCTCTCTTTTATACTCCTCCATCTCGCTGAGGAACGACATTGCTTTCCGCAATTTTTCGGATCCAAAGAAACGGTCACATCGCTTCACCCAGTTATCAGACGGATTTTTGTGGGATAATTTTCTAAAAAGATAAATGGAGAGTGCCGTAAGAGAGGGAACAATCACAGCTTGGATTGACCAAAACAAAACTCCTCCGTGCTGGATCAACGCATCGCTGTAATAAAAAGTGCAATACAAAGGAGTTTGCAATAGAAGCACACGCCCCACCTGACTGTAAGAAGTATGCACGAGTACTAATTTTCGTTGCGCCTCGATAATGCTTTCAGCAATGTTAATCTGGCTGAGAATAATGATGTGGCGCAGGTACAGCGCTACCGCAAAAACATTAAAGAGCATAATCAATCCAACAGAAATCGTAAAATATATATTATTTCTTGTGTGATCAAGAAGAAACCCGAGGAATAGAACCCACACAATGCCGAGGACCATTACAATCGTATGATTCATTTTAAACGACTGGATTTTTGATTCTGCCTTTTGAGTTTTGATGGCGTATAACTGCTGCATATTGATCTGCAACACTTTTTCAATTTTCTTATCATACGAATGCCAAATACTTTTTAAGTCCGCCTCGTTCATATTATTCGTTGGTTAGTGAAAACCGTTGTTTAAGTTTTTCTTTGATCCGCCCCACTTTAGTGGAGACGTTTGCCTCTGTAAGGCCGAGTATATCCGCTATTTCCTTTTGACTTTTCTCTTCCAGATAGAGAAGCATTAAAGCCCTGTCTAACTCTTTCAATTCATTGATGAACTGTTGCAATAAATTAATATTCATTTCAAGCTCATCCGATTGCTGGTCTTCTGCAATTTCTACAATACCGTCGCCCATCGGTAAATCAGAATCCCTTCTTCTTCTTTCCTTTCTGTAAAATGATATAGAAACATTCAGTGCAATCCGGTACATCCAGGTAGACAATTTGTATTGACTATCATAACGACTGAATGATCTCCACAACTGAATTATAATCTCCTGCACCAGGTCCTTGCGGTCATCCCGATCCTTACAATAGGCATTCGCTACTTTATAGATAATGCCCTTATTCTCTTCAATGATGGCTGAAAATTTTTCCTTTTCGATTGATGTATTCATTCGTTGGGCGAACCTCGTAAGTGAAATGGTTAGCTAATCATTTATTTGACCAATTATTCGCAAAAGGAGGGATATTCTCACAACTTAGCGTTAAAATAATTAACAGAAAACCTTAATTATTGAATCAACCTATCAGGCCCAATGGGTCGAGATATATTTAGTGCCGTGCGTAGCGTGGCACATCTAAGCGCATGTGCAAACAAGCCCCAGCGGGGCGAGATAGGTCCCTCTTTCTATTTTGAATGATCCTATGATCGGTGTTGTCAGCAAACTATCCGGAAGCAAGTTCGCGATAACACCAACTTAAGGCTAAATTATCGAATCAACCTATTAGGCCCAATGGGCCGAGATATATTAGTGCCGTGCGTAGCGCGGCACTTCTAAGCGCATGTGCAAACAAGCCCCAGCGGGGCGAGATAGGTCCCTCTTTCTATTTTGAATTATCCCGTGATCGGTGTTGTCGCCGAACTATCCGGAACCAAGTTGTGACAATACCAACTAGAGGCAAAATTTATTAGCAGGACGGGCTATCCAAAAATGGTAGCAAGACTTTCGTAAAGTTTCTCATCATGCCACTACAAATATTTCAGCCATACCTTTTCGGGATGCCTTGCTTTAAATGTCGCGTACCATTTACATATAAAATAGAGGATTACGACATCGATAACCCACACCACATAAAGCAGCGGCAATCCCCATCTTAGATTTTCCGCAATGCCAACGAAAGGTGCCGACTCATACCAATCCTGATGAATCGTTCCAAATAGAATCTGATTGACGACAAGAGCCGACAGGTGGATCAAAAGAATGTGAACCAAATAATAAAACATCGGAACACGGCCTATCATCGTTATGGCCTGAACTAACCACCCTTTAGCTTTTTCAGCCCACGGCACCAGCGCGATCAAAGGGCCAACAGTCATCAGAATAAATAGCTGCGACGGCGGATATTTCGCTTGACCCAGAAGTTTAAATATAATCGGAGTGCTCGTGTCAGGTTCAGAACGTAGAATGATTATGGTCCCGGCAATAATGAAAAGGATGATAGCGCCAAGCCCGAGGCCAACACATACCTTTTGCCTCTTAACAGGATCTAAAAGTAAAATCCTACCGAACGCATACCCTGTCATCATCACTCCAATCCAAGGTATGATGACATAAAAGATGCTAAAACCAAATGTCGTACCCATGCCCGATGTGCTTGATAGTATGTTCGCATTACTTCTAACGGCCACTGGATAAAAGAATCCCCACACTTTAGCAACTGAATCATGTAGCGACATTGGAAAGATCTCCGGGATATAGGAGAATATTTGCTGAAAGAAAATTATCAGCAGACCGAAAATGCCAATAGTAACGGGACGAAGTTTTACAAACAATGCGAGAAACACCAAGCACCAACCCAATGTCCAGATTACTCCCGTAAATGTAAAACTGGCAAAATTAAGATTGAACATCCAGAAAAAACGAACTACGGTCAGTTCAAGAAATACCAAAAGCAATCCACGCGTAATTAAAAATTTTATAACATCGCCTGTATTCTTCGTTTTTTGAAAATACAGAAATGCACTGGTGCCAGCAAAAAAAACAAAAGCTGGAGCGCAGTAATGTGTGATCCATCTGGTAAAGAAAATCCCTGCAGTAGGGCCGCCTGCTGGCATTCCAGAGTAAACTCGTACATGGTCAATTGCCATAATAATCATGACAATGCCTCGCAGAAAATCTACCGATTGTATGCGGTTAATCAAATTGGATTTTGTTTCAACACTGTTCATAAAATCAACGGTTGTTTGCGCCCCCTAGTTTCAAATAGAATTCCTGCATTGTCCTCTTCAAGTTCAAATTCTATTCAGCTCAGTCATGGGATCCAATATGCTTTTTATTTCTGAAATGCGATCTGCTGGGAAACCTCCCCTCCTGGCATGTTCCTTTACCGTTTCCTCGTCGGGGGCGATATGCACGCAATACAATTTGTTGTCGGTCACAAAAGTTTCGATCCAGTAATAATGTGTTTCGAGATGGTCGACAACATCACACGATTTCTGGGTAATGGCTTTCAATTCAGCATTGGTGAGCTTTCCTGCACCTGGCAATTCACGTTCAATAATAAATTTTTTCATAGCCTTATGTTAAGATGCAAATGTGCACATGAATGGTGCGTCGGATGCAGGGAGAATCCCCTATTTGTCGAGTATGACTTCCCTAAATTAGAATACCGAGCTTCCGGGCTTCGAGGACGGCCTTGGCTCTGGTATTTACTTCTAGTTTAGAAAGTATGGCCGAGATATGATGATCAACGGTCTTCGGAGAAATGAATAATTTATCGGCTATCTCTGTATTTTGCAATCCTTGCTGCAACAAGCGTAGAACATCAATCTGGCGCTCGGTAAGTTGAGCGGGATTGTTAAGTGTGCTTTCGCGAGGACCTCGGGGAATATTACGAACCCCTTTCACTTTCAATTTGGCTCTGATCATTTCACTTACGGCTGAGGCATCCAGCTTGTCAAGGATGAGCAAACCGGAGCGCTGATTGTCTTCATCGCCTTGGAGTAGAGCCAATGCTTGTTCATACCGACAGCCTAATTTCCCCCATTCTTCTGCAGCCATTATCCAATTGCCTTCAGACTCAAACCTGAAAGGACCGTTGTATTGGATTGTAGCTGATACAGGCAGGCCACATTTAAGTCTCCAACGCGAAAACTCAGTGTACTGCCATGAGTGGTGCTTTTGCGGAAATAGATTTTCCTCTGCTGCTATAATATCTTCCTTCGGCAATACATCACCTGTAATCCAACAAAATTCCAATTCGGCATTGAGAAGAGGAGCTATGCGCTGCGCCTCCTTTGTAACTCTTGCAAGCGGCAACCCTTCGTGGATCAATGCCTTTGCCTCCGCCAGCTCTCCCCTTCTCATCTTCATTACTGCCAATACAGTGATGACACCAATCCGGACGATCGAAGGGTGAAAAGTGTTGGCATACAACGACACCGCGATTGATTCAGCCTCTTGTTGAAATCCCGTTTCGAAAAGTAGCCGGACTTTCTCACTTAACATGTAGTAGGTCCATGATTGAACATCGTGTTCATCACAATATTTCAATCCTGAATCAAAAGCATCTGCCGCCTTTTGATATTGCTTGCTACGCAATAATCCATAGGAAAGATTAGTGTATGCACGTGCTGCATGTTCGTGAAATCCATTTGCCAAAGCGATAGAAAGACTTTGGTTTAATTTATCCTCACCTTCTTTTTGCGTCAAAGTGGACTTCATCAAAATGGCCCCCACATTGTTGAGCGCATGTGACAACACTTCGTCGTCCTCCATTCGCATAGCAAGATTGATTGCTTTATTTCCCCAAAAGAAGGTTTTATCAAGGTCATCAGCCAACATGCCAAGTTGTGAAAGATTACCATAGGCAAGCGCGCGTTCACGGGTAGGGAAACCATTTTCCAAAACTTCTACTGCCTGAAGAGCTAATTTCTCAACATCAAGGGTTTTTCCTTCAAACCATAATATCCTGGAAAGAAAACGAAGAGTATCGCCTATCTTCAAACTTACTTTTCGCTCTTTCCATATCGAAAGCGCGTGTTCCTGGGACGAAATGGCCGCTGCCAGTTGATTCGTTAGGTAACATTCATATGCATGCCGTTCATACAGTTCTACCTTGTGAGGCGCCTTGTCGTCAGTAAACTCAATTGCCATCTGATAGAGTTTTGACGCCTCATTGTGCGCGCCCACCGCAGCTGCTTCACGTGCGGCGATAGGGGCAAAATTAACGATCAGATCCCGCTCGTCTGCAAGCCTGGCGTGATGAACAAGCTGAGAAAAATTATTGGCATGCAATGGATTGTTGAGCAATAATTTGAGCATCTTACCATGGAGATTCTTTCTTCGATAAGGCGATAGAGATTCTTCGATGGCCCGGCGATAGAGTTCATGCTTAAAATAAAAGTGCTCCTGCCGCTCGACGATCACACCAAACCCAAGATATGCTCCGATGTCATTGGGGAATTCAGATTCTAGTTGCTTCCATAAACTAGCTTCAAGGCCGGAAGGAAAGATCGATAAATATTCTCACAGCTTTTGCGTGTATTCATCGCGGGTATTGAACACTGCAAGAATAGCATCTTTCACGCGCTCGGGAATTCCGGGGCTGTAACTCGCCAAAATCTCAGTCACATAAAACGGATTCCCGCCTGTAAGAGTATAGATATTTTCCGCAGACGAGTATCCTTTGGCGAGGACGAGCTTTTCTACAGCTTCGCGTGAAAACGGCTGGAGCGTCATTTTTGAAAAATCTGCTGCAGGCAATTCACTAAAAATATTTCTTAGTGGATGACGTTTGTGAATTTCCTGATCGCGGTACGTAATTAAAAACAAACACTTAAATCTATTAATCCTCCGACACAGGAACTTAATAAAATCGGCGGTTGCGTCATCGGCCCAATGAACATCTTCAAATATCAATATTACGGGCGACACAGAAGTAGAAAGCTCTTCTAAGAATGATGCAAAGATGATCGCCCTATCCTTCTCATTTTTTAGCAGTTTTAGGAAATGAGAACCAATGTGTTGCGCCACATCGTACAATGGACCGAGTGGCCTTGGTGTAAAGAGCGGATCGCATGCCCCATTGTAAATAACTGCAGAAGTACCCAGAGAATTTAAAAAATGATTGACAAGCGATGTCTTTCCGACACCAGCTTCGCCCATCAGAAAAACAGCGTGTCCTTTCCCCCCTGTTACGGAAGTAAACTGAGAAGTTAAATCTTCCAGGTTAATACTTCTCTCTACCAAAACCAATGCTTCCACAGTGTCCATCTCGGCGTTTTTGGTCAAAACGAAAGTAATATAGGGAATGGGATTTTAATACCAGCTGATAATATGGGGAGAAGTTCTGATTTGAATAAGTGGAAATTGACCCTCTTTTGTTACGGCAAACAAAACTATGACTACAATGAAAAAATCAATTCTGATCTTACTACCGATCCTGATAGCAAGCCTATCTTGTTCTAAGAAAGCTAAAGAAACCAATGTTCTCGTCGAATCAACGCGAAATCATTTGTTTATGGATGTTCACAATCTTGCTCCCGGCAAAGTGACGCTGGCCGATGTCGCGAGCGCCCATCAAAAAGACCTTGCCGCACAAGGGAAATACAATGTACAATTCCTCAAATACTGGGTAGATGAAAAAGCTGGAAAAGTGTATTGTCTCGCCGAGTCACCCGATTCTGCGTCGATGGTCAATGCTCATAAAGAAGCGCATGGCCTAATTCCGGATTTCGTGCGTGATGTCACTGAAGGACCGGAAGCATTGAAAACGAATGGTCCTTTATTCTTCGACGTTCATTACTTAGGGGCCGGAAAAGTAACGGCTGCAGATGTAGCCAAAGCACACGAGAAAGATCTCGCTGTGCAAGGCAAATACAATGTAAACTTTGTCGACTACTGGGTTGATGAAAAACTTGGCGTAGTCATGTGTCTTGCGGAATCTCCTGATTCAGCGGCGATGGTCAATGCGCACAAAGAAGCGCATGGGTTGATACCGGACGAAGTGCACAGTGTGAAAGAGGGCAACTGACTTAATTAACTCGGTTATCTTATACCAGTGCGGGCCTAAAAAATGGTTCGCACTGGAATTGTTAAACGCCGTAATCTTTAATAAAAGATCTTCCGCATCGCCTTTTGCATATTCAACAAACACGTCGAAGTATTTGTCTTCGTCGAAAATGCCTGTATCCAGGACGGGTAACAAGAATTGCAGAAAACTGGTTGCTTATGTATGACTTATATCCTCCCGTTTTTATTTATGATAGCCCTGAAAAAATTGAATACATAGGTGCTTTGTCAAAGAGTTATCAGACCTTACTAAATTCGGATGGTTGGAATGATCATACTGCCTTCTTTTTTGAACAAGAGCTGGATAGAATATTAGCAACAACTACTTTGATGTTTGACATCGTAAATAAAATGGGTAATGCAAGGATCAAATGAGAAACTAGCACCGTTTTTCAAAGCGGTACGTTGCGGATACAAATCAAATTCATTTATAATTTGGAGATTTCGCTACTGTACACCAAAAGCGAAGAAAAGTTTGAGTATTGTTAGAGTATTGGAGTCTTGAACTAAACCTTAGAGCCTTTTTCCACGTTTAAAAATAATGAAAAAAGGCTCAAAAAGGCATCAACACAAAATAATGCATCGGCTCATCTCTTTATTGATGAATCAATTTACGCAATTATTCATTTTCACACAGCCTGACAGCCGTCGCGCTAGGGTCACGATAACACGCGCGATAAATAGTTTACAATTTCACTAAACCATTTTCTAAAGATAGTTTGAGCAGCGCTGTTATATTCTTAACCTGTAGCTTTTGCATAAGACTCTTGCGGTGGCTGTCAATAGTGGATTGACTTACAAATAACTTCTCGGCAATCTGTGGATTGGTTAATCCCTCTGCAATAAGTTGAAGTACTTCTTTCTCGCGTTTGGTTAAAACGGGCAAGCTGGCAGTGCGTTGCTTTTCCTGGCGCATGGCATAACTCGCTTCGTAGTTCAAATAGATCTCACCGCTGGCAACTTTGGTTACCGCTTGAAGAAATTCTTCATTCGAAACATTTTTAAAAATATATCCAGATGCTCCATGCTCCATCATCTGTTTTACATAACTGCCTTGATTGAGACTGCTAATGGCTAAAATATTTATTTGAGGTTTGCGCTTCTTAACCTCGCCGCATAATTCGATACCGCTTTGATCTGGAAGATTGATATCCAACAATAAAACATCTGGTGTGTTCTCAAGCAGAAATCCCAGGCATGATGCAGCTGTTGTTGCGTATCCCATCAACTCGATGGACGGCTCCTTTCTGATCATGGAAGACATTCCTTCAATCACCATCGGATGATCATCCACCATAAACAGTTTTATCGTTTTCATACGGGAATAGTAATGTGTATCGCAGCACCTTTGCCTTGACTTGTTTCAACATCAAGTGTTCCTTTTAAATACTCAACGCGAGATTTTATATTGGGCCATCCGGCACCGCTCGTTTTTTGCAGCATGGTTTGATCAAACCCAATACCATTGTCTTCTACGGTAAGGGTAATCACATTTTCGTCATAGTGAAGCTGGACAATTAATTCCGTAGCCGAAGAGTGGCGCATGGCATTGTTAGCCAATTCATTGGCAATGCGATAGAGAATAACTTCGGCTGAAGTATCGAAGCGTCTTTCTATCCCCACCTGCTGAAAGATCACATTCATGATTTTGGCATTGTTTATAAAATCGCAAAAATCTTTTAGTGCTTCGGTAAGACCAAATTTTACAAGTGCTTCAGGCATGAGGTTATGCGCAACTCGCCTCAACTCAGTAATGGAGTTGTTTAACATATCGAGCGATCGTTCAAATGTTTGAACTTGATCGCCTTGCAAGATCATATTTCCTTTCATCGTGGATAGTGATGTTTTAACGCCCCACAACATTCCGCCAAGTCCATCGTGAAGATCTTTTGCCAGGCGACTTCTTTCTTCTTCTTCACCTTTTAAAATGGACTCAGCCGCCAATAGTTGTTGGGCTTGTTTCAGTTGACTTATTTCAGTTTCAATTAGTTTGTGTTTTTGTTCTGTGTTTTTTCTTCTATTTTGAAGATTGCTATAAATTAAAAAACCGATGGCGATCAGAATAAGAAGGCTTGAACTTAAGCCTACGATGAATAATTTTTGATTCGTCTGCTCGTGCTTTAGTTCCAATATTTGCTTTTCTTTTTGTGTTGTTTGATACCGAATTTCTAATTGCTCAATTTTATTGGTTACCTCTTTTTGATTGACAGAGTCTTCGATGTTATGACTGATCATTAAATTTTGAAAAGCTGATTTGTAGTTTCCCAATACACTGTTCGCATTGGCTAACGCCAAATAGATCTGATCCAAATTACTTTTAATGCTATTTTTCTTACAGAAGGCAATGGCTTCCTCTGCGCTCTTGATCGTCTCCGATGCATTTCCCATGAGCGAATAGGCTATCGTCAGTGCCTTTAACGCATCCATTTCATTATACAATGATCCCACATCTCTTGAAGCCTTAAGTCCCAACTGAGCATATTCAATGCTTTTGCTGTATTTCTTTTTGAGGGTGTAGAGTTCTGCAAGAAAATTATAGGCTTGCATTTCAATCAAGGAGCTTTTCGACCTCTTAGCAATGGCCAATCCTTGGTGTAAATAGTCATCAGCACTTTCCAGTTGGTTTAAGTGCGTAGCACACATGCCAGCATTGATCAAAAATGTTGCCTCTTGCGCTATGTTTTTTGCTTCTCTTGCTTTTGCAAGTGCTTTTAATGAGTAATCTAATCCTTTGCTGTATTGGGCGATGTTAATAAATACACCCCCAATATTTCCGTAGGCTATAGCGAGATTATTGGCGAGACCAAGTTCTTCAAAAACTTTTGCGGCTTGCAAATAATAAACAATGGCTTCATCGTATTGGCTCATATTATTGTAGCTGGAGCCAGTATTGAAAACACAATTGGCCAATTGAATTTTGGTCCCTTTCTTTTTTGCGAATTCAACACTCTCCTTATTAAGATTTAAACTTTCATCAAATTTTCCTTTGTGGTTTAAAACGAATGTGTAGTTAGCATAATACTTTAATTGCCCTTCAGTATAATTTATTTTCCTTGAGAGTTCTCCAAGCTTTACATAACACGTTGCTGCACTATCCATATCATACGTTTCCCACCACCATCCAAATTTTAAAAGCGTCATTACCTTACTCGAATCATTGGGACTGTTTCGTAACACCAATTGAAAACTATCTTTTTCAATCTCAAATCGCGTTTGACTGAAACATTGAATTGAAGCTGCAAGGAAAACGAGTACGACGATCAATAACTTCAGGTGCAATAGGGTAAGGTTTTGACAAAAGAACATAAACTCAATAAGATGGTAGAATAAAGAACGTGAAGAAAATGAATATTCAAAAAACCCACATGATATTCATGATCATTTTCTCAAAAGAATTTTCAGCCCTTGTTCAAGGTTTAGTTAAAGAACGAAATACTCTCGCTTTGATTCATAACCATAAAATCCCCGATTGATTAAATCAATCGGGGATAAACTAAAAACTCACTATATATGATTATTGCACGATTTTACGAATTCGGTTCGTTCCATCGGTTATGTAAATATCACCTATTGCATCAACAGCAATTCCGAGAGGTTGATAGATAGAACAGAATGGACCTAAGCCATCTTTGTATTGATCGCTATCCGGGAGATTAGGGCGGCCTGCAACGGTGGTGACAACTCCAGCCGGAGTTATTTTGCGAATCATACCGTTGCCGTTATCAGCCACATATAAATTTCCGTCAGCATCGATAGCTAAACCCGATGGACCGCTAAATCGTGCTCCAGTTCCGGTGCCGTCTATAAAACCACCGGCTCCATTATTTGCTACGCTTGAGCCTGCAAAAGTAGTAGCGTCATTACCTCCCTGTATTACTAGTTTCCGAATACAATTATTGGTATGGTCTGCTATGTACATGTTGTCGCCAGAAGGATCAATGGCAAGTCCGTCAGGAAAGTAAAATGCAGAGCTCGATCCATTTCCATTGATATATGCACTTGTGTTATTTCCAGCTATTGTTAAAACATAACCACCTGACACGATATCGCGAATCAGTGAGTTCCAACGGTCGGTTACGTAGATGTTATTAAATCCGTCAATCGCTATGCCTTGAGGTTGATAGAATTGTGCATTAGCGAGTGTATTGCCGTTTGCATTTCCTTCAGTTGAACCAGCATAGCTACTCACATATCCAGTTGAGTTAATTTTACGAATGTGATCATCACCGCGATCGGTAATAAAAATATAGCCCGTAGTTTTATTTACAGCGATGCCCCAGGGTTGATTCATCTTTGCACTCGTTCCTTGTCCGTCCTGATAATCAAATGAGCCATCACCACCGATTGTAGAAACCACACCATCGGTGGTGATTGATCTTATTCGATTGTTATTGTAATCAGCTACTAATAAATTACCAGAGTTATCAAAGGCTAATCCTGCCGGGGTATAGAATTGCGATGAAGTTCCAGTGGCATCTTTCCAGTTTTGTGTTCCATCACCTGCAAAAGTTGTAACCGTAGCATATTCGGTAAACGTTCCTTTTGTTGCTGTCTTGCTTGCTACACTTACAGTAATGTTTCCGGCACCACGAGCACCGCGCGGCACGAGAACAGTGAGCGAAGTAGAAGAGATACTGGTTGGCGTTGCAGTTTGCACACCATTGATTTTAACAATGTTATTCGCGGCCGTAATACCATCAAAATTTGTACCTGTAATAACTACCGAGTATCCAACGCCACCAAATTCAGGGGCGAAACTTGTAATTGACAATCCTGTAATGGTCAATGAATATGTTGTTGTGCCTTGCGTGTTTTTTCCTGCCATGGCTGCCTGAGTAGCTGTAACAGTAGCCACACCTGGAGATACAGGAGTGATGGCACCTGTTGTAGCATTTATGGTAGCAATGTTTGGATCGCTAATCGTATAACTAATAGGCCCTCCTGTTGGGATGGAAGATGTAGCCACATTGGTACAACCTGTAGAACACGACAAAGCCGAAGGCGTTGCAAAGGTAAGTGTAGGAGATGGATCGGGGGCTGTTGGTTTTGGATCATCTTTCTTACAAGCCCATACCAAAAGCAGAAGAGTTAAAATGGCTACTGGAGTGTACCCGGTAAAAAATAATTTTTTCATAGTTCTTATTTTTGTTTGGCTCAAAGATGAACCCAGGCACAGGGTAAGTGCCTCCCATGAAGGGGGGATTTTTAAGACCTAATTATGACTAGTGATTGCCTCTGGCTGAATAGATTTACCCAATTGTAACTTTAAAACAGAACATCGAAGTGAGAAAACTGGTGTATGCGCTTACAATATCGTTATTGAACTCTTTATCTTCCTTGCGGATATACGATCTCAAAGAGCCTTTAGCTGGAGATTCCGTGGGGTTGACCACTTTATTTCGTTTAGGTGTGATCACCATTTTTCGGGATGCCAAACAATTCATTCCGCGATGATTTGACCGTTACAAGCTTTGATATTCGGTCATTTATCTAGGGATACCAAATAATTGCCGTCAAACAATTTTCACTGGTCACGCTCGCGCGAAAAGAAGTGGTCAAGGGGAGCGAAATCTCCAGTACTACAGGAAATGTCTATTCATAAACGCCCTTCCTGATCCGCTCTTCAAATACTTCTCAAAATCAAACGCTTTATACTTATCGGTAAAGGCAATCGTGAGCATTACGGAGACGGGCAAACGAGTTTTTGTAAAGTGGACTTCTTTGTTGTTGTGGCGCCCTAAGCGATTATTAATATCATGCGTACAACCAGTGTATGTCATTCCATCGGCGCAACTCAAGATGTAAACGGTCCATGTTTCCATGGTTAAAAATGGAAATCGTCTAGGGAACTATACTTAATCTTATTAACAAGAAAACCTGACTCTTTCTATTAAGGGGATCTTTGGCTGAAAGATGGACCTTGTCCGTGTGCGGAGGCTGTGGCGCAGGCGCCCTTAGCCCGCTGAAACTGTGCTTAACCGTAGGGCGCTCTTTGAGGCGAAGCCCGCCTTCGCTCATGAGACATGAGCTTCGGCCGGCGACGCCTGACTCTTTTAACTATGGACAATCTTTGATCGAAGGTGGACAGCGTCCACAGTAGCCCGCTGAAACTGAACTTAACGGCAGTGCGTGTTTTAAGGCGAAGCCCGCCTTCGCAATGCCTACGGCATCGCTATGGCGGGCGAAGGTGGAGCTGCAGGGAATCGAACCCTGGTCCAGAGAAGATAAATGCGTACGTTCTACATGCTTAGTTGACTTTGATTGTCGGGAGACCTAAGGCAGGCAACAGCCTAAAGATCCCCGTAGTTGCTGTTGTCTCGACAATCGTGCGCAACACACGACGGCCCAGTTCTGCTGATCGACGCCGCATATCTGATACTCGCAAAACAGAAGTATCAGGCGACGATGGCCTGTCGGATCTTATCCGACATAAGCTAACCCAACGTTAAGTCAGATTAAGCAGCCATGGCGTAAGTATTTTCGCCACGTAAATTGTGAGAGCAGTTTTCAAAGCTCTACCCTCATGAGCTTGCATGCTGGTGCACGGATTCACACATCCTGTCAAAACCGGTCAGCCCCATTTTTTATAAATGAGGGTTCAAAGATACGAAATTTTGAGCTCATGGTGCGCTGGTTCCTTGTATTGTGATCTCAGGATATAAATCCAAAACCGATCGCCAGGTCAGGATTAACCGTCAAACCTGTATGGCTATTTTCGGACCAGATAGACAGTACGAGGAACGTCCGAACATCGCCCGAAGTTACATTGACCCTACATCGAAGCTGCATTGAAGTTACATCGAAGAGACTCCTGCCAAGGTCCCTGTAATGTCCCTATAAGGTCCTTATAATGTCCCTGTAATGTCTCTATAACGTGTGATAGAAGTGACCCGGAATCGGTCAAAAGCTTGTAGAAAAGGAGCTTTTTCGGTATTTTGAAGAACAGGAGTCAATAACGGGAAGTCGCTTAAAAGGTTCCATCTCAACAATAAAAAATATGCCGAGAAAAAAACCTCTCCTTTCAACTACAGTGGTCGACGATGTGGTTGAAGTAAATAGCAAGGTTTACGGGAAACACTATCGCAAACCTCGCGGCAGCAAAACGCCAATTTCATTAAACAATGCATTTCAAAAGTCGGTGGCACTGAACAGACTTGCCAACCCCGCAGCGAAGGCAATTAAGGACGCGCTTGATCCATTTCGTAAAGAGTTTAAAGATGGCACGATGTGGTCTCGCCTTGTAGGTCTCTTCAAAATATACTTGCGCGAAAAGTCCACCATTGACTTCAGCATCCTGGAAGATTTCGATCTGTACAAAAAGCCTCGTATAGGCAACTACTTTTCATTTAAGTTCACTGTATCCACTATTAACCAAGCAGAACCATCCATTCACATCGAACTTTCTACGACGCCTTCCGATAAGCTCGATAAATTTAAAGTGAAAAGCTATAAACAAACAATCATTATCGTTTTTCTCGATGCCGACCATAAGGCGACTACTTTTTCAAATGAAATAAATATTCCCATAGTAAAGACAACTGTTTACTCCAAGGTTTTAAAAAAGGATCAGTCAACAAATAAAGCCAATAAGCAAATAAAGCAAGTGCTTATTCCAACGGGCACGAAATGGGCTTTGATTGTCGTAAAGTGCCTTCCATCCCGCTATGGCCAGAGTTACGGACTGATGAAACTAAACAGGATAAAGATCTTGAAGGCGTATGCGTTATGATCTTTATGCTTCCTTCGGTTGGTGGACCGACCTCAAACAAACCACCCTAAACTTACTTAGCCGCTGCACTTGAAGACACCTTAAACCCTGAAACAGCAGGCCACTGATCCATCCCTGTCTTTTCAATAACGAGGTAGTCTTTTTTGGAGATCGACTGTCGTGCGATCAGCTCCGCTATGAAGCCTGTGAGAAAAAGTTGTGTTCCAAGAATCAGCGCTACCAAGGCCAGGTAAAATATCGGCTGCTCGGTAACGTCGCGCTTGAGTGGAATTTTGGAAATGAAAACTGAATCAATTTTATCGTAGAGGATCTTTGCTGTAAAGAAAATTCCTGCGAGAAATGAGAGCGAACCCCAGAATCCGAAAAAATGCATTGGCCGTCGTGAAAAACGCCCGATAAAGGTGATCGATAAAAGATCGAGAAACCCGCGCATGAATCGTTCAAGGCCAAATTTACTATGACCATACTTGTGTTCGTGATGTTCAACTACTTTCTCCCCAATCTTCGTGAACCCGGCCCACTTTGCTATGACCGGAATATAACGATGCATTTCTCCATAGACGGTAATGTTTTTTATGACGACCGACTTATAGGCTTTTAATCCACAGTTAAAGTCATGAAGATTGATTCCTGATATTCTGCGGGTAATGAAATTAAAAAATCTGGAGGGGATTGTTTTTCCAATCGGATCGTGACGTTTCTTCTTCCAACCGGAGACAAGATCAAAATTCTGCTCCTTGATCATCCGGTACAACTCGGGTATTTCTTCCGGACTGTCCTGAAGATCAGAGTCCATCGTAATTACCACGTCACCCTCCGCCGATTTGAAAGCCGTATGTAACGCTGCTGATTTTCCGAAGTTACGATTGAAGCGTATGCCTTTAAAATTGGAATTAGCATGACTTACTTTTTTTATTTGTTCCCACGTCGTGTCCTCACTTCCATCATCCACAAAGATCACTTCATACGAAAAGCCGTGTGTTTCCATCACACGGCTTATCCACTGACTCAATTCCGGTATTGATTGTTCTTCGTCTTTGGCGGGAATGATGACAGAAATGTTCATTTACATTTCTAACGGTTCATTTCTTTTTACAATCAAGCCAGATATTAACGCCATGATTGCTGAGAAAATCAAAATAAATACATACCCGAGTGCCTGTCCCCCAAAAGTAAATTGATTCTTGGCCCGTTCTTCTGCTTGAGCGAGTGCTGCGTCAATCTGGTCCGGCGGCGTACCAAAACCTTCCATCATCGTGCGGGTATTTTCCATCGATGCTTCCAAAAGTTTTTGTGGAAGTTCGGTATCAATTACATGATATAAAAGCATATTCCACAACGTAGCAATGAGGCCCGAGATCGCCAGGACCAGGAAACCATGCTGGAACGCCTTACCAAATGAAAGGAACCGACCAACGGCATTCCTGTATTCAATTCCAGCATAAATAGTGATTCCCAAATAAACCAAAAGGAATATGAAAAGAAATTTCAATTGAACCATCAATGTGTAATCAATCACATATAACATTATTGAAAAGAAAATGCTTATTGCCGCACAAATGGCTCCCCATCTCAGCGCGTGATTAAGAAGTGTGGGTTGTTCGGTTGTCTCTTCCATGCTATTCAGGTTTAGGTTGACGTCTTAAAATTACTGAGATTATTACGGTTATAAAAAGGCCGATGATAAAGGTTTGTTTTACGTACATCCATGCCACGTTACCCATGTTAGTAGAAGAAAGTGCGTTTAAATTACGTTCCAGCACATCTTTTCCTATTTTTTTTACAATGTCGTCGGGATAGCTCCTGATCTGCGCACCAAACTCCGAAATATAATCCGTAAGCAAGGCCGGCTGCAGTGCGCCAAAAATCAAAATTCCCACTGCCGCAACAATACCAGCTGCCGACAAAAAGATGAGACCTCCTGTCATACCCTGCCACATGAATAGGATGCCTCCCTGGTAAAAATCCCGTACTTCTTTTAAACAGAAGAAAATGAGTATCGAAAACAGTAATACGCGAAAATCGAGATAAGGATCTACGAGAAACGGACTTTTTCCCATAAAATAAAAAGTAATCAGGAAAACCATACACAATACCCCCGCAATCGCGCCATAGCGGATAGAAGATTTTACCAGCGGTGAAGAGATAATCTTACTAAACATCCAACCAGTTCCTGGAGTTATTAAATACGGCTACTGCCTTACCCTTTATCTTCTGACCGTACCAGGGCGAGTTTTTTGACTTTGAGAAATTGCTTTTGGCGTCGAGTGTCCATTCCCTTTCAGGATCAAAAAGAGTAAGATTAGCTTTTTGATCGACGTCAATCACCGGGACCTCAATTCCAAGCAACGTCCGCGGCGCGGTCGTTACTTTATGAATTATGTCTTCCCATGCTACCATGTCGGATAGCATGGTTAGAGTTGATCCGAACGTCTGGAGGTTAGCGACACCAAATTCCGCCTGGTCAAATTCCAGATTCTTGCATTCATCATCTTGAGGCAGATGTCCCGAGCACAACACATCGATCGTGCCATCGTTCAATCCCTTCACCAATGCGTCGCGATCAGCTTTCTCTCTCAACGGAGGATTGACTTTATAATTCGTATCAAAATCTTCCAGCAAGCTAACATCCAGCAATGGCTGATAACTAACTACATCACAACTTACTGACAATCCTCTTTTCTTTGCCGCCCTCACCAGGTCAATACTTTTGGCTGTCGATAAGCGTGAAAAGTGAACCCGCCCTCCTGCATATTGAAGCAACTCAATGTTTCGACTGAGCGGAAGCTCTTCGGCAATTCTGGGCATACCTTTTAATCCGAGCATCGTGCTGTTGAGTCCCTCATGCATCTGACCAAATAAATTCAGCCAGATATCTTCAGGATGGTCAATAAGCAAACCATTAAACTTCTGCAGATACTGCAGTGATTTAAGAAATATGTCTGTATGCCAGATCGGTTTCAGTCCATCCGTAAAGGCAATCGCTCCCGCCTGATGAAGGTCGATCATTTCCGTAAGGTCCTCGCCTTTATTATTTTTTGTGACGGCGGCCATTGCATGAATCTGCACCAGCCGTGAGTCGTTGTTATTGATAAGGTAGCTGACCTCGTTCTTCGATTGCACCGACGGACTTGTATTGGGCAATACGGCCACTTCCGTGAATCCGCCTGCCGCTGCTGACTTCATTAATGACGCCAGATCTTCATGGTGCTCATGGCCGGGATCTCCGACATACGCTCCCAGATCAAACCAGCCTACTGATAGGATCATGTTTTTAGCGTCGATGATCTTATCAGCACTGAAATTCTTATCACCAATTTCGGTAATACGTCCGTTCTGAATTAAGATGTTTTTCTTCTTTTTATGAAAGGGGGAATTCGAATCGAGGATGGTGGCGGATTGGATCAGTATTTTCATTCCAGGTTTCTATTCATCAATTTATTTTAGAAAACGAATGAGCAGTACTTCTGCCAGCAGGAAGAGCAGCGCCAGCATCAGCGCATATTTCCACAAAGCAGTGCCCAAATATCTCTCTTTTATTTCGTTGCTGAAAGAACTGCCCGTCGCCGAATCAAACATTGATATGTTTTTTCCACCTCCAAGCATTGATTTCACCTCCGCTCCTGTCCACTGCTCCAACAGTGATTCCCGTTTGTCCAGATTAAAGGCAACTAATCCGAGCGTGTCGGCATCCGCTTTCGCGTAATAAAAGCCAGGCTCAATAGAGAAACGGGGTATTTCGAGCAATACCAGGTCGCCGTTCCTTCTTTGTGCTGGAACTACCTCTTGTTTGCCAACTAGTTTTACCGGTGCTTCCCCTTTAAGACTGTCCGTCTTTAGGGTCACCGTAGTTTCGGAGAGCGTGTAGTATGGCTTCTGACTTACCCGATGACCCGATGCAGCAATGCGATACATCACCGGCACAAACAATCCATGACTTTGGAAATCCGAAAATTTAGGATCAAGAGGAGACGCCATCAGAAATGCATTTTTGACTTTGGTCAGCAAAGGTTTTCCGTCTTTGAATTTTAGCAATGCCGAGCGATCACCACCCCACTCTATCACTGGTTTCATCCGGGGCATTGCCATAGAAGGTGTGCGTTCCTCAAATACATTTTCAAAGAAAGGATTCTGAAATTCAGGCTTATCCAATTCGAGTATTTCTGTTGCTGTACTTTTTATTATGTTAAGGTTTGGAAGCAGTGAACGATACGCATCAAAATCAATTTTTGCAGAAGGCACTATAAGTAACGTACCTGCGCCACGTTGATGCTCGCGGACCGCGCTTATCAGTGACGCATCTGGATTATCGAGGTTGTTCAGAATAACGAGGTCGGCTTGTAGTAATATACCCAGATCGACATTGCCTGGCTCAAACGCCCGGTAAGAAAAGAGTGATGTGTTTCCAAACACCTTTTCGATGAAGGCATTCCCACTCCTAACCTCGACCACTTTTATCTTGTCGGAAAAATTCAGTGTGAGATAAAATTCATTGTCAAAGCTCACGGGAAAATCCGTAAAGCTAATCACAGCCTTGTTCCATCCTTTCAATCCCTGCGTGAGATCAAATCGCGCCACTGAAGAAGAATTGGATTCAAGATTGACTGATGCGGTGCCTGACTGAATGTCGTTGATGGCAAGTTTGACAATCAACCCCTCATGAACTTTTGCACCGATATTCCTCAACCTCACATTTAAGGTGTTGCGCTGCCCACCCACGACAAAAGGATCTTCCAGATAGGCCGAGTCAATCAGCACGTTCGTTGCGCTTTCCATTGTTATTGGTACCAATCGCAATGATTGCAAACTGTCAAAGGAAGAAGTATTAATCTCACCCAACGTGGATTTCTGAAAATCCGAAAGCCAGAAAACATCTTTTACACCGTCACCAATGCGTTGATTAACTTCTTTGAACGTTCTGGATATGGCTGACAGCCTTATCTGCGCAAGCAGATCCAATATTTCCGTCTTTGTTTTATATGAATTGGAGAAAGGTGCAAAATCGTTTGTAACGAGTTTGTAACGCGTGTCGGGTGAGAACAAGTTTACAGCTTCCTGGGTAAACCTGATACCGGCATCCAACGCGCGCGTCTTCTCGCCGACGAGTGAAAGCATACTATAAGAATTGTCGAGGTAGATCGTTACTTCGCGACCTGCGGTCTGCTGTTCCTTTGCGGGAAGAAATGGCTGTGCGAAAGCAATTACAAGGAAGAACAGAAACAGGAGCCTGGAAGCAAGCACCAAATACTGCTTCAGTTTACGCTTTTGAGTGGTTTCCTGCCGTATCTGCCTTAAGAAACGGGTATTCGAAAAAAGCACGCGTGTGGTCTTCCTGAAATTAAATAGATGAATAATGATGGGAATGGAAAGCGCGGCAAGAGCCCAGAGGAACAGAGGAAAAACAAAATTCATTGGCGACAAAGTAAGGACATTTCCCGCTGATTTCGTTGATGTTGTAGGAGCTGATTTCCTGGAACTTTTACCTCTGGAGAATTCTGCAAAGTTCTGTGTCTTTTGAAAATCCGTATCGAAGCTTCGGGGACGCAAACTTTTTTCAACTATTTCCCTCCTTTTTCAATCCATCAGGCAACGCGCGGCCCGTGCTCCGCATTTTAACAACAGAACCTAACTATCGCAAATTGCAAGAGACCGAGCTCTTACGAAAATGCCAGCACAAGGACAGAAAAGCACAAGAACTGCTATTCAGTTTACACGCCGATTCCTTATACAGACTCTGCTGTCGGTATATAAAAAGTCAGGCAGATAGCGAGGATGTGATGATCACCGCTTTCAATAAAATTTATCAACACATTGGGGGATTCGCCTACTCCGGTACTGGCAGTTTGAAAGCCTGGATGAAAAAAATAGTAGTCAACGAATCACTGATGTGGCTTCGACGCAGACATAATTTTCATTTGACAGAAACGCTGGATGAGTCCACGCCCGAGCCAGGAATTGAGCAAGTAAGTAAAATGGACGCCGACGACATTTATCGGTTTATTACAGAATTGCCAACAGGTTACCGGACCGTCTTCAATTTGTCAGTAATAGAAGGCTATACCCATCAGGAAATCGGTGCGGCATTGAATATCACGGAGAGTACATCAAGGACGCAACTATACAAGGCAAAATCACTACTCAAAAAAATGTTAACACAGGAGGGGTTTCATTATGGAACATGAATTTGAAAAAACGATTCGCGAAAAAATAAACACCGTGGAGCAGAACCCGCTGAAGTGGGAGAAAGATCTTGTATGGTCAAAAATTGATCATCCTTCCTCACGGACTCCTGTTGTCTTTTACTATGCGGCCGCTTCAATAGTATTGGCTGGCGCGTTGATCTTCTTTACCATCGGATTGAACAACCGAAAATCGGTTGACCTCCAGCTACGAGCGATCGAATTGTCTATAGAGAAAAACAAGATCTATCAAGCCGAGTTGTTGTTGGCAAATAAAATAGCAACTGAACCTATTGATTGTGTAGCACCCACCTCAACTCGGGAAGAACAGAAATTTGTTGCCTCCAGGCCGGTCAAAAAAAATACACGCATAAAATCTCCATTGACACCTCTACCGGAAAAAGAATCTACCAAAGAACTAAACGAAGAAATAGCCATCGCGAAAATTGATGAGCCGTTGGCAGTTATTAACGAAACAAAACCTATTGATACTGTACGGCAACGTAAGGGAGTTCGTGCGATAATAGGAACGGGATATCAGGAAACTGCATTAGTCAAAGAAAGGAAACTGAGCTTTAAACTCTTACCATACGTAGAAACTGAATCTATTGACCTGAATACCAGTGAATCACTAACCCTACAGTCAAAACGTAATCCACACTAAAAATCTTTCAATCATGAAATACCGAGCATTGCTATTCTTTGGACTACTCTATGTAACCATAAATGTCAACGGTCAGCAGATAAATTACTATCCCGACTCCATTCGTATTGAGCTCCCCGATCAACGGACCGTGGTAGTCATTGAAATGCGTGAATTCAAAAACAACACCCAATTTATCCCTAATTTTCCCGCCTTCATTAAAGAAACAAGTGATTACGTTCGGAAAAGTTTGCCCGATAATTTCAATGAAACGGGCCCTTATCACATTGACGTAAGAATCGTACCCGCTGGCGAAAAAGAGATTCTATCAACTGGCTTGAACAATTCCTTTATTCCCATCGGCGAAAAAACGCTGATCAGCATAAAGAAGATCGATCAGCCGCAAACCCAGGTAACGGTCAAAGACAAACAAATTATTGAATTGCTTCCGCCCGGATGGGAAATGATTATCCAGTCCGATAAATATAAGGTGAAGGTGTATTCAGAAAGTTTTCAGTCGATGGCCAGCGTTAGTAATCTTGACTTCTCCGCATTATCGGATCAACTCATAAAAGAAGCTGACTTCACATCCTTAGGAAAGAAAAGCATCCGGTCACGCATTGTGTTCCGTGAAAATAAAGTAGATCAGCTTACCCTGACCAGAAAATATCCGGGGGATAATATTTTCTTAACCGGGTATGGTGGTGTAGGGCTTTTCCGCGACAAGCTATATCCGCAACTCTCCTTCGTGCTTGGACTGACATTCAGAGATCATTTCAACCGCCAAAACATCAGGGTATCGGCTATTTCAGATTTCATGTTCTTTGCAGAAAAATCCGCGGAA
The DNA here is from genome assembly GCA_038229375.1 of Cytophagales bacterium. Classification (GTDB taxonomy): domain Bacteria; phylum Bacteroidota; class Bacteroidia; order Cytophagales; family Cyclobacteriaceae; genus ELB16-189. Next base: position 1,297 of record JBBRON010000004.1, on the reverse strand, counting down.
GGTTATCAAATGAACACCAACTCGTTTTTATCACTGAGCTTTGAGAAAAATTTCAACAGGAAAACGAGTGGCGCACAGTGGGCAGGATTGGGAATTGGATTCCAGCCTTCCAGAAATCAAGCAGGAGATTACTTTAAAGGCAACACCATCAAGTTCTTTGCAACACATCAGCTAGCTGGAAGTCATTTCAGCGTGGTGCCTGAATTTTACCTTACGAACGACCTCAAAGACTTCGCGTTCGGTGTGGCTGTAAAATTCCATCTTTGAAATAATTTCCTCGTTAGTGAGTTTGATTTCGAGAAAAAAAGGTGCCCTTCTTCAAGAGCACCTTTAATCCAATTTGACGGCATTTACGAGGCCTGAGGCTTACTCCCCAGCATTAACATGTCATTTGCGTTAATCTCTGTGTAGAATTTCTTCTCACCTTTTGCTGATTCATACGCACGATGCACGAGTTTTCCTTCGATGCATACCTCACTTCCTTTTTTCAGATACTTCGCGGCCGTATCCGCCATCTTACCCCAAATCACAACATTGTGCCATTGGGTATCCTCCACTTTTTCCCCTTTAATGTTTTTGTAGGAGTCGGTCGTGGCAATTGAGAAGGATGCCTTCTTCGATTTTTCAAAAACTTTTACTTCCGGGTCTTTGCCCAATCTGCCGATGAGCTGAACACTATTTCTTAAACTTTTCATAATGGTTTTGTTTTTTGTTAAACATGAAGCGAAGGTGAACGAAATGAAAAATAGCAGTCGTATAATAACCGTTTACTTACGTTTGTAGTCGTTTGTAACCGGTTGTAAGCAAATGAATTTCGCTAGTTGGTGATAACACCAACTAGGGGCAAAACGAACCATCCGGCAGCTAGTGGTGACAACATCAACTAATGGCAAATTTTTTTTAACAGGACACCCCTACGGGGCTTGCACCTCGCCCAATGCTTGCTTTTCTACCAACAGATTACCCCGGTGGGGCTTTTCTAACCACGGGAATAAATTCGATTAAAATGGCCGGCAATTTTCTACGAAGAATAGCTCAGTAGGTGCGATCTGTTTGTAGAACATGAATCGTGATCAGGGGGATTAGCCCCGTAGGGGTGACCTGTTCTCTTTTTGCCTAGGGCCGGTGTTGTCATCGAACCATCGGGAAACTAGTTGGTGATAACACCAACTAGAGGCAAACACCAACTAGAGGCAAAGAGGCAAATAGCTCCGTAGGAGCGATCTGTTTGTAGAACATGAATCATGATCAGGGGGATTAGCCCCGTAGGGGTGGCCTGTTCTCTTTTTGCCTAGGG